>QFQX01000057.1 GCA_003248775.1 Shinella sp. | reverse complement strand
CGTCCGGAAAAACACACCGAACGGGGCGCCGGAAGGTGTCATATATTTTTTACTTTACGAGGCAGCTTCCAGCGCCCCGGCCGACCTTCCGCAGGGAGGGACATTGAAATCCAGCACGACACGGGGCCTTCGGCTCGCGTGAAGGAGAAGTCATGTCGAGGGATGCGCGACCAGATATGCCGAAGCCCCCGAGCGACAAAGGCAGACGAGCCGCCCGAAAGCCGATGCTGCTGCATCGAACCACCATGCCACCATGCCCGGCGAACCCTTCCTTAACCCGGATACGGCAGATTGCGGAGTTGAATTGAAGAGCATCGAGAATACGAGGAGCCGAATGTCCAAGCCGAGCTTCCACTTTAGCCACTACGACCTCAAGGAACAGCGCGCCGGGACGATCATCGAAGTGACACTCTCCGCGGTCAACAATGTGCGGCTGATGACACCCGGCAATTTCCAGCGTTTCAAGGAAACGCTGGATTTCAAGTATCTCGGCGGCGTTGCGAAGAAATCTCCGATCAAGCTTACCATTCCGGAAAGCGGCCACTGGCACCTGATCGTCGACATGGAAGGCCATCACGGCCTTGCCGATTCCTCGGTGAAGATGATCGTCGCCCCTCATGCACCTCGGATGAGCAAGGCTTCCTGAGGCTTTCAGCGCTTCAGTTGTTGCGTTCGCGGCGCAGTTTAGACCACCAGTCCAGCCGCTTGCGGATCTCCCGCTCGAAGCCTCGTTCCGGTGGATCGTAGAAGGTCTTACGGCCCATCTTTTCAGGGAAATAGTCCTGACCGGAAAAGGCATCCGGCTCGTCATGGTCGTAGCGGTAGCCTTCGTTATAGCCCTCGGCCTTCATCAGCTTGGTCGGCGCATTGAGGATATGCTTCGGCGGCAGCAGCGAGCCGTTCTCCTTCGCTGCCCGCATCGCCGCCTTGTAAGCCACATAAACGCCGTTCGATTTCGGCGCGGTGGCAAGATAGACACAGGCCTGCGCCAGCGCCAGTTCCCCCTCGGGCGAGCCGAGATAATCATAGGCGTCCTTGGCGGCATTGCAGATGACCAACGCCTGCGGATCGGCGAGACCGATATCCTCGACCGCCATCCTGACCAGTCGGCGTCCGAGATAAAGCGGATCCTCGCCGGCATCGAACATACGGCAGAGATAATAGAGCGCCGCATCCGGGTCGGAACCGCGCACCGATTTATGCAGCGCCGAGATCAGGTTGTAATGGCCGTCCTGCCCCTTGTCGTAGACCGGCGCGCGGCGCTGGACGATCCGCGCCAGACCGTCAGTGTCGAACACCTCGTCCTTGCGGGCGGCGCGCCAGACTTCCTCGGCAAGGGTCAGCGCGGCGCGGCCATCGCCATCCGCCATACGGATCAGGGCGATGCGGGCATCCTCATCCAGCGGCAACGGCCGATTCTCCGTTTCCTCGGCACGGTTCAGCAGCGTGCCAAGGCTCTGCTCGTCATGGGGCTTGAAAGTCAGCACCCTCGCGCGGGAGAGAAGAGCGGCATTGAGTTCGAAGGACGGGTTTTCGGTGGTGGCGCCCACCAGGATGACCGTGCCGTCTTCCATCACCGGAAGAAAACTGTCCTGCTGGGCGCGATTGAAGCGATGGATCTCATCGACGAAAAGCAGCGTCTGACGGCCCTCCATGCGACGCAAGCGCGCTGCCTCGAATACCTTCTTCAGGTCCGCGACGCCGGAAAAGATCGCCGAAATCTGCTCGAAGGCAAGTCCGGCCTGCCCCGAAAGCAGCCGGGCGATCGTGGTCTTTCCTGTGCCGGGCGGTCCCCAGAAGATCATGGAGCCAAGCGAGCCTGAATCGATCATACGGGCGAGGACACCATCCTCGCCCGTCAGATGTTCCTGGCCCGTCACCTCGGCCAGCGTCTTCGGCCGCAGGCGGTCGGCCAGCGGACGGCGGGCCTCCACTTCCTGCGGGACCTGCGGCGCGAAGAGATCGCTCATCGGAAAACCTGTCTTATGCGCTGACCGTCGCGCTCGATTTCCACGCGCCAGAAGCCGGGATCGCCGGCTGCGATCTTGGCCATGTCGGCGCTCGTGGCAACGGCATCACCGTTGACGGAAATGATGATATCATGCGGAGCAAAACCGAGGCGGGCGGCGGGCGAACCCTCAGCGACATCCGTGATGACAACACCCATGACTTCCGACGGCATCTGCAACTCATAGGCCAGTTTCGGTGAGAGGTTGGCGACCTTGGCGCCGGCAAAAGGATTGCGGCCCTGGATCAGCCGTTCGTCGCGCGGGGTCGTCTCCGGCGCACCGGCCAGCGTCATGGTGATCTGCTTTTCGGCACCGTTTTCACGAACCGTCAGCTTGACCGCCTTGCCGAGGCCAGCGGTGGTGAGGCGGTAACCGAGCGCATCCGGATGTTCGACCGGAACACCATCGACGGCCGTCACCACCTGTCCGGCCTTCAGGCCGGCCTTGGCGGCGGGGCCTCCATCGACCACACGCACCACCAGCGCTCCACGCACCTTGTCGAGACCGAGCGCCTCAGCCACATCGGAGGTCACCGGATCGAAGGTTGCGCCGACATAGGGACGTTCGAAACTGGTCGCGCCACGGTCCGCGGCACCGAGGAACACCTTGACCAGATTGGCGGGAATGGCAAAGCCGACACCGTTCGAGCCGCCGCCCTTGGAAAAGATGGCCGAATTGATACCGATCAGCTCGCCCTTCATGTTCATCAGCGCGCCACCGGAATTGCCGGGATTGATGGCGGCATCGGTCTGGATGAAGAAGCCGAAATCACCTTCGGTCACCTGATTGCGCGCCAGCGCGGAAACAATGCCTGAAGTGACCGTCTGGCCGACGCCGAAGGGATTGCCGATCGCCAGCACCAGATCGCCGACCTCGATCGCGTCCGAATTGCCGATCGGCAGGGTCGGCAGCTTCTCATGCGCCTCGATGCGCAACACCGCCAGATCGAGCCGTTCGTCCTTCAGCACAACCTTGACCGGAAACTCCCGGCCATCGGCCAGCGCCACCTTGATGTCGTCGGCCCCCTCGATGACGTGGTTGTTGGTAACAACCGTGCCGTTATCCTCGACAATCACGCCGGAGCCGAGCGAGGACTGCTTTTCGGTACGATTCGGCATCTGCTGGCCGAAGAACTGCTCGAAGAAGGGGTCGCCGGCAAAGGGCGATGCTCGCCTCTGCACGATCCGTTCAGCATAAACGTTCACCACCGCCCCGTGGGTCTGCTTGACCAGCGGAGCAAAGGAGGTCTGCATTTCAAGCTGCGTCTGCGGAACGGTCTTGGCATCCTGGGCAAATGCCAAACCGGGCCCGACCAAAGACAGCGCCAGCAGCGTAGTCGCCGCACACCGAACAATGCCTTGCATGAAAGTCTCCTGATGTTTTCGATCGTGTTTTAGTGCGGCCGACGGGCGAAGGGAATGGAAATGTGACCGCTTGTGCCTCTCACTGATGATTTAGGCGTGAATCGAACAAAACCAAGGCATTGACCGTTACAAGTCGGTAATGTCCGAGGCCTTTGAAGGAGAAACGAGATGCGCCCCATTACTGTCGCCATGATCCTGACGATGGCAGCCAGCTCCCTTACCGTAACCACCCCCAGCCTTGCGGCCAGCTTCGATTGCGATCGCAAAGACCTTGCCGCCGACGAACGCGTCATTTGCGACAATCGAGCACTCAACGATCTCGACGTGAAGATGGCGACGAGCTTCGAGCTGATTGCGGGCCTGCTGGCCATGGGTAATCGCGGGGAACTGCAGGACCAGCAGTCCGCATGGCTGAAGAAGCGACAGGCCTGCGAGGGCGATACGACATGCCTGCGCAACGCCTATGACGAGCGAATGAAGCAGCTCGAAAACACTTACAACAATCTCGGCAGACCTTTTGTAAGTACGAATAAATCTATATATAGACAAAAATCCGGACCAAAGGCGCAACAAGTAGATTTGGGAGTCGAATTTAATAATTACTTAACGTTTGACCGCCGTGATGGAGCGTAAGGGGTTCAGGGGCTGCGCAACATAGAGGCCAGACCATGACTGATACGATCTATCTGCCGGAGAATGCTACCGACAAGGATATCGCGACAGCCATCGCGAGCCTGACATCGGGAGGGACCGTGGTCCTTCCCGAAAATGCCGATATAACCGTCACCACATCGATCGTCGTGCGTATCGATGCACAGGACATCACGATCGACCTCAACGGCAGTACGCTGACGACAACGGGCAACTTTGCCGCAATCGATGTGTACGGGCAGGAAAAATCACTCGACGGTGTTACACTCGGAACAGACACCGCCGGGAATGCGACCATTACCTATGACAGCCTGCCGGAAGGCATCGAGGTCGGAAGCTGGCTGAAGGTCGTCTCCGACGATGCGCTGCCGGGCGACCATGTCGACAGCAGCGACAACGGCCAGTACACCAATCTCGGTCAAGCGGCTCAGGTCATCGCCATCGACGGAAATACGGTTGTCCTTCAAGGCTCCCTGATCGAACAGGAACTCTACACCACCAACGTCCGGGCCGGACTCTATGCAGAAGGCAGCATCGCGGTTACGAACGGTCATCTCGCCGGGCAGTTCACCGAAGTCAAAAGCTCGGGTCAACCTTTGCTGCGGGTGCGTTCGCTGACCGATACGTCGATCAGCGACATCAGCGTTCAGAACGCCGGAAACGGCATAACGCTGGTCAACAACGTCAATGCCGAGGTGACGGATGTCTCGGGCTCCTATGTCCATTCGGTCGTCCAGTCGGCCACCTCGCTGAACACATCGATCAACGGGCTCTTCGCCGAGGACGTCAATCACGGTGTACTCGTGCACACGACTGGCACAACGACGAACGCGGCATCGACCTCGAACTATGGGGCGGATATTCAACTCGTTGCGACGAATTCCGTGGTCTATGACGCGGCGCTCGCAGCCTACGACTTCCACTCGGAAAGCCGCAACGGGACCTATACCGATGTGCTTGCCTTCGAATCCCGGATGTTCGGAGACCTTCGCGGCATAGGCAACACATTCTCCGACAGCGCCGGTGCCGGCAATACCTACGGCGTCCAGTTCTACGAATATGGCGACGGCGACGGCCGCAATGCGACGGTCGATAATCTGACGCTGCGCGAAACGACCAAATACAGCTTCATCATCAGCGGCAAGCCTCTCGGCAATGTCGTGACCGACAGCAGCTTCGAAAGCTATGGCAAGGGCTACAGCATTTCGCCCAGGGCGGTCGAGTTCATCAATACGACGATCAAGGAAAACGTCGTGGGGGATAATGACACCCTCATTGGGACAGACGAGGACGACAAGCTTCTCGGTGGACGAGGTCTTGACGCCCTGTTTGGGGGAGCTGGCAACGACTACCTCTGGGGCGGCACCGGTGCGGATACCCTCGAGGGCGGCGACGGGCGCGATCGGTTCGCCTACAACGCTCTCGATGAAGGCGGCGATCTGATTACCGACTTCAAAACCGGCAGCGGCGGCGACGTGATAGACGTTTCCGTGCTCGGCATCCGCCTTGGCTGGGATCAAGGGGATTACCTTGCAGAAGGCCTGGTGCAGGTCGTGCAATCCGGCACGGACGCCCTGGTTCAGGCCCGCGATGGCGATAACGGCTGGACGACACTCGCAACACTCGACAACGTGCTGGCCAGTTCCTTCACCGCCGCCAATCTGCAGGTCAAGCTGTCCGATTCCTTGCCCGAGGTCGAGACGCCCTCCACACATGTCTACGGCACATCCGCCGCCGAATGGCTCTACGGATCAGCCGGAGCAGACATTTTTCACGGGTCCGCGGGCAATGACTCCTATGTCTTCAACAATGCAATGGATCGAGTGGCGGGCGACACGGACGACGGGATCGATTCCGTCTGGGCCTATGTCGGCGTCGACCTGCGCGGCTATAACGAGATCGAGAACATACGTCTCAAGGAAGAAGCCGGTGAGGCCACGGTGTTCGGCAACGACGCGGCAAACCTCATCACCGGAAACAGCCAGTCCAACACCATCGTCGGCGGTCTCGGCGTGGATAGTCTCTACGGCAAGGGCGGTGCCGACACCTTCGTCTTCGCGGAAGCCGGCAAGGACAATGCCGACAGTGTCTGGGACTATAGCGACGACGACCGTATCGCGCTGGAAAGCCGCTTCTTCACCGGGCTGGACAAGGATGGCGACGGGGTGCTGGACCAGGACGCCTTCACCTTCGGCACCGCAGCCACGATCGATGGCCCACAGATGATCTACAACAACACGACCGGCAAGCTTTACTACGACAGCGACGGCACCGGCGGAAACGCCCCGGAACTGGTGGTCAACCTGCCGACCGCCAAGACCTACTTCGATATCGGCCACATCCTGTTGCTGTAGGCCTGCCCTCCCCGATCCGGCATGACAAGGCCCTCCGGATCGGGAAGAAAACTGCCAGCCACAATACTCAACAAGCGGTTTGCCACCTCTTCCTGAGTGGCACGCCACAGGCCACACGCAGGCAAGGAGCAGCTGACTTTCGGGCAGAAACTCGCAGGCAGAAGTACGCCAAGAACACGAACGCCGGCAACACAGGTTACCGGCGTCTGTCATTTCAGCGGTGCCTCGCCGGTCCTATTCCGGCAGGATGCGCACAGCGCCCCTGTCGGCCGAGCTTGCGAAGGCGGCGTAGGCCTTGAGCGCAGTGGTGACGTTACGCTTGCGGGGATGCTCCGGCTTCCAGCCGGCCTTGTCCTGAGCTGCGCGACGGCTGGCCAGTTCACCCTCTTCCACCAGCAGCTTGATCGTCCGGTTCGGGATATCGATCTCGATAGTGTCGCCAGCCCGTACGAGGCCAATGGTGCCGCCATTTGCGGCTTCCGGCGAGACGTGACCGATCGAGAGACCCGAGGTACCGCCAGAGAAACGGCCGTCGGTGATCAGCGCGCAGGCCTTGCCGAGGCCCTTCGACTTCAGATAGCTCGTCGGATAGAGCATTTCCTGCATGCCGGGACCACCCTTCGGGCCTTCATAGCGAATGACCACGACGTCGCCGGCCTTGACCTCGTTGTTGAGGATGCCCTTGACGGCAGCGTCCTGACTTTCGAACACGACGGCCGGACCAGTGAACTTCAGGATCGACTCGTCGACGCCCGCCGTCTTCACGATGCAGCCGTCGAGCGCGATATTGCCCCGGAGCACGGCGAGACCACCATCCTTGGAGAAGGGATGTTCGACCGAGCGGATGACACCGTGTTCGCCGTCGATATCGAGCTCCTCCCAGCGTGAGTTCTGCGAGAAGGCGACCTGGGTCGGAACACCGCCCGGTGCTGCCTTGAAGAATTCGCGAACAGCCTCGGAATTGGTCCGGGTGATATCCCAGCGATCGATGGCATCGCCGAGCGTTGCGGCGTGAACAGTCGGGCAATCGCGATTGAGGAGATTGCCACGATCGAGTTCGCCAAGGATGCGCATGATGCCGCCGGCACGATGCACGTCTTCCATGTGCACGTCGTTCTTGGCGGGAGCGACCTTCGACAGGCACGGCACCTTGCGGGAGAGACGGTCGATGTCGTCCATGGTGAAATCGACATCCGCCTCATGAGCGGCGGCGAGGATATGCAAAACCGTGTTGGTGGAGCCGCCCATGGCGATATCGAGCGCCATGGCGTTCTCGAATGCGGCCTTGGAAGCGATGGTGCGCGGCAGCGCGTTGACGTCATCCTGCTCGTAATAGCGGCGAGCGAGATCGACGATCAGGTGGCCGGCTTCGACAAACAGCCGTTTGCGATCGCCATGCGTGGCGAGCGTGGAGCCGTTGCCCGGCAGCGAGAGACCGAGCGCTTCGGTCAGACAGTTCATGGAATTGGCGGTAAACATGCCCGAGCAGGAACCACAGGTCGGGCATGCCGAACGCTCGATGGCCTGAACGTCTTCGTCCGACACCTTGTCATCGGCTGCTGCAACCATGGCATCGACGAGATCGAGCGCATGCTTCTTGCCGTGCAGAACAACCTTGCCGGCCTCCATCGGGCCACCGGACACGAAGACGACCGGGATGTTGAGGCGCAGAGCCGCCATCAGCATGCCGGGGGTGATCTTGTCGCAGTTGGAAATGCACACCATGGCGTCGGCGCAATGGGCATTGACCATATATTCGACGGAATCGGCAATGAGTTCGCGCGAAGGCAGCGAATAGAGCATGCCGTCGTGACCCATGGCGATGCCGTCGTCCACGGCGATCGTGTTGAATTCCTTGGCGACACCGCCGGCAGCTTCGATCTCGCGAGCGACGAGCTGGCCGAGATCCTTCAGGTGCACGTGGCCCGGCACGAACTGGGTGAACGAGTTCACCACGGCAATGATCGGCTTGCCGAAATCGCCGTCCTTCATGCCCGTTGCGCGCCAAAGGCCGCGCGCACCGGCCATGTTGCGGCCATGGGTCGTGGTTCTCGAACGATAGACTGGCATCTTGTGGTCTCTTGCTTGTTTCTATGAAAAACTGCCACCGGCAGGACTTTGGGCGTCTCTATTAGCCGATTTCCCGCAGATCGACACTATCACAAGCCGAAAAAGTGGTACGGTTCGCTTCAAACACTGACACAAGCGTCTTTCCTGCCTGCGACCGTTGGCACACGGAACGTAGACTGCCCATACTTATATTAGCAAGATTATCCCGGCTGGAGAAGTTATCGTCATGACAGGCATCAAGAAACCGATTGCTCTCTGCTTCGCCGTTCTTACCGGCGTAGGCGCTGCATTTGCGCAAGACCCGCCAAAAGATCCTGTTGCCATCAAGAATCTTGCCAGCGGATTGTGCCTCGACACCTTGCAGGAAAGTCAGGCCGAGGGAGCGGGCATCGTCCAGTCGGAATGCAAGGACGGAGACAGCCGGCTCTGGCGCATCGAGCAAACCGATAACGGCTACCGCATCGTCAACAAGAACAGCAACCTGTGCCTCGACGTTCGCGGCGGCAGCCGCGCCAACGGTACTCCGGCCATCCAGGCAACGTGCAACGACACCACCGACCAGCTCTGGCGCATAGCCCCCTCCAGCAGCGGAAACTCTCTCGCCAATGTGAAGAGCAATCTCTGCCTGAATGTTCCCAATTCCGTTCGCCGCCCGGGCATCGCCATCGTTCAGTGGCCATGCCGCACAAGCCCCGGACAAAGCTGGAGCTGGTGACCTTCCGGCCATTCCATAGGCATTCCACAGAGCGCCCAAAGGTCGACCGGCAACTCTGACACCGCGGGGCTTTCATCACAGGACGAACACGAAAATGTGCCGAGCGAGATTATTTTCAGTCACATGAAACTCTAATGCGCGGCGCAACGTAGTGCTAAAATAAACCTCGATGGTCAAAGCGAAGGACCCGCATCATGCCACGTTACCGCCCCCCGCAGATTGCAAGCTCCGAAATCACGCCCCAGAAATTCTACCTGAACCGTCGTACCTTCCTCGGGGCGGCAGCGGCGGGGCTGGCGATGGCCGCGGCGCCTGAGACCTACGCGGCCGCGCTCGAGGCCAAGCCGGGCAAATACACGTTGACTGAAAAGCTGACGACCAAGCAGGACGCCACGACCTACAACAACTTCTATGAATTCGGGACGGGCAAGGCCGATCCCGCCGCCAATTCCGGCGACTTCAAGCCGCGGCCATGGACAGTCGAGATCGGCGGTCTCGTCGCCAAACCGCAGACCATAGACATCGAAACGATCATGAAAGACTTCGCCATGGAAGAGCGCGTCTACCGGATGCGCTGCGTCGAGGCATGGTCGATGGTAATCCCGTGGATCGGCTTCCCTCTCTCCGCCCTGCTGGACCGGGTCGAGCCGCTTGGCAGCGCGAAATACGTCGCCTTCGAAACCGTGGTCAGGCCGAAGGAAATGCCGGGACAGAGCGGCTTCTTCCAGCCCCTGCCGTGGCCCTATGTCGATGGCTTGCGCCTCGACGAAGCGCGTCATCCGCTGGCGATCCTCGCGACCGGTCTTTACGGCGAGACGCTGCCCAATCAGAACGGCGCACCGCTCCGGCTCGTCGTGCCGTGGAAATACGGTTTCAAGGGCATCAAGTCGATCGTGAAGATCACCCTGACGGAGAAGCAGCCGCCCTGCACATGGAACCTCGCGGCATCGAACGAATATGGCTTCTACGCCAATGTGAATCCTGAGGTCGACCATCCGCGCTGGAGCCAGGCGACCGAACGGCGCATCGGCGAAGCGGAAGGCCTGTTCGGTGGCGCGAGGATCAACACCCTGCCCTTCAACGGCTATGCCGACGATGTCGCCGGTCTCTATTCCGGCATGGACCTGACGAAGTTCTTCTGACCATGGCCACATCGGTACTTTCCGCGCGGTTTAAACCG
This sequence comes from Shinella sp., assembly GCA_003248775.1. Classification (GTDB taxonomy): domain Bacteria; phylum Pseudomonadota; class Alphaproteobacteria; order Rhizobiales; family Rhizobiaceae; genus Allorhizobium. Next base: position 20,497 of record QFQX01000057.1, on the reverse strand, counting down.
GCGTCCGTCTGGGCGCTTTACGCCATCGGACTCGTTCCCGGCCTCTATGCCTTCTATCTCGGCATCTTTGGCGGACTGGGAGCCGACCCGGTGCGCGCCTTCGAGCACATGCTCGGCCTATGGGCCTTGCGCTTCCTCTGTCTCGGCCTGCTTGTCACGCCGGTTCGCGACCTGTTAGGTACTAACCTAATTAGCTACAGGCGCGCATTTGGACTCCTTGCCTTTTATTACGTGCTGGCCCACTTCACAGTCTACCTGACGCTCGACCGAGGACTGATCTTCTCCTCGATCCTCGGCGATATCGCCAAACGGCCATACATCATGCTCGGCATGGCGGCGCTCGTGATGCTTATTCCGCTGGCGCTCACCTCGAACCGATGGTCGATCCGCAAGCTCGGAAGTCGATGGAACACGCTGCACAAACTCGTCTATGCGATCGCGGCCGCAGCCGTCCTGCATTACGCCCTGTCGCTGAAAGCCGTCACGGCTGAACCCGCGTTCTATCTTGCTACGGTGACCATACTTCTCGGCTATCGACTGGCGCGGCCACGCATCATGAGTTGGAAGCGCAACAGGAAAGGCTCCGCAGTGCGGCCGCAGCGGTCCGCCGGCGCCTGATACGGAAAAGGCCGTCCCTTTCGGGTCGGCCCTTGTTTCGGCGGCAATCGATTTGACGGCGCGTCTCGGATCAGAACTGCTTCCTGAACAGGAGACGGTCGAGCGAGAGATAGCCGCCACCGAAGGCTGCGGCGAGGAAGGCTCCGCCCGTCCAGAAGAGCGAGGCAAGCTCGGCCTTGCCCTGAACCTGATGCAGGAACTTCGCGCCTCCGTCGATAAGCCTTACCTTTGCCTCGGGCGTGAAGAACTCGTTGCCGGCCTTTAACGCGTCGATGCCGGCCTGGGTCAGAAAGGCATCGCCATAGGGATGGCTGAAATGAAACCACAGGGTAATCGCCAGCATGACCGCGTTGGCGAAAGCAATCGGCCGCGTAAAGAGACCGACCGCGATGAACATGCCGCCAAAGAACTGCAGGGCGGCAAGGAAGGGCGACCACAGCCAGCCGGGATAGAAACCCAGGTTTTCAACGAAACCCACCTGCCCGAAAGGTGCCGTGATCTTCGGCCAGCCTTCAATTACCAGCATGCCGCCGACCGCCAGCCGGAATATGCTCCACGCCATGGGCTGGGCGACTTTGTCATAGAACGGCCCGAGGAATGGAATAAGAAGTTTTTCTTTTGCATTATTAAATACTTGATTAGACATTTTTTGCCTCGCACTCTGCCTTGTTTCAATGACTGGAGGGTAGGTTCGCGCCTTGAAAAACACTTGACTCAAATCAATTCCACAGCGCCAAGATCATCTCAGGAATTGAACAGTCTGTTTATTTTCTGAACCATCACATCTGTGTGAATCCGGAAATTCCATGCCGGCATGGAGAGGCGAACCCCAATCTGCGCCGGAGCGGATCAACCTGTTCGGACGTGAGGGGAACGAAATTTCCCAAGAGGGATTTCAAACATATCCGGCGGGATCAGCTATGGAGGAAAAAACTTGCTGGTCCATGTCGAATTCGTCGCTTTCCGTTCGTCGCAATATCACGCACCCAGGGGAGAACCCCGTGCGCAGCTCAACAAGAGGAGAATGAACGATGCGTGTAGTGGTATTCGTCAAGGCTACGGAAGACAGTGAGGCGGGCATCCTGCCCTCCAACGAGCTCGGCGAGGCAATGGGCAAGTTCAACGAGGAACTGGTCAATGCCGGCATCATGCTCGGTGGAGACGGATTGAAGCCCTCGTCCAAGGCGAAGCGGATCGCATTCGACGGCGCCAGCCGCCGGGTGATCGACGGTCCCTTTGCCGAAACGCGGGAACTGGTCGCCGGTTACTGGCTTTGGGAAGTCAAGGTCATGGATGAAGCAGTCGAATGGGTGAAGCGCTGCCCGAACCCAATGCCCGGGCCGAGCGAAATCGAAATCCGTCCCGTCTACGAACTCTCTGATTTCGCCGATGCGCTGACGCCGGATGTCATCGCGCTGCACGAGCGCACCGGAGAAAAGCTCGCGGAACGGAGCGGCAAGGAAGGCTGAAGCCGAATAACGGCAAGGGAGGAACGAACTTGACCAGAATGATCTTCATCAATCTGCCAGTACGCGATCTTGCGGCGGCGGAGGGTTTCTATCTCGCCATCGGCGGCACGAAGAACCCCAACTTCTCCGACGAGCGGTCAACCTGCGTGCTGTTTTCCGATTCGATCGGCGTGATGCTGCTGACCCATGATCGCTATGCCGGCTTCACCAGCCGGAAGATCGGTGACGCCCGCAAGGAGAGCCAGGCTTTGATTGCACTCAGCGTCGAGACGCGCGACGATGTGGACCGGACACTTGAGAAGGGCGTGACGGCCGGCGGCAAGGCCGACCCCAATCCGGTGCAGGAGCATGGCTTCATGTATAGCCGGAGCGTCGAGGACCCCGACGGCTATGTCTGGGAGATCATGTGGATGGATCCTGCCTTCGCCTCCGGCGAGAAGCTGACATCCTGACGGCCATCTCGCATTGACTGCTACCAGAGCGCCTTCATAATCCTACCCATGGAGGCTCCGCTGACCCACAGGACGGTCGAAACCGTCTATCGCATGGAGCGCGCCCGGCTGATTGCCGGGCTCGCAAGAATGTTGCGCGACGTAGGGCTTGCTGAGGAGCTGGCACAGGACGCGCTTGTCAGCGCGCTTTCCGTCTGGCCGAAGAGCGGTGTCCCCGACAATCCCGGTGCGTGGCTGATGGCCGCTGCCAAACGACGAGCCATCGACCTGTTTCGCCGTCGCCGGATGATGGAACGTAAACATTCGGAAATCGAGCGCGAGCTTGAGAGCGAGCACATCGATGCGGTCGCGGAGATCGAAGCACGGATGGACGACGATATAGGCGACGAACGCCTGAGCCTCATCTTCACCGCCTGCCATCCCGTTCTCTCCACCGATGCACGGGTGGCGCTGACCCTGCGCCTGATAGGCGGCTTGACCACCGCGGAAATTGCCAGCGCCTTTCTGGCCAGCGAGCAGACGATCGCCCAACGCATCGTCCGGGCCAAGAAGACGCTGGCCAATTCAGGCGTTGCCTATGAAGTGCCGCGCGGCATCGAACGGGAGCAAAGGCTCGGTTCCGTTCTGGAAGTGGTCTATCTCATCTTCAACGAAGGTTATGCGGCAAGCGCCGGCGAGGACGTTATCCGGCCACAGCTCTGTCACGAGGCCATGCGCCTCGGCCGCATTCTGGCAGCGTTGGCACCTAACGAGCCGGAAGTGAACGGGTTGCTTGCCCTGATGGAGATCCAGGCGTCGCGCTTTGCGGCGCGCACCGCAGCGGGCGGCACTCCGATCCCCCTCACCCACCAGAACCGCGCTCACTGGGACCGGCTGCTGATCCAGCGCGGACTTGCCGGCCTCGAACGCACTGCGAGCCTTGGCGGTATGAACGGCTTCTACGCACTTCAGGCCGCGCTCGCCGCCTGCCATGCCCGGGCGATGCATTACGAAGATACGGACTGGAAGCAGATCGCCACGTTGTACGACCGATTGCTCAATGTATGGCCCTCACCCGTCGTCGGACTCAACCGGGCGATTGCCCATTCCATGGCCTATGGAGCAGAGGCAGGGCTCGCCTTGATGGCCGAACTCGAGGGCGAACCGGCACTCAAGGACTACGCACCGCTTCACGCGGCGAGAGGCGATTTTCTACAACGGGCTGGAAGATTCGAGGATGCTAAAGCAGCCTTCGAGCGAGCAGCCGCACTTTCGGGAAACGCGCAGGAAAAAGCCTTCCTTTCAGCACGCGCCCTCGGAACGACAGATGCTCGGGCGGTTTCGCCGTCCAGGCAATAAGTTCTCAACTCACGCCCTCCTCTACGGGAATATCAAAATCCCAGATCGCTTGATGTTTTAGAGCATTTCCGGCGGCGACAGAATCGCCTCCACCGCTCTATTTTCCTGCTTTTTTCGGCAATTCCGGACGCAAAGCGGTGTCCCACTCTTGCTGGAAATGCTTTAACGCCCGCCAATTCCGTGCGCGCGCCATAATTTCCTCCACGTCCGTCCCCTAAAGCGTGTCGCGATCTTTCAGATTCGCACTCTACGCTTTAAGTCCTTGTTTCATCGCATGTCGTTGCCGCAAAACCGCTGCACACTTTTGCGCGACATGCTGTAGCTATCTTCGAACGTAGACATGTGTAATGCGGCCCTCCGAGTATTGCCCGCGTTTGAAGTTCCTATTTGCATTCATTTTGTTTCCGCCGATCGCCACGAGTTTCAGGCAGCGTATTTCAATAAGGCTTCAGACAACAATGACCATCTTGCGAATCGACAGGACCGGACCGGTCCTGAGTTCCATCGACCGACATCTGACCAAAGTTCCATATGCGCCCGGCCTTACAGGAACCGCGCGCTTCGCCGTGGAATTTCTGTATTTCGGAGTGAAAGAAGCCCGGGCCTGCCTGTTCGCCGGCTTGTTCTTCCTCGCCATATTTATCGTGCCGCGCGGCGGCGCCCTTGGCATTCCGCGCTACGACCTTCTTCTGATCATTGCACTGGCAATCCAGGGCTGGATGCTCTGGGCGAAGCTCGAGACGCTCGATGAACTGAAGGCAATATGCCTGTTTCACGCCGTCGGCTTCGCCCTCGAGCTTTTCAAGACCTCGGGTAGCATCCAGTCGTGGTCCTATCCGGACTTTGCCTACACGAAACTCTATGGCGTGCCGCTGTTTTCGGGCTTCATGTATGCCGCTGTCGGAAGCTATATCATTCAGGCTTGGCGGTTGTTCGATCTCAGGATCAGGCACCACCCGCCCTACTGGATGGCAACGGGCGTCGCTCTCGCGATCTACCTCAACTTTTTCACTCACCACTATATCGGTGACTATCGCTGGTACATCGCGGCGCTGGCTGTGGGGCTCTATGCCCGAGCATCGGTGATCTACCGACCCTACGACCGCGAAAGGGAAATGCCGCTGACGCTCGCCTTCGTGCTCATCGGCTTCTTCATATGGCTCGCCGAAAACATCAGTACATTCTTCGGCCTCTGGCAGTACCCGAACCAGATCGGGGCATGGTCGACAGTCCATCTGGGAAAATGGAGTTCGTGGTGCCTTCTGGTGATAATGACCTTCACCATCGTCGCTCACCTGAAGCACATCCGCCACCATATCGATGTGCCTAAATGATCGACGCGGAACGGGCTCCGAGCCGCCAATCCATTGAACGCGAAAAGCCGGGTGATCGCTCACCCGGCTTTTCGATCCTTTCCCTTGCGGGAAGAAATTATGCGGCTTCGGCAGCTTCGGCTTCAGCAGCGACGCGAGCCTTGTCGGCTGCGCCCTTGGCATCGACGTCGCGCTCGACGAATTCGATGACGGCCATGGCAGCGTTGTCGCCCTGACGGAAACCAGCCTTCATGATGCGCAGGTAGCCACCGTTACGGTTGGCATAACGCGAAGCAATGGCGTCGAAGAGCTTCTTGACGGCATCCTGGTCCTGGATCTGCGAGATCGCCTGACGACGAGCGTGCAGGTCGCCGCGCTTGCCGAGGGTGACGAGCTTTTCGACGATCGGGCGAATTTCCTTCGCCTTCGGCAAGGTGGTTACGATCTGCTCATGGGTGATGAGCGAAGCAGCCATATTGGCGAACATCGCCTTACGGTGGCTGGCGGTACGGTTCAGCTTGCGACCGGCTTTCTGGTGGCGCATTGCTATTCTCCTTTAATGCAGGCTTCGCTTCGCACTTCGAGCGGCCCTGCCGTTTCCTGACACATACAGGCATCCGCCTGCAGTTTGACTGGAAAGGCAGAGGTGAGCCTGCCTTTTTATGACGCTTAGTACTGGTCTTCGTAGCGCTTGGCGAGATCTTCGATGTTCTCGGGCGGCCATGCCGGCACTTCCATGCCGAGGTGCAGGCCCATGGAAGCGAGAACTTCCTTGATTTCGTTCAGCGACTTGCGACCGAAGTTCGGAGTGCGGAGCATTTCTGCTTCCGTCTTCTGAATGAGGTCGCCGATATAGACGATGTTGTCGTTCTTCAGGCAGTTGGCCGAACGGACCGAAAGTTCAAGTTCGTCGACCTTCTTGAGAAGAGCCGGGTTGAACGCGAGTTCGGTAACGGCTTCCTCTTCGACTTCCTTCTGCGGTTCGTCGAAGTTGACGAAGACGGAGAGCTGGTCCTGAAGGATACGGGCAGCGAAAGCGACCGCATCTTCACCGGTAACGGAACCATCAGTTTCGATGGTCATCGTCAGCTTGTCGTAGTCAAGAACCTGTCCTTCGCGGGTGTTTTCCACCTTGTAGGACACCTTCTTGACCGGCGAGTAAAGGCTGTCGACCGGGATGAGGCCGATCGGAGCATCTTCCGCGCGGTTACGCTCGGCCGGGACATAGCCCTTGCCGTTGTTGACCGTGAACTCCATGCGGATCTCGGCGCCCTCGTCGAGGGTGCAGATCACATGAGCGGGGTTCAGGATCTCGATGTCGCCAACCGTCTGGATGTCGCCGGCAGTGACAACGCCCGGGCCCTGCTTGCGCACGACCATGCGCTTTGCGTCGTCGCCATCCATCTTGATGGCGATTTCCTTGATGTTGAGCACGATGTCGGTCACGTCTTCCCGGACGCCCGGGATGGACGAGAACTCATGCAGCACGCCGTCGATCTGCACAGCCGTGACGGCCGCACCGCGAAGCGACGACAAAAGAACGCGACGAAGCGCGTTGCCGAGAGTCAGACCGAAGCCACGTTCCAGCGGCTCTGCAACGAGCGTTGCCTTGGTGCGGCCCGACGAGGTGAACTCCACCTTGTTCGGCTTGATCAGTTCCTGCCAATTCTTCTGGATCATGTTTTTACCTTCCGTTCGTCGCCACCATCCAATCGTGACGACCGAGCATTAGAAGCACCAAAACGAGCGCATATGCGCTCGCTGGCGGGATGAAGGATGATCAGACGCGGCGCTTCTTGCGCGGACGGCAGCCATTGTGCGGAATCGGGGTCACATCGCGGATCGAGGTGATCATGAAACCGGCAGCCTGCAGGGCGCGGAGAGCGGATTCACGACCGGAACCCGGACCGCAGACTTCCACTTCGAGAGACTTCATGCCGTGTTCCTGAGCCTTCTTGGCGCAATCTTCGGCAGCGATCTGGGCAGCAAACGGGGTCGACTTGCGCGAACCCTTGAAGCCCTTTGCGCCAGCCGACGACCAGGCAATGGCGTTGCCCTGTGCGTCGGTGATGGTGATCATCGTGTTGTTGAACGTCGAATTGACGTGGGCAACGCCCGACGAAATGTTTTTGCGTTCGCGACGGCGAATGCGGGTGGCTTCCTTGGCCATAACTTCCCTTTCATTGATCTTGACACCGCCGTAACACCAGCGGCTACACCCAGGAAGGGCCGGATACAGCCCTTGCCAAACTCAAAGAAGGCCGGCACAGACGCGCCAGCCTCCCTTCCGGATAAAACCGGAAAATTACTTCTTCTTACCGGCGATCGCCTTTGCCGGACCCTTGCGGGTGCGCGCATTGGTGTGCGTACGCTGACCACGAACCGGCAGACCGCGACGATGACGCAGGCCACGATAGCAGCCAAGGTCCATCAGACGCTTGATGTTCATTGCCGTGTCGCGACGCAGGTCACCTTCGACCTGATAGTCACGGTCAATGGTTTCGCGGATTGCGAGAATTTCCGCATCCGTGAGCTGATGAACGCGGCGATCAGCCGGAATACCGACCTTCTCGATGATCTCCTGCGCGAATTTCGGACCGATCCCGTGAATATAACGGAGCGCGATTACTACGCGCTTCGCGGTCGGGATGTTGACGCCAGCGATACGTGCCACGCCTATTCTCCTTGCTTCCAGTTGCCATCCGGCAAGTGGTGTCTCGTTACACGGCCTTTAAGGGCCGCAATTACAAATCAGGTTCTCAACACGTCAAAACGACCGAACCCGGTCTTCCACTATGGAAGAACGCGCCGACCGCTCAAATGTCGCGAGTTGGCGCGCTGTTTAACGGAATCGGCTGCAAAAAGCAACCGGCCCCGTAAAGATTCTTGCACCCCGCCCGGCTCAGAGCCCGGCGAGAATAGCCTCGATATCCGTCGTAACGTTGTCGATCTCGCCCATGCCATCGACGGAATGCAGCTTGCCCTTGGCATAGTAGTAGCCAATAAGCGGCGAGGTTTCCTTGTAGTAGGCCTGCAGACGGGTACGAACCGTATCGCGGTTGTCATCCGGACGACGCTTGAAGTGAGTCGAACCACACTTGTCGCAGACGCCTTCGACCTTCGGTTTCAGGTTCGTGTCGTGATAGCCGGTGCCACAGTTGGCGCAGGTATAACGACCGGCGATTCGATCCGCCAGGATCTCGTCATCAACGCGGATCTCGATAACGGCAGAGAGATCGAGCCCCTTGTCGGAGAGCATCTTTTCGGTCGCGTCGGCCTGAACCAGCGTGCGCGGAAAGCCGTCAAGAATGAACCCGTTGGCACAGTCAGGTGCATCGATTCGCTCGGAGACGATGGCAATCACGATCTCGTCAGAGACCAGCTTGCCCGCGTCCATGACGGCCTTCGCACGCTTGCCTACTTCCGTGCCGGCACTGACTGCGGCACGAAGCATATCACCAGTCGAAAGCTGCGGAATGCCATGCTTCTCAACGATTCTCTGGGCCTGCGTCCCCTTGCCCGCTCCGGGCGGACCCAAAAGGATAAGTCTCATCGTCCCCTCTTTCCTCCACGCAATTTCGACTTCTTGATCAGGCCCTCATATTGCTGTGCGATCAGATGACCCTGAATCTGTGCTACAGTATCGAGGGTGACGCTGACAACAATCAAAAGCGACGTACCACCAAGGGATAATGGCACACCAGTCTGTGAGACCAGGATCTCGGGAAGAATGCAGACGAAGACGAGGTAGATTGCGCCGATGACCGTGATTCGGGTCAGCACGTAGTCGATGTATTCGGCGGTACGCTCGCCCGGACGAATGCCCGGAATAAAGCCGCCGTGCTTCTTGAGATTGTCGGCCGTGTCCTTCGGATTGAAGACGATGGCCGTGTAGAAGAAGGCGAAGAAGGCGATCAGGGCAGCATAGAGCCCCATGTAGAGCGGCTGGCCGTGGCCAAGCGCCGAAATGATCGATGTCGCCCAGGTCGGAAGCGTAGTGGTTCCGGCAAAACCAGCAGCCGTCGCCGGCAGAAGCAGCAGAGAAGACGCAAAGATTGCCGGGATAACACCGGAGGTATTGAGCTTCAGCGGCAGGTGTGAGGTATCGCCCTGGAACATCCGGTTACCGACCTGACGCTTCGGATACTGGATCAGAAGGCGACGCTGGGCGCGCTCGACGAAGACGATCAGGGCGATAACGCCGATCGCAACGACGATAACGGTCAGGATAAGCGCAGTCGAAAGCGCGCCGGTACGGCCGAGGTCAAGAGTGTGGGCCAGTGCCGTCGGAAGACCTGCCGCGATACCTGCGAAGATGATCAGCGAGATACCGTTGCCGATGCCGCGCGAGGTGATCTGCTCGCCGAGCCACATCAGGAACATCGTGCCGCCAAGCAGGGTGATAACGGTCGAAATACGGAAGAACCAGCCCGGATCGATCACGAGGCCGTTGCCGCTCTCGAGGCCGACCGCAATGCCATAGGCCTGCAGCGTGCCGAGAAGCACCGTACCGTAACGGGTGTACTGGTTGATGATCTTGCGGCCCTGCTCACCCTCCTTCTTGAGGTTCTCGAGCGCCGGCACGACCGAGGTCATGAGCTGCACGATAATCGAGGCGGAAATGTAGGGCATGATGCCAAGGGCAAAGATCGCCATGCGTTCGACGGCGCCGCCCGAAAACATGTTGAACAGGCCGAGGATACCGCCGGACTGCCCCTGGAAAGCGGCTGCATAGGCTTCCGGGTTGAGGCCGGGCAGCGGAATATGAGTGCCCAGGCGATATACAAGCAAGGCGGCCAACGTGAACCACAAGCGCTTCTTCAGATCCTCCGCCTTGGCGAAGGTCGAGAAGTTGAGGTTCGAGGCCAATTGTTCCGCTGCAGAAGCCATGAAATTCTCCGCAAAAACCAAATCCGGCTGAGCTTTGTCAGACCGGAGGTCATTCGTCCAATTGTTTTAAAGAAAACCGGGCGCGGAGGAGATTGCAGTGCAATCGCATGCCTCACCCTTGTTTTCCAGAATGTCCCGGAAGACGGACGAAAGCCCGCCCATGGGCAGTGAGGCTCACATATGGGAGCAAGATCGCCCGGTGTGAAGCACCCCGGGCGATCGATTTGTCAGTTATTCAGCGGTTTCCGCTGCGGCTTCGAGCAGCTTGATGGTGCCGCCAGCCTTTTCGATCTTCTCAACGGCTGCCTTGGAGGCGCCGGCGACTTCGATCGTCAGCTTTACCTTCAGTTCGCCGTCGGACAGGACGCGAACGCCGTCCTTCGGGCGACGGATCACGCCAGCTGCCTTGAGAGCGGCTGCGTCGACCGTTGCCTTTGCGTCGAGCTTACCAGCATCGATCGCAGTCTGAATACGGCCGAGCGAAACGGTGACGTAATCAGAAGCGAAGATGTTGTTGAAGCCGCGCTTCGGCAGACGACGGTAGATAGGCATCTGACCGCCTTCGAAGCCGTTGATCGCAACGCCCGAACGAGCCTTCTGACCCTTCACGCCACGGCCGCCGGTCTTGCCCTTGCCGGAACCGATACCGCGACCTACGCGGATACGGTCCTTGGAAGCGCCTTCGTTGTCCTTGATTTCATTCAGTTTCATGATGACTTCCTCCGTCTCACTTCTCGTCGACGACGCGAACGAGATGCTGGACAGCACGGATCATGCCACGAACCGAAGGAGTGTCCTCCAGGGTGCGGACCCGGTGCATCTTGTTGAGGCCCAGACCAACCAGCGTCGCGCGCTGAACTGCCGGACGGCGAATAGGCGAACCGACCTGCTCGATCGTGATCGTCTTTGCTTCAGTCTTCTTCGTAGCCTTAGCCATGGATCAGACTCCTCTTATTCTTCAGACGCGTTGCCGGAAGCGGCACGGCGAGCCTGCAGCGTTGCATACTTGATGCCGCGCTGAGCTGCGATGTCCTTCGGGTGCACCTGATGCTTCAGGGCGTCGAACGTGGCGCGAACCATGTTGTACGGGTTCGACGAGCCTGTCGACTTGGCGACGACGTCGTGCATGCCGAGCGTTTCGAAGACAGCACGCATCGGACCACCGGCGATGATACCGGTACCGGCCTTGGCGGAACGCAGCAGAACCTTGCCGGCGCCATGACGGCCGTTGACGTCGTGATGCAGCGTACGACCGTCACGCAACGGAACGAAAATCAGTTCGCGCTTGGCGGCTTCGGTCGCCTTGCGGATAGCTTCAGGCACTTCGCGTGCCTTGCCATGGCCGAAACCGACCCGGCCCTTCTGGTCACCAACGACGACGAGAGCAGCAAAGCCGAAACGACGACCGCCCTTCACCACCTTGGCAACGCGATTGATAGCAACCAGCTTGTCAACAAACTCGCTGTCGCGCTCTTCACGGTTCTGGCGATCTTCGCGAGAACCACGCTTTTCCTGTGCCATTGTCCTTTTCCTTTTTCTTTTCCGGGTGCAATCGGCAGATTACGAAAAATTCCGCCCTGCCCCTTTTTTCCGAGGTCAGCGGCGAAATCCGGGAACCGGCAAATGCCGGAAATCCGCCCGGGAGTAAACCCGGACGGATATTCGAGATCAGAAGTTCAGACCGCCTTCGCGAGCTGCTTCCGCCAGGGCCTTGATACGGCCGTGATAGATGAAGGCGCCACGGTCGAATACAACTTCCTTGACGCCAGCCTTCACAGCGCGTTCTGCAACGAGCTTGCCGACGGCTGCCGCGGCTGCAATGTCCGCACCGGTCTTCAGCGACGAACGCAGATCCGTATCGAGGGTCGATGCGGCAGCGAGCGTGCGACCAGCGACATCGTCGATGACCTGAACGTAGATGTTCTTCGACGAGCGATGTACCGACAGACGCGGACGGCCATTGGCCACCGCCTTGATCTGACGCCGTACGCGATTGGCACGACGTACAAGTGCTTCTTTCCTGCTTGCCATTTCGCGCGTTCCTTACTTCTTCTTGCCTTCTTTGCGGACAATCCGCTCTTCGGCATACTTGACGCCCTTGCCCTTGTAGGGCTCGGGGCCGCGATATTCGCGGATCTCAGCAGCGACCTGACCGACCTGCTGCTTGTTGATACCGGAAACCACGATTTCCGTCGGCTTCGGAACGGCAATGGTGATGCCAACCGGCGGCTCATAAACCACGTCGTGGCTGAAGCCGAGTGCGAGCTGCAGGTTCTTGCCCTGCATGGCAGCACGATAACCGACGCCGTTGATTTCGAGCTTGCGCTCGTAGCCGTCCTTCACACCCTTGAAGATGTTCTCGACCATCGTGCGGGACATGCCCCACTTGGAACGAGCATCCTTGGTTGCGCTGCGCGGCTGAACGACAACGGCGTTGTCTTCGAGCGTTACGGAGATCTCGTCATTTGCGACGAAGAAAAGTTCGCCCTTCGGACCCTTTGCAGTAACCTTCTGGCCATCAACGCTGGCCGTGATCCCTGCAGGAACCGGAACGGGCTTCTTACCGATACGAGACATTGTTTAATCCTGTCTGTTCGTTATGGAGATCCCTACCCTGTCTTAGAAGACAGAGCAGAGAACCTCGCCACCAACGTTCTGTTCGCGAGCCTGGTGATCGGCCATCACACCCTTCGGAGTCGAAAGGATGGTGATGCCGAGGCCGTTCGCGACCTGCGGGATGGACTTGACCGAGACATAAACCCGGCGGCCCGGCTTGGAGACACGGCCGATCTCGCGGATAACCGAAGCACCTTCGTAGTACTTCAGTTCGATCTGCAGTTCGGACTTGCCGTTGTCATAATCGACCTGGGAATAGCCGCGGATATAACCTTCGGCCTGCAGGACATCGAGAACGCGTGCACGCAGCTTGGAAGCAGGGGTGTTAACCGAGCTCTTGCGGCGGGCGGCGCCGTTACGGATACGGGTGAGCATATCGCCCAACGGATCAGTCATCGTCATTTGCCCGTCTCCTTACCAGCTCGACTTCACAACGCCCGGCACCTTGCCGAGGTTGCCCAGCTCGCGAAGCGCGATACGCGACATCTTGAGCTTGCGGTAGAATGCACGCGGACGACCGGTGACTTCGCAACGGTTGCGAATACGGGTCTTGGAGCCATCGCGCGGCAGATCTGCCAGCTTCAGGGTTGCCTTGAACCGTTCCTCGATCGAAAGGGACTGGTTCATGATCACTGCCTTCAGCGCGGCACGCTTGGCGGCCTGCTGGGCAACTGTCTTGCGGCGGCGCTTGTTCTTTTCAACTGCGCTTGTCTTCGCCATATCGAAGTTCCTCTTCTACGCTCGTCGTTACGGTTACGTACGGAACGGGAAGTTGAACTCTTTCAAAAGAGCCCGAGCTTCGTCGTCCGTGTTTGCCGTCGTGCAAACGATGATGTCCATGCCCCACATCTGATCAACCTTGTCGTAGTTGATCTCAGGGAACACAATGTGCTCCTTGATGCCCATGGCGAAGTTGCCACGGCCGTCAAAGCTCTTCGGGTTCAGGCCACGGAAGTCGCGAACGCGCGGAAGCGCGATGTAGACCAGGCGATCCAGGAATTCATACATCCGGGCGCCACGCAGAGTGACCTTTGCACCGATCGGCATACCTTCGCGGACCTTGAAGCCAGCGATGGAGTTACGTGCACGAGTGATGACCGGCTTCTGGCCAGCGATGGCAGCCAGGTCAGCAGCAGCAACGGTAGGCTTCTTCGAATCAGCCGTCGCCTCACCAACACCCATGTTGATCACGATCTTTTCAAGCTTCGGGATCTGCATCTCGTTAGCGTAGGAGAACTGCTCCTGCATAGCGGCGCGAATCCGGGAAACGTAGTCTTTCTTGAGCCGCGGCTCATACTTTGCCTCAGCCATCGATCACATCTCCCGAACGCTTGGCCACACGAACCTTCTTGCCGTCAACGACCTTGAAACCGACGCGGGTCGGCTTGCCGTCCTTGTCAGCAACAGCAAGGTTCGACAGGTGAATCGAAGCTTCCTTGTTGATGATGCCGGCTTCCTGGGTCTGCGTCTGGCGCTGGTGGCGCTTCACGACGTTGATGCCACGGACGACAGCACGGTCTTCCTTCGGCATTACCTGGATAACTTCACCGGAACGACCCTTGTCCTTACCGGTCAGTACGACGACCTTGTCGCCCTTACGAATCTTTTGCATCCCGGAGCCAGCGAGATGATCTTCATGTGGTTCTTGGCGCGAAGTTCGCGCGGAACCGGTCCGAAGATACGGGTGCCGATCGGCTCTTTCTTGTTATCGATAAGAACGGCTGCGTTGTTATCGAAGCGGATGACGCTGCCGTCCGGACGACGGATGTCCTTGGCGGTACGCACAACAACCGCCTTCATAACATCGCCCTTCTTGACGCGGCCGCGCGGAATGGCTTCCTTGATCGAGACGACGATGATGTCGCCGATCGAAGCGTACTTGCGCTTGGAGCCGCCCAGCACCTTGATGCACATGACACGACGTGCGCCGGAATTATCCGCCACGTCGAGGTTAGTCTGCATCTGAATCATGTCAGGTCGCCTTCTTGTTGTAACCGAAACGGTTGGGCACTGCGGCCCCCTATCCCGGCTTATGATAAATTTCGATTGTCGCGCGGAAGGATTTTGTCAGGGTGGTTTCCCTTCAAGGGACCTTCCGTGCGCTCAAAGCAAAAGAACGCCCCGTGCCGGAGCGTTCCTGCGCCAATGGCCTGCTTCATACAGATTTTTGCGCAAGGTGCAAGCCCTCGCGCAAAACTCCGTGAAAATTAAGCCTGGGCGGCAATAACCGTCCAGCGCTTGTCCTTGGAGATCGGTGCGCATTCCTCGATGGAAACAACATCACCAACCTTGTACTGGTTGTTCTCGTCGTGAGCCTTGTACTTCTTCGAACGACGAACGGTCTTCTGAAGCAGCGGGTGGGCAAAACGGCGCTCGACGCGTACTACGACAGTCTTTTCGTTCTTGTCGCTGACGACAACGCCCTGCAGAATGCGTTTAGGCATGTTCTTCTGGTCCTTAGGCCTTGGCTTCTGCCGCCTTCTGGCGGGCGATTGTTTTGACGCGAGCGATGTCCTTGCGGACTTCGTTGATTCGCGAAGACTTCTCGAGCTGGCCAGTAGCCTTCTGGAAGCGCAGGTTGAACTGCTCCTTCTTCAGCTTGGCAAGCTCGTCATTCAGCTGATCGGCGCTCATGGCGCGAACGTCTGCGGCTTTCATGGGCGTGATCCTTACTCTGCAATGCGCTGAACGAAGCGCGTCTTGACCGAGAGCTTGGCCGAGCCGAGACGAAGCGCCTCGCGGGCGATCTCCTCGGAAACACCGTCGATCTCGAACATCATACGGCCGGGCTTGACCTTGCATGCCCAGTATTCGACAGAGCCCTTACCCTTACCCATACGGACTTCGGTAGGCTTTGCCGTTACCGGAACATCGGGGAACACCCGGATCCAGACGCGACCAGCGCGCTTCATGTAACGCGTAATTGCACGACGAGCAGCTTCGATTTCGCGGGCGTTGACGCGGTTCGGCTCAAGAGACTTGAGACCGAACTCGCCGAATGCCAGGTCGAAACCGCCCTTGGCTACACCCTTGATGCGGCCCTTGAACTGCTTGCGATATTTTGTACGCTTTGGCTGCAACATTTTCTTGTTTCTCCGAACTTATCTTTCGCCAGCGACAATCAAGCGTTCTCGCGGCGGCGTTCGCCACGTTCACGGCTTGCCGGACCCTGCGCGTCACCCTCGAGTGCGCGACGTTCGGAAGCCATCGGATCGTGCTCAAGGATTTCGCCCTTGAAGATCCAGACCTTCACGCCGCAGATACCGTAAGCGGTTTCGGCTTCAGCCGTACCGTAGTCGATGTCCGCACGCAGCGTGTGCAGCGGAACGCGACCTTCGCGGTACCATTCAGTACGGGCAATTTCTGCACCGCCGAGACGGCCGGCGCAGGTGATCTTGATGCCTTCGGCGCCAAGACGCATGGCCGACTGAACAGCGCGCTTCATCGCACGACGGAAAGCGATACGACGCTCGAGCTGCTGGGTGATCGACTGAGCAACCAGGGTTGCGTCGATTTCCGGCTTACGAACTTCAACGATGTTGAGGTGCGTTTCGGAGCTGGTCATCTCGGAAAGCTTCTTGCGGAGCTTTTCGATGTCCGCGCCCTTCTTGCCGATGATCAGGCCCGGACGAGCCGAGTGGATCGTGACGCGGCACTTCTTGTGCGGACGTTCGATGACCACCTTGGCGATACCGGCCTGCTTCAGTTCTTCCATCAGGTAAGCGCGGATCTTGAGATCCTCGTGAAGCAGCTTGCCGTATTCGGCATTGTCGGCGAACCAGCGGCTATCCCAAGTACGGTTAATGCCGAGGCGGAAACCGATCGGATTGATTTTCTGACCCATTATGCGGCCTCCACTTTGGCTTCGACTTCGCGCACGACGATGGTGAGGTGTGCGAACGGCTTTTCAATGCGCGATGCGCGGCCGCGGCCACGAGCGTGGAAACGCTTCATGACAATCGACTTGCCGACGTAGGCTTCCGCGACGATGAGCTGGTCAACGTCGAGATCGTGGTTGTTTTCGGCGTTTGCGATTGCAGACTCGAGCGTCTTCTTGACGCTGCCGGCGATCCGCTTGCGCGAAAACTCGAGGTCGGCCAGAGCGCGGTCAACCTTCTTGCCGCGGATCAGCGCGGCAACCAGGTTGAGCTTCTGGGGGCTGACGCGGAGCGTGCGCGCAACTGCCTGCGCCTCGTTGTCCTTCAGCCGGCGTTCGGCTTTTGCCTTGCCCATGATTACTTCCTCTTCGCCTTCTTGTCCGCGCCGTGACCGTAATAGGTCCGGGTCGGAGCGAATTCACCGAACTTGTGTCCGACCATGTCTTCGTTGACGCTGACCGGAACATGCTTGCTGCCGTTGTAGACGCCGAAGGTGAGACCGACGAACTGGGGCAGGATGGTGGAGCGACGGCTCCACATCTTGATCACTTCAGCGCGACCGCCTTCGCGAACCTTCTCAGCCTTCTTGAGAAGATAGCCATCGACGAACGGGCCTTTCCATACTGAACGAGCCATTTCTGACTAACCTCTCTTACTTCTTCTTCAGGTGGCGCGAGCGCATGATGAACTTGTCGGTCGACTTGTTCGAACGGGTGCGCTTGCCCTTGGTCGGCTTGCCCCACGGCGAAACCGGGTGACGACCACCGGACGTGCGGCCTTCACCACCACCGTGGGGGTGGTCGACCGGGTTCATGACAACACCGCGGTTATGCGGGGTCTTGCCGCGCCAACGGGTACGACCGGCCTTGCCATCGTTGATGTTGCCGTGATCCGGGTTGGAAACGGCGCCAATGGTAGCGAGGCACGAACCCGGAACAAGGCGCTGTTCGCCAGAGTTCAGGCGCAGGATAGCCATGCCGGCATCGCGGCCGACGAGCTGAACGTAAGTGCCAGCCGAACGAGCGATCTGACCGCCCTTACCGGGCTTCATTTCGACGTTGTGAACGATCGAGCCGACCGGGATGTACTGCAGCGGCATGGTGTTGCCGGGCTTTACGTCGACAGCCTTGTCCGAAGCGATTACCTTGTCGCCGGCAGCAAGACGCTGCGGAGCCAGGATATAGGCCTGCTCGCCATCCGTGTAGGTGACGAGAGCGATGAACGCGGTGCGGTTCGGGTCGTATTCCAGACGCTCCACGGTGCCTTCCACGTCGAACTTGCGACGCTTGAAGTCAACGAGACGATAGGTACGCTTGTGACCACCGCCGATGAAGCGAGCGGTGATACGACCGAGGTTGTTACGGCCACCGCTCTTGGAGAGGCCTTCCGTCAGCGCCTTGACCGGCTTGCCCTTGTACAGGCCCGAACGGTCGACGATGACGAGCTGACGCTGGCTCGGAGTGGTCGGATTGAAATTTTTCAATGCCATTTTCTTGTTCCCTACCTCAGACGCCCGTCGACACGTCGATGGACTGACCTTCGGCGAGCGTAACGATCGCCTTCTTGACGTCCTTCTGCTTGCCGGCGAAGCCGCGGAAACGCTTGATCTTGCCCTTGCGGAGCAGCGTGTTCACGGCGGTGACCTTGACACCGAAGAGCGCTTCGACAGCAGCCTTGATTTCCGGCTTGCTTGCACCCTTGGCGACGTTGAAGACGACCTGGTTCTGTTCGGATACCAGGGTCGACTTTTCAGTGATCGACGGAGAGACGATCACGTCGTAGTGGCGAAGATCAGTCATTTGAACCGCTCCTCCAGAGCTTCAACCGCAGCCTTGGAAAGCACGAGCTTGCCGCGACGCAGGATGTCATAAACGTTGATGCCCTGAACCGGCAGAACATCGACGTTCGGGATGTTTGCGGCAGCGAGCTTGAAATTGCCATCGATCTCGGCGCCGCCGATTACGAGTGCGTTGGTGAGGCCGAGCGAAGCGAAGCTGCCAATCAGAGCCTTGGTCTTTGCTTCAGCAGCGACGAGCTGGTCGACGATGATGAGGTCTTCAGACTTCAGCTTGGCGGACAGAGCGTGACGCAGAGCGAGAGCGCGAACCTTCTTCGGCAGGTCATGAGCATGGCTGCGAACAACCGGGCCGTGAGCCTTACCACCGCCGCGGAACTGCGGAGCGCGAGCCGAATGGTGACGAGCGCGGCCCGTACCCTTCTGCTTGTACATCTTGGAGCCGGTGCGGGAGACTTCGCCACGGGTCTTGATCTTGTGGGTGCCCTGGCGCTTGTTTGCCAGCTGCCAACGGATCACACGGGCAATGATGTCTTCGCGCGGCTCAAGGCCGAAAATCGCATCCGACAGAGAAACCTTGCCGGCGTCCTTGCCCTCGAGGGTCTTGACGTTCAATTCCATTGGTTTGGCTCCTTACTTCGCCGACTTTACGGCGTCGCGCACGATGATCCAGGAACCCTTCGAACCGGGAACAGCGCCCTTCACAAGGATCAGACCACGATCTTCATCGGTCGAAACGACTTCAAGATTCTGGGTGGTGACGCGGGTCTGGCCCATGTGACCAGCCATGCGCTTGCCCTTCCAGACCTTGCCCGGATCCTGGTTGTTACCGGTCGAACCGTGCGAACGGTGCGAAACCGAAACGCCGTGGGTTGCGCGCAGACCACCGAAGTTGTGGCGCTTCATCGCACCAGCAAAACCCTTACCGATAGTCGTGCCGGTGACATCAACCAGCTGGCCGGCCGAAAAATGGCCTGCGGTGAGCTGGGAGCCGACATCGATCAGATTGTCTTCCGAAACGCGGAACTCGACGAGTTTCGCCTTCGGCTCAACGGAGGCAGCAGCAAAATTGCCGCGCATCGCCTTCGAAGTATTCTTGACCTTCGCCTGGCCGGCGCCGAGCTGGACGGCGGTGTAGCCGTTTTTCTCGACAGTGCGCTGGGCAACGACCTGTACGTTATCCAAACGCAGAACTGTTACCGGGACATGCTCGCCGGCGTCGTTATAGACGCGGGTCATTCCCACTTTCTGTGCAATCACACCTGAACGCATTGGTTCATTCCTCTTGAGAGTCGAGTCAGAGCCCGAAAGCCCCTTCCCTGCCTCTTTGTTTAAGGATTCCGTTCCGACCCTTCCAGGCCATGCGGTTTCCCGTTTCGAGAAGTCGTTGGCAGGTCTTGCCACGTACCTTCCTTGTTATTTCGGCTCTCGCCGGAATTCCTTCTTAGAGCTTGATCTCGACGTCTACGCCGGCAGCAAGGTCGAGCTTCATCAGAGCGTCAACGGTCTGCGGGGTCGGATCAACGATATCGAGAAGGCGCTTATGCGTGCGCATCTCGAACTGTTCGCGGCTCTTCTTGTCGACGTGAGGCGAACGGTTAACAGTAAATTTTTCAATGCGAGTCGGAAGCGGTACCGGGCCGCGAACGCTTGCACCGGTGCGCTTTGCGGTCGAAACAATCTCCCGCGTAGAGGCATCGAGAACCCGGTGATCAAACGCCTTGAGGCGGATGCGGATATTCTGGCCGTTCATTC
Organism: Shinella sp.; assembly: GCA_003248775.1. Classification (GTDB taxonomy): domain Bacteria; phylum Pseudomonadota; class Alphaproteobacteria; order Rhizobiales; family Rhizobiaceae; genus Allorhizobium. The sequence goes on along the minus strand of QFQX01000057.1, from coordinate 373 downwards.
GACTTGTCCTTGTTCGTTTTCTTGCGTCCCGCATACGCAGAGACAGTGAATTACCAATTACTGGTCGGCCCCGGATTATCAAAAATCACAGGGACACCGTGAAGGCGCCCCTGTCACTTGCTATTCTCAGAAACCTGCCAGGTCTCGATCTCCGAGAGATCGACTCAACGCAGCTAAAATCGGACAACGAAACCGCTGTCCGCTTTCTTCGTGGCCGGCACATACAATGCCAGCTAGGATTCGTCAACCGAATACTGAGAAACGGAGCGGCAATTTCCTGCCGCTCCGAATTCAATCACTCGATGATGGATGCGACGATGCCGGCGCCGACGGTACGGCCGCCTTCGCGGATAGCGAAGCGCAGCTTTTCTTC
>QFQX01000056.1 GCA_003248775.1 Shinella sp. | reverse complement strand
GTCGTCCTCGCAAACGCACTCCTCAGAGACAACCGAAATTGGGCCGCAGACCTTCCTTGACCAACACGGATACTCTAAGTTCCGCGCCACAGCACCCAAGGGAATCATCCGCGTGAGCAATGTCGTCGAATTCAGGAAACCGCCGAAGCCCAAGGAACCGAAGAAGGTGCCGCCGGGCCTGAAGAAAACCCTGATCGTTGCCGGCATCATCGCGGCTTTCGTGCTGGTCTGGGCTTACTTCAACTTTTTCGGCGGCTGATCGGCCCCATCCGGGCGGATAGCGGCAATGTTTTCCCCGCGCCAGCGCGTCGGGTTCATGCCGGTTACCCGCAGGAATTCCCGGTTGAAATTCGATTTGGTCATGAAGCCCGCCTCGAAGACGATGCGGGTGACGGGCATATCCGTTTCAGCCAGAAGCCGGCAGGCCTCGGCGACGCGGAAATTGTTGACGTATTGCGAAACGCTCATGCCGTGGACACGGTTTACCGCATGGGAAACGGCGCGGGCCGGCAGACCCATGCGGCGGGCGAGCTTGCCGAGATTGAGGCCGGTATCGGCATAGAGGCGCCGTTCGCGGATCAACTGGTCGAGACCGGCAGCAACCGCCTCGTCCTCGCCTGACACCTCCGGCGTCGCAGAATATGCCTCGGGACCTTCTGCTGATGTCTCCTCCACCTCGCCAGACCCTTCTTCCGTGCCGGCAACGACGGCGGCGATGCCGAGCAGGAGAAGGATGACGGTGGTTGCCGCCGAGACCACCATGGCGGAATGCCGCCCGCCGCCCAGCGCCATGTCGAGGCTGATGGCGACGTCGGTCAGGGCCGAGGAGATGAGCGCAAGAGCGGCCAGCACCAGCGAGCGATGCGAGCGCAGCGAACCGTCGAGACGCGAAGCGACGAGACCATCGGTGCCAAGGCGGGCGATCCAGGCGAGCGCTGCACCATAGCCAAGGAATTCCGCGATAATCAGAAGATCGATGGAGCTGCGCCACACCGGAAGCAAGACGGCAAGCGCCAGTGTCGGCAGGAGATGCGGCCAGTCGCGAAGCGAAATGCCGTTCCCCTCCTCGCGGGCGAGATCGCGAAAGGCAAGATAGGTCAGCGGCGGCACGAGGCTCGCCAGCAGCGACAGGAGCGGCAGGATGGCCATCACGCCATAGCCCCAGCGCAGGCCAACCAGCAGGGTCTGCACCACATAAAGCGCCACCAGCAGCACGAAGAGATGATTGCGGGCAAGGCTTTGCCGCCCCTGCAGCAGGAGCCGCACGAGAAAGGTGGCGAGGAAAAGCGAGACGGCGAAGGATAGCGGTACGAAGATCATCGGCAGGTCGGCAGGCATGAGGAATAAGGTCTGATGTCGCCATATGGCCCGAAAGCGCGTTCGAGGTCGACCTGAAACGCGATCAAGGTCGCGGCCGCGACGCCCGGCATGCTCGATGGGGACATCCCCACTTCCAAAGGAGCATGTCCCATGAAAGTCCGAACCGCCCTCCTCTCCGTCGCCGGAACCATCCTCGCGCTTGCGCTGATTGACGGAGCCGTCGCCTTCATTTCCACCCGCGACAGCCTCGCAGGCCCCGTCGATCTTTCCGGTGTATCAACGATCCGCATCGAGGGATCGGCAAGCGACATCCGCATCACCACCGGCTCCGAAGGCCCTCATCTCGCCGAACTGAAGGGCGAGCGCCGTGGCTGGGGCGCCATATGGCATTCCGGCTGGTTTTCCGATGCCTGCCCGGCGCGCGGCGGGATGCGGGTCGATGGTAACACGCTGGTTGTCGATGTCGGAAGTACACCGCGTTTCCTCGACTGGTCGGACTGCACCACGGAACTTGCCGCCGACCTCCGTCCCGGCTCGGCCGTCGTCATCGACCAGAAGGCCGCGCGCACCCGGCTCGACGGAGACTTCTCGGTGGTCGACATCCGCAGCGACGCCGGCGATATCAGCTTCGACGGCCATGCGGAAAACCTGACGATCTCGGGCGCGGCACTCAGGGCGCGGATCACCTTCAAGCGGGTCATGCAGAACGAAACGATCGCGATTTCCGGCAAGATGCTCGACGCGACGCTGCGCTTCCTGCAGCCAACGGCGGTCAGCTATCTGGTGGAAGCAACCGCCTCCTTCGTGGACAGCGCCCTGCCGAATACGCCGGGGGCAAAACCGGCAATCACCATCCGAGGCGAGATGCTGCGCGCGCGCATCGAATGACCTTGCCGCAATCGCATCGGCGAACACGTGGTGTGCGTCGCAAACAGAGCTTGTCAAAAGGCCATATTTCCAGAGTATTCTAAGCAAGATTGATTCGTATTATCGGTAATCGATGGTTTCGCTCGCGCTCGTTCTCTGGCTGCTGCCCGCCGCGCTCTTCATGGGGTTGACCTATGTCGAGGGCACGGCGAACGGCAATGGCTGGGATGGCGCGCGCATCCTCGGACTTGTCGCAAGCTTCTTCTGGCCGGCAGCCCTGCCGGCCTTTCTCGTCTATGCGGGTTGGTATTATCGCCACAACAAGGGCACACCGCCCGAGATGCGCCGCTACGAGGGCAATGGCGATCTCGCCGTCTTTGAAGGCTTTACAGCCTCAGTTCCATCGCGGCCAGATCGAGCCAGCGGCCGAACTTGATGCCGACTTCCCGGTGAATGCCGACAAGTCGGAAGCCAAGGCGTTCGTGCAAGGCGATGGAAGCCTTGTTCTCCGCCTCGATCGCCGCGATCATCACATGCATGTCCGCGGCCTTCGCCCGCGCGATCAAATCCAGCATGAGCTGCTTGCCTATGCCCCCGCCACGAAGATCCTTGTCGACATAAACGGAATGCTCGACGGTGTGGCGATAACCGTCGAAGGCGCGCCAATCGCCATAGGAGGCGTAGCCCGCCACCTTGCCGTCCTTCTCCGCCACCAGCACCGGAAAGCCCTTGGCACGGCGCAGCTCCAGCCAGACGCGGCGGTTATCGACATCGATCAACACCTCGTTCCAGATCGCGGTCGTGTGCTCCACCGCATGATTGTAGATGTCGCGGATCGCCGGGAGATCGGCCTCGACGGCATCACGGATGAGAACGGGTTGCTGCATGGAAACTATCCTGAATATGGCAAGAGCCGCTGTTAGAAGGAGCCATTAGATCCTGCAAAGGTAAATGCAGACGTAAGGCACCTTCCTCGATTCTACGCGGTCTCTTTCATAGGCAAGCGGAGTAACTGTAAGTCGCCTGCAATACATATTGCGCAGTGGCGGCTCCGACTTTGGCTTAGGTTGTCTGCAAACTGGCATAAATTCTGATCCGCCCGAAGAGCGATCAGATCCGCGTCTTTCGCAACTTTTCCAACGCCCTAAACATCACCGTCGCAGGCCCTGCTTCATCGAACTGAAAGACGTACATCTCGCCGCGCTGAATGCCCCACAACGTCTCAAGAAGCTTTTGCGTCAATGATACCTTACGCCGATCCATATCGGCAGTCGTCCCATCGCTCATCTGCCAGATCAGCGTCTGGAGCATCTGATGGATCGCACCAAATTCGTAAAGGAATGGAAACCGGAATGTCAGGCGAAGATGAACGCCGTCGTCCTCGTAAAATGCCCCTCCGTCATCACCAATTACCAAGGTACCGGCGCGCAACTTCCCATAAAATAACTTGTAGTGCCGACCGGGCTTATAAGAGGTATAATATGAGAAATGATCGGTTAAAGGGATGTCATTTTCAATTATTCTCCACGGCCCATCTTCCAGTCGCTTATTCAACAAACGCCCCGCCGAGACCGTTCGCTCAAAGACTTGGCGAGATGCATCAGTGACATGTCTGAACTGCATCGCTTCAAGGCTGGCAGCTTGCTGGTGTACTTCCGGATGATCGACTGGGTCTGGAAAAACGTCATCGAAAACTTCCGACAGTCGAATGGCTTCCCGATGTTCCTCTATCTCTTCCAGTAACTTTTGGTGAGCTGATTTAGCTTTCGTCTTCCTCCAAAACATCCGTCCTCCGGCATCTCGAATCTTGTAACAGCTTTCAACCTCAAAGAGTGATCGCAGTAAACACCGCCGAGTAATGCACCATGGCCGCGGTTAGCACGAAGCCGTGCCAGATGGCGTTCTGGAAGCGCAGGCGTTCCCAGACGTGGAAGACCACGCCGGCCGAATAGATGATGCCTCCGGCGAGGATCAGCGTCATGGTGATGCCGGGCAGGATCTGCGAAATCGGGCCCATGGCGAGCGCGCCGCTCCAGCCCATGGCGAGATAGAGCAGGATCGCCAGCCGGTCGTAGCGGCCGGGATAGCGACACTTCAGCCAGATGCCGATGATGGCCGTGAGCCAGATCGCGCCGAGCAGCGCCATGATGCGCCAGTCATCCGAACCCTTGACCAGAAACGGCGTATAGGTGGCGGCAATCAGCACGAAAATCGCGGAGTGATCGAAGCGGCGCAGGATCCATTTGGTGCGCGAATTCGGCCACATGTTGTAAGTGCACGAAACGCCGAGCGAGATGACGAGGCCGAGGCCATAGATCCACGCCGCCGCCATTTCCGCGTGGGAAGACCAGACCGTCGCGTAGAAGATCAGAGCGGTGGCGCCGACCAGCGCGAAGACCACGCCGAGGGCGTGGACGATGCCATCGGCCACCAGTTCGTGAAAATCATAGGGCCGCCCGAAACGGAACTGATCGGTCATCGATGGATACTTTCATTCATGCCAAGGCTTAAGGGCCCATGATTTTATCATGGGCGAATTCAAAGGCAGGAACAAGTCAACCTTCGGATGGATCTGGAATACTCCGTGAGCGCGGGCGATAAAACATTCAGGCGGGATCTCCGGCCCTGGGTGCGCATTCGTCCGCGGCTTGCGAAGCATCCGTCCTTACCCTACCAATTCGACACCCAACGGCTTCGCACTTAGAGGATAGACAACATGCGCTTCACCGTGCTCGCCACATTCGCGGCGCTGATTACCTATGTGTGGTTCATGGTGAAGGTGGCGCGGGCCCGCAAACAGTTCGGCGTCGAGGCGCCGAAGGTTTCCGGCAATGCCAATTTCGAGCGGATCTTCCGGGTCCAGCAGAACACCGTCGAGCAACTGGTGCTCTTCCTGCCCTCCCTCTGGCTGTTCGGCTATTACACCTCGGACGCCCTCGCGGGCCTGCTCGGCCTGTGCTGGACGGCAGCGCGCGTGCTTTATGCCTCGGAATATTATTCAGACGCCAGGAAGCGTGGCCCGGGCGCGGCACTCACGACGCTGATCGGCATCGCACTGCTGGTCGGCGGCACGATTGGCGCGTTGATCAGGATGTCTTGAAGACCGACCTGACGAAGGCGAAACGATCGACGAGGATCATTTTAGAACGACCCGCCTCCATTTCATGGAGGCGGGTCGGACATCTTACTTGCCGGAAGCGCATTCCTGGCAGAAGGGCGCGTAGGGCACGGCTGCGAGGCGCTGCTCGGAGATCGGCTGGCCGCATTTGACGCAGGTGCCGAAGGTGCCCTTGGCAATGCGGTCGAGGGCCGCGTCGATCGCCTTCAGCTCCTTTTCGCCGACTTCGCCGAACTCTTCGAGGACTTCGTCGTTTTCGGCCTCGGTGGCCTGCTCCTCGCTGTCCTGATTGCGGGGCCGGCCAAGATCGGTGTCGATCTTGTGCAGGCGCGTCAGGATTTCCTGCTGCCGATCCTTCAGGATCTGTTCGTATCTTGCGGTGTCCATCCCGGGTGTTTCCTCAATATGTGTTTTTAAGTCTGTCGCTCCGCTGTTCAGCGGTCAACCAGAACCGAGCATTTTGCGTGACGGACGACGCGGTCGGCGGTGGCGCCGATGAAGTAGTTGGCAAGATCCGGAAGATGCGAGGCGATGATGATGAGATCGGCGCCGTGTTCGCCGGCAGCCGCCAGGATTTCGCGCGCAGGAGCGCCCGAACGGATCTCGACGCGGGCATCGACGCCGGTCTTTTCCTTGAGTTCGACGAGCTTGGCCTTGCCGTCCTTGATCGCGCCCTCGATGACATCGACCGGCAGGTCGATCGCCAGATAACCCGGCATGTCCTCGACCACGGTCAAAAGAATGATCTCGCCACCGGCATCGAGCAGCGAAGCGGCCTTGCGCAAGATCTTCTCGCCCTTGTCGAGCTGCCCGCAATCCACCGGAACAATAACTTTCTTGTACATGACTTTCTCCTTTTATCTGCGACCGTCCCCGCCGCGTTTCCTCTCTTTGTCCGCACCATGGTCCGCCGGCCCCCTCCCCGCATTGATCAGGATCAATTTTGGGCACCTGATTAAAGTGAAAGACCGTCAACAATCTTCGAACGATAAATCCACTTTATCCGGCCTTTCGTGAACGATGCTGCGTGTTCATATTAAACCCAAGAAGAGATGAGGAAAAGGATCGGAAAGCGCTGTCGGGTGTGCCTAAAGACATCCCGCGCGCCATGGACCGCCCGGTGAAAGCAGGACGCGTCGCCGATCCCCAGGAGATAGCCATGACAGACACGAATACGATCAACGAAACCCCGAGCTTCGCGCTCACCCGGCCGATCCATGTGGGCCGCAGCCATCTGGTGGTGAGCGATCTCGATCGGGTGAAGCAGTTCTACGAGACCATGCTCGGCCTTCAGGTGATCGAGCGGACGGCAAGCGGAGCCGTGCTCGGCGCGGGCGGCAAGCCACTGCTGACGCTGACGACCGCAGGCAATGTGCAACGCGCCCCGCGCAACGCGGCCGGTCTGTTCCACACCGCCTTCCTGCTGCCCGACCGCAACGAACTCGGCCACTGGCTTGCCCATGCCGTGGCGCATGGCGTGCGCCTTGACGGCGCGTCCGACCATCTGGTGAGCGAGGCGATCTATCTTTCCGACCCCGAGGGCAACGGCATCGAGGTTTATGCCGACCGTCCCGTCGAGGACTGGACGTTCCTGTCGGACGGAACCGTCGAGATGGCGACGCTGCATCTCGACCTGCAGGGTCTCTACGACAAGGCTCCGAAGACGCCATGGGGCGGCATGACGGACAAGGCGGCCATCGGCCACATGCATCTGCAGGTCGGCAACATTCCGGAAGCCAACCGCTTCTACGAAGGCGTGCTCGGCCTGAAGAAAATGGCCGTCTATCCCGGTGCAAGCTTCTTCGGGGCCGGCACTTACCATCACCACGTCGCCGCCAATATCTGGAACAGCCGTGGGGCCACCAGCCGCGAGGGCGCCATGTCCGGCCTTTCGGATTACTCGCTGACCTTCAACGACAGGAAAGCGCTCGATACCGCACTCGCCACGCTGGAAAGCCTGGAAATCCCGGTTACCCGCACGGCCGAGGGGCATGTATTGAAGGATCCGTGGGGCATAGGCCTGACGCTGGCGGGAGCGGAATAAGCCGGCTTCCGAAAGAGGCAGGATTGCGGAGTTTCTCCCGCCGGCATATTCACTTTACACCGAGTTCTACACCCTTAATGCGTCTCGGGGTGCCTAGGCGATTCTTTAGCCAGCATTCATGCGTCTTGCGCACGTAGGAGAATGCCTTGCAGGCATTCTCCTCAAGGCAATTCACGAAACACTGAATGTAATCGGTCTTCTGGAAGCGCTTGTAGTCTCCCCCCGGCAGGTCGATATCTGAATAACTGGTAAAACCGGAAACAATGACATCTTTCGACTTGGACGACGTATAGGCAGCTATTGCGTCGCTGTTGCGGATCAACGCGACTACGTCGTATTTCAGTAAGCAAACGCTGTATTTGGTGTTATATGTGATGGCCTTGCATTGGGCATCGCTTTCGCAAGCAGCTTTGCAGCCGAGATACGAGATGTCCGGACGGTTAGTATAATCGAAACCGATGGCGTCATAGCCGCCCATCTCAAGCATCACTGGAGCCAATGCTTGTTGGGGCGCGTTACTTTGCCTGACGTCACTTACGTCAGCGGGTACGCTGGCCTCCATATTGCCGAAACATTGGATATAATAGACCGATGGCGAAAGTTTATCTGCGAGATCCGCAGTTGATGACGGTGGCTGGTCAACAGTGCGATCACCAGAGGTACCCGTTATGCTTTGAGACTGGAGAAAAAGCTCGGCCACCGATGCGCGAATGGCGAAATTGACATTCTGGGCTGTGATACCGATGGCGTCAGCAACTTGCTTGGACAAGGTGGCACTGGTTATGCCTATCAGCAGACCATCCTTATCCACGACAGGGCCGCCAGAATTACCGGGCTGAATTGGGGTCGATATCTGTATATAGCGTGTATCGTTCTGCGGACCGGCAAGAGCATTCACATTTCCGGTCGTGATCTTGATGGAATCAGACAGAAGGCCGGCGAGCGGATATCCTATGGCAACAATATCCTCCCCCAAGCGAACTGGCGCGCGGCGGAACTCCAACGGCATCAGCGGCTTTGTCGATGAGACTTGTATCAGCGCGAGGTCATTAACAGCATCCACCCTGGAAGCAGAGACCGTTCCCACGCCTTTCACATCCACCCGCTCGCAACCATCGATCACATGCGCATTCGTTAGAATCCAACCGTCCGATGTGACAGCAAAACCAGTTCCCGAAGATTTTACCCCTTCGGCTTGAACGCAACAAAAACAAGATACGAACATCAACGCAGCTATCGCCGAAAGCTTCACCATCGCCCTACCCTCATGGTGAAGGAAGACTAGACGCCTAGCGGGAGGGTTTTCAACCTCTTCTTGTAAAACGGCCTGAACGGCGAAGAATTCAGCCGGCTATCGACGGTGGCGGAGTGATGGCGTCTGTCTGCTCACGGTCCTCACTCCTGGCCGGTACCTTCGGCGCCATAAGGCAGATGGATTGCTGGCGGCCCCTGAGCGGTTCGGAACTGGTGACCTCCCACAAATCGCTCTCGTTTGCCGCCTCCACAACCTGGCCGGAGGCCAGAAGCGGCACGCAGAACTGCTTGGTTGCCTGCTCGATGCGCGAGGCAACGTTGACGGCATCCCCGATCACGGTGAATTCGCGGCGTTCGTCATCGCCGACAATGCCGCAATAGACCTTGCCCCGGTGAACGCCGATACCCACAGAGAAGCGATCAGCCGCCTCGACAGAGGCGTTGCGTTCCTCGATCAGCCGGAGGATTTCGCGGGCGCAGTCCAGACCTCTCGCAGCGTCGTTCTCCGATGGTTGCGGCACGCCGAAAAGCACCATCGCGCCATCGCCGACGAACTTGTCGATAACACCGCCATGGGCGCGGGAGGCGCGCTGGACGATAGAGCGGAAGGAGCGGATGAGCTTCGACATCGCCTTGGGGTCAAGGCCCTCGGCCATGTGGGTCGAATTGCGGATATCGACGAAGAGGATCGCCACGACCTGCTTGCGCCCCTGCCGCCACTCGTCGCTTTCGGTCACCAGCGGTACGATTTCCGGTGGCAGGAAGCGGGAAAGCTCGGACGTGGCATAGGCCTCGCGGCGCGCGCGACGCAACAGCGAGCGGGAACGATACATCACCACCACCGAGGCAAGGCCGGTGAGCACGATAAGGCAGAGGCGCGCAATCGACGGCAGCGGCGAAAACAACGCCGTGACGCCGGCCGTAACCGCCAGTTTCTCACCATCCTCCCAGGGGAGGATGAAAGCGACGATCACCAGGGCGCAGAAGAACAGGAGGGTTGACCAGATCTGGATGGCCGGCTGGTAGCGCAGCGCGCCGACCGTGAGCAACAGCGGAATCGCCCAGGTCACGGGCGCAGCAAAGATCCAGTTGCCCGAAAGGCCATGGAAGGTCAGCGACAGATAGCAGACCATCGCCAGCATGGCGGCATCCATGAAGGCGAAAAAGTATCGCATCCAGGAACTGAATTTTCCAAGCCTGATGAGGAAAAGCGCCAGAAGGCCGCTGAGCGACAGGGTCGAGAGCGACAGCACTGAAGGCACCTGCCAGCGAACAGGCGACCCGGCAGAACTGAACAGCGGCTCGATGAAATGCGGAGTGAGCAGAACCAGCGCGCAGAAAAGCCTAAGCACTGCGAGCGTGCGCTCGGCCTCGATTTCCGCATCCGGGATCGATTTCAGCGTGGTCAGCCTTCGCGCCGGAGATTCCATCAGGCAGGTTCCTCGGAGGGTTCGTTCAGGAGCGCCGTTTCATCCAGGAAATTCTTCGGGCATCACCGGAGCGCATCCGCACCGCTCGCACAGGAAGCGGCCCCCTTTACAAGGCCCTGCCCGCTGTCCGGCCGGTCCCGAAACCGGCGATACCCCTTGCTTCATAATACGCCTTCTTCTGCTCGTACATCAGCATATCGGCGCGCTTGACCACGGTTTCCATGGATTCGCCGGGTTCGCTCGTCGCGGCCCCCAGCGACATTCCGAGCGGCGCGGTGGAGTAGAACTGGTTGTTGATCTTCAGAAGCTCGTTGATCGTGTCCACCATGGCGCCGGCCGCCTTGGCGTCTGCGCCCGGCATCAAGACTGCAAATTCATCGCCGCCGATGCGGGCCGCGTGACTGGGGGCGGAGACCGCGCCGTTCAGGATCTCGCCGAACCGGCGCAGCAAGGCGTCCCCCGCATCGTGGCCGAGCTGGTCGTTCGCCTCCTTCAACCCGTTCAGGTCGATCATGATGACCGAAACCGGGCGAAGCGGCTTGCGCTCCAGCCGGTTGATCTCGTCGGCGTAGAAGGCGCGGTTATAGAGCTTGGTCAGCACGTCGTGCTTGCCGAGATATTCGAGATAGGCCTCGGCCTTCTTGCGGGCGGTGATATCCGCCAACGCCACCTGCACGCGGGACCAGTCGTTCTCATGGCCGGGGAAGACGGAGAAATGCAGGAGGATGTGCCGCTCGGAACCATCCAGCGCGTAATTTACGACCTCGCGATGATGGAAGAGGTTGCCATTCCACAGCTCCATGAGCTGCTCGCGGAAGGGCTTTTCCATCTCGTCGCGGAAGATCTCGTTCAGGCGATGCAGCAGCGTCTTCCTGTCGGGGGCGCAGAACAGGTCGAGCGTCGCCTGATTGACGTCGAGGACGCTGATCTCGCTCATGCACTGGCGCACGAATTCCGGATGTACATCCATGAAGGTCCTGAAATCGGTGATGCCGCGATCACGGACCTCCTCGATCAACGACCTGATGGCGCTGAAATCCTCGATCCACAGGGACACCGGCGAATGCTCGAAGATTCCTTCGGCGTAACGCCTCTGGACGCTTTCCGCCCGACGCGCATTTTCCCTGACTGTCACGTCCTCGGTCGTCAGGAGCAGCTTGCCGAGCGTGGTCTCGTATCCCGGCATGACGGCGCCGCGGAGCTGGATATCCAGCCGCTTGCCGGAAAGGGTGTAGTTCACCGTCGCGCTTGAGAAGGTCTGCTTTCGGTCGAAAAGGTCGGCCAGTTCGTTGATGTGGGTTTCCAACATGTCATCGCGGAAAATCTTCGACGTGTTCGCCCTGAGATGATCGAGGTCATCGGCTTCGAAAAGTTCGAGCGTCTTGCGATTGACATCGACGACCCTGATCTTGCGGGAGCATTCCGAAACCCGCGAAACGTCTGCCCGCAGGAAGGCCCGGATGTCCGTTACCCCTTGCGCACGCCAGATATCGAAGAGGGCGTTCACCTCGCTGAAGTCCTCGATCCACATGGCGATCGGCGCGAGATTGAAGATATCGGAATCGAATGCCTCGGGCATTGAACCTCCTGAGGGCGAGGTGGGAAAGCAATAAGCGTCGCAGAATGAGACCCGGCGACTCGGTCAGCATTAGCATTCAATGGTAAAGACATCTTAATGGACGCGATAGCAGACCACGATGCTGCCGATACCTGAAACGGCAGCAAAAACGCGTTACGATGCCTTCATCTATCGCTCTTATCGCTGACCGGAGCCCGCAACTTCCCTTCCCTCCAGCGTGTCCAACCTGACAAAGACCGCACCGCGAGCCTTCAGCGCCAGAACACCTCTCGCAACCCCGGCGCCCGAGTCGCGTTCGGGATGATTGACGTGGGAGATGATGACATCGCCATCACGGGCGGCGGCAATGCGTTTGGCAACGGCTCCCGCCGGTAGCGAAGCCCCCTGATCTCCATTCAGCGAAAAACCGGCGATACGGTAGCCCAGCCCCTCGATCGCAGTCATGGACGCGGGCGTGTAACGCGCCGTCGCACCCCGGAACCAGCGAGGCGCGGCAAGGCCGTCCTTTTCCATCCACTTCGCACCGTCTTCGACTTCGCTCACCACCGCATCCATGGATCCGGCAGTCGGGATGCCGTAGACTGTGCCTGGACGATCGATCGCCGGCACATGATTGAGGCCGTGGTTTTCAAGCTCGAACAGGTCCGGCCTGCTTTTGAGCAGCGCGAGCGCCTCGGCGTTCTTCCGCAGCCAGCGGGCGGTGACGAAAATCGTTGCAGGGATCTGTTCGTCCATCAGCACAGAGAGGATGCGCATATCGACATGGCCGGAACAGGCATCGAGCGTCAGCGCCACATGCGGGGCAGCGCGATTTCCGCTCTTCGAGACGTTAAGGTGCGGCTCGAGCGTGCCCTTGACCTCCATTCCACTGACAGCCGGCGCAACGGAGGGTTCCGAAGCCATGGCGCGCGAGGCGGAAAGACCACAGGCGAGACAGGCGCAGAAAGCGCGGCGTGACAGGGATGTTGGTCGGCGCATGAATAACACCATAAAGGGCAGGATGAGAATCGCCGGGTGAAGCCTTCACCACGAACTTTCCGGAAGCCTTCGCCTCGGAGCAAGCCGAAATTGTGGCAAGGTAAACAAGGAAATATCGTCAGAATTCATTACTTGCTTGCACACGACCCGAATCTCGGGAAAGATGCCGCCATCAAGGGAAGTTATCGCGGAAAGCCGAAAAGGTTTATTGCCGCTTCAATGCCCGTATAAATTGAAATTCCCGGTATTTTTCATTCCATCATTGCATTGCGGCGTGTGAGAGCTATATTAAGGCTATCGAAGATTGCTTGTGACCTTTGTCTACGTGCTGCGGCACACGGTCAGATTTCCGCTCAACATCGATCCAAGCCGGACGAATATCTCCCCGGCGAACCAAACGATTGAAAGGAAATCGTTATGAATACCGGTACCGTAAAGTGGTTCAACAGCACCAAGGGCTTTGGCTTCATTCAGCCTGATCAGGGCTCGACCGATGTTTTCGTGCACATCTCGGCCGTACAGCGCGCCGGCATGCGCGAACTGATCGAAGGCCAGAAGATCGCCTACGACATCGTTCGTGACAAGCGCTCCGGCAAGGATTCCGCAGACAACCTGCGAGCTGCCTGATTGTCATTTGCCCCTGCTGACCACGGATGTACTGGCAGCAAGAGCGCTAAAAGCTCCGGGGTTCGAGTGACAGGAAGAGGTCGGGTTCATCCCCGGCCTTTTTATTTTGCTGCTTTTTCCGCCTTTGGGGCCTGTTGTGGGTGTCATTGGCAGGCGCATCCGGTATAGCTCGCGTCACATCCTGAGTCCGTCGATAATTCGCCGGACGCGGATCAAAAGCTTCATATACCGCGCCGTGGCTCTGGCCTCCGGCCATTCGTATCAGCCGCCGACCTGGTCGGCCCCATCGCAGAAGGCGGTCACGACCGCAGAAAGGAATTCACTTGCAGGTTCTCGTTCGGGACAACAATGTCGAGCAGGCTCTCCGCGTTCTCAAGAAGAAGCTCCAGCGCGAAGGCGTATTTCGCGAAATGAAGGCGCGTAGCGCCTATGAAAAGCCCTCGGAAAAGCGCGCTCGCGAAAAGGCTGAAGCCATTCGCCGCCAGCGCAAGCTGGCGCGCAAGAAGATGCAGCGCGAAGGCCTGCTGCCAGCACCGAAGAAGGCAGCACGTCCGGGCCGTTGATCCGTTTATCTCAGGCGTTGCGCCCGCCACGCGGGCGCATGCCTCTTCCGTCTGCGGACTGAGCGTTCCCGCTTTTTTTCCGCAACGCAGCCCATAGGCTGCCTCCCCTTCCCCTGCCACGTCATTCTCACCTACCTACCCACCCGACGTTCCCGAGCCTTTTCAACGGGCTCGCGTACAGTGTCTCGTCGTGGGCGGCCAGACATGATATTCCGCACAGTCCTCCGCCCGCCTCGTCTTCCTATCGGGCAGAGGTGTTTGCTATAGGTCCGGAAGGGCATTCGCCCCTTACGTTCGTTCAGCCAATCATCGGAAGCAGTTTCATCATGTCTCCAGTCGTCCGCCGGATCGTCTATGTCTGCACTTTCGAAGGGATTGCCCTTCTTTCCTGCGCTCTGATCTTCTCCGTGCTGGGCAATGACGCCGCGTCCTCCGGCATTGCCGCGGTTGCCGCTTCGGCCGTGGCCGTATCGTGGAATTTCATCTTCACCACGCTGTTCGAGTGGTGGGAAGCCCGCAATCCAGTAAAAGGAAGAAGCCCGCTTCGCCGGGCCGCTCACGCGGTCCTGTTCGAAGGCGGGCTGGCGATCGTGCTGACACCCGTGCTGTCATGGACGCTCAGCATGCCGATGCTGGAGGCATTCGCGACCAATATCGGGCTGCTCGCGTTCTTCCTCGCCTATACCTATCTTTTCAATCTCGGCTTCGACAAGCTGTTCGGGCTGCCCGCTTCCGCCCAGCCGCAGGGCTGAAGCGCCCTTCGGATCTGGTGCGCTTGACTATCGCTTCGTCGAGACAAGGCAGAAATAGGCGCCCTGCGGATCCATGCATTGCAGGATGAAGCTGCCGCCGGGCACTTCCTGCGGCCCGAAAACCACCGTGCCGCCGCCTGCCTTCACGCGCTCCATCGCCGCATCGATGCCATCGACATTGACGTAATAGCCCCAGAAAGGGGCCGGAACTTCCGCGGGCTTGGTCATCATTCCGCCGATGGCCGTGCCTTCCTGAGCGAAGCACTGGTAGACACCCATATCTCCCATGTCAACCGCCATGTCCTTGGTCCAGCCGAACATTTTCGAGTAGAAGGCAAAGGCCTGCTCGCCATTGCCGGCCATCAATTCATGCCAGCCGAAGGTGCCCTGTGTGCCGGGCGCCGGAGACGGCGGCATCGGGCCATCCGGCATGTTTGGCTTGAAAAGGCTGAGGACCGCCCCTTGAGGATCGGCGACCACGGCGAAGCGGCCGATGCCCGGAATATCTTGCGGCTGATGATGCACTGTGCCGCCATTGTCGGAGAATTCCTTCGCCTTGGCATCGACGTCGTCCACCCAGACGTAACCGGTCCAGTTCGGCGGGATGTCGCGCGCGGCAAATTCCGGCGTCAGCTCCATCATGCCGGCAACGCCCATGTCGAAACCTGGAACGTCGAAGAGCGTGTAAGACATGCCGGGCATGCCGCTGTCCTTCGCCGTCCAGCCCGTCACCTTCGAGTAAAAATCAGCCGCCGCCGCCGGATCGGGCGTCATCAGTTCGTACCAGATAAACTCGCCTTGCATGGAAAAGTCCTTTCTTTTTCTTGAACGCAATTAGGTATGTCTTGGGAATGTCCGGCGTCGCGATGGAAACCGAGGTCGCTTAGCTGTGCCGTTTCATTTCACTGGTCATGAAAGTTCTGAAGCTGCCGTCCGGCTGCCGCACGCTGCCGGAAAACTGCCGGTGGTCATCATCGATGAATTTGATGACGTCGTGATAAATCGCCGTCTTCGAGGGATCGTCAAAATCCGGTCCCTCGGCTTCGAGCGTCAGCGTTTTGCCATCCGGCTCAAGCCAGCCCTTGTAGACCCAGAACGTGTCCATCATCGAGCCGATCCAGGTACCGACGTAATGGCCGGCGCGGGGATCGTAGCCGAGCGTCATGACCACCGAACCGCGCTGGCCGTCGGGCATGACGCCCCCGCCCTCGCAGACGAACCACAGGCCGCCGACCGCATGAACCTTTTCGGTCCACGCCTTTTCGGGATCTGAAGGATCGTAATTGCCGTCGCTGGACATGGAGGTCACGATCCAGTCGCCGACGAGTCTTTCAAGAAAGCGGTGCTCTTCCCGCGGTTTCGATGTTTCCATGGCCGGTCCTCCCTGCCGGATGCATCAGTGGCAACAGCTCGCCGCCTTCGGCTTCTCCTCGTATTCATCGTGGCGGCGGACGAAATCCATCGTCGATCCCTCGTTGCGGCCCTTCGGCGCGCGGTCGAGGATCATCAGCGTGCCGATCAGCTCTTCCGGGCCCCGCGCATAGCTGGAATAGGTGTGGAAGACATTGCCGGCAGCATCGCGGTAAAAGCTCGACAGGCCGGGCAACTCGTCGTGGGCCTGCTCTGTCGGCGTTTCCATGAAATTGTAGGTCACATGGCCGGATGCCAGTTCCTCCGGGGTGAAGGATACGTGGAAATCGCGGTTGAAGTCGTTGCTGAAGGCCGACACCCAAGGAAAATGCCAGCCCATGCGCCGCTTGTAGGCCTCGATCTTTTCGATCGGGGCGCGGGACACGCTGACCAGCGTGACATCGTGGTTATTGAGATGCGGCAGCGAACCATCGAGATGATCCGCCAGGAAAGAGCAGCCGGGACAGCCGGCCTCCCAGTCGGGGCCGAGCATGAAGTGGTAGACGATCAGCTGGCTGCGGCCGTCGAACAATCCGGCCAGCGTCTTCGGCCCTGAGGACGTATCGAAGACATAGTCCTTTTCCACCTTCACCCAGGGCAAGGCCAGCCGCTCGGCATTCAGGCGGTCGCGGGCGTGGGTGGCTTCCTTTTCCTTCTGCAGGAGCGCGCGGCGCGCCTCCAGCCATTCCTGACGGGATACGACTGAATGTTCCATTCCTTCCTCCTCCGAAGATCTGCACATTCTGCGGCTCGCACAAGGCTACACCTCACGCCAAGACCATCAACGCTCCACTCCCCGGATCGTTCCGCCTTGACATTTATGTTGATATCAACATATTTATGACATGTCAAACCAGCCCTCGATTCCCTTCTCCACAACCATCCATGTTCGCGATACCTGCCTTTGCCTGCATGCGCAGCGGGCAGCCCGGGCGCTCGCGCGCCGTTTCGATACGGCCATGAAGGCGGTCGGACTGACGAACGGGCAATTCTCGCTGATGATGGCTCTGAACCGGCCCGAGCCCCCGCCCATGGGGCCGGTGGCGCATCTGCTTGCCATGGACCGCACCACGCTCACCGCCGCCCTCAAGCCGCTCATCCGCCGGGGCTGGGTCTCGATCGAGACGGACCCGAAGGACAGGCGCGGCAAGCGGCTACGGCTGACGGAGGAAGGCGCCGCCATACTTGCGGCCGCCCTGCCGATCTGGCGTGAGACGCACGCAGCCGTCGAAGCCGAGCTTTCCTCCGGCGACGCGGATGGGCTGAGGCAAGACCTGATGGAGATTTCGCGATAGGCTGTGATGTGAGCCCTCCCGACGCGGCGCGCCTCCCCCGCTCTCCAAAGCGAGGAGCTGAAGTCACCATATTCCGAGAGAGTAATGGGACAGCCAGCGTGTCCTCGCGGCAGCCGCCTGACGTCAATCAGCAGCCCGACCCCGTTCTAGATTAACGGCAGTCGCATCCCGTGCTTCTTGTGACAGACCTGAGCGGTCTCGTCTAGCCGTCATAATTTTGCGAGACGGCTGCCCGCTTTGGACCGCGTCAAAAGGGCAGCCTTTTTGACGCCTTCTCATTGCCGACAAGGATGGAGAACCTTTCCACCGTCATGCTCGGACCTGTCTCGAGCATCTTCAAACGTTTGATTTTATTGACATGGGTAGATCCTCGGCACAAGGTCGAGGATGATGCCGTGAGCGAAGGCAGTTTTCGCTCTCAACCTGAGGCCGGCGTGAAGCCGGCCTTTGGCGGTGGATCTGTGGGGATATCCCGATGTCCGCGAAAGGCGGACGCCGGGAAGAAGATCAGGCGACCGAGACCGGAACCTCGGTGGAGGTGCGCATGGCGTGGCTGTAGGGGCACACGATATGTGCGGCCGCGACCAGCTTTTCAGCGACTTCGCGCTCGATGCCTGGGATCTCGGCGGTGATCGCGACTTCGATGCCGAAACCGGTGCCGTCTTCGCGCGGGCCGATGCCGACGCGGGTGGTGATCTTGGTGTCTTCGGAAATCTTCACCTTCTCCTTGCCGGCGACGAACTTCAGCGCGCCGAGGAAGCAGGCGGAATAGCCGGCTGCGAAAAGCTGTTCCGGGTTGGTGCCGGTGGCGCCATCGCCGCCGAGCTCCTTCGGAACGGTCAGCGTTACGTCGAGAACGCCGTTGTCGCTTACTGCGTGGCCTGCGCGGCCACCGGTGGCGGATGCCTGTGCGGTATAGAGAATAGCCATTTCGTATGCTCCTTTTGCTGGTTTGACCGGTTAACCGGGTTGTGCGGGTTGGCGATGCGAATTATGTATCGCACAAATGAATTGTGCGCAACTGTCTTTTTTCACATTGCTTCCGAAACCGGAATTGGCGACAATTCCACTGCGCACGGATAAGGGGCTCGATCGGCCATGGACGACAAGGAACTGGAAAAGGAACTGAAGCTGGATCGGCAGATCTGCTTCGCCTTCTATGGCGCGGCGCACGCCTTCACGCGGGCCTACAAGCCGCTGCTGGAGCCACTCGGCCTCACCTATCCGCAATATCTCGCGATGATGGCGCTGTGGGAAGAAGATGGCCTGCAGGTGAAGGCGCTCGGCGAGCGACTCGGCCTCGATTCAGGCACGCTTTCACCGCTGCTCAAGCGGCTGGAACAGGCGGGATACGTGACGCGGCAGCGCGACAGGATCGATGAACGTCAGGTCTTCATCACGCTGACGGAAAGTGGCCGGATGATGAAGGGAAAGGCTGTCGGCGTCATGCGCGCCATCGGTCAGGCGACCGGCTGCACGATTTCCGAACTGGAAAGCCTGCGCGACAATCTGAAAATGCTGAAAAAACAGCTCGACGCACTGGGCTGAGGCAAGTGTCATTGTCGTTTCCCCTCCCCTTGGCCGGGGAGAGGAAGGATTGCGGCGCGCCTTGGCACTGATCTCCCGGAGCGGGAGAAGGCAGGGTTACTGCTGGACGACGATGCGGGCCTTGTTCGGTACGCGGTCGTAGAGGTCGATGATGTCCTGGTTCATCAGGCGCACACAGCCGGAGGAGACCGCCTTGCCGATGGAATTCCATTCCGGCGAACCGTGCAGGCGGTAAAGCGTGTCCTGACCGTTCTGGAAGATGTAGAGGGCGCGGGCACCAAGCGGGTTATCGAGACCCGGCGGCATACCGCCATTGGCGGCGGAATACTTGGCGAGTTCCGGCTGGCGGCCGATCATCTCATCCGGCGGGGTCCACTTCGGCCACTTCTGACGCCACTGGATGACGCCAGCGCCCTGCCATGCAAAGCCCTCACGGCCGATGCCGACACCATAGCGCATGGCGGTGCCGCCGGATTCCACCAGATAGAGGAAGCGCGAAGGCGTATCGACGACGATGGTGCCGGGCGGCTGGCCGGTCGGGTCAACCACGCGCTGGCGATAGTAGCGGGGGTTGACCTTCTGGTAGGGCACGGCGGGAATGACGTAGCCGTTATCGTAGATCTCGCCATACATGGCGTCGAGTTCGGCAGAACCCGCCTGCATGGGGGAGCTCACCACGGGGCTGCCGGGGTCGCCGCGGTAGCTGACGGCGAAACCGCCGGGCGTGACGACGGGGCGCGTGGAGGCACAACCGGCCAGAAGGCTGGCTGCACCTAATCCTGAGAATGACAGAAAGGAGCGGCGGGAAAAGCTGCGCGAAGACGACATGGGCAAGAAGACTTCCTATTCAGAGACGACGCGAAACAACCGCAGAGCAAGAAGCTCGAACCCGGTTTGTTCCGACATATCATGCAATGCAACAGGAATGTATTAACCTTGCAACGGAAGAGCGGCTCAACTTTGCGAGAGGTGAGTGAATTTTTCATGAGGCGATGCGCATGTGCATCGCATGCACCGGCAGAGCGCTCCCCTCGCCCCACGTCCATCCCGAAAAAACCATTCATACCGGTGTCATGACGGTACGGGATATTGCACTCGAATTTCGATATCGTATTTCGAGTGCAGTGTCATTCATGGTGGGACATGGAACATCAGGAGCTTCTTTCCGGCTTTATCCGGCTGCATGTGCTGCATCACGCTGCCGAGGGCGACCTGCATGGTTTGTGGATGATAGAGGAACTGGCGCACCACGGTTACAGGGTGAGCGCCGGCACGCTCTATCCCATGCTGCATTCCATGGAGAAGAAGAGTTACCTCACCTCCCGCACCGAGAAGATCGGGCGCACGCATCGCAGGATTTACAACGCCACGCCCTACGGGATCGCCGCGCTGGACATGGCAAGGCAAAAGGCCAGGGAACTGTTTCGTGAAATCACCGGCTGAAACCATGAATGTCGCTGTTGCCGACCATCCACAGGGTACGCCGGGAGAAGTGTTCCGGACCTTCCTCAAGCTCGGCCTGACCTCCTTCGGCGGCCCGATAGCCCATCTCGGCTATTTCCGCGACGAACTCGTGGTACGTCGCAAATGGATCGACGAGACCGGCTATGGCGATCTCGTGGCGCTCTGTCAGTTCCTGCCGGGGCCGGCATCGAGCCAGGTGGGCTTTGCGCTCGGCCTCCTGCGCGGCGGTCCGCTCGGGGCGCTGGCCGCATGGGCGGCCTTCACTCTGCCTTCCGCGCTGCTGCTCATCGCCTTTGCCATGGCGGCGACGGCCTTCGGCGGCCCTGTCGGAAACGGTCTTCTGCACGGATTGAAGATCGTGGCCGTGGCCGTGGTGGCGCAGGCGGTTTGGGGCATGGCGAAGAGCCTGACGCCGGACCGCGAGCGCGCCGGCATCGCGCTTGCCGCGGTGCTAATCGTGGTGTTTTCGGCAACCGCCGTCAGCCAGATCGGAGCCATTGCGCTGGGCGGCATCGCCGGGCTTATCCTCTGCCGGAACGATATCGCCGCGACAACCGGACATCTCTCGTTTCGCGTATCTCGACGTTTCGGCACGGCCTGTCTCGTGGCCTTTCTCCTGCTGCTCGCCCTGCTGCCCGTCATCGCCTCGACCGCCGGATCGCAGGGGTTTTCGCTGTTCGACGCCTTCTATCGCGCCGGCTCCCTCGTCTTCGGCGGCGGCCATGTGGTGTTGCCGCTGTTGCAGACGGAAGTGGTCGATCGCGGATGGGTCAGCGCCGGTGATTTCCTCGCCGGCTATGGTGCGGCACAGGCGGTTCCGGGACCGCTTTTCACCTTCGCCGCCTATCTGGGCGCGGTCTCGGGACCGGCACCGAACGGTTTCTTAGGAGCCGCCATCGCCCTTGTCGCGATCTTCCTGCCGGGCTTCCTGCTTCTTCTCGGCGCGCTGCCATTCTGGGATCAATTTCGCCGCAGACCGCTGGCGCAGGCCGCGATGCGCGGCGCGAATGCCGCCGTGGTCGGCATTCTGGGAGCGGCTCTCTATAGCCCGGTATGGACGAGCGCGATCCTCGAACCGCGCGATTTCGCGCTGGCGCTGACCGGTTTCATTCTTCTTGTGGTGTGGAAGACGCCGCCATGGATCGTCGTGGCGCTGCTGGCGACGGGAGGCGTGGGGCTCGCCCTTCTCTGAGGGCAAGCCGAGAGGCGGAGAGCCGCTGCCGCCCCTTGCGAGGCCGCTAGGTTGCCGTCAGATGACGACGATCTGGGCCTTGGCGCCGACGCGGTCGTAAAGGTCGATCACGTCCTGATTGAACATGCGCACGCAGCCGGAGGACGTCGCCTTGCCGACCGACTGCCAGTCGGGTGTGCCGTGTACGCGGTAAAGCGTGTCCTTGCCGTTCTGGTAGATATAGAGGGCGCGGGCGCCGAGCGGATTGTTGAGGCCGGCCACGGCACCGCCGCGCTCGGCGGAAACACTGCGAAGATCGGGCTGGCGCTCGACCATCTCGCTGGACGGCGTCCAGTGCGGCCATTTCCGCTTCATTTCGATCACGCCACGGCCCGACCAAGCGAAACCGTCGCGACCGAGACCGACGCCGTAGCGGATCGCCTTGCCGTTGGCCTGCACGAGATAGAGGAAGCGCGCCTTGGTATCGACGACTATGGTGCCGGGGGCCTCCACTGTCTGATAGCTCACTTCCTGGCGAAGATAGCGGCTGTCGACACGATCGAGCGGGATCGCCGGCAGAGTATGCCCTTCATCGCTGATGAGACCATAGACCGCCTTGTGCAGCGGGTTGGTGACCGGCAGGCCGTAGGTCTGGTGGAATTGCGTCTGGTACAGCTCGCGCTTCTGCGGCACCGGCTGGGTGGCCGCAGGCTGAACGCGGGCCGGATCGTAATAGACCGGAGCGACTTCGTCCTGGAAGACATCCACGTTCATCCGGCTCGTATCGGTCACGAACAGGCAGCCCGACAGGCCGAAGAGCGCAAGCCCGCTGACGGAAAGGCCGAGAGCCCGCAAGACGAGTGCGGAACGCGAAGAGGACCGCAGGGAAGAAGGCCGAGACACCATGATTCACCGTTTCAAGCCGACAGAATTGCCGGCACATTGGCAAACGCGGCTGGCGCGAAGCTTTCCTCCGCGCGATCTTCAGCCCCTTACAGCCTTTCCGCCGACTGGCAAGCGCACGTTTTTCAGCATGATCGAGGCGATGAGGCCGAACCCGATCATTCCGGATGCCGTCAGGAACAGCGGAAAGAAGGCATCGGCATAGACCTCGGCGATCGCGGCGCGAGTCGCATCCGGCAGGGATGCGAGAACACGCGGGGTCAGTTCACGGAAATCCACGCCGCCCGGCAGCTCGATGGACGCGCGGGCGAGATGGGAGCTGATGATGGCCCCGTAGATGGAGATGGCAATCGCCGCCCCCGACATGCGGGTCAACGTCACCGTTCCGGTCGCGGCACCGACATCGCCACGCGACGCCGCATTCTGTACGCCGACCACCGGCACCTGCTGGCCGATGCCGACGCCGATGCCCTGAAGCAGCATGACGGCAGCGATGAAGAAGAGCGGCGTGCCGGCGTGCAACTGGCTGAAGATGGCCATGCTGACGACACCGGTCGCAGTGGAGGCGATGGCGAAGGGCTTATAGAGGCCGGTGTGCGAGATCACGCGCCCTGCAGCCAGCGAACCCGTGGCGATGCCGCCGGTGAGCGCGATGAAGAACAGGCCGGCGACCGTCGGCGACAGGCCGGTGGTGGTCTGCAGGAAGAGCGCCACGTAATTCACCGAGCCGATGCCGATCGCGCCCGATACCAGCGAAATGACGAGCAGCAGATTGACCGTGGGATGGCAAACAGCGAAAGCGGAACCACGGGTTCATCGACGCGCCGCTCGACGAAAACCCAGCCGAGCGCGCAGATAACACCGAAGGCGACGACGGCAAGGCTTTGCGGCGCAACCAGCGAGCCGAAGATCTGGGCGCTGTCAGCCCACAGCACGACGCTTGCAACGGCACCGGCCAGCAGAAGCGCACCGGCATAATCGATCTTCGGACGGCGGTGAGGCTTGCGATAAGGCAGGAGGAACGCCAGCCCGCAGAGCACGAGGATGCCGATCGGCAGGTTGACGAGGAAGATCGAACGCCAGCCGAACAGGTCGCTCAGCGTGCCGCCGAGAACCGGGCCGACAGCACCGGACGCCATCAGCACGAGGCTGGTATAGCTCTGGTAGCGAGCGCGTTCGCGCGCCTCGAAGAGATCGGCATTGATCGAGAAGATCGACACCATGATGCCGCCGCCGCCGAGCGCCTGCAGGACGCGGGCGGCGATCAGCGTATCCATGGAGATCGCCATGCCGCAGACGAGCGAGCCGAGGGTGAAGATCGCCACCGCAGCCATGATGACGTATTTGCGGCCGAAGAGATCGCCGAGCTTGCCATAGAGCGGCATGACCGCGCTGGTCGTCAGCAGGTAGGCCGAGCCGACCCAGGCGAAACGTTCCAGTTCGCCGAACTCGCCGACGATGGTCGGCAACGCCGTGGAGACGATCTGGTTGTCGAGCGTTGCCATGAACATCGACGTCAGGAGCAGCAGAAACACGAAAAGACGCAGTCGCGTATCCGGCACCAGCGGAACGAATGGCTCGGCTCGCGCCGCCTCGGCGGCGGGCTTCTGCGGGGATTTCACATCCATGACAGGGCTCCGGATTGAGGATTGTCATTTTATGTGACTTTCGCAATTATTTGTCAATCGCACATATGTGACAACAGCATCAAATCACTTTGAGCTTCGGCGCATCTCTGCTATGCAATGGCAATGAACGAGATGACCGACCAGAACGGCTCGCAAGAGCCTGCAATAGACGAAACGATCAGCCTCATCGGCCGGTCGATGGGACGCATGCGGCTGATGATCGGCCGCCGCTTCATCGGCAAGCTGGCGATCAGCCGGGTCGGCGCGAGCATGGAGCTATCCCATCTCGACGTCATCGCCATGGTGCGCAGACTCGGGGACGGACAGGAAGTGACGATCGGCGCCATCGCCGAGCAGTTGCGGGTCGATCCTTCCCGCTCCAGCCGGATCGTCGCGGATCTGGTGCGGCAGGGTCTCCTGCGGCGTGAAGCCTCTCAGGAGGACGCCCGGCGCACGATCGTGGTGATCACGCCGCTCGGACAGGAATTTCTGGACAAACTGGACGAGGTGAAGCGCGAGACGATCCGGGAGATCGTTTCAGGCTGGCCCAAAGACGATGTCGAACGTTTCGCCGAACTCTACGACAGGTTCATCAACGGCTTCGACCGTCGGCTGCAGCAGTTCGAGGCGGAAAACGGGGATCAGGTCGCGGCTGATGGCATGGCTTATGGAACGGCACGGGCTGCCTCCCGGGAATAAATCAATTCTGTCGCTAAAACGTTTCCGCGTTTCTCCGAACCGCGGAAACCCTCTACCTTCTTTGTTTTTACGCATTTCCGTACGCAAGACCGTGACACAATTTCGCTGGAAATGCTTTAGGGTCAAAACTCAATCAGGATAGGCGTTCTGTTGGTCAGGATGGGATTGAATGGAAGCGAACAAGCGCAAGGTAAGGCCGGGTGGCCTTGCCGAGCATTGTTTGCGATCAGGCGGCCCATCCTGACCAACCCTTCGGGCGCGCCGCATCTTGGGCCTGCGTGCGTCGTAAAGGTTTGAAAATGATCCGCATTTCCTGCACCTTTCCTCCTACTCAGGCCCAA
>QFQX01000055.1 GCA_003248775.1 Shinella sp. | reverse complement strand
ATTGAATCAGATCGGCACTCCAAGCCCTTTTGTTTGAAGCATAATCTTATCGATCCTCGTTTCACTCCGGTCGGATTATACTCTCGGAAAGGGCGGCACCAGAATGCCGCGCCTTTCCTCCGGCTCCTGCCTTTTCGAAACGGCGCTCCGGCAAGGACGGGAGCCGCTGCCGGCGCGGGAGACCGGATCGGCGCTTTTCGCCGGCGAATGCGCTGGCGGTTCCTGCCCGACAGTTCTGCGGCCGTTGGCATTCTCCCGCTTGTAGACCGGCAATGATCCCGCGTCTGTCTACTCGGCGGCCAGTGCTGTCGGCTGTTGCACGGTTTCTTCTTCCCTGGCGCTGTCGGGGGTATCGGCATGCGCCTTGGGCTCGCGTCCGAAGAACAGCGCGTAGGCCGCCGGCAGCACGAGAACGGTCAGCACCGTCGCGACGAGAATGCCGCCCATCATCGCATAGGCGAGCGGCCCCCAGAAGACCCCGCGGGAAATCGGGATCAGCGCCAGAACCGCCGTCAGCGCCGTCAGCATGATCGGACGGAAACGTCTCACGGCCGCGCCGACGATTGCCTCCTGCCGCGCCATGCCCGCCTTGATGTCCTGATCGATCTGGTCGATCAGGATGATCGAGTTGCGGATGATGATGCCGAGCAGCGCGATGACGCCGAGGATGGCGACGAAGCCGAACGGTGCGCCGCTGATCAGCAACGCCGCCGCCGCACCGATGATGCCGAGCGGTCCCGTTGCCAGCACCAGCATGGCCTTGCCGAAATGTTGCAGCTGGGCCATCAGCAGTAACACGATGACAAGCAGCATGATCGGCGCCTTGGCGGCAATCGAGGCCTGGCTCTCGGCTGCGTCTTCCGCACCGCCCTGGATTTCGATGCTGTAGCCGGCCGGCAGGCTGTCGCGCAGATCCTTCATGTCGGCATACATCTTCATCGCCACGTCATTCGGCTGCACGTCGTCGGGTAAGGTTGCCCTCACCGTGATCGTCGGCAGGCGGTTGCGCCGCCATTCGATGCCCTGTTCGAGCACCGGCTCGATCCTTGCGAGCTGGGAAACCGGCACGAAGCCGCCGAAATCCGTCGGCACGTAGACGGAGTTCACCGCGGAAAGCAGCGAGCGGGTATCGTCCTGCTCGCGCAGCACGATCGATACGGTTTCCTCGCCATCGCGGAAATTGTCGAGGGGAACACCGCTCATCGCCGCCTGCAGCATCTGCCGGATGCGCTGGGAGGTTACGCCGAGCGCGCGGGCGCGATCCTGATCGATGACGAGCTTCATCGCGGTCACGGGTTCCAGCCAGTCATCATGCACGGCGCTCAGCCGCGGATCGGCATTGAACCTTGCCTTCACCTCGTCGGCGATACGGCGCACCTCCTGGCGATCCTGTCCCATGATGCGCATCTGCACGGGCCATCCGGTCGGGGGGCCAAGGAACAGCCGGTCGACCTTGCCGCGGATGGACGGGAAGTCCTCCGCCAGAATGTCGCGCAGCTTGACGATCAGCCTTTCGCGGGCCGGCTCGTCATTGGCCATGATGAGCATCTGGGCGAAGTTCGGATTGCGAAGCTGCTGGTCGAGCGGCAGGAAGAAGCGCGGCGCGCCTTCACCGATATAGGTGGCGACGAACTTCTTGTCCGGATCGGGCATGATCCTGTCTTCCAGCGCACGCGCCTGCGTTTCGACTTCCTTGATGCTGGTTCCCTCGGGAAGCCAGAGGTCGACAAGGATTTCAGGACGCGACGATTGCGGGAAGAAGTTCTGCGGAATGAACTGGAAGGCCCACAGGCTGGTGGCGAAGGTCACGAGCGTCATGGCGAGCACGATGACGCGGTGGTGAACGGCCCAGCCGACAGTCGAGCGCAGGCCACGATAGAAGCGCGTGTCGAACACGTCGTGATGCTCGCCTGCATGGGCGCGCTGCTTCAGGATCATGTGGCCGAGCCACGGCGTGAAATAGACCGCGACGAACCAGGATGTGACGAGCGCGATGCCGACGACGTAGAACAGCGAGCGCACATATTCGCCGGCCGTCGATGCCGCGAAGCCGACGGGAATGAAGCCGGCGGTGGTGATGAGCGTACCGGTCAGCATGGGGAATGCGGTCGAGGAATAGGCAAAGCTCGCCGCATCGATCTTGACCAGCCCTTCCTCGAGCTTTCTCTCCATCAGTTCCACGACGATCATCGCATCGTCGACCAGAAGGCCGAGCGCGATGATGAGCGCGCCGAGCGAGATGCGCTGAAGGTCGATGCCGAGTTCGTACATGATGGCGAAGGTCGCCGCGAGAACCAGCGGAATGGTGATCGCGATGACAAGGCCCGACCGCCAGCCGATGGAGAGGAACGAGACCACGAGCACGATCGCCAGCGCCTCCATCAGCGCCTGCATGAATTCGCCGACGGCTTCCGTCACGACTTCCGGCTGGTTGGAGATCTGCTGGACGGACACGCCATACGGCAGGCTTTCCTCGAAGCGTTTGTAGGTCGCTTCCACCGCCTGGCCGACATCGGTCACCTTGAAGCCCTTGGCCATGACCACGCCGACCTGCACGCTGTCTGCGCCGTTGAAGCGGAACTTGCGCTGGTAGGGATCCTCAAGCCCGGCCGTGACAGTGGCGATGTCGCCGAGACGGGTGATCTGGCCGCCGGCATTGAGGCGCAGCTCGCGGATATCCTCCGCGCGCTTCACGTCGCCCTCGACCGAAATCCTGACCGAGCGTATCCCGGTATCGACAGTGCCGGCGGCATCGACGTTGTTCTGGCCCTTGATGGCGTTCTGCAGGTCGAGGAGCGTCAGTCCGCGCTCGGCGAGCGCCTTCGAGGAGACGTCGATGAAGATCTTTTCCGGCTGGTCGCCGAGAATGACGGCCTTTTCCACGCCGGGCGTGGTCAGCAGCATGTCGCGCGCCTGGATCGCGATCTTCTTCAGCTCGGGATAGGTGAAGCCATCGCCGCTGATCGAATGCAGCGTGATGTAGGTATCCCCGAATTCGTCGTTGAAATAGGGGCCGAGCAATCCATCGGGAAGCTCGCTGGAGATATCGCCGACCTTCTTGCGCACCTGATAGAAGGCGTCCGCCACGTCGGCGGCGTTGGTGTCGCCCTTCACCTGCAGGGTGATGATCGCACTGCCGGCGCGGGTGTAGGACTTCACCCAGTCCAGATGCGGCGTTTCCTGCAGCTTGCGTTCGATCTTGTTGACGACCTGGTCCTGCATTTCCTGAATGGAGGAACCGGGCCAGACGGCCTGCACGACCATGACGCGGAAGGTGAAATCCGGATCTTCCTTCTGGCCCATGCGCATCAGGCCGAGAACCCCGGTGATCAGGATCAGGCCGAACAGGAAGCGGGCGATGCTGGGATGGCCGATGGCCCACCGCGACAGGTTGAAGGGACGCTTTTCTTCGCTCGATGTCGTCATGACGATATTCCTTCCAGCCGGCCGGTTCAGCGAGCGACGTCCGAGGTTTGCAGAAGAGCGGATTGTTCCTGGGGCATCTTCACCTTGAGATCGTCGCGCATGAACTGCGTGCCGGCCGCGACCACCAGATCGCCCGGCTTCACGCCGCTCGACACGTTGACGCCATCGGCGGTGAATTCCGCGATGCTGATTTCGCGCGCGCTGACCGTCGAGGTCTGCGGATCAACCACCCAGACGATCTTCTGCCCGTTTCTTTCGGCGAGCGCCGAAAGCGGCACGGCCAGATAACCCCTGGTGTTTTCCCTTGCCGCCTCGATGGTGGCGGTCATGCCGAGAAGAACCCGGGCGTTATCGGGCAGGCTGATCCTGACGGAAAAGGTGCGCGATTGCGTGTCGGCGCTGCCGGAGACTTCCCGCACCTTGCCATCGATGGCGAGCGTGTCATCCGACCAGAAGCTGGCTTTTACCGCCTTGCCGGGACGGAAGTTCGCGATATCGCCTTCGGGAACCGCGATCTGCACTTCCTTTTCATTGTCGAGGGCAACGGTTGCGACCGGCGTGCCCGCCGAAACGACCGCGCCGGTGTCGGAACTGATGGCGGTGACGATCCCTTCCCGGTCGGACCTGAGTTCGGTGTAGGAAACCTGGTTCCTCGCCTGATCGAGCGCCGAAATCGCCGCATCGCGCGTGGAGACGGCCTGATCGTAATTGAGACCGGCCTGCTCCACCTGCGACTTGGCAGTCACGCTCTTGTCGAAGAGTTGCTGCGCGCGCTTGTTGGCGAGATTAGCGGTCGCGACCGCTGTTTCGGCGGCGGCGAGACTGGCCTCGGCGGTCCTGACGCTCAGCTGGTAATCGGTCGGATCGATCCGTGCGAGGATGTCCCCCGGCTTGACGCGGTCACCGACATTGACCCGGCGCTCGATGATCTTTCCCGCGACCCGGAAGCCGAGGCCCGTTTCGACGCGCGCCTTGACGGTGCCGGAATAGATGGCGGCCTGCTCGTGTGATGTCGCGGAGATGCGGGCGATCTTCACGGGGCGGATCGTTTCCTTCGTCTCTGCCTGCTTTTCCTCGCTGCACCCGGAGACACCGAGCGCGATGGCGAAGATAAACGCCAGAACGGGGAATTTGGAAAACCTGAAACCCTTCAGCGAAGTCATGTTCGCATCCTCGATCACAATAGAGATTCTGTTCAACGGAAGCAGGCGACCGGCGCCCACCTCATCTTTTCAATGCACGAATGGCGAAGTCGACCAGTTCAGACGCGGTTGCACGGTTTTCCTTGGCCAGGCACTGGGCCACCATTTGCGGATGACAGAGGCTGACCGTGGCCGCGCCGAAGCATCTTGCGGCTACAATCGGGTCCTGTTCGGCAAATTCGCCTGTCGCGATGCCTTCCCTGATGATCTCGGCGACGAGATCCTGAATGCTGTCGATGTGACGTTCGATCACCTGCCAGTCGCGCTCGATGGCGACGATGATCATCTCATACACCTTGTGCTCGTCGAGCATGGTCTCGACGGTCCAGCGATGCTGTTCCTCGACATAGCGGCGCAACCGCGTCTCCGCGCTGTCGAGACTATGGCGGGTATCATAAGCCTGCTTGTAACAGGTCGCCAGCATGCGGGCGCACAGGGCCTGGTGGATTTCCACCTTGGAACCGAAGAAGCGATAGATGTTGGCCGTGGACATGCCGAGTTCCCCGGCAATGTCGGCCACCGTCGTCTTGCTGTAGCCGTAATGCCGGAACGTCCGCTCGGCCGCATCGAGAGTGCGGGTGGCGGTATCGCGGCGGGCTTCTTCCACGTCGATTTCCGGCATCTGGTTCATGATCTGCCTTATGAGTTACGACTGACGAAATTCGAATTTCGTCAGTCGTAACTCATAAGGCGTCATTCGTCAATTCCGGGCCGCAGACAAAGCGGCGACAAAAAAGAGAGGCATCGTGGATGCCTCTCCTGCTTTCTGCCGTTTTGACCGATTTCCGCCGATCAGAAGTGGGCGTCGATATCGACCACGCCGATCAGCTTGTGGTTGACGAACTCCTTGAGGCCGAGCCCGATCAGTTCACGTCCGTAGCCGGAGCGGCGGATGCCGCCGAACGGGAGGTCCGCTTCCACCTTGGTCGGATGGTTGACGAAGACCATGCCGGTGGAGATGCGTTTGGCCACTTCCGCGCCGTGGGCCGGGTTGGAAGTGAAGACCGATCCGCCGAGGCCGAACGGAGAGTCGTTGGCAATGCGCACGGCGTCGTTCTCGTCCTTTGCCCGGAACAGCATGGAGACCGGGCCGAAGAATTCCCAGTAGCGGGCCGGGTTGTCCTCGGCGACGTCGGTCAGGATGGTCGGCTGCACGAAGGCGCCCTGATTGGGCACGGCAGGACCGACCTCCTCGGCCTTCGCGCCGAGCTTGACGGCTTCTCGGATCTTCTCCTTCACCTCGTCGGCTGCTGCCTGCGAGGAGAGCGGAGCGAGCGTCGTCTTCGGGTCGAAGGGGTCGCCCGCCACGAGGCCGGCCACGCCCTTGCGGTACTTTTCGAGGTAAGCGTCGTAGACGTCATCGACGATGATCATGCGCTTCGAAGAGACGCACACCTGACCGCCGTTCCAGTGTCGGCCGAAGACGCCCCAGTTGACGGTTTTGTCGAGATCGGCATCGGCCAGCACGACGAAGGCGTCGGCGCCGCCAAGTTCCAGCGTCGATTTCTTCAGCGCCTTGCCGGCCTGCGCCGCCACGACGGAGCCAGCACCTTCGGAACCGGTGAGCGCCACGCCATGCACCCGGTCGTCATTCAGGATCAGTTCGATCTGCGAGCGGGTGGCGTAAAGGTTGCGGAATGCTCCTTCGGGAAGGCCTGCTTCCTTCATCAGCGCCTCGAAGGCTGCCGCGCTCTGCGGCACGTTGGAGGCATGCTTCAGGAGCACCGTGTTGCCGGCCGAAAGCTGCGGCGCGATGATGCGGGCGATCTGGTAATAGGGGAAGTTCCACGGCTCGATGGCGAGCAGCACGCCCAGCGGCTCGTGGACGATGATGTTGTCGCCTTCGGCCGGATCGAGAACGGGCAACTTTTCCGGCTTCAGCAGTTCCTCGGCGTTGCGGACGTAATATTCGAAGATCTTGGCCGAAAGCTCAACCTCGGCCTTCGCCTCGGCAAACAGCTTGCCCATTTCCAGCGTCAGCAGCTTTGCATAGGCATCGCTGTTCTTGCGCAGGAGATCGGCGGCTTTTTGGAGGATACGGCCGCGGTCGGCAAAGGATGCGTCCTTCCACGACAGGAAGGCATTGTGCGCGCCTGCGATCGCGTCGCGGACTTCCGCATCGGTGGCGTCAGGAAATGTCTTGATGGTTTCGCCGGTGTAGGGATTGACTGTGGCGTAGGCCATGATGGATCACCTTTCAATAACGAATGGGCTCCGACGGGTGCGCGGCAAGATTGGATCGCGAAGAACCTGCGAAGCTGAATGAAGCGATGTTCGGCATCGCATCGGTTTTTCCGGCGGCAACCCTCGAAACGGGTCGCTTCGCCGGGTTTTACGGAGAGCCGGGAACGCTTCGGTCAGCCATGTCAGAACGCCCCCTGAAGAAACAGAGAACCCGGCCGCCGGCCTGAAGGATCACGGGAGTAAAACGCTAACTCCTTGTTCCAATTGATGTCTCTGTATATATAATACGCATGCGTATTTTTGTAATTGTCGTAGGTCGAATGAGCCCAAGCAAAGTGTCGCAGGATCGCGACAGGCGCATGGGCCAGTGCGCGGGTCTGTCGGTTCGACCTTGAAAACCGGACTGTAGACCCGCTGACGGCAGTCTGTCCGTCTTGCCGGGTGCCGAAATCCATCCGCAGCTGGCGGAGCTGGCCAGCTGCGGATCAACGGCGACTTCGTGGCGGTTGGTGGCTGCCCGGCAGCGGCAATGCTTCCCGGGCAACTCTATCGAGATCAGGCCAGAACGGCTAGATCGGCGGCGTTGAAGCCGCCGAGTTCGTCAAGCTTTCCGCCGGAGACCTTGGCAGTCCATTCGGCATCCGAAATCAGCGGACGGCCGACGGCGATGAGGTCGAATTCCTGGCGTTCCATCCGCTCGATCAGGTTGTCGAACGAGGCGCTTTCAGAACCCTGCCCGCCGAATGCGCCGAAGAAATCCGAGGACAGGCCGACCGAGCCGACGCTGATCGTGGCGGCCCCCGTCAGCTTCTTCGCCCAGCCGGCGAAGTTCAGGCCGGCGTCGCCGTCGATTTCGGGGAATTCGGGTGTCCAGAAGCGGCGCTGCGAGCAGTGCAGGATATCCACGCCGGCTTCGACCAGCGGCAGGAGCCATGCCGTCATTTCGTCGGGCGTGGATGCGTTGCGGGCGGCATAGTTCTGCTGCTTCCACTGGCTGACGCGCAGCGACAGCGGGAAGTCCGCGCCGACGGCGGCCCGCACCGCGCGCACGGCTTCCGCGGCAAAGCGCGAACGTTCGGCAATCGTGGCGCCACCATAGGCATCCTTGCGCTTGTTGCTGCCTTCCCAGAAGAACTGGTCGATCAGATAGCCATGGGCGCCGTGCAGTTCGACGATGTCGAAACCGAGACGCTTTGCGTCGGCCGCAGCGCTGGCAAAGGCCGCGACGGTATCGGCGATATCCTCCTCGGTCATCGCCTTGCCGCGCGGATCGTCGGGGCCAACGAGACCCGAGGGGCTTTCGACCAGATCCTCCGGCTGCGTCTGGCTGCGGCTGGAGCGGGTCGAGCCCGTATGCCAGATCTGCGGGCCGATCTTGCCGCCGGCGGCATGCACGGATTTCGCCACTTCGCCCCATCCGGCAAGGGCCGCTTCGCCATGGAAAAATGGAATGCCCGGATCGTTGCGCGAGGCGGGACGGTCGATCACCGTGCCTTCGGTGAGGATCAGGCCGACGCCGCCCGCGGCGCGGCGGCGGTAATATTCGGCCTGGGCCGCGCCGGGAATGCCATCCTTCGCCATGGCGCGGGTCATCGGCGCCATGACGATGCGGTTCTTCAGGGACAGGGACTTCAGGGAAAAGGGTTGAAACAGGATCTGGGTCGACATGATCTTTCTTTCTGTGCGGGAATGAGGTCGGGCGTTGACGTCGACAATGGTGCGGCCCTGCACGTCGTCCTTCGGGAGGCGTTTTTCAACCCCGGGGGTGGCTCTGTGGCAGGGCCGGTGCCGCGCGTTCGGTCGGCGCCTCCGTCTTCAGACGGCCGTGAGGTAGCGCTCGCCGGGGGTGGTGTTGCCAATGCCCTGCACCACGGAGATGCGCGCGGCCTCGAAAGACTGGAACCGAGCTTCGTCATGCAGCGGCGGGATCGTGACTTCCTCGCGGCGATCGAAACCGACGAGCGCGGCATCGACCAGATCGGCCACTTCCATCATCGGCGGCCGTCGCGCGTCATCGACGAAATTCCAGATGTCGGTCCGGGTCGCTCCGGGAAGAACGGCCTGGACATAGACGCCCTTCGGCCCGAGATCGGTCTGCAGCGCCTGCGAAAGCGTCAGGACGAAGGCCTTCGTCGCCGAGTAGACCGGGGAACCCCATTCCGGCGCAAGGGCGAGAACCGAGCTGACATTGACGATCGCCCCCTCGCCCCTCTCGGCAAAGCGCGGCGCGATAGCATGGCTGAGACGCAGCACGCTGGTGGCATTCAGCATCACCAGACGGGTCAGGTCCTCGGCGTTCTGGGTGAGGAAGGTGCCGCCGACATTGCCGCCCGCATTATTCACGAGAATACCGATCGAGGCGTCATCGCGAAGCCGCGCCTCGACTGCAGCCAGCTGGCCTTCGTCGGTGAGGTCCGCCGGCAGGAGATCGACCGAGACGCCGGTTTCCGCCCGCAGGCGGGCTGCGTTTTCCTCAAGCTTTCTGATGTTGCGGGCCACCAGCACGAGGTCGTGGCCGCGCCGGGCGAAGCGTTCTGCGTAAACCGCGCCGATGCCCGTCGAGGCGCCGGTGATGAGGACTGCGTTCTTGTCGGACATTGCGTTGCTCTTTCCTTCGGATCAGGTTTAATCATGATGATTGTCATGATAGGGCGCAAACATGATGGTCATCATTTAATCTGTCAATGGTCGGGTCCGTGTTTCTTGCGGGCAAGAACGGGCGGCAATCGCGGCTAGGCCCGAATGTCGATCACGATGAAGTGAAGCGATTGTCCGGTGGTGGGGGTTTTTGGGCCATCGACATTGAGGAGCCGGTCTATCGAAGCGGCGGATGACGCGCGTGCCCGTGCACCCTGCCATCATCGATCGATGGCAACCGATGTGAGGCCTGACGTGGAAAGCTTTGTGAAGATTTCGATCTTGGGGGAACAAACGAAAAAGCCTGCCGCGGGAGGAGGTGCGGCAGGCTTTTCCTGAAAAACCGAACAACGACTGGGAGGAGGAGTGTCGTTGTTCCCTCAGGCTTCCCTGGGAGGAGGAATGGGTCGCCTGAAACACGAAGCTCTGCGGGAGGAGGTGCATCGCTTCGATGAGTAAATTTATACAGCATTCCCGATTTCGAGGAATAGGTTCTGTTGCAGTGCAGCTATGCATATATCGCATTGCTGAATTTTCGTGTGCTCAAATTGTAGCCTCCATGTGTCGTGCAAAAGGCACATGGGGGCAGATCGCAGACAATGCTTCACCCTTTGAGACGGCCGCTCGGACGGCAAAAGAAGCAGAGTTCGGTGCCCGGCTCGGCGGTGAGGCTCGCGAAGATGATGGCGCCGTCATAGGGCGCGCGGATCGGCTGGCCGCTGGCGCGCTGGCCGATTACCTCGCCTTCCCGCACGGCCTCTCCGGCGGCGAAGCGGCGTGACAGGCGGTCTTCTGCCGCATCCGCCATCAGGGCTTCGGAGATTTCCCAGACCTGCGGCGCATCCTTCGGCAGGATCGGATCGGCGACCACGAGGCCGAGATGGGCGAGGCCGTTGAGGATCGTCCGGTAGCCGACTGCGGCTCCTTGCGGGTCCGTATGGGTTCCGCATTCGACGGTCACGCCATAGCCGCCGGCGAAACGCATGTATTCCGTGGTGCCGACGCTATGCGTCAGGGAAATTTCCGGGAACCCGCGTTCGGCGCGGACGGTTGCCGCCTGTTTGAAGGCGTCCATCCAGCCATGCACCACCATCGGCAATCCGAGCGCCTTGACCAACGCTTCCTCCTCGGCGGCCTTGGCAAAGGGCTCCAGCGTGCCGTTATTGTCAGCCGGTCCGATCAGGGCGAAGGGAACGCCCGGCGAGCTGAAGGAATGCAGGTCGATCAGCACGTCATGTTCGCGCAACAGCGGGCAGAGCACGTTTGCGATACGATCCTCGTTATCCACCGGCACCGGCTTTTCGCCAAGGTCGCGGTTGAGGTTGCGATCACCCTCGCGGCGGTTCCAGCGATAGGCGAGCGCATTGACCACCGGCACGAAGGTAACGTTGCCGCGGGCAAGCTTGAGCCGGCCGGAGCGGAACTCGGCGATGACGCGGGCAATGGCGGTCGGGCCGCAGATTTCGTTGCCATGCACGGAGCCGGTGACGATCAGGCTCGGCCCCGGCTGGAGCGCGCGGAACGACACGCATTCCATTGTTTCCGTCTGCACTGGCAGACCCGCCTGTTCGGGAGCGTCCGCAGGGGCGATGTCGATCATCATGCCGGGCTGAAGCCGGCTGGCGAATTCCAGCAACTGGTCATGGGCGATGGCGACGCAGCCCTGCGTGCCGCTGAAATCCGGCCGTGCCGCATGCATGAAGATGGCGCTGCCGCCGGCTGCCCGCGGGGTGGAATCGTTCCAGCCGACCGGGATGAAGAGATCGAACAGCCTTTCGCCCGTCCGTATCAGGGCTTCCGGCGACATGTCGAGGACGAACTGGTTGTAGAACGGGCTTTCGGGATCCTCGACCCAGTTATAGTTGGCCGGCTTTTCGAGGAAGGGAAAAGCGAAGGAGCGCGGTTCGTCGCCCAGCGCTTCGGGATCGTAAAAGCCATAGCGCAGCGGAAATGTGCCGATCGGGGTTGCGCCGTCGCCTTCGCGCTTCAACGCCGGATCGCGCAGGCCCGAGCGGCCGACGGCGCAGGGGATCGTCCAGTTGCCGATGGTGAGCGTGCCCCGGTGGGGCTGGTCCGGATCCTGCCCGGCGCGCACCTTGATGACCGGCTGGACGAGATGGGAAGCGGAGATGTCATTCATGTCAGAGACCTTGCAGGAGATGGCAACGCGCGTGATGCGTCGGCGACAAAGCGGAGAATTCGGGGACGGTGCCGGTCCGGCAGGCGGCAATCGCCTGGCTGCAGCGCGGGTTGAAGGCGCAGCCCGGCGGCGGATCGAGCGCCGAGGGTATCTCGCCCTGCAGGCGGATGCTGCCGGAAGCCGGATTCATCGGATCGGGGATCGAGGCGATCAGCGAGCGGGTGTAGGGATGCGCAGGCGCGGTGAAGATTTCGTCCCAGCGTCCCTGTTCCACGATCCGGCCGAGATACATGACGGCGATGCGATCGCACATGTGCTCCACGACGCCGAGATCGTGCGAGATCATCAGCAGTGCCACGCCGAGTTCGTTCTTCAGCTCCAGAAGCAGGTTGATGATCTGCGCCCGGATGGAGACGTCGAGCGCCGACACCGGCTCGTCGCAGACGACCAGCTTCGGCTCGACGATCAGGGCGCGGGCGATGCAGATGCGCTGCCGCTGGCCGCCGGAGAACTCGTGCGGGTATCGCTTGGCCGCGTCGGGTCTAAGCCCAACCTTGTGCAGCATTTCCGCGACGCGGTCCTCCCGCTCGCCGGCATTGCCCATGCCGTGCAGCTTCAGCGGTCCGCCCAGGCTCTGGCCAACGGTGTGCCGGGGGTTCAGCGAGGCGAACGGGTCCTGAAACACCATCTGCACGATGCGGGCGCGCTCCAGCCGGTCGGACTGGCTGATTGCTCCGCTCACGTCCTGTCCGTCGAGCACGATCCGCCCGCCGCTTGTCGAGACGAGGCCGAGGATGGATTGCGCGAGCGTCGATTTTCCGCAGCCGGATTCACCCACGAGGCCGAGACATTCGCCGGCCTTCAGGTTGAGGTTCACGCCATCGACGGCCTTGAGCAGGCCGCGCCGGAAGCCGAAGCCCTGCCGAACGGGGTAGTGAACTCTGAGATCCTCGATGCCGAGGATATCGGGACGCGCGGTCCCGGGATTTTCCATGGTGACGTCAGCCATTGAGATAGCACCTCTTGCGGCCGCCCGAGGAAAGCGGCGTCGTTTCCGGCGCGGCTGTCAGGCATTGCGGCATGACCTCGGCGCAGCGCGGGGCGAAGCGGCAGCCCTTGCCATATTCGACGATGGGGGGAACCACGCCGGGTATTTCGGCGAGCTTGGCCTGACCGGCGACGAGACGCCGGCCGAGACGCGGCAGCGATGCCATGAGCCCTCGCGTATAGGGATGCTGCGGATCGGAGAAGATCTTCTCCGCCGGCTGTTCCTCCACCAGATGGCCGGCATACATCACCGCCACCCGATGGCAGACGCGGGCGACAAGCCCGAGATCGTGGGAGATCATCAGCACGGCGGTGCCCCGGGCGCGACAGAGATCGAGGATCAGCTC
This sequence comes from Shinella sp., assembly GCA_003248775.1. GTDB lineage: Bacteria > Pseudomonadota > Alphaproteobacteria > Rhizobiales > Rhizobiaceae > Allorhizobium. The sequence goes on along the minus strand of QFQX01000055.1, from coordinate 12,794 downwards.
GATGATCTCGGCCTGAATGGTGACATCGAGCGCCGTCGTCGCCTCGTCGGCAATCAGGAGATCGGGATCGCAGGCGAGCGCAATGGCGATCATCACCCGCTGGCGCATGCCGCCGGAAAGCTGATGCGGATAATCGTTCACCCGCCGGCTGGCCGCCGGCACCTGCACCTGTTCCAGACACTCGATGGCGCGCTTGCGCGCCGCCCGGCGGCTCATGCCCTGATGCAGGACGAACATCTCGCCGATCTGGTCGCCGATGGTCATCAGCGGATTGAGCGCCGTCATCGGCTCCTGAAAGATCATGGCGATGCGGTTGCCGCGCAGCATCCGCATGTTGCGGTTTGGCAGGCGGGCGATATCGCCGCCATCGAAGCGGATGTGGCCGCCGGTCACCCGTAACGGGCCGCCGAGAAGCCCCGCGACGGAAAGGGCCGTGAGGCTCTTGCCGCAGCCGGACTCGCCGACGAGGCCGACGACTTCACCGCGGCCAATCGACAGGTTGAGCCCTTCGACCGCCGGGAAATCCTCGCCGTTGGCGGAGAGCGAGATCCGCAGGTCCTCGATGTTGAGAATGAGATCCTCGCTCATGCCCGCCGCGCCTTCCCCTGCGGATCGATGAGATCGCGCAGACCGTCGCCCAGCAGATTGAACCCGAGAACCGTGAGGAAGAGCGCCAGTCCGGGGAAGATGGCGATCCATGGCGAGACCATCAGCTGCTCGCGCGCATGGGAAAGCATCGAGCCCCAGCTCGGCGCGGGCGGCACGACGCCGAGCCCGAGGAAGGAGAGCGAAGCCTCGGCCATGATCGCCGAGCCGATGCCCATGGTGGCGATCACCACCAGCGGACCCGCGATGTTGGGCAAAAGCTCGCGGAACATGATGTGAAGGCGCCCATAACCCATGGTCTGCGCCGCCTGCACATAGCTGCGCGACTTCTGCGACAGCACCTGCGCGCGGCTGATGCGACAGCTATAGGCCCAGTCGGTCATGCCGAGCGCGATCAGCAGGCTCGTGACCCCCGGCCCAAGCACGGCCATCAGCGCCAGCGCGAAGACCACGGTCGGGATGGACAGCATCAGGTTGGTGAGGCCCTGGACGAACTCATCCCACCAGCCGCCGAAATAGCCGGCCGAAAGACCGAGCGCCACGCCGATGCAGGTGTTCATGAGCTGCACGACCAGCCCGATGGTAAGCGAGATGCGGGCGCCATAGACCACGCGGCTGAAGATGTCGCGGCCCTGTTCGTCCGTTCCCATCAGGAACGACAGGCCCGGCGGCTCCTCGGCATAGATCAGGTTGGCGTCGAGAACGGGATCGTGGGTGGCGATCAGCGGCGCGAAGAGCGCCATGACGACCATGACGATCAGGATCAACCCGCCGACGAAGAGATTGGGGCGCAGGAGATGGAGGAGTTTCATCGGTAGCGGATCCTCGGATCGATCAGCATGTAGGCGATGTCGACCAGCGTGTTGATGAGCAGGAAGAACAGCACGATGACGAGAATGCAGCCCTGCACCGCGGGAATGTCACGCAGCGAGACGGACTGGATGAGCAGCGATCCGACGCCCGGCCATGCGAACAGGCTTTCGATCACCACCGAACCGCCGAGCATGGAGCCGAATTGCAGGCCGATCGTCGTCAGCACCAGAACGAAGGCGTTGCGCGCCAGATGCCGGGTGACGATGCGGGTCTCGCTCATGCCCTTGGAGCGCGCCGTGCGGATGAAATCGGCGCCGCGCACTTCGAACACAGCCGCGCGCGTGGTTCTGGCGAGAAGCGCCATCGGGCCGATGCCAAGGGTGAGCGCCGGCAGCACGAGATGCTGCAGCCCGCCCTGCCCGTAGCCGAAGGTCGGCAGCCAGCCCAGTTGCAGCGAAAAGAAATACATCGCCAGCAGGCCGAACCAGAAGCCGGGCACGGAAAGCCCCGAAACCGCCCCCATCATCGCCGCCATGTCGACCCAGCTTCCCGGCCTTGAAGCCGCGATGAAGCCGAGCGGCAGGCCGATGGCGACCGCGAACAGGATGGCGGCGCAGGCCAGCCGGAAGGACGCGACGATGCGGCTTTCCAGCATGTCGATAACCGGCCGGCGGGTGGAGAATGAGGTTCCGAGATCGCCGCGCGCGAGATCGGCGACATACCGGCCGAAGCGCTCGTGCAGGGGATCGTTCAGATGAAGCTGTTCCTCGATCCGGGCCATGACCTTGGGATCGATATCGCGTTTTTCACCGACCAGCGACGTGACGAAGCTGCCGGGAATGACGCTGAACAACAGGAAGACGAGCGTCACCACGACGGCGACGGTCAGAAGCGCCTGCATCAGCCGCCGCGCAATCACCATCAGCATGAAGTGTTCCTCTGCCCCGGGATGCGGACGCCGCGTGGATGGCACGCGACGCCCAAACCGGAAAAGGTTGGCCGGAAAGGTTGGTTTGACAGGAGCCGATGGACTTACTTGCGTCCCGGGGCGTTCTCATCAAGCCAGATCTGGTCGACTTCGAGGATGGCGGCTTCCGTCACGTTGGAGTCGACGCCGTGCACCCAGGGCTGCGTGGCGACGACGGCCTTGTTGTAGTTGTGGAACCACACCGGCGCCTGTTCGAAGATGTAGCCGTCTGCTTCCTCGGCCAGCTCGATGCGGCGCTTGGGATCGGGATCCGAAGAGGCGGCATCGATCATGGCGTCGAATTTCGGATCGGCATAGCCGCTGCGGTTGCAGGCCGAGCGGGAGACGCGGCTGTCGAAGCAGCGTAGCGCGCCGACCGGATCGGGGCCCGTGCCGTTGGAACGGAACCATGCCATGGCCTCGCCGGCATTGATGGCATCGAGCAGGACGCCCGATTCCACCACCTTCGGCTTGGCGTTGATGCCGACCGCCGCGAGGAAGGGCATCATGGCCTGCAGCACGCCGAGGCTGCTTTCGCCATCGGTCACCATCGCCTCGAATTCGAAACCGTCGCCATAGCCGGCTTCCTTCAGGAGCTGCCTGGCCTTTTCGGGATCATAGGCATAGGGCTTGCGATCCTTGTCGAAGGCAACCGAGGTCATCGGCAGCCAGCCCGTCGCCTTGAACGCCTTGTCCTTCAGGAGCTTGCGGATGATGATGTCGCGGTCGACGGCATAGTTGATCGCCTGACGCACGCGAACGTCGTTGAAGGGGGCCTTCTGGACGTTCATGCCCATGTGGCGGGTAAAGAGCTCGGGAACCTCGATCAGGCCCTTCGACAGTTCCGGATCTGCCTTGTAGGCGGCGTAAGCACTGCCGGAAAGCACGGTGGCATCCAGCTCGCCGGCGCGGAAGGCGACGTCGAGGGCGCTGTATTCATCGGTGATGGTGAATTCCACGCGGTCCGCATAGGGCTGGCCGGGCTTGTAATACTTGTCGAACTTCTCGCCGACGACGCGCGAACCCTCGACATGCTCGACGAAGCGGAACGGGCCGAGGCCGACGGGATGGGAGAGGAATTCCGGCTTGTCGGCCTCTTCCTTCGGCAGGATGGCGGTCACGGCTTCGAACAGCAGGGTGCCCGGCTCGAGGTAGTTCTTGAAGGTGATCTGAAGGGTGAAGTCGTCGATCTTCTTCAGGCCGGAGATCGAGGTGGCCTTGCCGGCCGCATAGTCTTCCGCGCCGACGATTTCCGAGATCATCGGCGAGCCCGGATAGCCCTTCGTCGGGTCCATGATGCGGGTATAGGACCAGATCAGGTCGTCCGCCGTCATCTTGCGGCCGTTATGGAAATAGGCGTTGTCGCGCAGCTTGTAGGTGAAGGTCTTGCCGTCGGCCGAGGTTTCGACCGAGGTCGCAAGATCGAGCGCCGGCCGGTTTTCGGCCGAATCCCAGGTGTAGAGCGCCCGATGGAACGCCTTGGAAACGGCCATGTCCTGCGATTCATAGGTGATGTGCGGATCGAGCGATTTCAGCGCCGAGCTGTAGGGGGCCGGCAGATGCAGCGTGCCGCCGGGGATCGGTGCCTCTGCCATAACCGGCGAGAACTGAGTCAGAACGCTGATTGCGGTGGCGGCAAGCAGAAGGCGGGCCGAACGCAAACAGCCGGCGGATGTCTTGAGTAATGTCATGGCAGTATCCCTCTATCGGTTCTTTTCTATCTTCAGGCATGCGAGCATTTCGTTCGATGCTCTTTTCCTGCCCCGCGGGAGGCGCGAGGCAAATCGGGTGTCAGGACGGGTTTAGGCCTCCCTTCAGGACGGCTTCGTGAATGAGCCGCCCGACATCGGGGAAAAACGTTCTGTCATCGGCCGACCAGTGGCTGTCGGTCATCACGCAGGCGACGAAGCTTTCTCCGGATGCCGTCTCGGCATAGACGAGATCGTGGCGCGTCCAACTCGTGTGACCCGCCTTCGACCACAGAAGCGTGGTGTCCGGCATTCCCTCCCCGAGAAAGCCCCGCGCCTGATCGCCTTCCGGCGGAACGCCGGTTTCGGCAAAGGCCCGCCGCTCCCGCGTGCGGTCCATCAGTTCCATCATCCAGTCGGAAGCATCGGTCGCGCCGCGCACGATGTCATGCATCAGCACGGTGCAGGCGCGCGCCGTGAGCCGGTTGCCCTTCGAATGTGCCCGCGCCTGATAGGAACAGCCATAAGGGCTGTCCTCATAAGTGGCGTGGAGGACATTGATGCCCCGGAACTCCGGCCGTTCGAGGCCCGTCAGCCAGTCCTGCACCGCATGGCGCTTGCGGAGCCAGTCGGCAAGGTCCGCGTCATCCAGACAGGGGCCATCGAACGCACCCGTCAGCCGGCCCATCAGGAATGCCGTGGCTTCGTTGGAAGACAGTTCGATCATGGCGCGGGCGGCGCGCCGGTCCTCGTCATTGGGCTGAAAGCGCCCCATGGCCTCGAACGCCGTGAAGGCGTAGAGACAGAAGAGCTTCATCACGCTTGCGGGATAGACCGGCACGTCATCCCGGTACCCGAAGAACGCGGTGTCCAGGAGTGGCCCGCAACCGCTTCCGCGCAGCGGCCGGTCGTGGATGGCAAGTGCCAGCCCAATGGCATCCGGCCCAAGCTTGCCGGCGCTGCGTGCGCCCGCAAGGCCGATGATCCCGTTTCGAAGTGCGTCGAATTCTGCCGCGTTCACGTATCAAACCGAATTCATTTCGCCGTTCCGAAAGCGGTGCAAACCGGTCCCGGTAATGGCGATGTCATGATCAACATGCATGAAGCTTAAGTCCGATGCGCAGCTCTTCGATACGAAAAATGCGCTGCAAGTTCATTCATTGATGATATGAAGTTGTGACGCGTGGACACGAGCCGGGGGTATTTCATGGGCGATCTCAATCTGCGGCAGATCGAGGTCTTCAGGGCCACGATGAAGTTCGGAACGGTGACGGCCGCCGCCGCAGCCCTCGCCTCGTCGCAGCCGACCATCACCCGCGAGCTCAGGCGTCTCGAGGATACGGTGGGCTTCTCGCTGTTCGAACGAAGGCGTCAGCGGCTTCATCCGACCGCCCGGGCGCTGAAGCTTTATCACGAGGTACAGGCTTCCTTCATCGGGCTCGACCGCATCAATGTCTGCGTCGACGGATTGCGCGGCTCCTATGACGAGATCCTCTACATCGCCACCCTGCCCGCCTTCGCCCAGAACCTGCTGCCGGAGGCGCTACAGCGTCTCATGACCCGCCACCCGCACGTCTCGGTGCGCATCGACACCTCAGACCCGCGCGACCAGTCGCCGATTTCCGGCTTCAACTTCGATATCGGCCTGATCGAGGGAAGCTATGGTTCTGAGAGCGCAGATGTCCTGACGGTCGGCAGTTTCGATCAGGTCTGCGTGATCCCTGCCGGCCATGCGCTGGCGGAAAAGAAGGTTCTCGTTCCGGAAGATTTCCACGATGTCGACTTCATCTCTCTCGGGGATAACGATCCTTTCCGCATGCAGATCGACCGCATGTTCGACGAAGCCGGGGTGACGCGAAAGATGTCGATCAGCACCCAATCGGCAAACGCCGTCTGCGAAATGGTCGCCTGTGGATTGGGGGTCGCGATCATCAACCCGCTGACCGCCCTGTCCTATCGTGACAAGCCCATCGTGCTGAGACGGCTGTCCCGCTCGATCCGCTTCCTTGTTTCGGCGCTGCGGCCGGCAAACCGGCCCGTCGTCAACAGCGGCGAGAGCCTCGTGCAATATCTGACCGCCGTCTGCGGCGAGCGGGCGCGCCTGCTCGAAAGCATTCTGGAGAAATAGCGTTCAATTGGTGTCGGCCGGCTTCTGCGCCCTGTCTTGACCTGCCGCCCTGCCCGCGTTCAAGCTGCGAAATATCATCACGAACTTCGAAGCAAATGCGAACAATAAAACGGCGAGAATAGCGGATGCGATGATGACGGACTTTGGTATATCTATCCCGAATTTCTCCTGTATCATGCCCACATCCAGTAGCGAACCCGCCACGAACGCCGCTATCGCATATAGATAACTCTTCTCCTTGTCGATTTTGGCTCTTTCTTCGCTAAGGTGAGCCTGATCCAGGTTCTGGCGGCCCCGAATGCTTGCTTCGGTCGCTTGCCTGGATGCATCCAGAGACGTTTCCAGTATCTTCCCGAATGCCTTGCGCTCCGGATCTTCGTTTTCGGATAGCCATGCGGCGCAGTCGGCTGCGGATGCCTCGGAGACTTCAAAATCCGCGACCTCCTCGACGGTTGTTCCCAAGGCCTTGAGATGGTTTTTATGGGCAGTCAGGTGGCCGGCTTTGGAGCCTCGTGCATCGACGCAGAAAACCTCGGATCCAACCTCAAGGCCATTCCGGTAGGCCGTGATCCTGACCAGTCCCTTGGAACGGATCCCGGGACGGTCGCTGGTGTAGATGCAAACCGTCTTGGTGCGTCGTACGTAGCCGGGAAAGTCCTCGACATTGACGATGTCTTCCACTTCCCGGCAGGTGAGTGTTTTTAAGTTTGTTTTTTTCAATTTTAATGATTCCTGATGCGCGGTTTGCTCAACTACAGGAAGAGTAAAATCAGCCATTGAATTAAAAAATCTTAACAGGCCTGCCCCCAGACAGGACCTGTGGCAAACCGAGGCATCGAGCGCATATACGCGCGGCATCACTTTCACATTCGGCATTCCACCGCATATTGATGACAGGCATCATGTTTGATGCTACAGCATGTCGCGCAAAAGTGTGCAGCGGTTTTGCGGCAACGAGATGCGATGAAACAATGACTTAAAGCGCCACGTGTGAATCTGAAAGATCGCGATACGCTTTAGGCATGTTTGTGATCATGATACCGTCAGCGGTGAGCCGGAGGAATTTGCGATGAAGGTCACGCGGGAACAGATGGCGCAGAACCGGTTGCGCATTCTCGATTCGGCGGCTGAACTTTTCCGCGCAAAGGGTTTCGAGGCCGTGACCGTCGCCGAGGTGATGAAGGCCGCAGGCCTGACCCATGGCGGCTTTTATGGCCATTTTTCTTCGAAAGACGATCTGGTCGCCCAGACGCTGGCCCATAGCCTGAAAATCGATGCGGAAGGCAAATCCGATCTTTCCTCCTGGATCGGAAGCTATCTGTCGCCGCGGCATCGGGACGATCCCGGCCATGGTTGCCCGACGGCCGGCCTCGCGGCTGAGACCCGTCATCAAGGGCCTGGGGCTCAAGCCGCCATGACAGATGGCGTCCGCGCCCAGATCGAGAGGATAAGCCGGGCGATGCCGGGCTCGACCGAGGCCGAAAAGCGCCGGGCAGCGATCGGAAGCTGGTCGGCCATGGTCGGCGCCGTGATCCTGGCCCGCGCCATCGCCGATCCCGCGCTTTCCGACGAGGTGCTTGGGGAAACCCACGCGTGGATCGACGCGGCCATCGCCAGGAACACCGTTTGACGGTTCGAACCCGAAGGGATCAAGTGGCATTCCGTCATGCCGCGCCGCCTGAAACGGAGCGGCAAGGTGGCCAACTGTCGGTCGTCAGATCAAGCTCTACCGAACCTGCTCCAGCAGGTCACGCTGATCGGCGACGATCGAGGCTGCCTCGTTTCTCAGGACGTCCTTTGCGTTCTTGCGGGCATCCTCCATCGCAATATCCGCCTGCAGGCCGCGCTCATCCGCCTGCAGGCCGTCGTCCGGCCGGCGAAGCAGGTCATCATTGTCCTGCTCGCGAGCCTTCAGGCGGTTGGCAAGAGCGGTCATCTCGTTGCGGCGTTCGGTTTCGTTGAGAGAAACCGTACGTTTGTCGCGTTGCGCCTTCAGCTCCGCGGCATCCTCGACAAAACGCTGAAAGTCCGGGTCCTTTTCCACCCGGGCGTCATGAAGGCTTTGCAGCTTCGGCAGCAAGGCGCTCAATCCGGCGTTGACCTTGTATTTCGCAGGCTTGATCTCTGTCCAGGGCAGTGCGTTTTCATAGCTCGCCTCACCGAGGGTCTTGGGATCGGAAAGTCCGGGCAGGCTGATATCGGGCGTCACGCCACGCAGCTGCGTCGTTCCCCCGTCAACCCGGAAGAACTGGGCAACCGTGAACTTCAGCTGGCCAAACTTGGGTTCGCTGTTGCGCGCCACCTGATCGAGATCGACCACCGTCTGCACGGTGCCCTTGCCGAAGCTCGGTTCACCGACAATCACGCCCCGGCCATAATCCTGTATCGCGGCCGCAAAAATCTCGGAGGCAGACGCCGATCCGCGATTGATCAATACGCCCACGGGGCCCGTCCAGACAGGTTTTGAAAGGTCGTCGCTCTGTATCTTTACCTTGCCTTCGGCGTTGCGCTGCTGGACCACGGGTCCCTTGCCGATGAACAGGCCTGTCAGGTCGATCGCCTCGGACAGCGAACCACCGCCGTTGTCGCGCAGGTCGACCAGAACGCCATCCACCTTGTCCTGTTTCAGCTCGTCGAGCAGCTTGGCGACATCGCGGCTTGCGCTTCTGTAGTCCTTTTCGCCCTTTTGCCGCGCGTCGAAGTCCTCATAGAATGTCGGCAGGGTAATGACGCCGATCCTGCGCGTGATGCCGCCGTCATCGACAGGAAGGATGTCTTTCTGCGCGGCCTGTTTTTCCAGGTTGACCTTGTCCCGCACCAGATCGATCACGCGGTGGTTGCCACCTTCGCCGGCATCCGCCGGCAGGATATCCAGGCGGACGACGGTATCCTTTTCCCCGCGTATCAATTGCACGACCGCATCGAGACGCGTGCCCACGACTTCCTGCACGGTGCCGTTCTCACCCTGACCGACACCGATGATGCGGTCTCCGACGGCGAGCTTGCCGGACAATTGCGCGGGTCCGCCGGGCACAAGCTCACGGACGGTCGTGTAGCCGTCGCGTTCCTGCAGAACTGCGCCGATGCCAACCAGTGAAAGCTTCATCGAGATATCGAAGTTTTCCGAGGCGGCGACGCCGAAATAGTCCGTGTGCGGATCGACCGATGTCGTGTAGGCGGCCATGAACGACTGGAACACATCGTCGCTCTTGTAGGTTTCAACGCGATCCAGGATGTTCTTGTAGCGCTTGTCGAGTGTATCGCGGATTGCCTCGTCGGACCGCCCCGCCAGCTTCAGCCGCAGCCAGTCGGATTTGACGCGTTTGCGCCAGAGGTCATCGACTTCGGCCTGCGACCGCGCCCAGGTCCCGTTGTCATCCGGCAGTGTGTAGTTCTCCTGCGCGGTGAAATCGAAATTCTGCTTGAGAAGGTCGCGCGCATGGCTCATGCGCTCGATAATCCTCTGCGTATAGACGTTGAAAATCGAAAACGGGATCTTCAGGTCCTCGGCCGCAATGGCATCGTCGATATTGGTCCTGTCGGCCATGAACTTATCGATATCCGCCTGCAGGAACAGGCTGCGATCCGGATCCAGAGACTTGATGAACCGGTCCATGATCTTCGCAGACAATGTGTCGTCGAGCGGAACCGGCTTGTAGGCGTATCGGGTCAGGAACTGCGCGCTCAGATTGGCAGCCTGCCCCTGCTGTTCGGTCGGCGAAAGGACCGGCGGGGCTTCAAGCGCATAGGCCGGCGGAGCGATTGCAAGGAGGAGGGCAATGAAACCGTATTGAAGGCGCATTCAGCTGTTATCCCGGTTGCGATATCATGTCTTTATCATGCGATGTGGGACATGCACGATGTTTTGGCAATCGCATATGATGCAACACTTCGTGTCTTTTTGGCGAAAATGGGGAACGCACGGCCGAATGGCGGCTTATTTGATTACGACGGGCCTTGAAACGGAAGCGAGATACGTTGGAGCTGCGACCAGCACAAGCGGTCAGCGCGCCAGTTTTCCGGCAATGATGGTGGAGTGAGGAAGCGCTCCGAAACGAAGCGCAACATCCACCGCCTCGACGACGAGATCCTGATGATTGTCATCGCAAAGAAGTTCAGCAGTGCAACGCCGACCTTGAAGGTCTTGGAGCAAGCCTCGTAGCCGTTCCTCCTCAAACCGGCGCAAACAACCGTAGCGAAGTGAACCCGGATTGCACGCATCGGCGCGCAGCCTTGAGCGCTGTTCGATCTGATTGGATCAGATCGGCACTCCAGGCCCGTTTGTTTGAAGCATAAGCTTATCGATCCTCGTTTCACTCCGGTCGGATTATGCTCCTGTATCCCCGGGGCATCGGTGATGGCGGCTTGACCAGCTGCGGTTCATCGCGCCGGCAGGTCTGGCTGAAAGATAAGCAAAGGCCCGCATGACGCGGGCCTTTGTATCGTTTCCGGGCGCTCGGCCTGCGATCAGGCCTTGCAGGTCTGTACCGCGCCGGGGAGCTTGCTCCACTCGGCGTACCAGTTGTTGAACAGCTTGAACTGTGCCTCGACATAGCCGCGCTGGCTGTCGGTCAGTGCGTCGGTTTCGTTGAAGTGCAGCGTGTATTCCGCATCGCCCTTCAGCACCATCATGTGCTTGAAGTAGAGCACGAGATCCGGACCTTCGTCGAAGGACGAGAGGACGGCGAGCGCCTGTTCCAGTTCCAGCGCCCGCTGACGGGCATCCGCGTTGCCGGCGGCGGCAGCCTGGGCAAGGTTGTACAGATGAAGAACTTCCTTCGGCAGGACGTTGCCGATGCCGGTGATCGCGCCGGTTGCGCCGCAGTTGACGAAGCCGTGGAACACGGCGGTATCGACGCCGATCATCAGCGTCACGTCATCGTCGCGGCTGGTGATGTTCTCGGCGGCGTAGCGCATGTCGGCTGGACCGCCGAACTCCTTGAAGCCGACGAGGTTCGGGTGTTCAGCCCTCAACGCGAAGAACAGGTCGGCGCGCGTTGCGAAGCCATAATAGGGGCTGTTGTATATGACGGCCGGCAGCTCGGGGGCGGCGGAGAGGATCGCCTTGAAGTGCGACTTCTGCGCCGAGATGACCGAACCGCGCGACAGCACGCGCGGGATGACCATCAGGCCCTTGGCGCCAACCTTCTGGGCATGGGCGGCATGGGCAACGGCCGAGGCAGTGTTGACCGCGCCGGTGCCGACGATGACCGGAACGCCGGCCTTCGCAAGGCGCTCGACGCCTTCCATGCGCTGCGCGTCGGTGAGCAGCGGCCAATCACCCATGGAACCACAATAGACCACGGCCGACATGCCGGCGGCGATCAGCTCCTTGCCCTTGCGGACCAGGGCATCGAAGTCAGGGGTTCTGTCGGCGTTGCACGGAGTCATCAGGGCCGGGATCACCCCTGAGAAAATGCTGGCAGTCATTGTCGTTTCCTTTTCGAGCTTGATTTGGCGGGTGAAGGTGGCCCGCCGATCGCAATATCAGCTTGTTGGTGAAGACTGATACCACTTTGTATTCTCTTTGTCGACAAGATGTCGATCATTCGATCGCAAATTATTCCGGCCGTTGTCGCGAGCCCGTCACAGCGCGATCTCTAGCCGGCCCTCGCGCACCAGCAGCTTGCGGACCTGCTCGACGATCTGATCGGCATGAGCGCGGCCAAGCTGCTCGGAACGAGCCGTGTCGCGGGCGGCAATCGCCGCGATCATTTCATCATGCTCCTCGACGAAGCGGTGCGGCAGACGATCCTCGTAGGACTGGTAATAAAGGCGCAGGATACGCCGGCCTTCATCGAGCAGACGCTTGAACAGGCTGGTGAAATAGGGGTTCCGCCCCGCTTCCGCGATCGCCATGTGAAATGCGGCGTTGGTGGCGATCATGGCCAGCGCATCCTGCGCCTCGACGGCGGCGGCAAACTCGGCCTGCAACGCCCGGATACGGTCGAGATCCTCCGCCCGGTGGTATTGCGCGGCGAGCTGGGCCGTCACCCGGTACATCAGCGTCAGCGCGTCGAAATAGGTGTGAATGTTGAGGAAGTCGATGTTGGAGACCATGGTCGAACGGTTTGGCAGCGTATCGATCAGGCCCACGCCGGCCAGGCGCACCAGCGCCTCGCGGATAGGGGTTCGCGACATGCCGAAACGTTCCGCCAGCTGCACCTCGTCCACCGGGCTTCCTGGCGCAATGACCAGATCCAGGATCTCGTCCCGCAGAACGTCGTACACGTATCGCGCCCCGGAACCGCGCTTGCGTTCGCCGCCGGTTGTTTCCACTTCCATCATTGAGCCCCCTTTTCACTGCCTCGGCCAGCGGCGCATCACCGCGTCAAATTGCCACCATCTGGCGGCGGTTTAACACAGCAATGCGCATCAGGCATCTTCCCCGGCCCAGAGCGCTGTTCGATCTGATTGAATCACATCGGCACTCCAAGCCCGTTTGTTTGAAGCATAAGCTTATCGATCCTCGTTTCACTCCGGTCGGATTATGCTCTAGGGTCAAAACTCAACCAGGATAGGTGTTCTGTTGGTCCGGATGGGATTGCATGGAAGCGAACAAGCGCAAGGTAAGGCCGGGTGGCCTTGCCGA
>QFQX01000054.1 GCA_003248775.1 Shinella sp. | reverse complement strand
CCTGACACACTCTGAATTCTTTTGTTTTCGTTTGTCTTTTCGGGAAAACCGGTATCCACTTTTCCCTGACAAACTCTAAGCCTTGGCGCTTTCGTCCGGATCGATGCCCGTCAACCGGACGAAACTTTCGAGAGCCGCCATGTCGGCGGCCAGAGCCTCGCGCAGCCATGCCCCGAAGGCCTCGACCTTCGGATCGTGGGGCGCGTTTTCGGCCGTGACCAGATAATGCCCGTCGCCGGTTGCGGCAAAGGGTCCAAAGGGCACGACAAGCTGTCCGCTCTGGATTGCATGGGACGCAAGCGTCTGCCATGCCAGCATGACGCCCTGGCCGGCGATCACCGCATCAAGACAGAGCGATGCCTCGTTGAACACATGCCGCCCCGTCACCCGGCCGACGGGCAATCCCGCACACTCAAGCCAGACATCGCGTGAAAACAGGGCGCGTGCATCCACGACCCACGGCATGTCCAAAAGATCCGCCGGCGAAGAGAGACTGGCAGCAAGCGCCGGCGTGCAGACAGGAAAGACGCGCTGCTGCAGAAGAAGGTCGGCCCGCACACCCGGCCAGCGCCCTCTTCCAACCCGAATACAGAGATCGACATCGCCGACATTGGGATCGGCGAGCCGGTCTGTGGCGTCGAGCCGGATGCGGATATCCGGATGACGCTCGGCAAACCGACCTAGCCTGAACACGAGCCATCGAGCGGCAAAGACGGGCGCGACCGAGATCGTCAAGACATCATCCCGCTCATGGCGGACCACTTCCACCGCACGGGAGATACCGCCGAAGGCTTCCGTCAGGCGCGCCACGAAATCACGCGCGCCCGGCAGCACCACGAGACCGCGCGGCTCCCTTGCGAAAAGGGTTCGCCCCAGCTGCGTCTCGCACTTGATGACCTGCTGGCTGACGGCGCCAATGGTCACGCCGAGTTCGTCCGCAGCAGCCTGCAAGGAGCCGAGACGGCCAACCGCCTCCACCGCCCGCAAGCCATTCAAGGTGATCATGTTCAGGTTGCGCATGCAGAAAATCTACATGGGCCTGCGGAATACATCAATGGAGGGAACCCGCACCCGGAATTATACCGCTGAAATCACGCAATTTTCAGCACCCACCTGAAATGGGAGGTCAAAGCATGCTCAAGATATTCTTGAATTTCCTCAACCTCTTCCGCAGCTTCGAAGGGAGGCCGAAATTCTGCTTGGACGGGACCCGCGATCCACTTCTCCACCCGGATATCGCGGCCATGGGCGAGCGCTACAGGGCCGATCTGCCGTTCGACCCTCGCGCGATACCGCCGGAGTGAAGGAAAACAGGTTTTCGCCCGCGGATATCCCCGGGCGGAGTAACCTGAAGAAAGAACGTCAGCTCGAGAAACGGCCGGCGTCGGCACCGTAATAATTCACGTAACGGCCGGAAATGCTGGCGATCGGAAGCACGATCAACACATCGGTGGTGTTGAATGCGTGATCCACGACGGCACCATTGCCGACCATCGCGCCGAGGCGCAGATAGCCCTTGATCAGCGGCGGCATGGCGGACAAAGCCTTGCGGGCATTGATCGCCTCGACAGGCATCAGGTCCATCTCACGGTAAAGCTCGGGCTTTGCCGAAACCGTCCATTCGCCGCGAACACCGGTATTGTGGTGCAGGAAGGACAAGGCGAGCGCATGCTCTTCCGGGCGAACGCCCGGGAAAGAACCACAGCCGAACATGGCGTCGGCACGGTGCTGCAGCGCATAGGCCCAGCAGCCCTGCCAGAGCAGTTCGACCGTGCGCTTGGTACGATATGCAGGCAGCACGCAGGAACGACCGAGCTCCATGAAACGCTTCTCAGGATGACGGGAAACCAGTTCGCTGATCGCGAATTCCGAGTCCGAATAGAAACCGCCATGCGCCATCGCAACATCATGGCGCAGCAGGCGATACGTGCCGACGATCTGGTCTTCCGGATCGCCCTCGATCGCGCGATCGACCACAAGAAGGTGATCGCAGACGGCATCCCAAGAATCGATATCACGCTGGAGCCGGGCCGCCTCCGGAGCAACCTGAGCCTTCATTTCCTCGACGAACACGCGATAGCGCACGGCCTGAGCAGCATCGATCTCGCGCTCATTGCGGGCAAGGCGCGTTTCCAGCGAGCCAATGCGGCCGTAAAGACCCTCGGACACGGGCTGGTCAGGAGCAGCGGAAGCGGAGCCGCCGTCAAGCAGGGACTTTCGGTCCAGAAGTTCAATGCTCATCGCGACTCGTCCAGGTTAAGCTTGCGGTCATAAACCACGGCTGTACGACAGGAAAGTGACAGGAATCGTCACACAACTCGGGCGTCTACTCGTCAAAAACACACCTCGATACCGCCACTTCGTATCCCATTTGCGGCACCGGCGAAACCTACTCTTTCGAACGTCTGTGGGCCAACACCTCATCCAGCAGGATAAACCCGGCACCGATGGTGATCAGGCTGTCTGCAAGGTTGAAAACCGCGAAAGACCACGTCTGCGTGTAGAAGAGTATATAATCAATAACATGACCGTAAACAAAGCGATCGATCAAATTACCGAGCGCACCGGCGATAATCAGCGCGAAACCCAGATGCGCCAGATGATGTTCACGACCCGTGCGATGCCATAGCCACAGCACGAAAACCACGATAGTGAGCCTGAGGGTGACGATGAACCAGCCGCTCGTGTCCGACAGCATGGAGAAGGCAACACCGAGATTATAGGTGCGATAAAGCGCCAGCATCGGCACGACATGCACGGCCTCGTTCAGGGGCAGATAGAGTTCCACCGCGTATTTGATCGCCTGGTCGAGGATCAGCATCAGTACGATCAGCACGAAGGCCGGGAACGGCCGTGTCAGTCTTTCCAGAAATCTCGTCATCGGCTTCCGTCGAGGGTGAGGAGATGGCGGCGTACCTCGAACAGCATGACGCCGGTCGCGACTGCGAGATTGAGCGAGTCGGCACGCCCGGTCTGCGGTATGCGCGCCAGCGCGTCCGCCGCACCCGCCAGATCGTCGGGCAGACCCGACTGCTCGTTGCCCATCATCAGGATCACCGGCTTGCTGCGGTAATCGATGGTGCGATAGTCGACGGAACCGGCGAGGTGGGTCGCGACGAGGCGCGCGCCGCATGTACCTTTCCATTTCAGGAAATCCGCGGCACTCGCCCGCACCAGCGGAACGGCAAACAGCGAACCCATCGTCGCCCGCACCGTTTCGAGCGAAAACGGATCGGTGCAATCGCCGACCAGCATGACGCCGGAAGCGCCAGCGGCATCGGCCGTGCGGATGATGGTGCCGAGATTGCCGGGATCGCGCACCCGATCGAGAGCGACCCAGGTTTCGCTGCCCGCCGGTTTCACATCCTTCAGGGCTTTCCAGCGCTGGTCGAAGATGCCCGCCACCATCTGCGGATTGTCGCGCCGGGTGATCGACGACATGACCTTTTCGGAAACCTCCAGCACCAGTCCACCCGAAGCGACCGTGCGGGCGGCGACCTTCTCGACCAGAGGCTTGCCCTTGGCCGCCTTGGAATAGACCAGCGTACGGATCGTCCAGCCGAGTTCGAGCGCGTCGATCACAAGCTTCAGGCCTTCGGCCATGAAGGTCTTCGTTTCGTCGCGCGCCTTCTTGAGCGCAAGCGCCTTGATGTCCTTGACGATCGGGTTGGCAAGGCTGGTGATTTCCTTCACCTGGCCCACGCGCCTTGCGCCTTCGTTCCTGAAATCGTCGTTCATTTCGGCACCCAACGGCTGAAAAGTGAGGTGGAAAGCGCCCTGCCCGGCGTCTTGCCGTCAAGACCGGCTTCGCGGATCACCAGTTCGCCGGATTCGACGATGCCGCGCTTGCCGCGCATGGTTTCGCGCATCAGTTCATGGATCGAGTAGAAGCTGGCCCGGATCGAATAGGCCGTCAGCACAAGTCCGAGCGCCTTCGGCGACAGCAGTTCCCGGCAAATGTCGAGCATCAGGGGAAGGTGATCGAAAAGCTGCCAGACCTCGCCATTGGGACCGCGTCCGAATTTCGGCGGGTCGGTCAGGATGATGTCGTAGCGGTTGCCGCGACGCTCCTCGCGCTGGATGAACTTCATCGCGTCCTCGCAGATCCAGCGGATCGGCGCCTTGTCCAGACGGCTCAGGGCCTGATTTTCGCGTGCCCAGCCGATCGCCTTCTTCGAGGCGTCGACATGCGTGACCTCGGCGCCGGCGGACGCGGCGACCAGCGAGGCAACGCCGGTATAGCCGAACAGGTTCAGCACTTTGAGCGGCCGTCCAGCCTGCTCGACCTGCTCCTTCATCCATGTCCAGTGGGCGATCTGCTCGGGGAAAACGCCGACATGACGGAAGGAGGTAAAGCGTCCAAGGAAATCGATGCCGAGCAGGGAAAGCGGCCAGGTTTCGCCGAGAGCCTCGCGCGGAAAACGCCAGCGGCCCATGCCGTCTTCATCGGTATCCCCGGTGAAAATGGCATCCGCCCGTTCCCACACATGCGCCGGCAGCGCCTTCGGCCAGAGCGCCTGAGCCTCGGGGCGAACGATACGGTAAGGACCGTACTGTTCGAGCTTCAGGCCTTCGCCGCTGTCGATCAGGTGGAAGTCGCCGGCACCGGGAGATTCGAGGATCAGGGGCACGCGTTCGGCGGGGCGCTCGCCGGTGCGAACGATCAGGGTACGCGCCGGCTCTGCCGCCACCTTGGCGGCTTGGGCCTCGGCTTCAGCACGCGGGGGTCGCTTGTCGGTCATTCGAGGCCGTTCGTCCCGTCCCTTGCCGGTAGAAGCCTTGGCTGTATCCTTGCCGTTACGCGAACCCGGCCGGGTCGGGCCCGAGGAGGAGCCGCCCGGTCCACTGCGCGTCGGTCGGCGGTCCCTGTTTTTCACGCCCATAATCCTATGTCTTGTCGTTTTACCCGTATTCAGGCGCCGGGCCATAGCATTCCGGGAGACCGCGCGAAAGCGCTTTCCTTGCGAACCACCGCGAGAAGACGACCAATTGCAGGCTTACTTGGCCTGAATTCGCGGAAGAGTGCTGCCGGCAATTTCCTCGGCGCGGGTCTTGTGCCGGTCGGCTTCAGCTTGCCAGCGCAGCGCCGAACGGGCTTCGTTGCGCGCGCGCTTGCGATACTTGCCCTGGGAAAGCCAGGTAACGGCCGATCCGAGCAACAGGCCCAGGATCACCGCAGAGAAGATAAAGACGAAAAACGGTGCGGACACCGACAGCATCTGATCATCAGGCTGAAAGGGATTGAGCGCGAGCCGGACCATTTCCCTGTTGGCCACGGACAGGACGATGAGCACTATTGCGAGCGGCACCAAGATAACCAGACCGACGATTTTCCTGACCATCGCAGACTCCCGGCGGCTGACCGCCCTATGCTCACATTACATTTGCGACCGGCCTGACGAGCCCTGTTTCGAGGCTATCGGACCTACGTGCATTCAGTCGTCGCCTTCATCGGCCATGCCGGGATTGAGGCGTTCGCGCAGTTCCTTGCCGGTCTTGAAGAAGGGCACCCACTTTTCCTCGACGAACACGGTCTCGCCGGTGCGCGGGTTGCGACCCGAACGTGAGGGCCGGTTCTTCACGGAAAAGGCCCCGAAGCCACGCAACTCCACGCGGTTTCCGGACGCGAGTGCATCGGTAATCTCGTCGAGGACAGCGTTGACGATGTTTTCGACATCGCGGTGATAGAGATGCGGATTACGCGCTGCGACTATCTGCACCAGTTCCGACTTGATCACGCCTGCCCCCTCGAAAACCTTTTTGAAAATGCCGACGCTCCAAGGGTGCCAAACCCAAAAAGGACCGTCAAGGAACAACTTAGCGCAGCCAGACGCTACCGCAAAGCCGTGCTAAGACATCACAATCGTCGCGGATAATCAACCATGCCACGATCGTGCCTTCACTTCGAACGAAACACGCCTCCAGATCGGCAAAGTCTTGCGTCACAGGAGGCGAGCTTGTATCTCCAGCCGGAATTTCCATATTGGCAAGCATATGCGATAATGCGAAACATATTTCTGGATTCTGCGACAGCACCTCCGGAAACCTTACCGAACAGGCTTCATTCATGCTGAAACGCACCGACGATAACGCGACGCCAGCCGGCCGCCAGCCGGAAGACGCTGCTTATCGTGCGGCATTGAGCCATTCGACGCGCGTCCGCCGCCTGAAGGTGCTCCTGCCTGTTTCAGCTTTTGTGATCTCGCTCGCTTTCGCTGGCGTCTCGGTCGTCCGCGCCTATCTGCCGGAAGAGCTGAAAATCGAATCGGCCAAGATCGAAAACGGCAAGGTCGTGATGGAAAAGCCGGCGATTGCAGGCCGCAATTCGGATGGCATCAATTATTCCATGCGCGCCGAACGGGCGCTGCAGGATATCAAGAACCCGAACATCATCGCACTGGAAACCATTGCCGCCGCCGTTCCCCTGAACGAGAACACGGTTGCCATGGTCAAGGCGCTGAGTGGCATCTTCGACCGCTCGTCCGATCTTCTGGACATGGACAAACCATTCACCATCAAACTCAGCTCCGGCCTTGAGGCGAGCTTCAATTCCGCTCACCTCAATATCAAGGGCGGCTCGATGGAAACCACCGATCAGGTGACCATTAAGGCGAATGAAGCGGCAATTGTTGCGCAGGCGCTCAAGATAACCGATAAGGGACGCGTTATCAGTTTTTCAGGAGGTGTTCGAGTAGATCTCGATCCCTCGACTATTCACAAGACGGACAAATGAGAGCCGGACCAGTCATGCATTGTTGCAATATTTACAAAACGCTCACCTTGGCTGGCCTGATTGTCGCGACGGGCCTCGTTCCGCTTGCCGCACCGACGGGCGCTCTCGCCCAGGCGACCAAAAGCAAGATGGACGGGCTGAAGCTGTCCAACGATCAGCCGATCCAGATCGAAAGCGATCAGCTCGAGATCCGGGAACAGGACAAGACGGCCCTGTTTTCGGGCAACGTCAAGGTGGTGCAGGGCACGACCACGCTGCAGTCCGGCAACATGACGGTCAAGTATCGCGGCGAAGGCACCAGCGTAACGAGCGGCAATGCCGACATCGAGAACATCGATGTGACGGACAAGGTCTTCTTGTCTTCGGGTACGCAGCAGGCAACGGCCGACCGAGGCCATTTCGACATGGACAGCCAGGTCTTCACACTGGAAGGCGACCGGGTCGTGCTGTCCGAAGGCCAGAATGTCTTCGTCGGCTGCAAGCTGACGGTGCAGATGAATTCCGGAGAAGCCAAACTGGATGCTTGTGGCGGGCGCGTTCAGATCCAGCTCGACCCGAAATCCCAGAAAAAGCAATAGTATCGGCCCGGACGTGAAAATTCCCGCTCTCTCAGGCTTGCTCGGCAACGGTCGCGCAGAACAGTCGCAGTCGCAGTTCGACGCCGAAATGCGTCGGGACAAGACACGCTACGAAGGCACGCTGATCGCCCACGGTCTGACGAAGACCTACAACACCCGACGGGTGGTCAACGGCGTTTCACTCGTCGTGCGACGCGGAGAAGCCGTGGGCCTCCTCGGTCCGAACGGCGCGGGCAAAACCACCTGTTTCTACATGATCACAGGACTGGTTCCGGTCGATGTCGGGACCATCGCGATCAACGGCAATGACGTCACCGGCATGCCGATGTATCGTCGTGCACGGCTCGGCGTCGGCTATCTGCCGCAGGAAGCCTCGATCTTTCGCGGGCTTTCGGTGGAAGACAATATCCGCGCCGTCCTCGAGGTTCATGAAAAGGACCGCAAGAAGCGCGAAGCCAAGCTCGACGAACTGCTTGCGGAGTTTCACATCGAGAAGCTGCGCAAATCGGCCGCCGTTGCCCTTTCGGGCGGTGAACGTCGTCGTCTCGAAATCGCCCGTGCGCTCGCGACTGATCCGACCTTCATGCTGCTCGACGAACCCTTCGCCGGCGTCGATCCGATTTCGGTATCGGACATCCAGAATCTCGTGCGCCACCTGACGGCCCGCGGCATCGGCGTGCTGATCACCGACCACAATGTTCGTGAAACACTTGGCCTGATCGATCGCGCCTACATCATTCATGCCGGCGAAGTATTGACCCACGGCCGCGCCAACGACATCGTCAACAATCCCGACGTCCGGCGTCTCTACCTTGGCGACAAGTTCAGCCTCTGATAGGCTCGAGCGTCAAGAAATTCTCCTGCCAACCATAGTTCGGCTTGACCAAACCCAATAAAAAAAGCAATTTTTGGGCCAGTTGGAAATCCCCCAGCTGCCGCGGCCTGCGGCGCGGGGAATCCGGAGGGATCGTAGGGGAGTTTCGCGTCCGTCATGGCTTTGTCAGCCAATCTTTTCCTGCGCCAGAGCCAATCGCTCGTCATGACTCCGCAACTGATGCAATCCATCCAGTTGCTGCAGATGACACACTTGGAACTTATCCAGTTCATTTCCCAGGAAGTCGAGAAGAACCCGCTGCTCGAATTGGCGTCAGATGATGCAGATTTGGGCACAGGCCCTTCATCAGGCGGAGAACCGGAAGCGAATTTGGAAACGGCAAAAGCAGACGAGGAGTCGGCATCCGCCCTCTCCAGCGACTGGTACGAGCCGGGGCAGGCCAACGCACTCAACGAACGCCTCGACTCCAATTTTGATTCCGCCCTTTCCGACGAGGCCTCAGCGACCCGCGCCGACGCGCCCGAGCTTCTGGGCCAGTGGAAGTCGATGCCAGGCAGCACCGGCGAAAGCGGCGAAGCCTACGACCTCGATGATTTCGTTGCCGGACAGGTAAGCCTCCGCGACCATCTGAACCAGCAGATCCCCTTCGCACTCGTGAACGCGGGCGACAGGATGATTGCGGCCATCCTTCTCGACCATCTCGATGAAGCCGGTTACCTGAGGGCCGATCTCGATGAGATCGCCACGCGGCTCGGCAATGAACTCGCGGATGTAGAGGCTGTGCTCGAAGTGCTGCAGACGCTCGATCCGCCCGGCGTCTTCGCCCGCTCCCTCAGCGAGTGTCTGGCGATCCAGCTGAAACAGCGCGACCGGCTCGATCCGGCCATGGCCGCTCTCGTCGACAATCTCGAACTTCTGGCCAAGCGTGACTTCAACATGCTGAAGAAGCTCTGCGGCGTTGACGAGGAAGACCTCGTCGACATGCTGGCGGAAATCCGCAAGCTACATCCCAAGCCCGGCAGCGGTTTTGAAGGCGGCTCTCTCGAAACCGTGATCCCCGATATCGTGGTGCGGCCGGCGGCCGATGGCGGCTGGCGTGTCGAACTCAATGCCGACGCCCTTCCCCGGGTCCTGGTCAACCAGAATTATGCGACAGCCGTCGGCAAAAACGGCACCACCACTGACGCCGATCAGGCCTTTCTTTCCGAATGCATGCAGAATGCGAGCTGGCTGACCCGCAGCCTCGATCAGCGCGCCAAGACGATCATGAAGGTGGCAAGCGAGATCGTGCGTCAGCAGGATGCATTCCTGCAACACGGCGTGGACCATCTGCGGCCGCTGAACCTGAAGACCGTCGCCGACGCGATCAAGATGCACGAATCGACCGTCAGCCGGGTGACCTCGAACAAGTACATGCTCACACCGCGCGGCCTGTTCGAGCTCAAATATTTCTTCAGTGTATCAATAGGTTCTGCCGAAGGGGGCGACAGCCATTCGGCAGAGGCCGTCCGTCACCGTATCAGGATGATGATCGCCCAGGAGAGCCCAGAGGCGGTTCTTTCGGATGACGATATCGTGCTCAGTCTCAAGTCAGGCGGCGTCGATCTCGCGCGCCGGACTGTGGCAAAATATCGCGAGGCGATGAACATCCCATCCTCCGTTCAGCGGCGACGCGAAAAGCGGGCCATGGCGAAGGCGACAACAATCTAAAGGTGCATAGACACCCCCGTAAGTTGATGCAACATTAAGACACTGTTGACTTTTACCAGAGGCGCGGCTAGAAGCCCGCCCCGATCAATACCGGTTCACAATCGCTCAATCTTATCCCCGACAGAGGCCCGGTACACGGGATAGAGACCGACAATACCACTTGAAGAGCTTGGATGCGTGCGTCGCTTGGCGTAAACTGACGCCTGCAAACCAAACTAATAAGTATGAAGGGAAACTCCATGAGTGTGCGTGTATCCGGCAAACATATGGAAATCGGCGACTCCTTCCGTCAGCGGATCGGAGAGCGGATCGGAGAAGCGGTCACAAAGTACTTCGACGGAGGGTATTCCGGCCAGATCACCGTAACCAAGTCCTCTGCGGCTGCAGCGCAGTTCGTAGCGGATTGCGCGGTTCATCTGGACGCCGGAGCAAACCTCCATGCGACCGGTTCGGCCAATGATCCGCAGATCGCCTTCGACGTCGCCGCAGACCGCATCGAAAAGCGCCTGCGCCGATACAAGCGTAAGCTCAAGGATCACCATCCCGTCGGTGCGGCCGCATCTGCCATCGAGGTGCCCTATACCGTCATGGACGCCCTGTCCGAAGAGCATGATGAAGTGCCGGAAGACTATGCGCCCACCATCGTGGCAGAGAGCACCAAGAAGCTCCGCACGATGACGGTCGCATCCGCCGTAATGGCGCTCGACATGACCGATGAACCCGTTCTGCTGTTCCGCAGCCCGGGCAAGGATGAACTCAACATCGTTTACCGCCGCAACGACGGTAATATCGGCTGGATCGATTCCGCCAATATCAAAGCCTGATAAGCACAGTGCAAGCGGCGGCCAACACCGCCGCTTGTCCCATTCTTGTCTTGGCGACACGAAGGATTATGAAATGGCCTTGGCAGATTTGCTGCAACAAGATGCGGTCGTTCCCGCCCTCAGGGTGAACTCCAAGAAGCAACTGCTTCAGGAACTTGCGGCCAAAGCCTCCAAGCTCACCGATATCCCCGAACGCGAGATCTTCGACGTCATCCTGCAGCGGGAGCGTCTGGGATCCACCGGGGTTGGCAACGGCATCGCCATCCCGCATGGCAAGTTGAGCAACATCACCGCCATCACTGGCGTATTCGCTCGACTTGAAACACCCGTCGATTTCGAAGCACTCGACGACCAGCCGGTCGATCTCGTATTCCTGCTGCTGGCACCCGAAGGCGCCGGCGCGGACCATCTCAAGGCGCTTTCGCGCATCGCCCGCGTTCTCCGCGACCAGGATCTGGTCGCCAAGCTGCGCGCTACGGATTCGGCTTCTGCCATCTATGCCTTCCTCAATGAGGAACAGGCTTCCACAGCCGCCTGACCTGTCGTCTCAATGCATAAAAAAAGCGCCCTTTCGGGCGCTTTCATGACATCGGAAGATTTTGTTTTCAGCCGTTCTTTTCAGCCGTCTGCTCGGCTGCCGCGTCGGCCTTCGGGCCGCCCTTGGCAACGCCCACCATGGCCGGGCGCAGAACCCTATCTCCGATCGCATAGCCGGCCTGAACGACCTGAACGACCGTGTTGTTCGGCACTTCGGGATTGGGGATTTCAAACATGGCCTGATGGAAGTTCGGGTCGAACTTCTGACCTTCTGCCTCGATCTTGCGAACGCCGTGACGTTCGAGCGTCGCCAGCATGCCGCGTTCGGTCATCTCCACGCCTTCGATAAGGGCTGCCAGCCCGGCATCCGCAGCCGTGCGAGCTTCTTCCGGAATGGTATCGAGTGCACGGCGCAGGTTGTCAGACACGGCGAGCATGTCACGGGCAAAGCCGGTTACCGCATAGGACTTGGCATCCTTCACATCGCGCTCGGTGCGACGGCGCAGATTGTCCATCTCGGCAGCAAGGCGCAGGAAGCGGTCGCGAAGTTCGGAATTTTCCGCCTTAAGGGCTTCCACCGGATCGATCGAGGCTTCCGTTTCGGTCGCGATCTCCGGAGCCTGGCTTTCGGCTGCCGTCGTGTCGGTTTCGTTGTTCTTGGTGTCGTCGGTCATGACGTCCTCCGAGTGATTTGTGTTTCGAACTGTTTTCGAATTTGTGCCCGATATCAGGGTTTGCCGTGGAAAAATCAAGGCTTGCAGTCCAACAAGCCGGATATCGGCCCGACATGCGTCGTTAAGTCAGCGCGCTGAACGCGAAAGCCTCGCCATCAGCTGCGCGGTGTAGTCCACCATCGGCACGATGCGGGAATAGTTGAGTCGGGTCGGCCCGATGACGCCAACGGCGCCGACGATGCGATCCTCACCGTCCCTGTAAGGCGCCACGATCAACGAGGAGCCGGAGAGGGAGAACAGCTTGTTCTCGGAGCCGATGAAGATCCGGACCCCCGGACCGCTCTCGGCCAGATTGAGGATCTCGACCAGACTTTCCTTGCGCTCCAGATCATCAAAGAGCAGACGCAGGCGGTCGATATCATCCGAACCCGCCAGTCCCTCCAGAAGATTTGCCCGCCCGCGTACGATAAGCCGCGTGGGCTTTTCCTCGTCCCGCCCCCCCGACCAGACGGCAAGGCCGCGCTCGACGAGATCCTGCGAGAGGACATCGAGCTCACCGGCTACCTGCTGCTTGAGCTTTTCGATCTGGGTACGCAGTTCGACAAGCGTCTGGCCTGCGAGATTGGCGTTGAGGAAATTCGCCGCCTCGGTCAACTGCGAGGCGGTAATGCCTGCCGGCAGGTCGATGATGCGGTTTTCGATCTGGTTGTGCTCGCCGACCAGCACCGCAAGCGCCTTGGTCGGCTCCAGCCGGATGAACTCGACATGCTTCAAGACAGGATCGCTCTTGGCCGCGATCACGAGGCCTGCGCCACGCGAGAGACCGGAGAGCATCAGGCTCGCCTCGGTCAGCAGATTTTCCATTGGCTGATCCGGTCCGTGTGGGCGGATCTGGCGCTCAATGCTGCCGCGCTCATCCGCGGAGAGATCGCCGACCTGCATGAAGGCATCGACGAAGAAGCGAAGACCGAGCTGCGTCGGCAGACGGCCAGCGCTGACATGCGGCGCATAGATAAGGCCGAGATCTTCCAGATCGCTCATCACATTGCGGACCGACGCAGGCGAAAGCGACATGGGCAGCAGGCGCGACAGATTGCGGGAACCGAGCGGATCGCCCGATTCCAGATAGCTTTCCACGATACGCCGGAAGACCTCCCTGGAGCGATCATCCAGTGACGCCGTCACGTCCTTGAACGGTGTCGTAGGTCGTGTCATCAGTCGTGCGAAATCTGTGTGTCTGTCATCGGGACGAAATATAGCCACTCAATGCCCAATCACAAACCGGAAAAATAGGACAACTCCGGACATACCGGGGACTTTCATGGTTTTTCTTTGCAAATCGTAAGCGCGGACCTTAGAAGGCCTTTGGGCACCCAAGGAGAACGCAATGCGGCCATCAGGCAGAAAAACCGACCAAATGCGCAAGGTCTCGTTCGAGCGCAATTTTTCCAAGCATGCGGAAGGCTCCTGCCTCGTCAAATTCGGTGATACCCATGTGCTCTGCACGGCAAGTCTTGAAGAGAAGACCCCGCCGTGGTTGCGCAACAGCGGCAAGGGCTGGGTCACCGCCGAATACGGCATGCTGCCGCGCGCCACAGGCGACCGCATGAAGCGCGAGGCGGCAGCCGGCAAGCAGGGCGGCCGCACGCAGGAAATCCAGCGCCTGATCGGCCGCTCGCTACGCGCCATCGTCGATCTTGAAGCGCTTGGCGAACGCCAGATCACCATCGACTGCGACGTGATCCAGGCCGACGGCGGCACCCGCACCGCCTCCATCACCGGCGCATGGATTGCCCTTTACGACTGCCTGAAGTGGATGGAAGCCCGCAACATGGTGAAGGTGGAGAAGGTCCTGAAGGATCACGTTGCCGCCATCTCCTGCGGCATCTTCGCCAACCAGCCGGTCATCGACCTCGACTATCTGGAAGACTCGTCTGCCGAGACCGATGCGAACTTCGTCATGACCGGCACCGGCGCCATCGTCGAGGTTCAGGGGACGGCCGAGGGCGTTCCCTTCTCGGAAGAAGAATTCCTGACGCTGATGCGGCTTGCCCGCAACGGCATCGGCGAACTGGTCAACCTGCAGAAGCAGGCGATCCTCTAAGGTCGCCTCCACGGAGAAGAGGGTGAGCGACGCATTGGAAGGCATTCTCGAGACGGCTCTCTATGCGTCCGACCTCGATGCCGCCGAGGCCTTCTATGGAGGCGTTCTCGGTCTTGAAAAGATCAAGCGGCAGGGCGATCGTCACATCTTCTATCGCTGCGGCCAGGGGATCCTGTTGATCTTCAACGCGGCGGAAACGATCAAGCCGGTCGCTGCCGGATCATTTCCGGTTCCGAGCCATGGAACCACCGGTCCGGGACATGCCTGCTTCCGCGTGGCGGGCGAAAACCTCGACCGTATCGCGGATCGCCTTGCGAACGCCGGGATCACAATTGAGTCGGATTTCCGCTGGCCCAACGGCGCCCGCTCGATCTACTTCCGCGATCCGGCAGGCAACAGTCTCGAATGTGCCGAACCCCGGCTCTGGGATATCGAATAGGATTTTTGTAAATGCGCAAGCTCGACACCCGTACCATCGTCGTCGCCAGCCACAATGCCGGCAAGATCGCCGAGATCGCCGACCTGATCGGTCCCTTCGGTTTTTCCGCCAAGTCGGCGGCTGAGTTGAAGTTCGAGGAACCGGATGAAACCGGCACGACCTTCGAGGAAAACGCCGCCATCAAGGCGCTGGCTTCGGCCAAGGCCGCCGGCATGCCCGCACTTTCCGACGATTCCGGTCTGGTAATCGACGCGCTCGATGGCGCACCCGGCGTCTATACGGCGAACTGGGCAGAGCGCGAGGACGGCAGCCGCGACTTCGCCATGGCGATGGAGAAGGTCGAGAAGGCTCTTGCAGAGAAAGGGGCAACACGTCCCGAACAGCGCACCGGCCGTTTCGTCAGCGTGCTCTGCCTTGCATGGCCGGACGGACACACGGAATTCTTCCGTGGCGAGGTGGAAGGCACGATCGCGTGGCCGCCGCGCGGCACTGCCGGCTTCGGCTACGATCCGGTGTTCCAGCCGGAAGGCCATGACACCACCTTCGGCGAAATGACCGCCCAGGAAAAACACGGCTGGAAGCCCGGCGACGCGGAAGCGCTGTCGCACCGCGCGCGCGCCTTCAAGCTCTTCGTCGAAACCTGCCTGGAGGCTTGATCCCGCAGATGGCCGAAGCGACGCCGCTCCTTCTTCCCGATACCGGTGAACCGGGCTTTGGCGTCTATGTGCATTGGCCGTTCTGCGCGGCCAAATGTCCCTACTGCGATTTCAACAGTCACGTCCGTCACCAGCCGGTCGACCAGCCGCGCTTCGTTTCCGCCTTCCTGCGCGAAATGCAGGAAATGCGCCGTCTTAGCGGCCCAAAGACGGTCACCAGCATCTTCCTCGGTGGCGGCACGCCCTCGCTGATGGCGCCTGAAACGGTGGATGCGATCCTGAACGCCATCGCACGCCACTGGCATGTTCCCGATGGCATCGAGATCACCATGGAGGCCAATCCCTCCAGCGTGGAGGCGACGCGGTTCCGGGGTTATCGGTCAGCGGGCGTCAACCGTGTCTCGCTCGGCGTTCAGGCGCTCAACGATCCCGACCTGAAGTTCCTGGGCCGGCTGCATGACGTTGCGGATGCCCTGAAGGCGATCCGGCTTGCCCGCGAGATCTTTCCGCGCATGTCGTTCGACCTGATCTACGCGCGACCAAACCAGACTGTCGAGGCATGGGAAAAGGAGCTGCGCGAGGCAATCTCCTACGCGGTCGACCATCTTTCGCTCTATCAGCTGACGATCGAGGACGGCACCGCCTTCTACGGTCTTCACAAGGCCGGCAAGCTCATTACCCTTGATGAGGAGCAATCGGCCGTTCTCTATGAGGCGACACAGGAAATCACGGCGCGCGAGGGCCTGCCGGCCTACGAGGTTTCCAACCATGCTCGGCCGGGCGCGGAGAGCCGCCACAACCTCACCTACTGGCGCTATGGCGACTATGCCGGCATCGGCCCCGGCGCCCATGGGCGGCTGACGCGCGGGCGCGACAAGATCGCCACCGCCACCGAACGCGTTCCGGAAGCCTGGCTGGCTGCAGTGGAGGAACGTTGCCACGGCATGGTGGATCAGGAGATCCTCGACCTTGACGAACAGGCCGACGAACTGCTGCTGATGGGCCTCAGGCTGCGCGAAGGCGTCGACCTCGCACGCTGGCAGCAGCTTTCCGGCCGCGATCCCGATCCGGCCAAGGAACAGTTTTTACTGGAACACGGTTTCATAGAGCGCCTCGGCAATTCGCGCCTGCGCTGCACGCCGTCCGGCATGCTGGTGCTGGATGCGGTGGTGGCCGATCTCGCCTGCTAAAGCGTTTCAGGCCACCATCACAATCACCGCCAATTGAGCGGCTCAGGCTCCGCGAGCGACGAAACGACGCCAGAGACGTCCGTCGATCGACACCAGCCCCAGCGCGATGAGCACCATGCCAAGACCATGGCGCAGCTCAAGCTGTTCGCCCAGCACGATGGCGCTCAGCACCACGGCGCTCGGCGGGATCAGGATCGTCACCAGCATCAGGTTCGTCACGCCCGCGGTCGCGAGGATGCGGAAAAACAGGACATAGGCAAAGGCCGTCGACAGAAGCGCAAGCCCGAGCAGGGCGGCGATGGTTTCGGCACCGGGGGCCGGCAGACTGAATGGCTTGTCGACGATGAGGGCCACGGGCAGCAGAAGTAGCGCCGACATGTCCACCTGCCCCGCTGCCGGCAGCAAGGGTGGCATGCCCATGCGCTTGAACCTGCGACCGAACACGCCGGCGAAGGCATAACTCAAGGCCGCGCCGAGAACCGCAAGCTCGCCCCAGACGTCATTACCGACATGCCCCAGCACGGACGGCCCCATCATCACCGCGACACCGCCAATGCCGATCAGCAGACCGGCGATCTTGTTGGCCGTCAGCTTTTCATCGGGCGTCAGGGCATGCGCCACCAGAACGCCGAACAGCGGCGTCGTAGCGTTGAGGATCGCCGCAAGCCCGCTGGCGATATGGGTCTGGCCCCAGACGATCAGTGTGAAGGGAATGACATTGTTGAGGATGCCCATGCCGAGGAAGGCCAGCCATGCTTCCCGGCTTCTCGGTATGGCAATGCCGGCAAGACGCACGATGATCCAGAGCGCGATCGCGTCCAGTCCGACACGCGCGCTGACGATGGTGACCGGTGGCCAGGCCTTCACCAGAATACCGTTGAAAAGGAAGGAGCCGCCCCAGAGCAACGACAGCGCCCCGAGCATCAGCCATTCGCCTTTCGCCATTTCCTTCTGTGCCATTCCACATCTCCCTCAAGGCCGAAGCCCTAGTCAGATCGAAATCCGTCCCGGACTTCCCCGTCTTCCGCACGTCGATTTTTAATCGTAATAACTTTTCCAACGGCCATTATTCAGCCCATATAGATCTGTTATTTCTTCTTTATCCCGATGACAAACGAGACGATCTCGACTGATGAGCGAGTTTTTCTAAATCATGGACGAAGCACTTCCTTCTCTTTCGGGGATGCGCGCCTTCGAAGCCGCAGCGCGACATCTGAGCATGACGCTTGCCGCAGAAGAGCTGCATGTGACGCCGGGCGCCATCAGTCTGCAGGTGCGGGAACTGGAGGCGACACTCGGCCTTGCGCTCTTCGAACGGCATCCGCGACGGCTTTCGCTGACCGAGGCAGGTGCCGATTACTTCTCGACACTGAGGATCGCCTTCCGGCTGATGCGCGAGGCAACCGGCGCGATCAGACGAAAGCTTCAGCCTGACATCGTGACGTTGAGCTGCACCACCGGCTTTGCAATCCAGTGGCTGATGCCACGTCTGGAGGAATTCCAGACGGCGTTTCCGGACATCGACCTTCGGATCGGCACGACGGGAAGGCTCGTGGATTTCCAGAAGGACGGCGTCGATCTCGCCGTGCGGCACGGGCTTGGCGCCTATCCGGGACTTGCGAGCGAACGGCTCGTCGCAGACGACCTGATTGCGGTCTGCTCACCGGCACTTGCCGCCACTCTCGGCCCGGACCCGACGCCATCACGGCTGAAGCCGCAAATGCTGATCCATGATGTCGACCGCAACGACTGGCGACTGTGGCTCGAAGCCGCCGGTGCTACGGATATCGACTGGCGCAGGGGACCGGTGATCGCCCCCGACAGCAACGGCGCGTTGGAAGCGGCGCGGGCCGGTCTCGGCCTCGCCCTGCTGCGCCGGGGTTTTGCCGAACAGGATATCAGGCAAGGGCGGCTCGTCAGCCCGTTCAGCACCGCGATCCGCAGCCGCTTCGCCTATTATCTCGTCTATCCGTCACTCGCGCTGGAACGATCAGCCGTGGCCACCGTGCGTCAATGGCTGGTCGAGAAGAGCAGCAAGTCGGAGGCTCTTGCGGAAACAGGCCTTCACGCTATCGCGGTCACATGAAGCCATTCGGTCGGCTCGCCGTCATAACCGCCGCCCCTGGCATACTCGATCGAGAGCTCCCGCCAACCGACGTCGCGGTAGGTCGCGGAGAGCCAGTCAGACGAGGGCCTGTTATAGTGTCGACCGAAACGGTCGGACCCTTCCTTTTCACCTGCCTTGTAGCTCGCATAGAAGATCCCGCCCGGCCTCAGCGCACGACGGATGCGCGCCAGCACATCGGAAAGATCGGCTCGGGGTACGTGCAGCAGGCAGGCACAGGCCCAGACGCCGTCATAGACATTTGCCTCGGCAAGCTCATCGAAACGCATCACGCGAACGGGACGACCGAGCCGCTTTTCCGCTTCCGCGGCCATGCCGGACGAACCGTCCGTCGGCGTCACCACGAAACCTCTTGCAGTCAGCCACTCACTGTCCTCACCGGCTCCGCAGCCAAGCTCAAGGACTGCGCCGCCCGGCGCAACCTTCCTGGAGAAGGCCTCGAGACGGTCGACTGCAAGCGTTCGCGACCGGCCGGCATAGGCCTCGGCATTTTCATCGTAGAACGGGATTGGCCTGTTCATGGAGGGCTTTCAGGCAGGGCTCGCATGACCCAAAAGAAAAGGCCGGTATCGCTACCGGCCCAGTCTCATCAGGCGTTGTTCTCGTTGATCAGCCGCTTGAGAAGTTCGATCTCGTGGCTGAGCTTGGTGTCCTCGGAAACCAGCTCCTCGATCTTGCGAACGGCATGGAGCACGGTGGTGTGGTCACGACCGCCAAAACGTCGGCCGATTTCCGGGAAGGAACGCGGGGTCAGCGTCTTCGACAGATACATGGCGATCTGGCGCGGCTTTACGATGACGCGGGTACGGCGGTTGGAGACGAGCTCCTGACGCGAAACGTTGTAGTGGCGCGCGACGATACGCTGGATATCCTCGATACGGACGCGCTTCTGTTCGGAAGCGCCGACCAGATGGGCCAGCAGTTCATCGACGCGTTCAACCGACAGATTGGGCTCGAACGAACGACGGAAGATCAGCTGGTTGAAGGCGCCTTCCAGATCGCGGCCGCTGCTCGCAACGTTGCGAGCGACGTGCGACAGGATTTCCTGCGGAATTTCCAGAGACGCATCATCCTTCTTGGCGGCGTCCAGACGGGTCTGCAACATCTCGAAGCGCATGTCGTAGTCAGGCGCTTCCATTTCGATCGCCACGCCACCCTGAAGGCGCGAGCGAACGCGCGGATCGAGCGATTCCAGTTCCCACGGCGCGCGATCGGCAGCAACCACGACCTGCTTGGCGCTGTCGAGCAGCATGTTGAGCAGATGGCAGAATTCGTGCTGGATCATCTTGCCCTGCAGGAACTGCATGTCGTCGATGATCAGGAGATCGATTGCACGCAGCGAGTCCTTAAGCGTCAGGGCATCGTTGTCGCGGATTGCGGTGGCAAAACGCCACATGAAGTATTCAGCCGTCAGATAGACCACGCGAGGCGCACGCGCGCTCTGGATCGCCGCATTGGCTATGGCCTGCAGGAGATGCGTCTTGCCGAGACCAACGGAGGAGTGAATGAAGAGCGGATTGAAGCGAACTGCGCCGGCACCGGCTTCTGCGATCGTCTTTGCCGCGGCAAGGGCAACACGATTCGAAGCGCCTTCGATGAAGCCATCAAAGGTAAAGCGGGAATCAAGCGGGGAACCAAAAAGCGGACCGTTGGTTGCAACACGTGCAGCGGCGGCATTGCCGGAAACGGGAGCGACCTGACCGACGGGCTGGGCCGAAGACTTGCGCGCCGGTGCTGCCGGAGCAGCGGTGTCGACGGCAGGAGCGCGATCCTCAACGGCGGGGCCGCGCGCGGGGGTGTTGCGGCTTGCGCTGCGCACGAGGATCTCGACCTTCAGGATCGCCGGATCTTCCTGCTGAAAGATGCTGGTGATCAGATCGAGATAACGGTTGTTGATCCAGGACTTCAGGAACGTGGTCGGAACCGTGAGGCGAATTTCGCTCTTCGACGCCGAATGAAGCTTGAGCCGGCCAAACCAGCTCGCATAGACGTCCGGACCGACCTGAGCCTTCAGCCGCTGGCTGAACCGCTCAAACAGGACATCGCGCTTCATTTCAGTATTTTCTCCTGCTCCTTCGGAGCGCACGGCGCCTACCGCCGTGTGTGCGTGGTCCCCGTTTACCACCGCACCGGCCGTCACAGTATTCATTTGCATTTTGCCGCCTTCCAAAACTTATCATTTGCGCCGGGCGTCTTTGTAACGCGCCCGGCAACTGCCTCAGCCCCGCGCCACAGATCACATCGCATCATGCGATGGATCCGGCGCCCCCATTGTCGTGCACGACCACCCCAGCCACTGGGTCATCCGCCGTGCACCACGAGCCTCCGGTCGTTCATCCTCGACATGAACTCCGGCGGCTGCCGTATACTCCTTCTTCACACTATCCGCCGGTCTGGGTGACCGGCACACAAAGACAAAACTACTCCAGCACGGAAACCATGGGCTTCCGGCGTAAAATCGACACTGTCTGAAAAAACGGAATACTGGGATTCCGCCCAGGGAACGGTGAGTGTCTCGACCGCCAGCTTTGCCGGCTAAGACTGCTCAGGAGACTGGCTCCGCGCGCCCTGTTGGAGATCATTAATGCAGGATCAAAAGCCAAGATCAACAGTGAATTTTACGCAAAATTAAGCGCCGGGCATTGACTCCGCCGCCCCAATTTGGGCGTCACATTTTCGCAAGAAAAGAATCGCTTTTGAATCAACGGGATTCCCAAAAAGCCGAAGTTGCGCCACAAAAAAACGGCTCAAAAATAAAAAGTCCTTGACTCGAAAGCAGGCCCGCCTGCCCTTAAGTAAAGCGAGCGCCTCGCAAAGATCCTCCGGTAAACGATTGAAATTAAATGATTTTTTGTGTCACTTCAGTGACATGCAATCGTCAAACGATACAACCAGAGGAGATAGTTAGCCGGACAGCAGAAAAAGCCCGGCTTTTCAGCCAGGCTTCATCAAAATGTCGAAAATGCGTCTGGAATTAGGCGGACAGAGCCTTCACGCGCTGGGCAAGACGCGAGATCTTGCGCGAAGCGGTGTTGGCGTGAACGACGCCCTTGGTGGCTGCGCGCTGCAGTTCCGGCTGGGCAGCCTTCAGTGCGTCCTTGGCGAGCGTTGCATCGCCGGAGGCGATTGCTTCTTCAACCTTGCGAATGAAACCACGTACCCGCGAGCGGCGAGCCTTGTTGACTGCAGTGCGGCGAGCGATCTTGCGGGTCGCCTTCTTCGCCGAAGTTGTATTGGCCATGGATGCCTCTCTTCGAATTCAAACCTATCTCCTCCAACGCCGCGTCGGGTCGTTGCGACCTGCCAATTCAGCTATTGGGGAGCTCATTTCGGAAAAGCCAGCGACTTTTCCAACCGTGGGCGGGCATATAGCGGGAAAGCGCGGTTCCGTCAACGCGCAATTTCAACGAAATCGCGCCGTCCCGCCGATCCCTCAGCGGTTCCTGAAGTCCGCCTTTCGCTTCTCGACGAAAGCGGCCATGCCTTCCTTCTGGTCTTCCGTCGCGAAGAGGGAATGGAACATACGCCGTTCGGAGCGCAATCCCTCGCCCAGCGTCTGCTCGAAAGCCCGATTGACGGCTTCCTTCGCCATGCGGACGGCCGGCTGGGAAAAGCCTGCAATCTTCTCGGCGGTGGCGACAGCCTCTTCTACCAGCCTTTCATACTCCACCACGCGGGCGACGAGCCCGGCGACTTCGGCTTCATGCGCATCCATCATCCGGCCGGTCAGGCAGAGATCCATGGCCTTGGCCTTGCCGATGGCCCGCGTGAGGCGCTGGGTCCCGCCCATGCCGGGAATGACTCCGAGCGTAATTTCGGGCTGGCCGAACTTCGCCGTCTTCGATGCGATGACAAAGTCGCACATCATGGCGAGTTCGCAGCCACCGCCGAGAGCAAAGCCGGAGACGGCCGCGATCAACGGCTTGCGGAAGCCCGCGATGTCATCCCAGCCGCTGATGAAGTTCCCGAGATAGGCATCGACGAAATCGAGCCCCTGCATCTCCTTGATATCGGCGCCGGCGGCGAAGGCCTTTTCCGAGCCGGTCAGCACGACGGCGCCGATGGCATTGTCGGCCTGGATCGCCGCCAGCGCCCGGCGCAGTTCGTTCATCACGGTCGAGTTCAGCGCATTCAGCGCCTGCGGGCGGTTGAGGGTGATCAGCGCAACCCGGCCGCGGGTTTCCAGCAGTATCGTCTCGTAACTCATCGACATTCTCTCCCTTGCTTCCTCATTTCTGGCAGATGCGGCAATAGAAGCTCGACCGTCCCGCCTGCGTGATACGCTCGACGGTACCCCCGCAGTCCGGCGTCCGGCAGGATGAACCCTCCCGATCATAGACACTGAAACTGTGCTGGAAATAGCCGAGGGTTCCGTCCGTCTGGATATGATCGCGTAGCGAAGAACCGCCCGCGGCGATGGCGTCGGCGATGACGGCGCGGATCGCCTCCGTCAGCACCAGCAACTGCTGCTTGGGTCTCCCCGTGGGCGTCACCAGCGTAGCGGCTGCGCGTTCCGGTGACAGATGCGACCGCCACAGCGCCTCGCAGACATATATATTGCCGAGGCCCGCGATCACCTTCTGGTCTAGCAGCGCGCTCTTCAGCGGCTGTTGCTTGCCGGCAAAACGGCCGGCGAGGTAGTCCGCCGAAAGCTCGTTTCCGACCGGCTCCGGCCCGAGATCACGAAAGGCCGGATAGATATCCAGTTCGTTGCGCGTTGTCAGGTCCATGAAGCCGAAACGGCGCGGGTCGTTGTATATGACGCGGGAGCCGCCATCCGCCCCGTCCAGATGAAAGATCACGTGATCGTGTTTCTCGTTCTTGGAGCGCGGATGATGGAAATCTCCAGGCATGTCGCCTGCCTCCCCGGCCTCGATGCGGAACGAACCCGACATGCCGAGGTGGGCAATCACGGTCGCACCGTCGTCGAGGTCGATCAGGAGGTACTTGGCGCGGCGCGACAGCGCAATAATCCGCCGGCCCGAAAGGCGTGCGGCAAAATCCCGCGGCAGGGGAAAGCGCAGGTCGGGCCGGCGCAGCTCCAGCTGGCGGATGACGGCGCCTTCCATGGTTGGTGACAATCCCCGCCTGACCGTTTCGACCTCTGGCAATTCCGGCATTGAGACCCATCTTTCTGTTTGAACGGCGGCCTTAACGGTCTATAGACCAGCGCAATGGCTCCGCCGCCGATATCAGGCCCGGAGATAGCGCGCCCGGGGCGTTTTCGCTATGGTCTTTTCGACCAAGAACGAGATGGAGTGAATTGATGGCCGAGAGCCGGACGTCCGCCGAAGGCGGCATGGAAACCTCCTACGGCTTCCGCGAGGTCGCGGATGGCGAGAAGCAGGGTCTGGTCAACGAAGTCTTTCACAAGGTCGCCAAGCGCTACGACATCATGAACGACGTGATGTCCGCCGGCCTGCATCGGGTCTGGAAGGACGCGATGGTCGCCGCTGTCAATCCGCGCAAGGACCCGACCTATCGCTCGCTCGACGTTGCCGGCGGCACCGGTGACATCGCTTTCCGCATCGTCGAGGCCTCCGGTCGCCTCGCCCATGTGACGGTGCTCGATATCAACGGCTCCATGCTCGGCGTCGGCGCCGAACGGGCGGAAAAGAAGGGGCTCTCCGAGAACCTGACCTTCGTCGAAGCGAATGCCGAAAGCCTGCCCTTCGAAGACAACAGCTTCGACGCCTATACGATCGCATTCGGCATCCGCAACGTTCCGCGCATCGACGTGGCGCTGAAGGAAGCCTATCGCGTGCTGAAGCGCGGCGGCCGGCTGCTGGTGCTGGAATTTTCCGAAGTCGACATGCCGCTTCTCGACCGTGTCTATGAAGAGTGGTCGTTCAAGGCGATCCCGCGCTTCGGCCAGATGATCACCGGCGATGCCGAGCCCTACCAGTACCTGGTGGAATCGATCCGCAAGTTCCCCAACCAGCGCGATTTCGCAGCGATGATCTCGAAGGCCGGCTTCTCGCGCGTCACCTTCACCAATTACACCGGCGGTATCGCCGCGCTGCATTCCGGCTGGAAAATCTGATCTTCATGAGCACCGTCGGAGCATATTTCCGCCTTGCGCGGGTGGGCTGGGTGCTGGTCAGGGAAGGCGTGGTTTCCGCCCTTCCGTCAGACGGACTTCCGGCGATAGTGGGCGTTGCCAAATCGGCGGCTGGCCTCCTAACCCGCAAGCGGGCGCGGCAGGAAGAGCGCTCCGACCGGCTTGCGCGCGCCGTCGAGCGGCTTGGTCCTTCCTATGTGAAGATCGGCCAGTTCCTGGCAACCAGACCGGACGTGGTCGGCGCGGACTTTGCCGAAGACCTTTCCGGACTGCAGGACCGCATGGCCTTCTTCCCGACGCAAGAGGCCAAAACCTCGATCCGGGAATCGCTCGGACGCACGGTCGACGATCTCTACGTCACCTTTGACGAACCCATCGCCGCGGCATCCATCGCCCAGGTGCATCCCGCCGAAATCGAGACGCCGAACGGCCGCAAGAAGGTCGCCGTCAAGGTGATCCGGCCCGGCGTGCGCAAGCGTTTCGCCGCCGATCTCGAGGCCATGTACCTCGTTGCCCATCTGCAGGAGCGTTTCCTGCCGCATACGCGTCGGCTCAGGCCCGTAGAGGTCACGAAGACGCTGGAGCAGACGACCAAGGTCGAGATGGACCTAAGGCTTGAGGCGGCGGCCCTTTCCGAGATTGCGGAAAATACCCGCAATGATCCCGGCTTCCGCGTACCCGAAGTCGACTGGGAACGCACCGGCCGCGACGTCGTGACGATGGAATGGATCGACGGCATCAAGATGTCGGATGTCGAGGCGCTGAAGGCCGCCGGGCACGATCTCAACCATCTGGCCGATACGCTGATCCAGTCCTTCCTGCGCCATACGCTCAGGGACGGCTTCTTCCACGCCGACATGCATCCCGGCAACCTCTTCGTCGCGCCCGATGGCACCATTGTCGCGGTCGACATGGGCATCGCCGGGCGGCTGGGCAAGAAGGAACGGCGCTTCCTCGCCGAAATCCTCTACGGCTTCATCACCCGCGACTATATGCGCGTAGCGGAAGTGCATTTCGAAGCCGGCTATGTACCTTCCCATCACGACATGGCGAGCTTCGCGCAGGCGATCCGCGCCATCGGCGAACCGATCCATGGCCAGCCAGCTGAAACCATTTCCATGGGCAAGCTTCTGACGCTACTCTTCGAAGTGACCGAACTCTTCGACATGGAGACCCGTCCCGAACTCGTCATGCTGCAAAAGACCATGGTGGTGGTCGAGGGCGTATCGCGCATCCTCAATCCGCAGTTCAACATGTGGAAGGCTTCCGATCCGGTCGTCTCGGGCTGGATCCGCGACAATCTCGGCCCGAAGCGGATCGCGACCGATCTCAAGGACGGCATGAAGGCCGCCTTCCGGCTGGCCGAAGCACTGCCGGAAATTGCCGCGAAGACCGAGAAGTTCCACAGCGAAGTCATGCAGATGAGCGAAAACGGCCTGCGTTTCGATGCGGCAACCGCCGAAGCCATCGGCAAGGCCGAGGCACGTCACAGCCGTCTCGGCAGGCTGGCGCTGTGGGTCATCGCCATCGCGCTCGTCGCCATCGCCATCCAGATCGGCTGACGACGCCTGCCTTCGCTGCTTCCAAAACGTCGGGCTATGATCTAGGTTCGCCGGAAACACGGGCCGGCAGTCGAGGCATTTCATGAGCTTAACCGGGAAACGCATCCTTCTCGTCATCTCCGGCGGCATAGCCGCCTACAAGAGCCTCGACCTGATCCGCCGCCTCAGGGAGCGGGGAGCATCGGTGCGGCCTGTGATGACGGAGGCGGCCCAGCAATTCGTGACGCCGCTTGCCGTCGGCGCGCTTTCGGCAAGCCATGTCTATACCGACCTCTTTTCCCGCGAGGACGAGCAGGATGTCGGCCATATCCGGCTGGCCCGCGATTGCGACCTGATCGTCGTCGCTCCCGCCAGCGCCGACC
>QFQX01000053.1 GCA_003248775.1 Shinella sp. | reverse complement strand
ACATCTTCACGTTCGCAAGCTCGACACCAGATCCATCGACCTTCACGCGGATCTTCACGTTGTAGTCAACAACGCGCTTGACGGTCACCAGTACTTTCATGACTTTCTTCCTTCATTGCCCTGCCTGAAAATGCCTCTTCAGACGGCCCTCCGATGGTCAATGGGCGACATGGATACGCATTTTTTTCGCAATTACAACGCTTGCTACAGCATCGATTCCGCTTAAAAACGATTAATTGACGTTTACGTTTACGTCAATATGACGAAATTCGCTATATTAACGACCCCAGTGGATGTTTTTCCGGGGTGGAGAAGGCGGAGACACAGGCGTTGCCGGCGGGGTGACGCGCTGGTGTTCAACAGCCTTCGGTGTCACGAGCGTCCGGTCGAACAGGGGAACGCCTCGCCTGCGCATGAACACGACGAGCAGGGCGCCGGTGAGGATGCCGCCGACATGCGCACTCCAGGAGACTTCGCCCTCCCAATCAATGGCGAGCATCACGAATTGTTGTCCGATCCAGAAAAGGAGCGGCAGGAAGGCGGGCAGCGGCAGAGGAAAGCGGAACAGCACGAGCACCCAGACACGCACCTTGGGATGCAGCATCAGATAGGCCGCTACGACGCCAGAGACGGCACCTGAGGCGCCGATCAACGGGTTCTGGGACGTCGGGCCAACGAGGCCGTGGAACAGCGCAGCGGCGGCGGCACAGGCGAGATAGAACATGAGGAAGCGCACATGGCCCAATGCGTCCTCGACGTTATCGCCGAACACCCAGAGGAACAGCATGTTGGAGCCGAGATGCATCCAGTTGCTGTGCAGGAAGGCATAGGTGACGAGTGTCGCATCCGGCGGCACGATGGTGAGCGAGGGATCGAGCACCGCATAGTCGAACACCACCGCGGGAATGAAGCCCAGTCCGAAAACGCTTGCCTGAATAACGGATTCCGGCATCAGCATGTTGGTAAAAGCGAAGACGAGAGCATTCGTCAGGATCAGGCCGATCGTGACGTATTGCACCCGGATATGCTTCAACGAGTTGCGGTCATGCAGGGGGATGAACATCGCGCGCCAGGAGCCTTTTCAGCGGTTCTTGCCGGGTACCCAGAGAATGTCGGCCTTGCCGCCGTCATTGGCGAAACGGGCCGCCACGAACAGGAAGTCCGACAGGCGGTTGATGTATTTGAGCGCCGGTGGATCGATGGTTTCTCCCTCGAAGCGCGACAGTTCGACCATTATCCGCTCCGCTCTCCGGGCAATGGTACGAGCAAGATGCAAATGGGCGGCGGCCGGTGTTCCGCCCGGCAGGATGAAGGATTTCAGCGGATCGAGGCCGGCATTGAGCTGGTCGATTTCGCTTTCGATCCGGGTTACCTGCGCCTCGATCACCCGAAGGGGTTCATAACTCAGGGGCTCGCCGGTATCTGGCGCGGCAAGGTCCGCGCCGAGATCGAAGAGATCGTTCTGAATGCGAAGGAGCATGGCGTGGAGTTCGGTCAGGCCCTCGGTGGAAAGCCGGGCAACGCCGATTGCGGAATTCACTTCGTCGATGGTGCCGTAGGCATCGACCCGCAGGTCGTGCTTGAGCCGGCGGGGGCCGCTCACCAGCGCCGTGGTGCCGTCATCGCCGGTGCGGGTGTAGATCTTGTTCAGACGAACCATCGTCGTTTTCTCCTATCGTCCGCCGCCCGTCAGCCAGAGGGTCAGCATGATCAGCGCGATGGCTATGGCCTGCAGGACGAGGCGCATCTGCATGAGCTTGTTCGAGGTGTTGCCGCTGCCGCCCTTCAGCATGTTGAAAAGTCCGCGCACGAGCACGAGCACGACGAGGCCCATGACGATCAGGGCAAGAACCGTGGTGAAACCGGACATGGGTGTTTCTTCCTGACCTTTTGTTGTTGTTGCTCAGTCCAGCGATCGCATCAATCGATAGAAGAGATCCGCCGGGAGCAGTCGTTTCAGGAACGCGCCCTGCCGGGCCGGCGTGGTCACGAGATAATGTGGCCGCGCCCGTTCGGCGGTCAAGGCGTGCTTCAGGACTTTGTAGACGGCTTCCGGACCAAGCTTGTGCTTGTTGATGGGGCCTGTACCGTTCAGCCTCGCCAGTTGTCGTTCGTATTCCTTCGCATGCGGGGAACCCGCAAGGTCGATATTCGCCTCGATCTGTTTCAGTGCATTGGTGGTGAAGCGGCTTTCGATCGGACCGGGCTCGATCAGGCTTACCTGAATGCCGCTTCCCTCGAGTTCCATGCGCAACGTGACGGTCAGTCCCTCCAGCGCATATTTCGATGCCGTGTATGCGCCCCGGTATCGATAGGGCAGCAGGCCGAGAATGGACGAGCACTGGACGATGCGGCCCGACCGGTTCGCCCGCATCAGCGGGATCACGCGCCGGGTCAGTTCATGCCATCCAAAGACATTGGTTTCGAACTGCTGGCGCAGCACCTCGGTTGAAAGGTCCTCGACCGCCCCGGGCTGGCCATAGGCGCCGTTGTTGAACAGCGCGTCGATCCGCCCGCCTGTGCGGGCCGTCACGTCATCGACCAGCGCGGCGATGCTGGCCTGGTCGGTATAATCCATCAGCAGGGCTTCGATGCCCGCTTTTTCCAGCGGCGCAAGATCCTCGTTGCGGCGAACCGTCGCAAAAACGCGCCAGCCGTCTGCCTTCAGAGCCCTTGCACAATAGGCGCCGATGCCCGATGAGCAACCTGTCACGATAATGGTTCGAGCATTCATAACGGAATGTTTCCTGTACAAATCCCACCCGGTTTCCCATATTCGCCGTGGGCTTACAATCGGCACGCCGCGATCAAGGAGAATGGATGCGGGCTTTCCTGCGCACTATCTACCGGGTCGGGTTCGACGCGTTTTATCACTTCACCGAGGACGATGGCTGGGCCATGGCTAGCCACGTGGCGCTGTCTGCGCTTCTGGCGGTGTTTCCTTTCCTGATCTTCGGGACGGCGCTTGCAACCTTCCTCGGGGCGGATCGTTTTGCTGAGACAGCCATCCACATCATCTTCGATACCTGGCCCGAATCGATTTCCAAGCCGGTGTCCGATCAGGTCGTCCGGGTGCTGACGATCCCCCGTGGCGGGCTTCTGACGATTTCGGTGCTGGCCGCCGCCTACTTCGCCTCGAACGGGGTGGAGGCGCTTCGGGTTTCTCTCAACCGCGCCTACCGAGTGACGGAGACGCGACCCTGGTACATTACCCGCCTTCTCAGCCTGGGTTTCGTGCTCGGCGGAGTGGTGGTGCTGAGTGTGATCAGCGCACTGCTCGTTGCCGTTCCGGTTGCGCTTGCTTTCGCGGAGAAGTGGTTTCCCTGGCTGAAGGAATGGCTTGCGACGATTTCGAACTGGCGCGTCTACGGCACGATCGGGCTTCTCGCTTTCGCGCTCCTGATTTTCCATCTGAGCCTGCCCGCCGGTAGCCGGCGTCTTCTCGACGTCATCCCCGGTGTCGTGCTGACGCTGGTGCTGTGGCTGATCGGCGCGCTGGTCTTTGCCTATTACCTTGCGAGTTTTGCCAATTACGCGGCCATGTATGCCGGTTTGGCGTCGATCATGGTGGTGATCGTCTTTCTCTACATGGTGGGGGTCATCTTCATCATTGGGGCTGAGTTCAATGCTGCGTTGATGAAGTTCAACGTGCTGCCGTCGCGGACTGTGACCTCAAAGCCCGACGAGCCGGCGGATCTCGTCTGAAGTCCGGCCCGCTTTTCTGAGCTCTGCCAGCGCCGTATCTCCCTGGCTCTTGGAGAGCTTGCGCCCGTCATCGCCGAGGATCAGCCGGTGATGATGGTAGCGGGGAGCCGGCAGGCCAAGAAGCGTTTGCAGCAGGCGGTGAACCGAGGTCGAATGAAAGAGGTCGAAACCGCGCACCACATGCGTTACCCCTTGTGCGGCGTCATCGACGGTCACTGAAAGATGGTAGCTGGAAGGCGCATCCGAGCGCCACAGCACCACATCTCCCCATGCCGCGGGATCGGCGCTGATTTCGCCGGGTTCCCCGTCGCCTGTGTCCGTCCATGTGATCGCGGCGTTGATCGCGGCGAGAGCGCTCTCCATGTTCAGTCGCCATGCATGACGTTCCCCGGCAGCGGTGCGCTCCCGCCGGATCGAATCGGCAAGGAAACGATCGTCTTCCGGATAAAGCGGAGCGCCGTCTGGATCGCGCGGCCACGGCTTGCCTTGCTTTTCGGATTGCACCGCGCGTGCCCTGACTTCGCCACGGGTCATGAAGGCCGGATAGGCGAGACCTCGGGCGATGAGCTGATCAAGCGCTGCCCGATATTCATCGAGATGTTCCGACTGACGGCGTACGGGCTCCTCCCACGCCAGACCCAGCCAGGCGAGATCGTCATAGATCGCTGTTTCGAATTCGGGCGTGCAGCGGCCGATGTCGATATCTTCCATTCGCAAAAGAAGCCGGCCACCCGCCGCCTTTGCCATGTCGGCATTGACGAACGCCGAAAGCGCATGGCCGAGATGCAGGCGTCCATTGGGGCTCGGGGC
This sequence comes from Shinella sp., assembly GCA_003248775.1. Taxonomy (GTDB): domain Bacteria; phylum Pseudomonadota; class Alphaproteobacteria; order Rhizobiales; family Rhizobiaceae; genus Allorhizobium. The sequence goes on along the minus strand of QFQX01000053.1, from coordinate 38,205 downwards.
GAAACGAAAGACGGGTTTTTGACGGGCAGGCGGGTTCATGCTTTCTATCTCGCATGGAACGCGTTCCCAGGGAACGGGACTTCGATAAAGAGCAGGCAGGATGAGGCAGGCTGGACATGACGATTGCGACGCGGGCTGATCTCGATGCCGGTCTGGACGAGCTTCTGACGATCGATCCGCGTCTTGTTCCCATCGCCGGAGCCTGCGGCCCATTGCCGCTGAGGCTGTCTGAGCCGGGCTTTGCCGGCCTCGCTCACATCATCGTGTCGCAGATGCTATCCCGGGCGAGCGCCGATGCGATCTGGAGCCGGGTCGTTGCGGCGAGCGGAGAAAGTGTGACGCCTGAGGCCTATCTGGAGCTTGATCCGGCTGTCACCGCAACGCTTGGTCTTTCGCGGGCCAAGGCTGAAACCCTGCGCCTCATGGCGGAAGCGGTTGCCTCCCATGATCTCGATCTTGCCACAATAGCTCGAGTTGAGGCTTCATGGGCGATCGACAAACTCACCTCCTACAAGGGCATCGGCCTCTGGACGGCCGAGGTCTACCTGATGTTCTGCGGCGGTCACCCGGATGTTTTTCCGGTCGGCGACGTGGCGCTCCGCATCGCCGTCGGCGACGTGTTCGGTTACCCGGAAAGGCCGGATTTCAAGGAGGTCAAGCGGGTGGCCGAACTCTGGCAACCATGGCGTTCAGTGGCTGCCCGACTGTTCTGGGCACACTATGCGTTACGGACGGGAAGGCAGGCGATGCCTGTCGATGTTCGAGCTGTTTCCTGATCTGCAAGAAGGGGCTTCACAATGCTGTAACAACGGACCTAATATAGATGGACAGGTGCCGAATCGCTCAGGAGAATGCCTTGACGATCGCAGTCTCACCCCAGTCCTTGCCGGCGCTCGTCCTGAACGCCGACTACAGGCCTCTAAGTTACTATCCCTTGTCGCTATGGTCCTGGCAGGACGCGATCAAGGCGGTCTTTCTTGACCGTGTGAACATCATCGCGGAATACGATCACTCGGTCTGTTCTCCGAGCTTTTCCATGCGGTTGCCGAGTGTCGTCAGCCTCAAAACCTATGTTCAGCCAACCCGCAATCCGGCCTTCACCCGCTTCAACGTGTTCCTGCGCGACAAGTTCGAGTGCCAGTATTGCGGTTCCGAGGACGACCTGACGTTCGACCACGTGATACCGCGCGCCCATGGCGGCGAGACGACCTGGGAAAACGTCGTCGCGGCCTGCTCCCCCTGCAATCTTAGGAAGGGCAGCAAGCTGCCGAAACAAGCTTCGATGTTCCCCGCGCAAAAGCCGTATCGACCGTCGGTGCAGGACCTGCACAATAACGGTCGGCTGTTCCCGCCGAACTATCTGCACGACAGCTGGGTCGACTATCTCTACTGGGATTCCGAACTGCAGCCGTAACCGGCTGCTATCCGTTCAGCCGCGCTTGCGGAACACGGCCCATGCGGCGATTGCCGCAAGAACCGCGCTGGTGATGACGTTCCAGCCTGCAAACGAGAGACCGAGCACGCGCAGTGCCGCCTCCGTGCACGACGGTCCCTTGGTTTCGTTCAGGGCTTCCAGAACATTGACCGGAGTTTCGCCGCCGGTGGCGCCGACGGCACAGGTCGTCGGCCCTTCCCAGAACTTCCATTCGACACCGGCATGATAGGTGCCCAGCCCGATGCTGACGATCATCAGGATCGCAATGATCGCGAACAGGGTGCGTGTTACGGCGGATGGAAGGCGGAAGACCGAGGAAAGCGTCGCCAGCGCACCGACGCCGATGCCGATGTAATACGGGTTGCGCTGCATCAGGCAGAGCGCGCAGGGAACATAACCGCCGATATGTTCGAAGCCGAGCGCCGAGCCGACCACCACGGCCATGCCAAGGGTCAGGACTGCGGCGATTGCCGTGTCGTTCTTGAGGTATGAGGCGGATGCGCTCATGTCGTCTTCCAGTTCTCAGGTCTGCGGGTTGCGCTTCAATTCGTTGGTGCTCGCATGTCATTGTCGCAAAACCACGGCAAACGTCTGCGAAACACGCCTTATCTGTCTTTGTTCAGTCATTCCGGGCGCACGCCTGTTCCGGACATCGGAGCGCCTAGTGCAGGAGGTACCGGTAGGCGACGTATAGCACGATCAGTACGGCTGCGCCGACCATGGCGATTTGCCCCAGTCGCTTTTCGATGAATTCGCGGATCGGTTCGCCATAGCGCTGCAAAAGCCAGGCAAGCAGCAGGAAGCGTGCGCCACGGGCGACGATGGCGGAGATGATGAAGAGCCAGATGTTGATGTGGGCCACGCCCGAAAGGATCGTCACCACCTTGATCGGCGGCAGATGGGCGAGGCCGGACGTCACCAGCAGCAGGAGAACCATCTCGTAGTTGACCGAGGTGCGCAACTGCTCGAAGGCTTCGTACTTGCCGTAGAATTCGAGAATCGGGCGGGCGACCGTTTCGAAGGCGTAATAGCCGAGGAACCAACCGGCGATGCCGCCCAGCACGGAAGCAACCGTGGCGATTATGGCATAACGCCAGGCCTTCTGCGGCTTCGCCAGCGCCATCGGCAGATAGAGCACATCCGCCGGAACCAGGAAAATAGAGCTTTCAATGAAGGCGATGACGGCGAGCCAACGTTCAGCCGACTTGCGTGCGGCGAGTGACATGGTCCAATCGTAGAGGCGACGTAGCATCAAGTCTTTCCCGGTCTTTCAGTTGCTCGGTTTTATGCAAGCCTGCCTGACCTGTAAATGGGGCGTTTTGCGGTGCAGCACGCGGGAAGCAAACATTTGCGTGAAGTCGAATAACCGGATGAAACCTTTTTCCGGTGAGATGGAGCGGCAGTCGGCCTGCCCGCCAAGTTCGCCCTTGCGCGGGTGCTCAGGCCCATGGTAGAGGCCGTTTCACTACCCTGCTTGCCCCATTGGCGGAACTGGTAGACGCGCTCGACTCAAAATCGAGTTCCGAAAGGAGTGCTGGTTCGATTCCGGCATGGGGCACCACTCTCAATAATTGTAAAACGTGGCTTCTTGCGCCGAGGTGCAAGATTTTTTAGCTCGATTTGGGAGAGCCCTTGTTTTTATTCGTTTTCGAAGCATAGTCGCCTTGACTTGTTGTGCATCATTGCTCAACTCTCGCGGGAGTTTTCTTATTATGTGATTCACAATGCGATTGCTTAGTTCTTGGAAGGTTCTGGCATTACTTGCAGGCGTATTTTCCGCAAGTGCCGTAGGTGCAGAACGAGCTGATGGCCGTTATGATATTGATTGCGCTGTCGTGGGGCAGGCCTACAGAGCCACACGCGCTACCTATCATTATCGAGAGACGGTCTATGAACTCGACTCCAATGGCGGCAGAAGACAGTATGCCGAGATCATCTATGGCCTAGTCGATGCTTTCCAGAAGATAGAGGCGACGGGACGTTGGGAGGCGTTCAGTCTGCTGGGCCGGCATGGTGAGGTGAACCTAACCTCGTGTACGTTTGTCGAGGCTTCCGAGGGAAAGCTTCGATATTTTGCGACGTGGCATAGCAATGACAGGAAATACATCGCGTCTGCGGATGTGTGGCTGACTGCCAAGAAGCCACGAAGATTGGAAACCGCGATTCGCAGCTATCCCAAGGACAGTCAGCAGTTTCCGTTCTCTGTATCCCTCTCGGTTTTTGATTATGAGCCCGATAATGCAAGGGTACCGGAATTGAGTGAATGAAGCCCGCGGCTTTTTTCGGGTACATCCAGAATAATCTGATTAAGGTTTTCAATTTGCGATTTTTCCCAATCCTTCTTGCTTCGTTGGCAATGTTGGTCCTGTCGGCTGCAGGCTCCCTTGCAGAGGGCGAGCAGGATGCTGATGCGGTGGGCCGGTCTCCCGCAGAAGATCCATCGTGCAACTACGTGAACCGGTCCTATGAGAAGACCTATCGGTCGGAACGGTTGAGTTTTGTGGTGTACGAAATTGCCAAGGAAGGGCAGTTGAGACGTCGTTTGGACGTGCGGTTTTTTGGTAAAGGGGTCTTCCAGCGAGTGGAGCCCGACGAAAAATGGCGTTCCTGGGAAATGAAGGAGCGGCCTTCGATCTTCTCAAGCTCCGGGCCGGTGTTTAACGATTGCAAGTTTTTGCGAGAGGAGGGGGACGGCAGATCGAGACTGCTGGTCTACTCCTTAAACTGGAGGCGGGAGCAATACAGGGCTCTCATGACGGTTTGGATTTCGAAGGACGATGGCAGGTTCGTGAAAGCACGCCGAGATTTTGATCCGGCGGCCCCTCGTGTCAAGCAATTCAGAACGGCTTCCGTGATCGATATCTTTGAGTATGACGGCAACAAGATAGTTGAGCCCCGTCTCGTCGGCTTCTAGGCGCGAGAGACGGTGGGTCTCGCTCTTTTGTGCGCCTATTGTGCACCTGCGAGAGGAATGATAGCAGAAAGCCCTTGGTGACACGGGTTTTCCGCCATGTTTCTGCCTGAGCGAGGCACTTACGAGACGCTTTGCTGCGATTTCTCGTGGTCCATTCCTGACGATTTCAACATTGGTCGCGCGGTCAGCGACGATTGGGCGTTGCATTCGCCGGATCGCGTGTGCCTGCAGCATTTCAGTCCCGAGGGCAATAATCAGTCGATGACCTATGGCGAACTGGCGGGGCGTTCGGCGGCTTTTGCCCATGGGTTGCAGGCGCTCGGGGTCGAGCCGGGCGATCGCGTGGCGCTGCTCCTGCCGCAGTGTTTCGAGACGGTCATTGCCCATGTGGCGATCTACAAGATGGGTGCGATTGCGCTGCCTCTGGCGCTGTTGTTCGGTGCCGAGGCGCTTGAATACCGGCTTGCAGCTGCCGGCGCCAGGGTCGTCGTCACCAATGATTTCGGCCTGTCCCGGTTGGAGGAAATCCGTTCCCGCCTGCCGGATCTGCGTGAAGTCGTGACGATCGGGGCGGTTGCGTCGGGTGTGCACGCTTTCGCCGATGTGGAGGCAGGCCACCCGTCCGTATTCGATGTGGCGAAGACCGGGCCGGATACGCCGGCCCTGATGATCTTCACGTCGGGGACAACCGGTCCGCCCAAGGGGGCGTTGCACGGGCACAGGGTCCTGCCCGGTCATCTGCCAGGCTTCCAGATGGCGCATGAATTGATTTTTCAAGATAAAACGGGGCCGCGCGATGGCGACAGGATGTGGACGCCGTCCGACTGGGCCTGGGCGGGCGGATTGTTGAACGCGCTCTTGCCTTCGCTCCTGCTGGGCGTGCCCGTCGTTTCCTCACCCGCACAGAAATTCGATGCGGATACGGCTTTCCGGATCATGGCGGAGATGAAGGTGCGCAACGCCTTCATTCCGCCGACGGCATTGAGATTGCTGAAATCGGTGGAGCGTCCGCGGGAAAAATACGATCTGGTTTTGAGGTCGATCGGTTCGGCGGGAGAGGCTCTGGGTCGCGAGACTTATGAGTGGGTCAAGTCCGCGCTCGGTATCGTTCCCAACGAGTTCTATGGCCAGACGGAGTGCAATTTCGTGCTGTCTTCGGCGGCCCATCTTGGTGTCAGCCGTGCCGGGGCCATCGGGCGGACGGTACCGGGTCATCGCGTTGCGATCATCGATGACGAGGGCAGGGAACTTCCTCCGGGCAGTGTGGGGCAGGTTGCGATTGCGCGGCCTGATCCGGTGATGTTTCTCGGCTACTGGCGCGATGAGCGGGCGACCGCCGCGAAGTTCGTCGGCGACTGGATGAAAACGGGCGATCTTGGCCGGCAGGATGCCGAAGGCTATGTCGAGTTCTTCGGCCGTGATGACGATGTCATCACGTCATCGGGTTATCGCATCGGTCCCGCAGAAATCGAGGATTGCCTCATCGGCCATCCGGCGGTGCGCCTTGCCGCCGTAATCGGCAAGCCGGATCCGTTGCGCACGGAGATCGTCAAGGCTTTCGTGGTTCTTGCCGACGGTTTTTCGCCAAGTGACGTACTGGCTGTCGAGATTCGCGACTGGGTGAAGCATCGCCTGTCGATGCACGAATATCCGCGGGAAGTGGCCTTCATTGAGGAATTGCCGCTGACCACCACAGGCAAGGTTATCCGGCGGCTGTTGCGGGACCAGGAACTGGCGGCAGCTGCCGAATAGCCCGCCCCGGTTTCAGCGCGAATGGTATCGAAGCTGCTCGCGCGTCAGTCGTTCAGACGACGTGAGAGGATCTTGTCGCGCAGGATGCGGGCGATGTTGCGCGTGTTGCGGTACATATGAAGCTGGGCGGCCGCCTGTCGCACGTCCCGGTCGGCATTGGCGCGCAGACCGATGACCAGCGTACCCATCTCCTCGCGTTCCTTCCAGAAGCGGCTCATGATCGGATGGTCCGGCACGGCGCAGCTGTCGGTGCGCTGGATATTGGCGTCGTCGAGGTGCCATTCGGTAAGGTCGGCCATCAGCAGCTTGCCGGGGGAGAAACGGCCGTAGCGCTCGTCATAGGCCGTCTTCCAAGTGTAGGCCTCGCCGGCCATGATGAAGACCACCATCGAGGCGATGGCCCGGCCATTGAGGTCGAGGGTGTGAATACGCACGGCATCCACTTCCGCCAGATTGGTGATGGCTTCGCGGGCGAAGGCAGAGCGCAGCCGGTCCATGACCATGGCGGAACGCTTCTGGCCTTTCCAGCCGCTCGCCTCCAGCGCCAGGAATTCCTCCATCCTGAGACGGATTTCCTGCGGTTGGCGGGTAACGTTGTAGGTCAGTTCGCCGTGTTCGCTGAGCAGGCGGAACTGGCGGCGCATCTCGCGCAGGTGAGGCTTGGCGATCGAGCGCTGCAGATAGGTCTCGCCGTCATCGAGGCTTTCCAGCATCGGGCGCGTAAAGGTGTTGGTGACCGTCAGGGGCAGGTCGCGGCTGATGGCGACGGCCTTTAGAAGTTGGGCGAAGCGGCCATTGATCCGGAGGTCGGGCAGGACGAAGACGCCCGGCAGGCGGGCGTCGGGGCGGGCCAGCGCTTCCAACAGATTGTCCAGCGTTTCGGCGGCCTCCTCGGCGTCGACGAGCAAGGTTCCCAGCGGGCCGAAGGGGTTCGACCAGACGCGCAGGATCGACGGTCCCATGGAGAAGCCGGGCTTCTCGATGGAATAGGGCATCAGCAGGCGGACACGGCTGCGTCGCCCGTCTTCGTCGCGGATGACGCCGAGACGGATCTGCCTGTCCTCGAGCCGCGGCATAGCCGGTGCGAGGAAGCGCGGCGCGAAGAAGACGTTCGCTTCCATCACGCGATAGGTCAGGTAATCCAGCTCCTCCTGCAGGTCATAGCCGACCTTGCCGGGATAGAATGCGAGATGGCGTCCGGGGCGGCCGACCTCGATGGTCTGATCTGCATCGGGTCGATTGCTCTGCAGGCTTGCGAGGCTTCCCGAGGAATGGCGGGTGCCGAAGCTGGTGCTTTCGCTGTGGATCGGAGCTTCCGTCATGGTCAGGATGCCTTCGTCTTGTTCAGGATCGACAACGGGTCGGCGAATGCAAAGAGGACGATGCCGAGTGCATGGCGGACAGCGATGTGCAGGAGCAGCGCTTCCGCCATCATAGCTGCCGCCGTCGCGGCCGCCGCGCCCGTCAGTCCGAAGAGGGGTATGAGCGTGATGTTGAGGCCGATATTGACGGCGAGCGCGCCGACATAAAGGAAAACGCAAAGTTTCTGGTGGCCCGTCATGGTCAGGAGCACCTCGCCCGGACCGACAAGTGCCTTCGAGAGGCTGCCGGCGAAGAGGATTGCCATCAATACATAGCCGGCTGTGAAGGCTGGGCCGAACAATGCCAGCAGGAATTCGCCGACAGCCAGAACGGCGAGGCCGACCAGAAGCGATGGCCAGAAGGCCCAGCGGGTCGTCTGGCCGGCGAAGGCGGCGAGATGGCGAAGATCATGGGCCGCGACCATGGAGGAGAAGCGTGGGGCAGCGGCCGCTTTCACGGCGAAATAGACGAACTGGACCAGCGCCATGGTCTTCGCCGCGGCAAAGTAGATCGCCACTTGATCGGGATCGAGATAGAGGCCGACCACGACGACGTCCGAGTTGGTCAGCAGGAAGCCGAAGCCTTCGATAAGAAAGATCGGCAGGGCCACCTTGAACCAGGCAAGAAAATCGATCTTGCGAGGACCGGCGACGAAGCGCTTCTGCAGACGGCGGTCGATCGTCAGGAACTGGCTGAGCGTGGTCACATAAGTTGCGGCCAGTGCGGCCTGCATGGCCGTTGTTGCGGTGTGCGGAGCACCGGCCCAGACGGCGGCGATCATGAAGACCAGAATGAGCAGTGGGCGGACGATGTAAGTGGGGCTGAGTGCCGCCACTGGCCAGCTGTTGGCGCGCGCCGTACCGTCCAGCACATCGCCGAGCGCGATCATCGGCAGGGCGAAGAGACCGAGAAACAGCGGCAGGATATAATAGGCCTCGATCGTATCGCCGAAGAGCATGAGCACGGCGAAGCCGATGACGGCAAGCAGGCTTGCCGAGGACATGGCGAAGACCCGCGCGGTCATGGTCAGGCCGCGGATCGCATCGTGTTCGTCCCGGGCGTCGTATTGCGGCAGGAAACGGATGACCGTCGTGTGGAAGCCGAGGCAGGAGAGGTTGCCGAACAACACGACCAGAACCCATACGAAGACGAAGATACCGTATTCGAACTCGCCCATGATCCGGGCCTGGATGATCTGGGAAACGAAGGCGATTGCCGCGGAGACGACCCGTATGGCGAAGGCAATGAGCGCCATCCTCTGGGCGCGGGCGATTTCGTCGGTTCCGGTAAAGGCGGCGACGAGCTTGTGCATCGCCGGATGCAGGCCGGTCGGCAGTATCTTTTCCGCTGTCTGGACAACCGCCATAATCGACACGCACGGCCTATTGAAAACGCAAAACAACAATGCCGCACTGTTGTCAGATCAGGGTTAAGAAACGGTTTGCCTATCGTCCCGGGTTTACCTGCATCAACAGGGTGTGATGGGTTTTTCCATCTGTTGGGAAGAATAGATTTCGTTGATTTTCCACGGTGTTGAAAAAGAAAAGGCGGCCACAAGGCCGCCTTGACTGTCATTTCGTGTCTTTGCCGGTTCAGGCGTTTTCGAATGTGCCGTGGCAATGCTTGTATTTCTTGCCGGAACCACAGGGGCATGGCTCGTTGCGGCCGACGCGGCCCCAGGTTGTGGGGTCCTGCGGATTGCGGTCTTCCGGAGCGACGTAGTTTGCAGCGCTCTCGTCGAAATCGTCCTCGCCGGTGCTGGCGTCGACGTGGTGTCCTTCCATGACCGGCAGGGTGGGCGCCGGCGGCGCTTCGCGCACGATCTCGACACGGGACATCTGCATGGTCACGGCGTCGCGCAGGTTGGCGAGCAGGGCCTGGAAGAGTTCGAAGGCCTCAGCCTTGTATTCCTGCAATGGGTCGCGCTGGGCGTAGCCGCGGAAGCCGACGACGGAGCGCAGGTGGTCGAGGTTGACGATGTGTTCGCGCCAGAGATTGTCGATGGTCTGCAGCACGATCGAGCGCTCGACATAGGCCGTGATCTCGGGGCCGAAGCGTTCAGCCTTCTCGGCAGCCGCCTTGTCGGCAGCCTCGGTGATGCGGGTGACGATATCGTCTTCGGCAATGCCTTCTTCGGTGGCCCACTGATCGATCGGCAGGTCGAGGTTGAGGGTCGTTGCGACCTTCTCCTTAAGACCTGCCACATCCCACTGCTCGGCATAGGCGCGCTCGGGAATGTGGGTCCGCACCATGGTCTCGATGACCTCGTGGCGCATGTCGGTGATCGTGCTGGAAACGTCGGTGGCGTCCATCAGTTCGATTCGCTGCTCGAAGATCACCTTGCGCTGGTCGTTCAGCACGTCGTCATATTTGAGCAGGTTCTTGCGGATGTCGAAGTTGCGGGCTTCGACCTTCTTCTGGGCGCGTTCCAGAGCCTTGTTGATCCAGGGATGGACGATTGCCTCGCCATCCTTGAGGCCAAGCTTCTGCAGCATCGAGTCCATGCGGTCGGAGCCGAAGATGCGCATCAGGTCGTCCTGAAGCGACAGATAGAACTTCGAACGGCCCGGGTCGCCCTGACGGCCGGAACGGCCGCGAAGCTGGTTGTCGATGCGCCGGCTTTCGTGGCGCTCGGTTGCGATGACGTAAAGCCCGCCGGCGGCAAGCGCCTCTGCCTTGAGCTTCTTCACTTCCTCGCGGATGGCCTGTTCTTTTGCGTCAAGCTCGGGGCCTGGCTCCATGCCTTCCAGTTCGCGCTCGAGGCGCATGTCGATATTGCCGCCGAGCTGGATGTCGGTACCGCGGCCGGCCATATTGGTGGCGATGGTCACGGCGCCCGGCACACCGGCCTGCGAGACGATGTAGGCTTCCTGCTCGTGGTAACGGGCATTCAGAACCTGGAACTTGTCGAAACCGGATTTTTTCAGGAGATTGGCCAGAAGCTCGGACTTCTCGATGGAGGTCGTGCCGACCAGAACCGGCTGCTTGCGCTCGTGCGCGGCCTTGATTTCGCCGATGATCGCCGTGAACTTTTCCTCGAAGGTCCGGTAGACCTCGTCGTCCTCGTCGATACGCTGGATCGGCAGGTTTGTCGGAACCTCGATCACGTCCAGGCCATAGATGTTGGCGAATTCTTCGGCTTCGGTCGCAGCCGTACCGGTCATGCCGGCGAGCTTGTCGTACATGCGGAAATAGTTCTGGAAGGTGATCGAGGCGAGTGTCTGGTTCTCGGGCTGGATTTGCACCTTTTCCTTGGCTTCAAGCGCCTGGTGCTGGCCTTCCGAGTAACGACGGCCCGGCATCATGCGGCCGGTAAATTCATCGATGATGACGATTTCGTCGTTGCGGACGATGTAGTCCTTGTCGCGCTGGAAGAGCTTGTGAGCCTTCAGAGCATTGTTGATGTGGTGAACGATCGAGACGTTCTCGACGTCGTAGAGCGACTCGCCCTTCAGCAGGCCGGCCTGACGGAGCAGGTTCTCGAGCTTTTCTGTACCGATTTCGGAGAAGTTGGCCGAACGCTGCTTTTCATCGATCTCGTAGTCTTCTTCCGACAGCATCGGAATGAATGCGTCGATGGTGTTGTAGAGATCGGAGCGGTCGTCCAGCGGACCGGAAATGATCAGCGGAGTACGGGCTTCATCGACCAGAATGGAGTCAACTTCATCGACGATCGCAAAAGCGTGGTCGCGCTGAACCATCTGATTGCGCTCATACTTCATGTTATCGCGGAGATAATCGAAGCCGAGTTCGTTGTTGGTCGCGTAGGTGATGTCGCAGAGGTAGGCCGTGCGGCGCTCCTCGTCGGTCAGGCCGTGAACGATGACGCCGGTGGTCAGGCCTAGGAAACCATAAAGCCTGCTCATCGTGGTCGCGTCGCGCTTGGCGAGGTAGTCGTTGACGGTAACGACGTGGACGCCTTTGCCGGTGAGCGCGTTGAGGTAGACGGCCAGCGTTGCCACGAGCGTCTTGCCTTCGCCGGTCTTCATTTCCGCGATGGCGTTGTCGTTCAGGATCATCGCGCCGATGAGCTGTACGTCAAATGGTCGCATGCCGAGTGCGCGGCGGGAAGCCTCGCGAGCAACGGCAAAGGCGGGAACCAGAATGTCATCGAGCGTCTTGCCTTCGGCGAGAAGCTTGCGGAATTCCTGGGTCTTGCCGGACAGCGCCTCGTCGGAGAGCGCCTTCATCTGGTCTTCCAGCGCGGCAATAGCCGCCACCTTCGGCTGATACGAGCGAACGCGGCGCTCATTGGCCGATCCGAAGAGTTTGCGGGCGAGCCCACCGAGACTGACCATTCGATGGTCCTTTCTGACCTTCGTCATATTCGTTGCGTATCCTGATCGCCGGCCGAAATTCGGCACGCAAGCACGGGTGGCCCGGAAACGGCTCTGGACGCGCGGTTGCGTGACAGATAAGAGGGGGGTCGAATGATGTCAACGGCGCAGCTTGGCCGCAAAGGCTTGGTTTAAGGTGCTTTGGACAATTTTTCGCCCGATTCGAACGGTCAAGAAACGGTTCCCCATCCGAAAGGTTTCACATGCTTCGCTTTCATAAACTCGCCCTTGCCGCCTGCGTTGCTCTGATCGGGCTCCAGAACCAGGTTCTGGCCGAAGACGCCGTTGTCGCCAAGGTCGGCGATCTCACCATCACCCAGTCGGAACTCGACCTTGCCGTTGCAAATCTCGATCCGCAGCTTTCCCAGCTTCCCGAAGAACAGAAGAAGGTTGCGGCCCTTTCCGGCGCCATCGACGTCAAGCTGCTCGCAGGCGACGCCGTGAGCGAGGGCCTGAAGGACGATCCGGAATATCAGCGCCGCATGGCCTATATCGCCGACCGTGAACTGCATAACCTTTACTTCAAGAAGCACGTCGTCGATGCTGTCACCGACGCTGAGGTCAAGGCTCGCTACGACAAGGAAATCGCCGCCCTGCCGAAGCAGGAGGAGGTTCGCGCTCGCCACATTCTCGTCAAGACCGAGGACGAGGCCAAGGACATCATCAAGCAGCTTGACGCCGGCAAGGACTTCGTCGAACTCGCCAAGGAAAAGTCGACCGATCCGAACAAGTCGGAAGGTGGTGACCTCGGCTACTTCACCAAGGGCCGTATGGTTCCGGAATTCGAGGAAGCCGCCTTCGCCATGGAGAAGGGCACCTATTCCAAGACCCCGATCAAGACGCAGTTTGGCTTCCATGTGATCAAGGTCGAGGACAAGCGTGAAGCAGCTCCTCCGAGCCTGGAAGAGGTCGGCCCGCAGGTCCGTCAGCTGGTCATGCGCGACAAGTACCTTCAGATCATTGAAAAGGCGAAGGCCGAAAAGAAGGTCGAAATCGTCGATGAAGCTCTGCGCAAGGGCTACGAGGATGTGAACAAGCAGCAGGCAGAGCAGCCGCAGCAGTGATTGCTGCCTCCGTTCAATCATTAGGCCCGCATCTTGCGGGCCTTCCTGTTACAGGTGGTCTCGATGTCTGAAGCCGTTTCTCCCCTCGCTCCGAAATCCTATGTCGAAATGCCGGTGATCCGCGGTGTGTCCATGTCTACCGCTGCCGCCGGCATCAAGTACAAGAACCGCACCGACGTCCTGCTGATGTCCTTCGATCGCCTGGCGACTGTTGCCGGCGTGTTCACCAAGTCGAAGTGCCCTTCGGCTCCGGTCGATTTCTGCCGCTCCAACCTGGGTCACGGCGTGGCGCGCGGTGTTGTCGTCAATTCCGGCAATGCGAACGCCTTTACGGGCGTAAAGGGCCAGACGGCGACGGAGCTTACCGCGAAGTCGGCTGCGGCCGCTCTCGGTTGCGCGGAGAACGAGATCTATCTCGCTTCCACGGGTGTGATCGGCGAGCCGCTGGATGCGACGAAATTCGCTGGTGTTCTGGGCGACATGGCAAAGAGCGCGACCGGCGATTTCTGGCTGGAAGCCGCCAAGGCTATCATGACCACCGATACCTATCCGAAGGTCGCCACCCGCTCCGCCGAGATCGGCGGCGTTAAGGTGACGATCAACGGTATCGCCAAGGGTGCCGGCATGATCGCGCCTGATATGGCTACCATGCTGTCCTTCGTGGTGACGGATGCCGATATCGCGGCACCTGCATTGCAGGCACTTCTTTCTGCCGGTGTCGAGCCGACTTTCAATTCGGTGACGGTCGATAGCGATACCTCGACCTCGGACACGCTTCTCTTGTTTGCAACCGGGGCCGCTGCCGCGGACGGCCAGAAGAAGGTCGAATCGGCTGAGGATCCGGCGCTGTCCGGCTTCAAGGCTGCCCTGAACGACCTTCTGAAGGACCTTGCCCTCCAGGTGGTGCGTGATGGTGAAGGCGCCCGCAAGATGGTCGAAGTGACCGTCGTCGGTGCCGAAACGGATCAGGCAGCCAAGAAAATCGCTCTTTCCATCGCCAATTCTCCGCTGGTCAAGACGGCTGTTGCTGGTGAGGATGCGAACTGGGGCCGTATCGTGATGGCCGTCGGCAAGTCCGGCGAAATGGCCGATCGAGACCGTCTGGCAATCTGGTTCGGTGACATCCGGGTCGCCGTCAATGGCGAGCGGGACCCGGCCTATTCGGAAGCTGCGACGACTGCGGTGATGAAGGAGCAGGACATTCCGGTGAAGGTCGATATCGGTCTCGGCAATGGCCGTGCGACGGTGTGGACCTGCGATCTCACCAAGGAATATGTTGCGATCAACGGCGACTACCGGAGTTGACGACCAGAATGCTCGCTGTGCCCTTCGAAGACAATCTGCCGCTGGTGCGTCGGCTCGAAGCTGTGGGCTTCCGGGCCTGGCCGGCGGCAAATGTGCAGTATGACGGCAGCTGGCAGGTCCGGCTGACCGGTGGCCATCCCTCCAAGCGGCTGAACTGCATTGTCGCGCTCGATCCCTCCGACAGCCGTGACATCGCGATCAGGCTGGAAAAGGCCGGCCGGAAATTCGCCTCCTATGGCCGTCCGCTGATCGTTCGTCAGACGCCGCTGGCGCCGAAGCCATTGATCGATCATCTGGAAGCCGAGGGATGGGAGTGCTTCGAGGACGTGGTCACGATGACCTGCGATCTCTCGGAAATCGTCCTGCCGGATACGCTCGATCACCTGCCGACGCATGATGTTGGCCGCTATGTCGATGCAAGCCTCGAACTGCAGGGCGAGGACGCGGCCCTCAAGCCGGCGCTTGCCGAAATCGTCGGCGCGATCAAGCCGCCGACGGGTCTTTTCCTCATCGAAACGGCCGAGCGGGGACCGGTTGCCGCAACGCTTTGCGTCCAGGACAACGATCTTGCCGGCATCATGTCGCTTGCGGTCGCAGAGGACCAGCGGCGCAATGGTCTCGGCCTCGAGGTCCTGACTGCGGCCTTGCGTTGGGCTCGCATGCGCGGTGCCCGGCGCGCGTGGCTGCAGGTCGTTGCCGACAACGAGCCTGCAATCGCCCTCTACCACAAGCTCGGCTTCACGGAAGCCTATCGCTACCACTACTGGCGCAAGGGAAAAGACGCATGAGCGACGGGAAAAAGCCGATCCTTCTCGTTGCGGCCTGCGCATTGATCGATACGGATGGCCGTATCCTTCTGGCCCAGAGGCCGGAAGGCAAGTCGCTGGCCGGGTTATGGGAATTTCCGGGCGGGAAGGTCGAGCCGGGTGAGACCCCCGAGGAGACGCTGATCCGCGAGATGGAAGAGGAAATCGGTATCACGACCAAGGTCGCCTGCCTTGCGCCGCTGACATTCGCGAGCCACACCTACGAGAAATTTCATCTGCTGATGCCGCTCTTCGTCTGCCGTCGTTACGAGGGTATTCCTCACGGCAAGGAAGGACAGGCGATCAAGTGGGTTCGCCCCCAGGCGCTGCGCGATTACCCCATGCCGCCGGCTGACGAGCCGCTCATTCCCTTCCTGCAGGATCTGCTTTAGGATATCCTACAGTTTAAGGACGTTTTAAGGACGTTCTTAACCCAAAGTTTATCACCCTCAGGCAAAGCTCGCTTCTGTTCATGCGTTAGAGCGTGCGTGGAGCGTGTCATGGTAAACGAGGATTTCTGGAAGACCGTCCGGTCAAGAGAGCGGTCTTCGCAAAAGTCGGGAAAAACCGGGGTTTTGAATATCGCCTTGCTGTTCGGCACGGCGGTGATTGCGCTGTCGCTTGTCCTGACGCCGATGCTCGCCGGAAAGACGGAACGAAAGAGCCTCGCCTTCCAGCCGGACGAATACGATATGCTCAGCACAGGGTCGATCAACCGGTCGGATAACGGCAAGCGGTATACGATCCGTCGCAGCGTTCTTCAGAAAACACCAGGATCTGTTTGCATCGTCGATGGCTATGGCGCCGACGGGTGCTGATTAGAGCATAATCCGACCGGAGTGAAACGAGGATCGATAAGATTATGCTTCAAACAAAAGGGCTTAGAGTGCCGATCTGATTCCATCAGATCGGCACTCCAAATATTTCAGACAAGTCATAATTTCTCGGCCGTTCGGTCAACACTCGCGGGAGACGAAATGCATCTCGTCCGGAAATTCCTTGCAGACCAACAAGGTGCCACCGCTATCGAATACGGCTTGCTTGCGGCGATCATGGGGGCCGCTCTCATCGGTGGCTTCGGCATGCTCAGCGGGTCGCTTCAAAACATGTTCGGTACGATCGAAACGAATGTGACGGGTGCCGGCAACTGAGTCGGATCGTCATTCCATAATCTTGCGGTTGGGATCCAGCGCGTCGGCAAGCCGCATTTTCGCGGATCCCGGCTTCAGTGGCTTTTGCTGGCTTTCATGCGCTGCCCATCCCGATACGTAAATAATGGAAAATGTCGCGCGTATACGTCCGTCCGGATCTGAATAGCGCTCTGCATAAAGCTCGGCTGCCCTCATGAAAAACGCTCTGTTCACCGGCTTGCGGCTGCGCCCGATGAGCGGATTGCTCATGCCCATGGCTCGCAGGTCCCGCATGAGCGGGAAGATCGAATCATAGCGTACTGTGTAATTCTCCTCGTCGATGACGGGCAGGGCGAAACCGGTGCGCTGCAGCAGACCGCCGATGTCACGGATATCGGCAAAGGGTATGACGCGGGGGCTGGCGCCGCCATAGATCTCCACCTCGGCCGCGAGCAGGACATCGCGCAGCTCGGCAAGCGTGCCCGCTCCCGGAATTGCTGCGAGGAACAGGCCGTCGGGCTTCAGTGCGCGGCGAATCTGCACCAGCATGCCGGGCGTGTCGTTGGTGAGATGCAGCGACAGGGGAGAGAGTACGAGGTTGACCGATTGAGGCTCCAGCGGCACCGTTTCCCATCCGGCTTCCTGGATGACGCCTTCTTCAGAGGCCAATTCTGCAGCGACCTCGATACGCCCCAGCCGATCGATCTTTCCGGTGGCAAGGGCGGCGCGGGCGGTCAGACCGGTTGCGCCATGCAGTTCGACGGCATCCTCGAAGCGGCGCTCGACCAATGACAGGCGTTCGGCGATTTCGCCGGCGGCGATCTGCAGCAGGAAATCGGCCCCATCGGTCTTGGCGGAAAGCGCGCGCCTGCGGTTGGCGGCGATCAGCCGGTCGTCGAAAAGCCTTTCCATCAGAAGACATCCTCTTGAAATTCACGGTCTGGCAAAGGCGCCGGCAAGCGCCTAATGTCAACCTCATGTCGGGTCGCATAGAGCAAAATTCCATTCCGGTCATTAAGTCGGTCGCCATCGATCTACCGTTGCGCGTGGCGGTCGGCCTGCGTGACATCGTCTTTCCGCCCGGCTGTGCTCATTGTCACATTCGGACTGGAAGGCACGCGGCGCTTTGCCCGTCCTGCTGGTCCAAACTCAAGCTCATCGAACGCCCATTCTGTGAGGTGCTTGGCACGCCATTCCACCGCGACCCAGGCGCCGGCATGGTATCAGCCGAGGCGATTGCCAATCCGCCGGCATTTGACCGTCTGCGCTCGGTTGCCGTGCATGACGGCATTGCGCGTGATCTCGTGCACGCCCTCAAATATCGTGACCGTACGGACCTCGCGCCAATGATGGCAGGCTGGATGGTGCGGGCGGGAGAAGAAGTGCTTTCCTCTTGCGACTGTGTGGTCTCTGTACCGCTTCATCGCAGCCGACTTTTCAGCCGCATGTTCAACCAGTCCGCAGAACTCGCGCGCCATGTGGCGCGACTTTCCGGGCGTCGGTTCGAGCCGCAGGCGCTTGTAAGGCGAAAGCGTACGAGTCAGCAGGTGGGGCTGACGGCCAATGCCCGCGAGCTCAATGTGAGGGGCGCTTTTGTCGTTCCGGAGCAATCGTCTTCCGTGATATTCGGGCGGCGTATCGTGCTGATTGACGACGTCTACACAACCGGTGCGACTGTGAGTTCGGCAACGCGTGCGCTCCAGAAGGCAGGTGCCGTTGATGTCACAGTTTTAACCTTTGCAAGGGCAATGTCCGGTCCTATATGAGCGTGATCGAGACAGCCTCGTTTCCTTTGTTACGCTTATCTGACCGGAGTATTCCATGGCATCGGTGACCATCTACACGCGACAGTTCTGTGGCTATTGCGCCCGCGCGAAAAGCCTGCTCGAGTCCAAGGGTGTTGCCTTTGTCGAGCATGATGCGACGGACAAGCCGGAACTCAGGCAGGAAATGATTACCCGCGCCAACGGCCGGATGACGTTTCCGCAGATTTTCGTCGATGACGTTCATGTGGGCGGCTGCGATGATCTTTACGCGCTTGATCGTGACGGCAAGCTCGATCCGCTGCTGGCCAACTGAGGGATGATGAACATGAGTTTCAAAGTCGCTGCCGTCCAGATGTGCTCAGGTGTCGACCCGGAAAAGAATGTTGCCTCCATGATCCGGCTCGTGCGTGAAGCCGCCGCTCATGGTGCGGTCTACGTGCAGACGCCGGAGATGACAGGAGCCATTCAGAAGGATCGTAAGGGACTGGCTGCCATCCTGCGCGACGAGGAAAGCGACCTTGTCGTCAAGGCTGCGTCGGAACTTGCTTGCGAACTTTCCATCCATCTACACATCGGCTCGACCGCGATCCTGCTTGCCGATGGCAAGATTGCCAACCGTGCGTTCCTGTTCGGTCCGGATGGCCGCAAGATCACCAGCTACGACAAGATCCATATGTTCGACGTCGATCTCGACAATGGCGAAAGCTGGCGTGAAAGCGCTGTCTATCGGCCGGGTTCGCGCGCGGTGGTGGCGGATCTGCCCTTCGCAAGACTCGGCTTCGGTGTCTGCTACGACGTGCGTTTCCCGCAGCTTTTCCGGGCGGAAGCTCTTGCCGGCGCTGAAATCCTGACAACCCCTGCGGCTTTCACCCGGCAGACGGGAGAGGCTCACTGGGAAATACTGCTTCGGGCGCGTGCCATCGAGAATGGTGCCTTCGTGATTTCGGCGGCCCAGGCCGGCGTCCATGAAGATGGTCGCGAGACCTTTGGGCACTCGATGATCGTGGACCCCTGGGGCAAGGTGCTGGCCTCTGCCGGCGGAACGGGTGAAGCCATCGTAATTGCCGATATCGATACCGCTGCCGTGAAGGCTGCGCGGGCGAAGATCCCGAACCTCAAGAACGCCC
Organism: Shinella sp.; assembly: GCA_003248775.1. Classification (GTDB taxonomy): domain Bacteria; phylum Pseudomonadota; class Alphaproteobacteria; order Rhizobiales; family Rhizobiaceae; genus Allorhizobium. The sequence continues at coordinate 19,207 of QFQX01000053.1, read as the reverse complement.
GCGAGTTCGAAGTCGACGTTCTTGCCCCGCTGCTGGCGAAAGGGGGCGTTACCGTTTGATCCGCTATTCTCTCATCTGCGAGAATGCGCACGACTTCGAGGGCTGGTTCTCGGAGAGCGCCGATTTCGACCGTCAGAAGGCAAGCGGTTTCCTGGCGTGCCCCATCTGTGGTTCGCTCGACATATCGAAGGTGCTGATGGCGCCTTCGGTGTCAACGGCGCGGCAGAAAGAGAAGATCGGTGCGCTGGCGGTCAACGAGGCCCAGAAGGAAGTGGCGGCGAAGCTGAAAGAGGTCATCGCCTCCATTCGTGCCAACAGTGAGGATGTCGGCGAGCGTTTCCCGGAGGAAGCCCGGAAGATTCATTACGGGGAAACCGAGGCTCGCGGGATTGTCGGGCAGGCTTCGCCGAACGAGGTGAAATCCCTGATTGACGAGGGCATCGAGATCGCGCCCTTGCCGATGTTGCCGGACGATACGAACTGAAGCGTGTCCATCCGTACGCTCGGATTGTTCCTCAATCAGCCCTTGAACCCGCCGTCGTCCAGATAGGCTTGTTCCTCTGCCGTCGTCGTTCTGCCGAGAGCGGCGTTGCGATGAGGAAAACGGCCGAAGCGGGCGATGATATCCCTGTGCTCCAGAGCGTAGTCCATCACTCGCTGATCGGTCGTCAGTTCGAAATGCTGCGTGAACAATGAGACGCTGAGTTCCTGATCCGCCGGATCTTCGGAATGCTCAAATGGTAGATAGAAAAATATAGCCAGCGATCGATCGACCAGTTCGTCGTACCCCTCGTCCAAAGCGCGGCGGGCGACGGCGCGCGCAAGGCCGTCGGTGGCGAAGGCATGACCGCTGCCGCGAAACAGGTTGCGGGGAAACTGGTCAAGCAGGATCAGGAGGGCAAGCGCGCCTTCGGCGGTTTCTTCCCAATCGGCATACTCGCCGCGTGAGGCGGCGAAATGCGGGGCCAGGTAGTCGCTCTGGATGAAGGCGTCGAATGTGTCATCCTTGGCAAACCATTTCTCCGGTCCGGCCGCCGTCCAGAAGGCAAGAATATCGGTTGCTGCGGTCATTTCCTGTTCTCGGATGAAACGGGTTCACTCGGGCGGCGCGTCAATACCATGTAGTTTACGTCAATGTCGGAGGAGAGGTTCCATTGGTTCTGCAGCGGATTGAAGAACACGCCCTTCATTTCGACCACTTCCATGCCGCTCTTCGACAGAGGGGCTTCGATCTCCTCGGGCCGCACAAGCTTTTCGTATTGGTGTGTACCGCGTGGAAGCCACTGCAACACGTATTCGGCGCCCACGATCGCAAGGGCCGCTGCCTTGAAGGTGCGGTTGATGGTGGAGACCAGCATGAGGCCACCCGGCCGTACCATGGAAGCGCAGGTCGACAGGAAAAAATCGACATCGGCGACATGCTCGACGACTTCCATGTTCAGGACGACGTCGAATGTCTCTCCGGCTTCGGCCAGCGATTCCGCCGTCACCGCCCGGTAATCGACCGCAATTCCGGTCTGTCCGGCATGGGTCATGGCGATCTTGATGTTCTTTTCCGAGGCGTCGGCGCCGAGCACATTACCGCCCATGCGGGCGACGGGTTCGGAAAGCAGGCCGCCGCCACAACCGATGTCGAGAACGCGCAGGCCTTCCAGCGGGCGGTGTGCTTTCGGATCTCGACCGAAATGCGCGGACACCTTGTCGCGGATATAGGCGAGACGCACCGGATTGATCTTGTGCAGGGGCTTGAACTTGCCGGTCGGATCCCACCATTCCGCTGCCATGGCGGAAAAGCGGTCGACTTCCGACTGGTCTATGGTGGTGCGGGCCTCAGCGTTCATGAACCGGATCTCCTAGGCTTCTGGCAATTCAAGTCGGACGATCGGGTGCCAAAGTCAAGGGCCGGATACGCGAGCGCTATTGGAAGTCGTTCAAGATCCATTCATGCGGGATTTTCTAGAACAAGACCGAGACGCTCTATCCGGCCAAGGAGCGCTGGTGCCGCATAAGTTGCAGCTGCTGACAGTGCCAGCATTTTGCCGCAATGCCGCCGAAAAGGCGGAACATGCTAGCCAGTCCGAGCGTTGAAGCGTCAGGAAATAAAACCCCCGAAAAGGGGACCCGAGGAGCTACCTGAATGAAAAAACTGTCAATTCTGGCGGCGGGACTGCTGGCGGCAATCGTCATCCCGGCAGTCGCGGAGGCGGCACCCGCCTTTTCCACCGCCAACGTTAACATGCGGTCAGGACCGAGCACGCGCTATCCGGCCGTCATTGTCATCCCCTATGGTGCGCGCGTCGATATCCAGGGCTGCATGCAGTCTGCCAACTGGTGCGACGTTTCCTACGCCGGCTACCGGGGTTGGGTATCGGGCACCTATCTGCAGGCGCTCTATTCCCAGCGGCGGGTCTATGTCGGTCCCGAATACTATCGTCCGCTCGGCATCCCGTCCGTCACGTTCTCGATCGACAATTACTGGGGCCGCTACTACCGGGACCGCGATTTCTATCGGGACCGCGACCGCTGGCGGGGTGACGATTATCGACCGCGTCCTCCGCAGTATGGCAACGACTGGAACAACCGTCCGCGTCCGCCGCGCTACGACCCTTATTATGACAACGGTGGCTGGGATCGCCCGCCGCCGCGCCGTGACTGGAACGATAACAACAACGACTGGGGCAATCGTCCGCCACCGCGACAGGACAATGACAGGAACCGCCCGCCGCCGCGGGCTGAGCAGCCCCGTCCTCCGCGTGCTGAACAGGCTCGTCCGCCTCGCGCCGAGCAGGCCCGACCGCCTCGCGAAGACGGTGTATCTCACCGGAGATGCGTCATCCCGGGATCACCGGAATGCGGACGTGAAGGCAGCGATTAATCCTGACTTCCGAGCAATCAAAAGGATGGCGGCATTGAATCAGATCGGCACTCCAAGCCCTTTTGTTTGAAGCATAATCTTATCGATCCTCGTTTCACTCCGGTCGGATTATGCTTCAAACTAGGCCGGTAGTCAGTTGCCGAGGCGTCTGCTCAGGCCATCAACCACCAGCTTCGCCAAGGCTTCATAGTCACCGTCGAAATGGTGGCCGCCCTCGAGCTGGGCGATCTCCACGGGGCTTCCCTTGAGGGCCGGGCAGGCGTCCTCGTCATCATCGGCTCCGTAGAGGCACTGGACGATCTTCGGATCGATTTTCCGGATGTCATCGATGGGGTCCCCGGCTCCCGAGCCGCCGCCGGTTCCAAGCCAGCCGGATACAGAGATTTCCCAGTCGATTTCGTGGGATAGGCCGAGCAAGCTCATCTGGATGACGCTTCCCTTCGCTTTGTCCGTCAGGCCGTTGTAGCTCGCCGGCAGGATATCCGCGCCGAAGGAATAGCCGATCAGCAGGACGTGGCGCACGTTCCAGCGCTTCTTGTAGGCATGAATGATGCGCTCGAGGTCGGCCGATGTCTCCGCTGGAGTCCGCGCTGACCAGAAATAGCGAAGTGAATCGACACCGACGACCGGTATGCCGTCCTTCTGCAGGAAACCGGCAAGCTCACGGTCGATATCGCGCCAGCCACCGTCGCCGGAATAGATGATCGCCATCGTATCCTTGGCCGGGGTGGCGTCGAGGATTGAAAGCGGCAGTCCGAGCGGAGATTCCGTCTGGCTTTCGGCGGCCACCAGCTCGTCCAGCGTGGCGCTGAATGTGGTGTCGGCGACGTCATTGCCGTCTCGTACATCGATGTCGGAGTGCTTGCTGACCAGTGCGGTTACGTGGTCTCGCCCGTCGGAGGGAGCGGCGGGGGTCAGCACCACGGTTGCCGGATCCGGCAGTTCACCGTCCGTCAGGCCGTAAATCATGCGGTCGCCCTGTGCCGTCTTTTCGGCCGGTGTGCAGAGTTCCTTCTGAAGAGGAATGCCCGCTTGGGGATCAACGGCGAGCGTCTGGCCGATGGTCGCCTGTGGTGTCTGCGCGAGGATCGCCAGCGCCATGGTGCCGCCTAGTCCGCTTCCGGCAACGATAGGCTGCAGGACGGAGGCGTTGCCGGCCTTGCGCTGGACCTGATGACTGAGCGATTCGATGTCGGAGACCGTATAGATGCAGTCGTCGGTGTCCTTGGCGAGTGATGCGAGGTATTTCGGCGTATCGATGCCGATGACGATCGCGCCGTTGCCGTTCAGCCGCTCGGCTTCCTTCTGATCCTTGTCCTGCCAACCCGGGGCGTCCGACAGCAGGAAGATGACAGCCTGCGGCGTGCCATCCGGCATCAGGATCAGCGGCGCGGGGATCATGCCGGTATCGAACTTTGCGTCGTCAGCTAAAGTCGGGGCGGAAAGGGTCGCCACAAGTGAAAGCGCGGCAGTGGTCTTCATCAGCATCGTCTTCATCATCTCTTTACTACGCCTTTCAATCCGCCGCCGATCAGGAGAGTTGCATCGAGCAATGCAATGATTGGGTTGAGGCCGCCGGATACCGCAAGATAGCGCGGTTGCCACTCGGGATGGAACTTCGATTTGAAGGCCCGCAGTCCCTTGAAGTTGTAGTAGCGCTCGCCGTGCTCGAAAAATGTGTTGGCGATGCGATCCCAGGCGGGAGCCACTTCGCGGCGAGAGAGGCCGGCCAGTGGCGCCATGCCGAGGTTGAAGTGCCTGTAACCCTCGTTTCTCAACTCGGTGAGCAGTTTTACGAAAAGCAGATCCATCGCACCCTTCGGTGCATCGGGGGCGAAGCGCATGAGGTCGATGGATGCCTCTTCCTTCGTGTCGGTCAGCAGCATGTTGGCGAAGGCGACGATCCGTCCTTCGAAACGCAGCAGCGCGACCGGTTGTTTCAGCATGTATTCGTCGGTGAAAGTGCCGAGCGAAAAGCCCTTTTCCTTGGCGTTATGCTCGTCCAGCCAGGCGTTGGATACGGCGCGGAGATCTTCCAGAATTGTGGGAACCTGTTCGACCGGAACGATCTCGAAGCTCAGGCCGTCGCGTTCGGCTCGGGTTGCCGTCTGGCGCAGTGTCGCCCAGCGCCCGCCCTTGAGGTCGAAGCGCTCGAGATCGACGAGCGCGCTCTCGCCAAGCTTGAAGGCCTGCATGCCGGCATCGGCTATGGCGGGCAAGAGGGCAGGGGAGGCCTGATAGAAAACGGCGCGGCAGCCGGCAGCGCGCGCTGTTTCCACGAATTGCCAGACGAGTTCCGCACGGGCCTTGCGTGGCCCGACCGGGTCGAGAAAGGCGATGAAGGAACGTCCCTGCTTGCCATACATGATGAAGGCGTCGCCGTCCGGTGAGAACATCACCGCCTTGTCACCGGTACGAACGAGATTGGCGTCCGCGACATCCTGGGTGGCGACGATGGCGACGGCTTTCGCGACGGCATCCGGATCCGATGGCGCAACCGGCAGGGAAGCGGGGCGCAAGAGGCCGAAAAGCGCGAGCGTGGACGACAGGATGGTGAGCGCCAGCATGGCGCGCAATGAGCGGGGAGCGTCCGCTTCGAATTCGAATTGCCACCACAGATCATGACTGTAATCGACATCGCGATAGACGAACAGCATGACCACCACGGCGCCGATGCATAGCACGGCAATGGCGAGCAGCCAGGAAGATGTTAGCGCCTGACGGAAAAGCGAGGCCGGCCGCACGAACAGTCTACGGCTTACGAAAAGACCGAAAAGGAGGACGCCCAGCATGGATGCTTCGATGACGGCCACGGACTTCAGCAGGGAAAGCACAAGAGCTGTGCTTGCGGCAATGAAGGTAGCCCACCAAGCCCCATCCAGCCGCTGGGACAGGCCACGCGCCGCGATGACGAGCAGGAGGCCCGTGAGGCTTGCCAGAAAATGGGCACCCTCGACAATCGGAAGAGGCAGGAAACCGGACAGGAATTCAAGGTTGTCACTTGGTGCCGGGGTGACGCTCGATACGATCAGCATGGCGCCGAGAATGAACGTCAGCGTGGCCAGCAGCAGGGGTGCCAGACGGGCGCCTGTTCGCACCATGCCTGCCGGCAGCTTCCTGTCGGCGATGTGGCGCAGTTCCGTGACGGTGACCAGAACGATGGCGATCAGCAGCGGCAGGACGTAATAGATGAGCCGGTAGGCAATGAGTGCGGCAAGGATCTGGTCGGTGCCGACCTGGCCGCCGAGGGCTGCCACCATGACCGTTTCGAACACGCCGATGCCGGCGGGCACATGGCTGACGATGCCGAGGCCGATGGCGACTGCGTAGATTGCGAAAAAGGCTGGCCAGGAGATCGCGGCGCCGGCCGGAAGCAGCGCATAGACCACCGAGGCGGAAAAGGCGATGTCGAGAACGGTGACGAGGAACTGACGCGAGAGCGTGCGCGTATCGACAAAGCGGAAGATGGAGCCGAGGGCGGTGTTGCGGCTGACGCGGGCGATGACGAAGGCGAGGCCAAGACCCGCGAGGATAAGAACGGCAACCGACTGCAGCCAGACGGGATCCAGTCCGACAAGCGGGGCGATCTCCGGCGACATCGGGATCAGCGCGAGTGCGGTGATCACCGTCAGGCCGAGCGAGAAGGAAATCGTCACGAATGCGATGACGCGGGCAATCTCGTCCGGAGCGAGGCCGGCGCGTGCGTAAGCCCTGTAGCGGATCGCGCCGCCCGAAAGCGCCCCGAAGCCCGCGACATTGCCGACGGCATAGGCGCTGAAGGCGGTTAGCGCCACTTCGCCGAGCGGTCGCTTCTTGCCAATGAAGGAAAGAGCGTTCCAGTCATAGAGACACAGGGTGGCAAAGCTCAGGGCGGTGAAGAATACGGCCAGGAGTATCGATCCGGGGCTGGTGCCGGTAAGGCCGCGGATGACATCGTCATAGCTTACCTCTTCCGTCAGCCTGTATATTGCAAAACCCACCAGCGCGAAGACGAAAACCGTCAGCAGTGCCATCAGCGGTTTTGCATAGCGGGCCAGCCGACCGTAGCGTCGGTCGATCGTCTCTTCGGTTTCCGCGGGTGTCAAGGTTGCCCCGTCCTCTATTGCGCGTGAACTCATGATCCTCGTTCCGGTCCGTGAGCGGTTGCGTCCTGCAAAACCGGCTCCCGCCATTTCCATTCGGTTGTTAACCCGCGGGCGGCATGCTTGTCACCGCAAATTGCGCCAAATTATGGCGGCTGTCGAACCGGGTTTCGCCTTTTGAAGCAGGAGCTGCAGAAGCGTACCGTCCAGTTCGAAACGGGCGTTGCACCCGCTTCGCTTATTCGCTAAAAGCGCCGCACCGACGAGCCTTACGGGGCGCAACATTTTTTGCCGGACTTCCGGCGCATGGCAAGGGCATACGGTCAAGGCAATGGCACGCATCGTGATGAAATTCGGCGGGACCTCCGTCGCCAATCTCGAACGCATCTACAATGTTGCCCGGCATGTCAAACGCGAGGTCGATGCCGGCCACGAGGTGGCGGTCGTCGTCTCGGCCATGTCCGGCAAGACCAACGAGCTCGTCGATTGGGTGCAGAACATGCCGAAAGTTGCCGGTGCTGCATCACCGTTTTATGACGCTCGCGAATATGACGCCATCGTCGCCTCGGGCGAACAGGTGACGTCGGGTCTCCTGGCCATTGCGCTTCAGTCGATCGGCGTAAATGCCCGCTCCTGGCAGGGATGGCAGATCGCGATCAAGACCGATAACGCCCATGGCGCGGCGCGCATTCAGGAAATCGACGGCTCCGATATCATTCGCCGCATGGGCGAAGGTCAGGTGGCGGTCGTCGCCGGTTTCCAGGGCATCGGTCCGGACAACCGCATCGCGACGCTCGGTCGCGGCGGCTCCGACACCTCGGCCGTGGCGATTGCTGCAGCCGTCAAGGCCGATCGTTGCGACATCTACACGGATGTCGATGGCGTCTATACCACAGACCCCCGCATCGAGCCGAAGGCTCGCCGCCTGAAGAAGGTCGCCTTCGAGGAAATGCTCGAAATGGCCTCGCTCGGCGCAAAGGTGCTGCAGGTGCGCTCGGTCGAGCTCGCCATGGTCCACAAGGTGCGCACTTTCGTGCGCTCGAGCTTCGAAGATCCCGATGCGCCGGGCATGGGCGATCTTTTGAACCCGCCCGGCACATTGATTTGCGATGAGGATGAGATCGTGGAACAGGAAGTCGTCACCGGTATTGCCTACGCCAAGGATGAAGCGCAGATCTCGCTGCGTCGGCTCGCCGACCGTCCGGGCGTTTCCGCTGCCATCTTCGGCCCGCTGGCCGAGGCGCACATCAATGTCGACATGATCGTCCAGAATATCTCCGAGGATGGCTCCAAGACTGACATGACCTTCACGGTGCCTTCCGGTGATGTGGACAAGGCGCTTGCAGTGCTCTCCGAACACAAGGAGAAGATCGGTTTCGATGTCGCCCAGAGCGAAAAGGGGCTGGTCAAGGTTTCGGTCATCGGCATCGGCATGCGCAGCCATGCCGGCGTTGCTGCCACCGCCTTCCGGTCGCTTGCCGAAAAGGGCATCAACATCAAGGCCATCACCACCTCTGAAATCAAGATTTCGATCCTGATCGACGGTCCTTATGCGGAACTCGCAGTTCGGACTTTGCATTCCTGCTACGGCCTCGATAAGAATTGATTCCATAAAGCGGAATCGCCATCCTCGCCGGTCTGACCCCGCGGGCGGCGAGACCGCCCGACCAACGATGTATTCGGGAGTATGCCGGCGATGAGAGACCTTTCCGCGGGTCCACGCGTCCTCCTCAAGCGGTTGCGCGAACTTATGGCGGAACCGCTGGAGCCGCAGGAACGGCTTGACCAGATTGTTCGCCAGATCGCGAGCAACATGGTTGCGGAAGTGTGTTCCGTCTACGTGCTCAGAGCTGACGGTGTTCTCGAACTTTACGCCACCGAAGGTCTCAACAAGCAGGCCGTGCATCTTGCTCAACTCAAGATGGGGCAGGGTCTCGTCGGTACGATCGCCGCTTCGGCGCAACCTCTCAATCTGTCCGATGCCCAGGCGCATCCCGCCTTCCGCTACCTGCCGGAGACGGGCGAGGAAATCTATCATTCCTTCCTCGGCGTGCCGATTCTTCGCGCCGGCCGCAGTTTGGGCGTTCTCGTCGTTCAGAACAAGGCACAGCGCAACTATCGGGAGGACGAGCTTGAAGCGCTCGAAACCACCGCCATGGTGCTGGCCGAGATGATCGCGACCGGCGAACTGAAGAAGATCACCCGCCCAGGGCTCGAACTCGATCTGACGCGCGCCGTCACGATCGATGGAGACAGCTATTCCGAAGGCATCGGCCTCGGTCATGTCGTGCTGCATGAACCCCGCATCGTCGTCACGAATCTTCTTAATGAGGATAGCGAGAAGGAAATCCGCCGTCTCGCCGATGCGATCGGCTCGCTCAGGCTTTCCATCGACGACATGCTGTCCCGCCGGGAGGTTTCGATGGAAGGCGAGCATCGCGAGGTGCTCGAGACCTACCGCATGTTCGCGCATGACCAGGGCTGGGTGCGCCGCATGGAAGAGGCGATCCACAACGGCCTGACGGCTGAGGCGGCTGTCGAAAAGGTGCAGAGCGACACCAAGGCGCGGATGATCCGCCTGACGGATCCCTATCTGCGCGAGCGCATGCACGATTTCGACGATCTGGCGAACCGGCTTCTTCGGCAACTGACCGGCTTTTCGCCGCGCACCGTCGCAGACGGATTCCCGGCGGATGCGATCATCTTCGCTCGTGCAATGGGGGCTGCGGAGCTTCTGGATTACCCGCGCGCCAACCTGCGCGGACTGGTGCTCGAAGAAGGCGCGGTGACCAGCCATGTGGTCATTGTTGCGCGCGCCATGGGCATTGCCGTGGTCGGGCAGGCGGCGGGTGCCGTGGCGCTTGCCGAAAACGGAGATCCTGTCATCATCGATGGTGACGACGGCAAGGTACATGTCCGCCCGATGGCCGACCTGCAGAAGGCCTATGAGGAAAAGGTCAAGCTGCGCGCCCGGCGGCAGGAACAGTTCCGTGCGTTGCGGGATATCGAACCGGTTACCCGGGACGGAAAGCGCATCAAGCTGCAGATGAATGCCGGCCTTCTGGTCGACCTGCCTCAGCTTGCCGATTCCGGCGCGGAAGGCATCGGCCTGTTCCGGACCGAACTGCAGTTCATGATCGCTTCCACCATGCCGAAGGGCGAGGAGCAGGAGAGCTTTTATCGCAGCGTTCTGAAGCAGGCGGCCGGGCGGCCTGTCACGTTCCGTACGCTCGATATCGGCGGCGACAAGGTTGTTTCCTATTTCCGTGGCCACGAGGAAGAAAATCCGGCGCTTGGCTGGCGGGCGATCCGCCTGTCACTCGACCGGCCCGGTCTCCTGCGCACACAGTTGCGCGCTCTGCTGAAGGCTGCGGCAGGCGCCGAACTCAAGATGATGCTGCCGATGGTGACGGAGGTGGCGGAAATCCGGGCGGTACGCGAGCTGATGCAGAAGGAGGTTCAGCATCTCTCGAAGTTCGGCCATCTTCTTCCGAAGAAGCTGCAATTCGGCGCGATGCTCGAAGTTCCGGCCCTTCTCTGGCAGCTCGACGAGCTGATGGAGGAAGTCGACTTCGTGTCCGTTGGATCGAACGACCTGTTCCAGTTCTCGATGGCGGTCGATCGCGGCAATGCGCGGGTATCAGATCGTTTCGACGTGCTTGGGCGGCCGTTCCTGAGGATACTCAGGGACATCGTTCGGGCCAGCGAGCGCTACCAGACGCCGGTGACGCTCTGCGGCGAGATGGCGGGCAAGCCGATTTCGGCCATGGCGCTGCTTGGGATCGGCTTCCGGTCGATCTCGATGTCGCCGACGGCGATCGGTCCGATCAAGGCAATGCTGCTGGGGCTCGACATCGCCAAGCTGTCGGAGCTGCTGGAGCCTGCGCTGGACGACCATCACTCGCAACAGCCGCTGCGCGACCTGCTCGTAAAATTCGCAGCGGATAACAATATTCCTCTCTGACCTTATGAATGTGGAGTGACGAAGGGTGGCGAAGCTTCCTGTCGAGAAAATGCGCGAACTCGAACGCCGTTTCGGCGAGATAGAGGCGCGCATGTCCGCAGGACCAGCGGCCGATGTCTACGTGAAGCTCGCCTCCGAATATGCCGAGCTGCAGCCTGTCGTCCGCAAGATCCGCGATTATGAAAGTGCTCTTTCCGAGGTCGATGGCCTGAAGGCCATGCTGTCGGACAAAGGCACCGATCGCGACATGCGGGATCTCGCCGAGATGGAACTACCGGAGGTCGAGGAGCGGATAGAGGCTCTGGAAAAGGATATCCAGATCCTGCTCTTGCCCAAGGATGCCGCGGACGAGAAGAGCGCCATCCTTGAAATCCGTGCGGGTACGGGCGGATCGGAAGCAGCGCTTTTTGCCGGCGATCTTTTCCGGATGTACGAACGCTTTGCCAGTTCCAAGGGCTGGAAGGTCGAAGTGCTGTCCTCAAGCGAAGGGGAAGCCGGCGGCTACAAGGAAATCATCGCGACGATCACCGGGCGCGGCGTGTTTTCCAAGCTGAAATTCGAATCCGGCGTGCACCGTGTACAGCGCGTTCCCGAGACCGAGGCGAGCGGACGCATCCACACCTCCGCCGCGACGGTTGCCGTGCTGCCGGAGGCGGAGGAAATCGACATCGAGATCCGGCCCGAAGACATCCGCATCGATACGATGCGCGCGTCCGGTGCCGGCGGCCAGCACGTCAATACGACCGACTCAGCGGTTCGCGTTACACACCTGCCGACGGGGCTGGTTGTGACCTCCTCGGAGAAGTCGCAGCATCAGAACCGTGCGAAGGCGATGCAGGTCTTGCGCTCGCGGCTCTACGACATGGAACGGCAAAAGGCCGATAGCGAACGGTCGGCCGACCGCAAAAGCCAGGTTGGTTCCGGTGATCGGTCCGAACGCATTCGCACCTACAATTTCCCGCAGGGGCGGGTGACGGATCACCGTATCAACCTCACCCTCTACAAGCTCGACCGCATGATGGTGGGCGAAATCGACGAGATGGTCGATGCGCTGATCGCCGACTATCAGGCGGGGCAGCTTGCCCAGCTTGGCGAAGTATCGTGAGCATGGGATCGGAAAAAGCCGGTCCTGATACCGTCGGCAGCCTGATTGCCGAGGCGAAGCAGCGTTTTTCTACGGCAGGACTCGTCGATCCGGCGACGGATGCGCGAGTGCTGGTCAGCGGATTGCTGAGGCTCTCGGCGACCGCGGTCGTTCTCGGCGCCAACCAGCCGGTGGATGCCGGGCAGGTTATCCTTGTCCGCTCCGCAATCGACAGGCGTGCTGCACGCGAGCCTGTGCACCGCATTCTCGGCGAGCGGGATTTTTATGGGCTGACCCTCAAGCTTTCGCCTGACACGCTCGAGCCGCGTCCCGACACGGAGATACTTGTCGATGCCATCCTGCCTCATCTCGAACGCATTGCCGCGAAAAAGGGTGAGACGCGGATACTCGATATCGGTACGGGAAGCGGCGCAATTGCGCTGGCCCTTCTGAAGGAATGCGGGACCGCTCGCGCAATCGGGACGGATATTTCCGCCGGCGCCCTTACAATCGCCGCAAACAATGCCTATCTCAACGGTGTCGGCGAGAGATTTGAGGCGCTGGAAAGCGTCTGGTTCGAGAAGATCGAAGAACGACACTTCGACATCATCGTGTCAAATCCGCCTTATATACCCACAAAAGTGGTCGAAGCGCTGGAACCCGAAGTCAGGGATTTCGATCCCGTACGGGCGCTCGACGGCGGCCAGGACGGTCTTATCGCCTATCGCGCGATCGCGGACAACGCGGCCTCGCATCTGGCGGAGGGGGGCGTCGTGGGATTGGAAATCGGCTACGATCAGAAGCAGCCGGTCATCCAAATATTTGAGGCCAAAGGATTTTCCTTGCTCGACGCACGACAGGACTATGGCGGCAACGACCGGGTTCTGTTGTTTCATCCAAGGCGGACGTAACAAGTTTGCTGCGCATGCTAAGGATATTTTGCCTTTTGAAAGAAAAGGCTTGGTTTTCGCAATGAAGCGTAATAGCTTGCGGGCACGCAACGGGCAGCGGGGAATGAACGAAGATTCGTTCGGGTCTGGGGTCTGCTTCGATTTCCGCTCGTCACAGAGCTTCACGGGGCGAGCAATCCCGGTGCGTAACTCAGTAAACTTGACTTTCACCAACGGCAAAGAAGCGGTGGCGCAGTATGCCCGCGGCAGGCGCAGCCTTGGTCCGGTCCAACCAGAACCAGAAGCGCTGCCTTTTATCAGCACAACAGAAGAATTCAGGTGAATTATCGATGAGGCCAGGACAGCAGAACAAGCGTGGTCGGGGGCGTAACAACGGCGGCGGTGGCGGCGGTGGTGGAGGAAACAACTTCAACCGCAAGGGCGCCAACCCTCTGACACGGACCTACGACAGCTCGGGTCCCGACGTGAAGATTCGCGGTACGGCCCAGCATATCGCCGAAAAGTATTCCGCTCTCGCACGCGATGCCCAGAGCGCCGGCGACCGGGTCATGGCCGAGAATTACCTGCAGCACGCGGAACACTATAACCGCATCATCGCCGCCGCGCAGGCGCAGATGCAGGAACGCTTCCAGCGCGATGACCGGGACGATCGCAACGATTTCGGCGATGACATCGACGGCATGGACGAACCGGTTACCGTTTCCCAGCCGCAGCACCAGCCTCAGCCGCAACAACAGCAGCGGCCGGTTGAAATCGCCGGTACCGGCCCGCAGCCGGTGATCGAGGAAATACCGGCCGAAGTGGCTGCCGCCGCCGAGGAGAGCGAGGCGGAAGGTACCACGGAGCGCCAGCCGCGCCGCCGCAGCGCTTCCAACCGCCCGCGTCGCCAGCCGCGCCGCGCCAATGCCGCCGGCGAAGCCGCTGAAGGTGCGGATGGCGCCGCTGCAGAGGCCGCGCCTGCGCTGGCAGACGCTGCTTCGGAATAACGGCTTTGGGCTCCCGAAGCAGGGATCCGATCCGGGAATCCTGACGAATGCCAAACTCCGGTCCCTGACCGGAGTTTTTTCGTTTAAGAGCCTCTTTAAACGGCAAAAACCGCTTACCATATCTCGCTCGAAGGGATCATTCATCGTCCCCACGGCCCGCCTTATAGGGGGCCATCCTCAATCGCCGTCCTGCGCCGGTCCGGGCAGGGCGGAAAATGGAGACTGGCTTATGAACATCGAAAAATATTCCGAGCGCGTTCGCGGCTTCCTGCAATCGGCGCAGACCAATGCGCTTTCCGAGGGCCACCAGCAATTTACGCCCGAGCATGTCCTCAAGGTTCTGCTCGATGACGATCAGGGCATGGCGTCGTCGCTGATTACCCGTGCTGGCGGCGATCCCAAGGAAGCACGTATCGCCAATGATGCTGCGCTCTCCAAGCTGCCGAAGGTTTCTGGTGGTAACGGGCAGGTTTACCTGTCTCAGCCGCTGGCCAAGGTTTTCTCGACGGCTGAAGACGCTGCCAAGAAGGCTGGCGACAGCTTCGTTACCGTCGAACGGCTACTTCTGGCGCTGGCGATCGAATCCTCGGCCTCGACGTCCGCAACGCTGAAGAAGGCTGGCGTCACTGCGCAGTCGCTCAATCAGGTCATCAATGAAGTGCGCAAGGGCCGTACCGCCGATAATGCGAACGCCGAACAGGGTTTTGACGCGCTGAAAAAGTATGCCCGCGATCTGACCGCGGAAGCCCGCGAAGGCAGGCTCGACCCGGTAATCGGTCGCGACGACGAAATCCGCCGCACGATCCAGGTCCTGTCGCGCCGTACCAAGAACAATCCCGTGCTGATCGGTGAACCGGGCGTCGGCAAGACGGCTATCGCCGAAGGTCTGGCGCTGCGCATCGTCAATGGCGACGTGCCGGAAAGCCTGAAGGATAAGCAGCTCATGGCGCTCGACATGGGCGCGCTGATCGCTGGCGCCAAGTATCGCGGCGAATTCGAGGAGCGACTGAAGGCTGTTCTGAACGAGATCCAGGCCGAGAACGGCAATGTCATCCTGTTCATCGACGAGATGCATACGCTGGTGGGGGCGGGCAAGGCCGATGGCGCCATGGACGCTTCCAACCTGCTGAAGCCGGCTCTCGCCCGCGGCGAACTGCATTGCGTCGGCGCGACCACGCTCGACGAATACCGCAAGCATGTCGAGAAGGACCCGGCTCTGGCCCGGCGCTTCCAGCCAGTCATGGTCGAGGAGCCGACGGTCGAGGATACGATCTCGATCCTGCGTGGTTTGAAGGAAAAGTACGAGCAGCACCACAAGGTGCGGATCTCCGACTCTGCGATCGTGGCGGCTGCCACCCTGTCGAACCGCTACATCACCGACCGCTTCCTACCCGACAAGGCCATCGACCTGATGGACGAGGCGGCATCGCGGCTCAGGATGCAGGTTGATTCCAAGCCGGAAGAACTTGATGAGCTCGACCGCCGCATCATCCAGCTCAAGATCGAGCGAGAGGCACTGAAGAAGGAAACCGATACCGCATCCGCCGACCGACTGAAGCGTCTGGAAACCGAACTGGCCTCGCTGGAAGAGCAGGCTGACGCACTGACCGCTCGCTGGCAGTCGGAAAAGCAGAAGCTTGGCCTTGCTGCGGATCTGAAGAAGCAGCTCGATGACGCACGCAACGAACTGGCGATTGCCCAGCGCAAGGGCGAGTTCCAGCGGGCAGGCGAGCTTGCTTATGGCGAGATCCCGAAGCTCGAAAAAGAACTGGCCGAAGCGGAAGCAAGCGACAGCAACGCTTCCTCCATGGTTCAGGAAGTCGTGACACCCGATGGCATCGCGCATGTCGTATCGCGCTGGACCGGTATTCCGGTCGACAAGATGCTGGAAGGCGAGCGTGACAAGCTGCTCAGGATGGAAGACGAACTGGCGAAGTCGGTTGTCGGCCAGGGCGATGCCGTGCAGGCGGTTTCGAGGGCGGTTCGCCGTTCGCGCGCCGGTCTGCAGGACCCGAACCGGCCGATCGGCTCGTTCATCTTCCTCGGCCCCACGGGCGTCGGCAAGACCGAGCTGACCAAGTCGCTGGCGCGCTTCCTGTTCGACGACGAGACCGCGATGGTTCGCATCGACATGTCGGAATACATGGAGAAGCACTCCGTGGCCCGTCTGATCGGTGCACCTCCCGGCTATGTCGGTTACGAGGAAGGTGGTGCGCTGACGGAATCGGTTCGCCGCAAGCCGTATCAGGTCGTACTGTTCGACGAGATCGAGAAGGCTCACCCGGATGTCTTCAACGTGCTGCTGCAGGTGCTCGATGACGGACGCCTGACCGACGGTCAGGGCCGTACCGTGGACTTCAAGAACACGATCATCATCATGACCTCGAACCTCGGAGCCGAATATCTGACCGGCCTTAGGGACGATCAGGACAGCGAAGCGGTTCGCGATCAGGTGATGGATGTGGTGAAAGCTTCGTTCCGCCCTGAATTCCTGAACCGTGTCGATGAAATCATCCTGTTCCACCGGCTGCGCCGCAGCGAAATGGGTGCCATTGTCGATATCCAGTTGAAGCGCCTGACGGCACTTCTGGCAGAACGGAAGATTACCATCGACCTGCAGCCGGATGCACGCGAATGGCTGGCGGACAAGGGCTACGATCCGGTCTATGGCGCCCGTCCGCTGAAGCGGGTAATCCAGAAGTTCGTTCAGGATCCTATGGCCGAACAGATTCTTTCCGGCTCGATTGCCGACGGCTCATTGGTCAAGGTCGGCGCCGGTTCGGACCGTCTGCTGTTCTCGACGGCGCGGAAAGTCAGCGAAGCAGCGTAAAGCCGCCGCTATAGCCAGCAAGTGCATTCGAATGGCGGCCCTCGTGGCCGCCATTTTCGTGTTCCGTGTTTCCGGTGTAGGGGCCTTGTGGCGTGAGGTCATCGGCCGGCTCAGAAGAAGCGCTCCGGCGGAAGAGATTAGTTGCTCGCGACTTCGGCGGGTTTGCCGCCCTGAGCAAGCAGCGCATCGATGCGCTTGCGCTCATCCTGGAAGCGAGCGAGCGTATCGCCTTCCAGCGACTTGCCGCCGGGCAGGCGCACTTTCATCGCATCGACCTTGGTGCCATTCACGATCAGTTCGTAATGCAGATGCGCACCGGTGGATGAACCTGTGGACCCGACCCAGCCAATGACCTGCCCCTGAGTGACCTTGGCGCCCGGGGTTGTGCCCTTGGCGATGGCGCTCTGGTGGTTGTAGGAGGACTCATAGCCGTTGGCGTGGCGAATGATCGTCTGGTTACCGTAACCCGATGCCCATCCGGCCTTTTCCACGACACCATTGCCCGAAGCAATGATTGGCGTACCGCGCGGTGCTGCCCAGTCGGTGCCGGTATGCATGCGCGAATAGCCGAGGATCGGATGTTGGCGCATTCCGAAACCGGAGGTCAGGCGACCGTTCGGAACAGGGTTACGCAACAGAAACTGACGGACGCTCTTGCCGGTCTCGTCATAGTAGTCGACCGAATTGTCGTCAGGGCTCTGGAAGCGATAGAATGACGTCACCGTGTCGCCGAAACGGGCACGGACGTAAAGAAGCTCGCTTTCGTCCGTGGCGCGGCCAGTGTCGTCCTGCACCGAGAAGCAGGCCTCCATGGTATCGGTCGGTTTCAACTGTGCCTGGAAATCGACGTTGGCGGCCAGCAGGCGAATCACCAGAGAGGTCATTTCCCGGCTCATGCCATAGGAAAGAGCGGCGCGGTAGATACCGTCATAGGCGCGGGGCAGGTCGCGACCACTGAGAACTGCCGGTGCCTGGTCATCGAACGCGGTTGCGATGGCGTCGAGCTTTGGCGGCTCTTCGCCCTGGACAAGCCGGCCGGCATCGTTGACGGCAAGCGTCACAATATGGTTGCCTTTGCGGTAGAGGCTTATCCGCACGATGCGGACTTCTTCGCCGCGTTGAATGACGCCAATGCGCAGGACGTCACCCTCATTGAGATCCTTCGAGCCTACATGCGGTTCGAGTACACGGGCGACATCCTCCGCCTTCGGCTTGGGATAGCCGGCGGCAATCATCACCGCATCAATGCTCTGCTGTCGGCGGACCGGCAGCACGTCGTCGGCATATTCCGGGGTGTCCGGCGTAAGCAGTTCGGGTGCTGCGACTGTCATATTCTGTTCAACGACACGTGCGGTCAGGCCGGAGGCAATGTCCATGGCGTCGTCGTCGGCAGTATTGAAGCGGCGCGGGTCGATGTAATAAAGTGCGGCCACCTGGCTAGATCCATCCGTCAGCACCGAGCCGTTCGAACGGACATTCTCCTCGACTTCATCGAAGGACATTTCGCCCGCAAAGGGGTGAGTGCTGGCGCCGGTGGGGAAGGGGACCGTCTTGAGGCTGACCTCGGATTCGACGTCCGAGCCGTAGAGCGTCCCGGTTCGGGTTGCCAGCGCTGCTGTTTTTTCGTTGGTTGCGAAGATCGTCAGCGGATCGAAAGGCGGATAGCTTTCCTGAACCTGGTAATTGGCCGCCAATCCCATCTTCACATGGGCGAAGGGTTGGCGACGAACCACCTCGCGTTCGCCGTCATGGGTAACAGTCGGCACTTCCAGGATCGCCTTGTCTACGGGGCGGGCGGCGATCTTCGGGCCGAACAAGCGGGAACCGCGGGTGACTGCTTCCGCCTGGGCATCCTTGCCACCCGTAACCGCAAAGGCCTCAGCCGGAATCGCCAGCTGCTGGCGCCCGTCGAGAGCGGCAAAGAGGGCGACGCCCATAAGAATACAGGAGGTAATGCCCGTCAGAAAGGTGCCGGAAAGCCAGCGAAGCGAAATCTCGCGCCGGTCCGGTGCCCGATGTCCATCGGCCAGGATCGGCGCTTCGCTCCCCAGCGATCGCAGCATATTGCGGTCCGTCGTCATGCGGTCGGTATCCGTCCGTTCAAGGGGCGAGGTTCCGTTTTTCCATTCGCGGGCTACATCTGCATATTTCGTCGGCCCCCGTCAAATCGAGGGGCAAAGCAGGGACGTGTGCGCCCCGCGTGTTTCTCTAGAACATCCAAATATGGAATTGGCGGGACGGAAAGATGGCCAGTCCGTGGCCTACGCTCTTAATAGGGGCCTCGGATGGGGACCTGGTTTGGCGTCTATATATAGGGGAGCGAGGTCTGAGTGCTTCCTTATCCCCGCTTTCGGCCTGTGTTTTGGCTTCGAGAATTACCGGCTTAGCGGGTCTATTTGTCCGCATTCTGAGATAATCTTTTCCGATCAATGGTTTGAGTAATTTTTGTAATTTTTGTGATAGTTGGTGTTGACT
>QFQX01000012.1 GCA_003248775.1 Shinella sp. | reverse complement strand
TGCTGGCCCGGCTCGGGGCCGTGGTGTTCATCGCCATCGCCGTCACGGCGACCGCAATCGACATGGCGCGGAAGGACGAGCCTTCCGCGCCGCCCTCGGCCTCAGCTTTCCAGCCCCCGGCCGACCCGCTGCGAGAAACCCTGCGCCGCTGCCAGCGGCTCGGCGAGGCGGCGGCGAGTGACACCGACTGCCTCGCCGCATGGGCAGAATCCCGCGACCGTTTCCTCGGCCGTGACCGCAGCGAGGCACGCTGACCATGGGCAATACGGGCGTTATCGACAATTTCCTCGGGGTTTTCACCTCCTACATCGACAGCGGTTTCGGGCTGTTGTCTGGCGAAGTCGCCTTCATCGCTACCACCCTGATCGTGATCGACGTGACGCTCGCCGCGCTGTTTTGGGCATGGGGCGCGGATGACGACATCATCGCGCGGCTGGTGAAGAAGACGCTGTTCGTCGGCGTCTTCGCCTACATCATCAGCAATTGGAACAACCTCGCCCGGATCATCTTCGAGAGCTTCGCCGGTCTTGGCCTGATGGCGTCGGGGACCGGCTTTTCCGTCGAAGACCTGATGCGACCTGGTCGCGTGGCGCAGACCGGCCTCGACGCCGGCCGCCCGTTGCTCGATTCAATTTCCGACCTGATGGGCTGGATCGCGTTCTTTGAGAACTTCATCCAGATCGCGTGCCTGCTGTTCGCATGGGCGCTGGTGGTGCTCGCGTTCTTCATCCTCGCCATCCAGCTTTTCGTGACGCTGATCGAGTTCAAGCTGACCACGCTCGCCGGCTTCGTGCTGATCCCCTTCGGCCTGTTCGGCAAGACCGCCTTCATGGCCGAGCGCGTGCTTGGCAACGTGGTGTCGTCCGGCATCAAGGTTCTGGTGCTCGCCGTCATCATTGGCATCGGCAGCACCTTGTTTTCGCAATTCACGGCCGGGTTTGGCGGCCAGACGCCGAGCATCGACGACGCCATGGCCATCGTGCTCGCCGCGCTCTCGCTGCTCGGCCTCGGCATCTTCGGCCCCGGCATCGCCAACGGCATCGTCTCGGGCGGCCCGCAGCTTGGCGCGGGTGCTGCCGTAGGAACCGGCCTTGCGGTCGGCGGCGCGGCCATCGCAGCCGGTGGCGCGACCATGCTTGCCGCGAAGGGCGAGGCTGCTGCCCTGTCCGGTGGGGCCGCGGCCGTCCGCGGCGGTGCAGCCACCGCAGGCGCGGCCACCGCAGCCTATAGCGTCGGCTCGCTCGGCCAGTCCGGCGCGGCCGGTGTCGCCTCCGGCCTTGGCGGTGTCACGCGTGCCGCAGGTTCGGCCGCCATCTCGCCGCTCAAACGCGCCGCCGCGCGTGCCAGCGAATCCGTGAAGTCCAGTTTCACCGATGGCGCACGCGCGGGCTTCGGCGCGACAGGCGGCACATCGTCGATGGGCACGGTCGGCGGCGGGAGTGCCGCCCCGGCCGCATCATCCGCATCGGCCGGCAGCCCGCCCGCATGGGCGCAGCAGATGCGCCGCTCGCAGGCAATGAACCACGGCACCACCATGGCCGCCCATGCGGTGCGCTCTGGCGACAGCCACGGCTCCGGTTCCTCCGTCAACCTTTCCGAAAGTGACCGCTCATGAGCATCTTCAAACGACCAGCAACCCACTACGGCAAATCGCCCGAACCCGAGACCCCATACCAGAAGGCTGCTCAAGCCTGGGATGAGCGGATCGGCTCGGCCCGCGTGCAGGCGAAAAACTGGCGTTATATGGCCTTCGGTTCCCTGATCCTGTCGGCCGGCTTCGCCTCCGCGCTGGTGTGGCAGTCCGCACGCGGGACCGTGGTGCCTTGGGTTGTTCAGGTGGACAATCTCGGACAGGCGCAAACCGTCGCGCCGGCCGTGGCCGACTATCGCCCGACCGATCCGCAGATCGCTTTCCATCTTGGCCGCTTCATCGAGCAGGTCCGCGCGATCCCGGCCGACGCGATCATTGTCCGCCAGAACTGGCTTCGGGCGTATGAGTGGACCACGGATCGCGGGGCGGCGGCGTTGAACGACTACGCAAGGGCGAACGATCCCTTCACGCGCGTCGGTCGTCAGCAGGTCGCCGTCGAGGTCTCAAGCGTCATTCGGGCATCCCCGAACAGCTTCCGCGTCGCGTGGACGGAACGCCATTTCGAGAACGGCCAGCTTTCCACCACGGAACGCTGGACGGCCATTCTCACCATCGTCATCCAGCCGCCGCGCGACGCCGAGCGCCTGCGCGCCAATCCGCTGGGAATCTACGTCAATGCAATTTCGTGGTCGCGGGAGATGAGCCAATGAGGACGATCACCCGCACCTCGGCAATCGCGGCCGTGCTGCTTTCGGCAACCATGCTCGCAGGCTGCGCCACCAACCGGACGCCGCAATTCAGCTACGACGACAGCGTGCCGCCGCTGCCGACCGTGCAGACGGCGGCAACAGACAACACGCCCCGGCCGCTGCATGTGCCCCCGGCATGGACCGTGGCGCGCGGCGGCACCGCCGCAGGTACGCCGACCGGCCGCGTGGAGAACGCCAATGCCGCCGCCCGCGTCGAGCCGCGCCGGGAAGGCTACTACAACGCCATCCAGATTTATCCGTGGTCGGAAGGCGCGCTCTATCAGGTCTATGTCGCAGTCGGGCAGATCACCACCATTGCGCTGGAGCCGGGCGAGAGCCTGACAGGCGCGGGGCCGATCGCGGCCGGCGACACCGCCCGCTGGATCATCGGCGACACCGAGAGCGGCAGCGGCGCAAATCGTCGTGTCCATATCCTCGTGAAGCCCACGCGGCCGGACATTTCCACCAACCTTGTCGTCACCACCGACCGGCGCACCTACATGATCGAGCTGCGCGCGCGGGAATCGCTCTACATGCCCGCCGTGGCATGGGCCTATCCCACACCGCCTGCCGGTCAGCGCCAGACGGTCCCGGCCGCGCCGATAATTCCCGCCGAGGCGGCGCGGAACTATCGCTACGCCTTGCAGGTGCAGGGCGACAGCCCGCCGTGGCGGCCGGTTTCCGTCTTCGACGATGGCCGTCGCGTCTATGTCGTCTTCCCGGCCGGGATCGTGCAGGGCGAGATGCCGCCGATCTTCGTGCTTGGATCGAACGGCGAGCCGCAGATCGTCAATTCCCGCATCCACCAGAACGTCCTGATCGTGGACCGCCTGTTCGGCGCGGCCGAGCTGCGCCTTGGCAGCGGCAACCGCCAGCAGGTCGTCAGGATCGTCCGCATCAACCCGACGCAGGCCGCAGCAGCGCAGCCCGCCAGCGCGACCGGAGACACCCCGTCATGACCGACAACACCATCACCGATACCGCCGCACCCATGCGCCTGCGGGCCGAGCCGCCCCGCGTCACCCGCCTGTCCCGCAAGATGCTGGCAGGCGTCGGAGCCGTCGCGCTTCTCGGCATCGGCGGGGCGCTGATCTATGCGCTCCAGACCCGCGATGCGGGACCGGGAGGCGACGAACTCTATTCGACCGAGAACCGCCCCACGGCGGATGGGCTGTCCGGCCTGCCGCGCGACTATACCGGCCCGGTCTTGGGGCCGGCGCTGCCGGGCGACCTCGGCCGTCCGATCCTCGACGCGCAGAACCGGGGCCAGCCCTTTGCACCGCCCGTCATGACGACGCCCGCCGTCGATCCCGAGGAAGAACGCCGCCGCGCCGAGGAAGAAGCCGCGCGCTTGAGCAACGTGTTCTTCCAGTCCGGCCCGCGCTCGGGAGCGCCGGCCGGGACGGCAATGCCCGGCCTTGCCGGTCTTGGCCTCGGCGGACAGTCCGCGACGCAGGACCGGCAAACGGCGTTCCTCAATGGACCCGTGGACCGGCAGACCGTTGCGCCGGATCGCGTCACGCCGCCGGCCTCGCCCTACATCCTTCAAGCCGGGGCCGTGATCCCGGCCGCGCTCATCACCGGCATCCGTTCCGACCTTCCGGGCCAGATCACGGCGCAAGTGACCGAGAACGTCTATGACAGCCCGACCGGCAGCCTGCTCCTGATCCCGCAGGGAACGCGCATCATCGGCCAATACGATGATGGCGTGACCTTCGGCCAGCGCCGCGCCTTGCTTGTATGGAACCGCCTGATCCTGCCGGGCGGACGTTCCATAGTCCTTGAGCGCCTGCCGGGCGCGGACGCCAGCGGTTACGCTGGCCTTGAGGATGGCGTCGATTATCACTGGTGGGATCTGATGAAGGCTGCAGGGTTGTCCACGCTGCTTGGCATGGGCACAGAGCTGGCGACGAGCGACGAGGACCGGCTGATCCGCGCGATCCGCGACGGCGCGCAGGATACCGTCAATCAGGCAGGCCAGCAGATCGTCCAGCGCCAGTTGCAGGTCGCACCGACGCTGACCATCCGCCCCGGCTTCCCGGTCAGGATCATCGTCACCCGCGATCTTGTGTTCGAGCCGGCAGGAGGTTGACCATGACGAAACTGAAACTTGGCCCGCTGCCCGAAGACAAGCCCGTCAAGGTAACGGTGGAGCTGCCCGCGCCGCTTCACCGCGACCTGACTGCCTACGCGCAAGTCCTGGACCGCGAAAGCGGACAGCCCGCCGCCGTTAGAATCGTGCCGAGAGGATCAACGTCACAGAATTGGGAATCGAACGAAACAACACGAGGGTTGAAGCTCGTTCGGTGTCAGCTTCCTTCCGATTTTCCAACGATCCATAAGAAATGATATTTGCGCCGACAAGGCAGTCGAAATAGATAATCCAACTACTCAATGCATTTATGGGACAGTGCCATTTTCATTTTGGTTTCCTCAGATCAATTACCGCTCCTACTCTCAACATCCTTTCTCAGAATTTTCCGCAACTCTTCCTCGCCTAAAGTCTCGCGCTCCAATAGCAGTCTCGACGATTTCTCGAGGATTTTGCGGCGTTTCTGAAGCAGCTCTACGGTACGGCCGAACGTTTCCTCGACGATACGTTTGACCTCTTCGTCTACGGCCGCCGCGGTCTCGTCGGAATAGTCGCGCTCATGCGGCCCGGAATAGGGTTGGTCCGCGCCCAGGAACGAGCGGTGGTCCTTCTCCAGCGCCACATGGCCAAGCCGTTCGGTCATGCCGTAGCGCGTGACCATTGCGCGGGCGATGTCGGTGACCTTGACGAGGTCGTCGGCAGCGCCGGTGGAAAGGTGCTCGAAGACGATCCACTCGGCGGCGCGGCCGCCGAGCAGCACCGCCATCTTGTTCGCAAGCTCCTCGCGCGTCATCAGGAAACGGTCCTCGGTCGGACGCTGGATGGTGTAGCCGAGCGCGCCGATGCCGCGCGGGATGATCGACACCTTGTGCACGGGATCGACGCCCGGCAGCGCCATCGCGACGAGCGCATGGCCCATCTCGTGATAGGCGACGATCTCGCGCTCCTTGGGGTTGAGCAGGCGGTTGCGCTTCTCCAGCCCCGCGATGATGCGCTCAATGGCGTTGTTGAAATCCTCCATCGTCACCGCTTCGGCTTTACGGCGGGTGGCGAGCAGCGTCGCCTCGTTGACGAGGTTGGCGAGGTCCGCGCCGGTGAAGCCAGGCGTCAGTGCCGCGATTTGCTCCGGCGACACGTCCGGCGCGAGCTTCGCCTTCTTCATGTGGACATGCAGGATGGCGATGCGGCCCTGCTTGTCCGGCCGGTCGACCAGGACCTGCCGGTCGAAGCGCCCGGCGCGCAGCAGCGCCGGGTCGAGGATCTCTGGCCGGTTGGTGGCAGCGAGCAGCACCAGCCCGCTCGACGGATCGAAGCCGTCGAGCTCGACAAGAAGCTGGTTGAGCGTCTGCTCCTTCTCGTCGTGGCCGCCGGCCATCGGGCCGATGCCGCGCGCGCGGCCGAGCGCGTCCAGCTCGTCGATGAAGATGATGGCCGGCACCTTAGCGCGCGCCTGCTCGAACAGGTCGCGCACGCGCGCGGCGCCTACGCCGACGAACATCTCGACAAATTCGGAGCCGGAGATGGAGAAGAAGGGCACGCCCGCCTCGCCGGCCACCGCTCTCGCGAGCAGCGTCTTGCCGGTGCCGGGCGGGCCGACGAGAAGTACGCCCTTGGGCATGCGCCCGCCGAGCCGGCCGTACTCCTCCGGGTTCTTCAGGAAATCGACGATCTCCTGCAACTCGGCCTTGGCCTCGTCGACGCCGGCGACGTCGGCGAAGGTCACGCCTGTGTCCGTCTGCACATAGACCTTGGCCTTGGACTTGCCGATCTGCATCAGGCCGCCGCCCATGCCGCCGCCCATTCGCCTCAGGATGAACATCCACAACCCGACGAACAGCGCGACGGGAACGACCCACGACAGGAGGTCGCGCAGGAAGGTGCTCTCGACCTGGCCGGTGACGACGACGTCGTGCTGCTGGAGATCGCGCGCCAGATCGGGCTCCACGCGGGTGGTGATGAACATCGGCCGGCCGTCCACCGGCTCGGTGAAGCGACCCTGGATGAAGCGGTCGGAGACGGCGACCTCGGCGATGCGCCCCTGCGTAAGATAGGTCTGAAACTCGCTGTAGGGAATCTGCGCGACTTGCGTCGCCGCCGCGAAGAGGTACTGGAAGACCATCAGGCCGAGAAAGGCCGCGATCCAGTACCAGATATTGAACTGCGTCTTCTTGTCCATTCTCTATCGCCATGCATCTGCGCGGGGCACGCCGCCCCTACCGATATCACTTTAGCCAGACCACCCTGTCCTCGTTTGAGGCCGATCAACGTGAAAGGGCCCGGCAGAGCCGGGCCCCTCGGTCAGGCCGTTGAGAACGGTTTGTCGGAGTTGTTCCAAAGGCTGTAGCCCGCAGCAGCAGCCACGATCAGGCCGACGACGACATGGGAGATCGTCGCGCTGCTGTTGGTCGAGAATGACAACAGCCATGGCGCCGCGACCGTCCAGACGCCTAACGCCGTGTTAACCCACTGTTGCCATTCGCTGAACGCGAACAGCGCAATGCATGCAAAAACGGCGATCGCCGCTCCTACAAGCCAGGCGTTCCAGGCCGCAGTCGTTAGAGCCGCATAACCCAGAATCCATGGCGTTATGGCCAGTCCGAGGCCGGCGGCAATATTCACAACATCAAAGGCAGAGCGGTTTTCGAATGTCTTCAGCATCGTTTTCCTCCTTTCCGGTTTGATGCGTCGTCAATGAGCGGTCCGCCTGTCGGGCGGAACGCAGGTGCCGGTGTCACGAGATGGGAAACCGGCACCCAACTGCTGATGTGGAGCGCGCAGAAGCCCCACAGGCTGCTGTCCGATACGGAACGGAGCAAGCTCCGCATCGGTGAAAGCACCCGCAGCAATCTCATGCAGCGCAAGATCCTGCGTTGTCATTCCTTCCAGCGCCAGTCGAGGCTCATCGCCCCGCCTCAGCGCTCTACAACGCATGGCCCCTGCGAGAGCCAGCCCGAACCTGTTAGGCAGAACCTTTTGTGCATCGATCGTGACAAAGGGATCCATGGAATCACCTCATGCTGCTTCGAGATGCCCCGAACCAGCCGACTGGGCATCCACGCCTCTTTCGAGAGCGAGCAGCGCCTGCTCGACCTCATCAAGGCGCGAGGGGCGGCCGTTCTCAGGCATGCCCTCGTTGGTGGCCTGATCGATCAGGAATTCGGTCCAGGCCCAGTTCATCAGGATCGACCTCCTCGCATCAAGGGGGAGCCGGTTGTCGGCCACGACATCCATCGGCGACGCCCAGCCGCCATCCCCATCATTGCGATTGCCGTCAATCGACATCGCCCGACGGTACTTGTCCGAAAGCCCGGCCAGGCCAAGCTTGCCGAGCGTTACATCAGAGAATGTGTTTCGCCGTTCTTCAGACTTATCCATGGTAATCCTAGCCTTATCCTTTGGTACGTCCACGACATAGCAAAGACCCTGCCGCTGCGCGTAACGGATCGCAGACGCCAGCGTCGGGAACTTAAGCTCGACCTGCTTCAGCATGTCCCGGCTGCCAGTGTAGCCCATGAGCGGTTCGATAAAAGACGGGCTGCGCACCTCGAACACGAGCTTCCATTGATCGCGCGACGGAGCACTGGTCGTCGCCGAGCGAGATGGGCGGTAGATCCGGGCCACGGCATTGCTGGGGAATAAGGAGCGTCCCATTGACAGCATCGTGCGACGATTGTCGTTGGCTCCCGGCATGGCCCGGTCGACAGGACCATCTGTCATTGATGTTTTTCTTGCAGCAATGTTCATGGTTGTTCCTCCGTGATCGGTGAAGGTCGGCGCCGACGGGCGCAACGAACCCGCCGGCGCCGAAACCATCGTCAGCTCTTGATCGCTATGCGTTTTACCTGCGACTGTGCCTTTTCGGTCTTGGGAAGCACGAGGCTCAGCACGCCGTTTCTGAACCTGGCGTCTATCTTGTCCTCGACGATTTCCCTTCCAACCGGGATACGGCGTTCGAAACGGCCATAGAAGCGTTCCGAGAACTGCTTGTCCTTGTCCTCGGTCTCAGATCGCTTTTCGCCGCGCAGCGTCAGCACACCGTCATCCAGAACCAGTTCGATGTCCTTTTCCTCAAGACCTGGCACTTCCGCGGTTATGCGGATCTCCTTTTCAGTCTCGGAGATTTCGACGCTCGGCCACCCCCGTCCGAAGGAAGCCAGAGAGTCAAAAGCTGGCAGGTTTCGATCAAACGAGCGAAAGACGTCATCGAACAGGCGATTGACTTCCCGGTGCAGCGACAGGAACGGATTGCGGTCCTCGTCACGATAGACAGCGGGAGCCTGATTGCTGCTCGCGTCACGGCCCCAGGGGATCAGGTCACGTACGTTCATGGTTATTCTCCTTCTGTTCTTTACAATTGGGCACAGCTTCGCCCGTAGCGCCGGACGCGCGGCCCGGCGCTGGCGATCCGTAGACTGACAAAAGCGTCAGGCTGCGATCTGCTCGTTGGTGTGCGAAGAGGCTTCAATCTGCATCGTCTTCTCCTGCGACGAGATCGCAATCCGACGAGGCTTCATCTCCTCCGGGATCTCACGCCGAAGATCGATTGTCAGGAGGCCGTTGACGAGAGTCGCGCCTTCAACTCGCACGTGGTCGGCGAGCTGGAAGCGACGCTGGAACGAGCGTCCGGCAATGCCGCGATGCAGATACTGGGCATTCTCGTCGGTGGTTTTGCTGCCCGCCACGAGAAGCATGTTCTGCTCCTGCGTGATGGAAAGCTCGTCTTCGCTGAAGCCGGCCACCGCCATGGTGATGCGGTAGTCGTCTTCGTCAGTCTTTGCGATGTCATAGGGCGGCCAGGTGTCGATGCTCTCGACGCGGCTGGCTGCCTCCAGCGCATTGACCAGACGGTCGAAGCCGATGCTCGACCGGAACAGGGGAGAAAAATCGAAAGTGGTTCTCATAGCCACATCCTCCTTGAAGCAACATGGGTACAAGATTGTCCGGCTTTTTTAACCGGCGCCGCCCTGTAGTGGCAGCGGCGCACAGTCGATCTGGTTTCGTTATCTCTGAGTTTCAAGAGGGTGACGGCAGAAAATTTCTACAGCTATTTCAGGCTGTTGGAATTTGAGAACAACTCCACCATGTGATGAGTTGGTTGTTAATATGAATGGAGGCCTGCCATGACCTATGACGACATCGTTTCAGTGCTCGGCTCCATAGACGACGATCTGGCGGCGGGGCTTATCGCAACCGGAGCGAGTGTTGATGAACTGCGAGAAGCGTGGAACTGGCTTAACAATGACGAGGCGCTGATGGGCGAAGGGCGACCGCTCCCGGATACACGCGTCAGCCAACTCATCGATCTGCTTGAACCTGATGATGACGGCGTTGACTGAGATACGGATGGAGGGTTGAAGAGGCACGCCGGTATGCCCAGATCACAAGAGATCGTACAGAACGATCAGTTACTTGCTCTTAAAAGACGATCAGAAAACAAGGAGGAAGTGATGTCTGATGTCGTGTTCAACGAACCCGTAATTCTGCGCATGCCAAAAACTGGCCTCCGAAAGGTGGCGACAGGTTTTGAAGCACTGGAATGCCTTGAGCGCGAATGGCCGGACTGGGCACGTGGACGTCGTTGGCGAAACGCCATTGTTGCCTGTCGGGACGCACTCGATGGATGGCGCTCTGCGAAGGAGGCACGCCGAAGCTTCATGAAGGCTGCAATGCGAGCGGGCCTCGTTCAGGGAGCACGACGCACGCGAGTTCGGGGGGCTCTCGGTAGCTATCAGGGAATTTCCGCCGGGCTTCAGTGAACGGATATGATCCCGTCGACGGCTTTCCATTCTGAGGGCTGTATCAGACGATGGTGGGCGACGCGCACGGAGTGCAGCGCGCCCTCCAGCGTCTCTGTCCAGTAGTCGAGAAAGCCGCGCAGTTCGGGAAACTTCGGGGCGAGGTCGTAATCCTGCCAGACATAGACCTGCAACAGGCTCGGGTGATCTGGAAGACGATAGTGGATTTCGGCTGTGGTCAGGCCATAGCCTTCCATCTGCATCCGAAATTCGCGACTGACGATCGCTGGCATATGTCTCTCCTTTGTCGTTTCATGCGTGAAAACGATGGTGATGGTCTGCGGATCCGCATACGGGATCGTCCGCCCCGATGTCGCCGCGATCAAGACGCCGCAGCGCATCCATGATGACATCGAATGGGATGGGGCTTTCCGCGCCCGGCGGCTGGCGCAGTGCGGGCATCGATTCGACCGCGCATGCGTCGGATGCCCATGACGAGAGAATGGCGCGCTTTTCGCTGCGTTCGAGCGTGTCGTCGCGCAGCACATCCTCGGGATGCCTGTAGTGGCGCGACGGTGACAGGAGCCGGTCAAGCGCAATGTCTTCCGCTCGTGGCGCGAGAGAGGGAATGATCGTCGAAAAATCGGCGCGGCGCATCGCTGTCCTCCTTCCGTTTTCAGCCGTTCCAAAAACTCCGTTTCGATCAGGACTCCGGACCGCGCCTCCCGGCACGGCACAGAGGAAAGTTTGGCCAATCGCGCGAATTTTTCAAGTGCCTCGATGATTTGCAGCACCAATTTCGACTGCGATTACATGGCACTAGCAGTGAATGGCTGCGAGTGCCAAAAATTTTGCATTGTGCTCTTGAAATCTGAATTCAGCGAAACCAGATCGCTATGCGCGCGACGCCGATAAGGGTTGCGCGGCCCCGCTCCGGTCCCCCGGATCGGAGCGGAGGGACCTCTCAAAATCTGTTTGTCCTTGAGGAGAACGATATGACGTTCCGTCCATTGCATGACCGTATCCTGGTTCGCCGCATCGAAGCCGAGGAGAAATCGGCCGGCGGCATCATCATCCCCGACACCGCGAAGGAAAAGCCGAGCGAAGGCGAAGTGATCGCGGTCGGCCCCGGTGCCCGCGACGATGCGGGCAAGATCATTGAGCTCGACGTCAAGGTCGGGGACCGCATCCTGTTTGGCAAGTGGTCCGGCACCGAGATCAGGCTCGACGGCGAAGACCTGCTCATCATGAAGGAAAGCGACGTGATGGGCGTGATCGAGCAGACCGCCACGCTGAAGAAGGCCGCCTGACGGATTCTTCGAACTCAACCAGTCAATGAAAGCTGCCTATTGAAGGAGTGATCCAATGGCTGCCAAGGAAGTCAAATTCAACACCGAAGCCCGCGAGAAGATGCTGCGCGGCGTCGACATTCTCGCCAACGCCGTCAAGGTTACGCTCGGGCCGAAGGGCCGCAACGTGGTCATCGACAAGTCGTTCGGCGCCCCGCGCATCACCAAGGACGGCGTCTCTGTCGCCAAGGAAATCGAGCTTGAGGACAAGTTCGAGAACATGGGCGCGCAGATGGTGCGCGAAGTGGCCTCGAAGACCAACGACCTCGCCGGCGATGGCACCACGACCGCCACGGTCCTTGCTCAGGCGATCGTCAGGGAAGGCGCCAAGGCCGTCGCCTCCGGCATGAACCCGATGGATTTGAAGCGCGGCATCGACAAAGCGGTGGATGCGGTTGTCGCCGAACTCAAGGCCAATGCGCGCAAGATCTCCAGGAACGACGAGATCGCACAGGTCGGCACGATCTCGGCCAATGGCGATTCTGAGATCGGCCGCTTCCTCGCCGAAGCCATGCAGAAGGTCGGCAATGAGGGCGTGATCACTGTCGAGGAGGCCAAGACGGCCGAGACCGAACTCGAAGTGGTCGAGGGCATGCAGTTCGACCGTGGCTACCTCTCCCCCTACTTCATCACCAACCAGGACAAGATGCGGGTCGAGTTCGAGGATCCCTATGTCCTGATCCATGAAAAGAAGCTCTCCAACCTTCAGGCCATGCTTCCCGTCCTCGAAGCGGTCGTCCAGTCCGGCAAGCCACTGGTCATCATCGCCGAGGATGTCGAGGGCGAGGCTCTGGCCACGCTCGTCGTCAACCGTCTGCGCGGCGGCCTCAAGGTTGCGGCTGTCAAGGCGCCGGGCTTCGGCGACCGCCGCAAGGCCATGCTGGAGGATATTGCAATCCTCACCGGCGGCACGGCGATCAGTGAGGATCTCGGCATCAAGCTGGAAAATGTCACGCTGGAGATGCTCGGGCGCGCCAAGAAGGTCGTCATCGAGAAGGAGAACACCACCATCGTCGATGGCGCCGGTTCAAAGGCCGAGATCGAAGGCCGCGTGAAGCAGATCAAGGCGCAGATCGAGGAGACGACCTCCGATTACGACCGCGAGAAGCTTCAGGAGCGTCTGGCGAAGCTCGCCGGCGGCGTCGCGGTGATCCGCGTCGGTGGCGCGACCGAGGTTGAGGTCAAGGAGAAGAAGGATCGCGTCGACGACGCGCTGCACGCCACCCGCGCGGCGGTCGAGGAAGGCATTTTGCCGGGTGGCGGCGTGGCGCTGCTGCGTGCGCAGAAGGCTCTCGACAGTATCCAGACCGACAATGTCGACCAGAAACACGGCGTCGAGATCGTGCGCCGCGCGATCGAGGCGCCGGTGCGCCAGATCGCCGAGAATGCCGGCGCCGAAGGCTCCATCATCGTCGGCAAGCTGCGCGAGAAGGCCGACTTCGCCTTCGGCTGGAATGCCCAGACCGACGAATATGGCGACCTGTTCGCACAGGGGGTCATAGACCCGGCCAAGGTGGTTCGCACTGCCTTGCAGGACGCGGCGTCCGTCGCCGGCCTGCTGGTGACCACCGAGGCGATGATCGCCGAGAAGCCGAAGAAGGAAGCAGCCCCGGCAATGCCAGCGGGCGGCATGGACTTCTGACCATCTCGCTCTGAAAGTGACCGCTCCCATGTCGGGGGCGGTCAGGAGCAAAGCATAGATCGGAGACTGACATGAGCCTCATGCCGGACTTTGACCATGTACCTGTGCCGCATCATCCCCCGGCCGAGTTCCTGTCGCACGATGCGGAAGCGCGCACGGCATTGGCCCCGCTGTTCGAATCTCTGCTCGACAGGCTGGTGATGGCTGGATGGGATCGGCGCACAGCGGCCTCCGCGCTGATGTTCCATGCGGCGGCGCAGGTGTCGGCCCTCTCGCGAGACGGACGGCCACAATGATCCAGGAACCTCGCCTCCGGGCGCGGTTCCTTTCCAATCGAACCAGACGCGCGAAGGACCGGCGGCGGAAGATCTCTTCCGGCGCGACGGCATCGCCGCATCCAACACGAAGGAACCATATCGGGAGATCGACAATGTTCATCGGCCTGCCTCGCGCCCCGCAGATTGTCGCCGTCCTTGTCACGTGCCTTGCATTGTCGTTTTCCGGTGGCGCTGTGCCGCCCGCAGCCGCACAGGATGTGGCATCCGGCGTGCGTATCGAGCGTTCGTTGCCTGACGTGCTTGAGGAGATCACGCCGGCGGTCGTAAACATCGCCGTCACGTCCCGCGCGTCTGCCGAAACAAACCCTCTTTTCAACGATCCCTACTTCCGGCGCTTCTTCGACTTGCCGCAGACGCCGCAGCAAAGGCCCCGCATGAGCGCCGGGTCCGGCGTCATCGTCGACGCGGAAAAGGGTTACATTCTCACCAACCACCATGTCGTCGACGGCGCGAGCGAGATCGCGGTGACGCTGAAAGATCGCCGCCGCTTCACTGCCGAACTGGTCGGCAGCGACAAGGCGACCGACATCGCCTTGCTCAGGATCGGTGCGCCCAATCTGACCGCCTTGCGGCTGGGCGATCCGTCGCGTCTGCGCGTCGGCGACAGCGTGGTCGCCATCGGCAACCCGTTCGGGCTCGGCCAGACCGTTACCTCCGGCATCGTCAGCGCGCTAAGCCGTAGTGGGCTGAACGTCGAAGGTTATGAAGACTTCATCCAGACGGACGCTTCGATCAATCCCGGCAATTCGGGCGGCGCGCTGGTGACGGCGGACGGCCAGCTTGTCGGCATCAACACCGCGATCATCGCGCCGGCCGGCGGCAATGTCGGAATCGGCTTCGCCGTTCCTATCGACATGGCATCGGCGGTGATGGCTCAATTGATCAAGCATGGCGAGGTCCGGCGCGGACGCATCGGCGTCTCGATACAGGACCTGACGCCCGACCTTGCAGAGGCTCTGGGAATCGACGTCAGCTTTGGCGCGGTCGTCGCCGGCGTTGAGGACGGCTCGCCCGCCGCCGGGGCCGGCATTCAGGCCGGTGACATCATCGTCGCCGTCGACGGGCGCGAGATCTCGGGTTCGGCCGATTTGCGCAACCGCATCGGCCTGTCACCTGCGGGCTCGAGGGTGGAGGTCGACTATCTGCGTGATGGCGCCAGGCGGACGGCGACCCTGACCGTGAATGGCGAATCGGGTCCCTCGCGCGCCTCCACGAGCGTCGTACCCGACCGTCTGGCCGGCGCTGACTTCCAGGATGCGTCCGGCAACGTGCTGATCGCCAACGTGGCTCCGGGCAGTCCCGCCGCACAGGCCGGTCTGCGTACCGGCGACGTGATCATCGCCGTCAACCGCCAGCCGGTCAGGACCGTAGCCGAACTGACGCGGCTGCTCGGCGCAATGCGCGGCACCATCGCGCTCGATCTCTTCCGCGGAGGGGCGCGGCTCCTGCTCGTCGTTCGTTAGGGCTCGCCTTCCGCTTTGCTGACTGTT
Organism: Shinella sp.; assembly: GCA_003248775.1. Lineage (GTDB taxonomy): Bacteria > Pseudomonadota > Alphaproteobacteria > Rhizobiales > Rhizobiaceae > Allorhizobium. The sequence continues at coordinate 109,004 of QFQX01000012.1, read as the reverse complement.
CGTTGTGAATACGGGAGAACATGATGAGAACATTCACCACAACATTGATGGCAGCCGCGCTCGGCGCAATGCTGATGGCGCCCCTGCCGCTTGGCGCACAGGAAACCCCTGCGGCGCAGCAGTCCGCCGAACTCAGCGGCTTCTGGCTGACGACATCCTGGCCAGAGATGACCATCAAGCCGGGCGAAACGCAGTCGGTTTCGCTGTCGCTGCGCAATGAGAAGCTGCCTCCGCAGCGCGCCACGATCGAGGTGTCCGGCGTGCCGGAAGGCTGGGCATGGTCGCTGAAGGGCGGCGGCCGGGAGGTGACGGCAGCGATCGTCTCGCCGGATTCGACCGAGCGGCTGACGCTCGAACTCACCCCTCCGGAAGACGCCTCGACCGACGGCGAACACGCCATCGAGGTCCGCGCCCGCACCGCAGCAGAGACGGTGACCCTGCCGCTTGTGGTGCGCTTGTCGGAAACCGAGGAGGCTACCTCCGGCCTTTCGCTTGAGCCGGAATTGCCTGCTTTACGCGGCACCGCGCGCTCGACCTTCTCCTTCAAGATCAAGGTGAAGAACGAAGGCGCGGAAGACGGGCTGTTCAATCTGACAGCCAGCGTCCCGGGCGGTTTCCAGACGCGCTTCAAGAAGGGCTACGGCTCGGAGGAGATCACCGGCCTGCCCATCGCCGCCGGCGCGACGGAGACGGTCACGATGGAGGTGATCCCATCGCGTGGGGTCGCGGCCGGGCGCTATGAAGCTGGATTCGAGGTTTCCGGCGAAGGGCTTTCCGGGACCACGCAGCTCAGCCTCGACGTGACGGGTGAACCGCAGATTGCCATCGTCGGCCCGCAGGAGCGCCTGTCTGGCGAAGCGGTGGCCGGCAGAGAGTCGAGCTTCACCTTCACCCTCGTCAACACCGGAACTGCTCCCGCGACCGATCTGGAGCTTTCCGCCACGCCGCCCTCCGGCTGGACCGTCGCGTTCGAGCCACAGGACGTTGCCCAGATCGCGCCCAACTCCACCGGCGAGGTTAATGTAAAAATCACCCCGTCTGAACAGGCGATCGCCGGCGATTACATGGTGTCTGTGCGGGCCTCCAACGACGCCGTCTCCGAAAGCGTGCAGTTCCGCGTGACGGTCAGGACCTCGACGATGTGGGGTGCTGCAGGGCTTGGCGTGATCGCCGTCGCGGCCCTGGTACTGGGCGGCGCAGTAATGAGGTACGGGCGGCGATGAGCACGGTCGTTCTCGAAGCGAAGGGCCTTGCCAAGCGCTATGGCGACGCGGTGGCCGTGGCCGGCATCGACCTCTCCGTCAACCAGGGCGAGGTGATCGGCCTGCTCGGTCCCAACGGCGCTGGCAAGACCACGACGATCCTGATGCTGCTCGGCCTGACGGAAGCGAGCGAGGGAAGCGTCAGTATCCTGGGCAAGGACCCGCTGCGCCGGCCGCTGGAGGTCAAGCGCGAGGTCGGCTACCTGCCGGACGCAGTCGGCTTCTACGATACGATGACCGGCAGGGAGAACCTCGCCTATACGGCGAAGCTCGCTGGCATGTCGCGCGAACTGGCGAAGGAGCGCATCGCCGCCGCGCTGGAAAAGGTGCGGCTCAGCGATGCCGCGGACCGTCCGGTCACCACCTATTCGCGCGGCATGCGCCAGCGTCTCGGCATTGCCGAACTGCTGATGCGCGACTGCAGGATAGCGATCCTCGACGAGCCGACCTCGGGCCTCGATCCGCAATCGACGCAGGAACTGCTCGATCTCATCCTCGACCTGTCGCGCGGCGGCATGACCATCCTTCTGTCCTCGCACATGCTCGACGTGGTGCAGTCGATCTGCAGCCGGGTGGCGCTGTTCAACAAGGGGCGCATTGGCTTCTTCGGCACCATCGAGGAGCTGGCGGCGAGGATCGGGCGCGGTTCCTTCGTCATCGATGTTGAGGCCGATGGGATCGACCTCGGCCAACTCGCGGGCAAGACCGACGGCGTGACGTCGGTTGCAGTCGCGTCCCACGGCCTCTGGCAGGTCGAGGCAACCCGCGATGTGCGGTCCGATCTCGCAAAACTCGTGATCGAGGCGGGCGGCAGGTTGAAGAACCTCGACCTGCGTCGCGCGCGCCTCGACGAAGCCTACAATCGTTACTTCAGGGAGGTTGCCAATGCGGCGTGAAGGATCTCCATTCAGGGGCGTCGGCACAGTCGCGCTCAAGGAAGCGGCCGACCACATGACGAGCGCCCGCATGCATCTCATCATGCTGCTGGTTCTGCTTACGGCCATCGGAGCGGTCTACGGTGCCATCGACCGCATCCGCGACACGACGGCGCAAGACGCCTATCTGTTCCTCAAGCTGTTCACGGTGGCGCGCGAGCCGTTGCCGTCTTTCGCTGCATTTCTCGGCTTTCTGCTGCCGCTGGTGGCTATCGCGCTCGGATTTGATGCCATCAACGGCGAGTTCAACCGGCGCACCATGAGCCGGCTGCTTGCCCAGCCGATCTATCGCGACGCCGTGCTGTTCGGAAAATTCCTCGGCGGCCTGCTGGTCATCGCCATCGCCCTCCTGACACTGTGGCTGATGATGGTCGGGCTCGGCATGCTCTTCCTCGGCCTGCCGCCCTCCGGCGCGGATATCGTGCGCGGCGTGTTCTGGCTTGCCGCGACGCTCGCCTATGCCGGGGTCTGGCTCGCGCTCGCAATCGCATTCTCGACCGTCATCCGCTCGCCCGCCACCTCGGCATTGGCCGCGCTCTCCGTCTGGCTGGTGCTCACCGTGTTCTGGGGCATGATCGCACCGCTGGTGGCCGGCATCGTCGCGCCCATCGACCCGTTCGATCCGATGAGCGTGCTCAACCGCTTCGAGTGGCAGCAGGCGATCGCCCGCCTCTCGCCGCAGACGCTCTATGGCGAGGTCACGGGGCTGTTACTGGACCCGGCCGCGCGCTCCGTCGGGCCGCTGTTCATGCACCAGATGCAGGGCGCGGTGATAGGAGCGCCGCTGCCGACCCTACAGAGCCTGCTGATCGTTTGGCCCCAGATCTCCGGACTGATCGCCGCGATGCTGGTCCTGTTCACGCTCGCCTATGTCGTCTTCCAGCGGCAGGAGGTGCGCGCATAATTGCCGCGCGCCTGAGCCATGAACTCCATCCTCCGCTGGATGTATGCCGATCTGGCGGAGGAATTGGCGAGTTCGATCGGGCACGCAAGCGAATGGCGTAGCCGATGATCTGTAAAGTCTTTTGCGCCGTACAACTGGTGGCCGCATCCCGGTCACCTCTATCTTTTTAAGCCTTTTTCTCTCAAGTTATAGATATCCGAGTAGCTAACCCAACACCAAAACATAGCTCAAGCGAGAGATATCTCATCGTGCCCTTGCTGGAGCGTCTTATCACTACGGATTAGGTGTTTCGTCGACGCAAGGCATACAATCGACTGCCCGTTCCTAACCGTGCCTGGCGGATCACTGTCTAAAGGAACGACGCCACGCAGCGTAGGGGTGCCGCGCACGTATCGTTCTAAATGCGGCACGCTACAGGCCGCCGACCGCCCTCCATGGTTCGCATAATTCCGGGGTCTTGAATGCCTTGGAGTCTGTCAAAACCAAGGAGGTTTCCATGTGTGCAGAGCACCACCCCACCGGGAGAAGGCAACTGAGATGGCCCACCCACAAGTTAATTCCCGGTGATCTGTTCGACTACGCTGACGATCCTGCGCCCCGCTTAAGTCCTCCGCGAGGAAGCCCGTCGCACGTTTTCGACGTCGAAAAGCTTCCGGTTTTCGACGACTGGCCGGAGAACGTGCCAATCACCGAGGCTGAAATCCAAGTCTTCGAGCGTTGGTTTGCCGATTTCTTTGACGAGATGTTCGGCCCTGTCGACCTGCCTGATGACTTAAAGAGGTTATCGTATTATGATAACGAAAAGCCTTAACCGGATGATCGGGCGATGCCATGTCAATATTGAGGGTCGGCATTGCCGACCCAGAGGAAATGAAAGCGCGAACCCAGCGAATCGCAAGAGGCGAGGAAAGGCCTGGCACTGGCGAGCCAACTGTGTGGTTTGCTTCGACCATGTCATTCGCGAAGCTCCTCTCACCAGCCAATTGCGAGTTGCTTCGCATCGTTCGTGAACAGGAGCCGCAATCGCTAGAAAAACTTGCACAGATCACGGGGCGCGCGAAATCAAACCTGTCCCGAACACTTAAAACCATGGCTGCCTATGGCCTTGTCCGCATGGAGAGGGGCAAGGGGCTCAGGCTGGTGCCCAGGCTCATCCATGACCGGGTAGAGCTGGTCCTGCCATTGGCGGAACGCCGCAAGACGAAGGGAACCCGCAAATGAATGCTAAATCGCCAACCGTTGCCGTGCGGGCCGCTCTCTATCTGCGCGTTTCGACCACGAGGCAGGCCGAACATGATGTCTCCATTCCTGACCAGAAGCGGCAGGGCGAAGCCTGGTGCGAGGCGCGGGGCTTTCAGCTTGTCGAGACCTTCGTAGAGCCTGGTGCCTCGGCGACCAATGACCGGCGGCCTGAGTTCCAGCGCATGATCGAAGCGGGCACCTCCAAGCCTGCGCCCTTTGATGTTGTCGTGGTCCATTCGTTCAGCCGCTTCTTCCGGGATCACTTCGAGCTGGAGTTCTACGTCAGGAAGCTCGCCAAGAATGGCATCAAGCTGGTCTCCATCACTCAGGAAATGGGCGATGATCCCATGCACGTCATGATGCGGCAGATCATGGCGCTGTTCGATGAATATCAATCCAAGGAAAACGCCAAGCACGTCACCCGCGCCTTGAAGGAAAACGCCCGTCAGGGCTTCTGGAACGGTTCGCTTCCACCGATCGGCTATCGGGTCGTGGATGCTGAGCAACGCGGCGCCAAGACCAAGAAAAAACTGGAAATCGACCCGTTGCATGCCGACACGATCCGCTTGATCTACCGGCTCGCGCTGGAAGGCGATGGCGATAGTGGCCAGATGGGCGTCAAGGCCATTGTCAAATACCTCAATGCCAGAGGCATCTTCACCCGTGATGGTGGTCGTTGGGGTATCGGTCAGGTTCACCGCGTGCTGACGCGCCGCACCTATATCGGCGAACACGAGTGGGGCAAGCGCAGCAAGCATGCCGATGCGCGCTCACCGGGTAAGATTGTCATCGTGCCTGTTCCGGCGATCATAGAGCGCGAAACGTTTGATCAGGTTCAGGCGCTGCTACAGGCGCGCAATCCAAAGACCGAAATGCCTGCTCGCGTGGTCATAGGGCCGACCTTGCTGACCGGCATCTGCTATTGCGGCAACTGCGGAGGGGCGATGACCATCCGCACCGGCAAAAGCGGACGCTACCGCTACTATGCCTGTTCCATCAAGGCCCGACAGGGCGAGACAGGTTGTAAAGGCCGAGCGATCCCGATGGACAAGCTCGACACCATGGTCGTCAACCATATTGAAGATCGGCTGCTTGATCCTGAACGGCTTGAGGACCTCCTCGGCAGCGTTCTCGGCCGCCGCTCTGAACAGGCCGAACGGCGCAAGCAACACATCGATGAGTTGCAACGACGGGCCACAGAATCGGAACTGCGACTGAAGAGGCTCTACGATGCCATCGAGGCAGGCGTAGCTGATCTGGACGATCCGGCGCTGAAGGAGCGGATCGTTGGTCTCAAGGTTATCCGCGACCAGGCCCGCGTGGATGCCGACCGCGCACAAGCCATGCTCGATAGTCCCGGCTACTCTGCCATCAGCCCCGAGATGATAAGTCGCTTTTCGAAAGTTGCCCGCGACCGTATCCGTAACCGTGAGGGCGGCTATCGGCGGGATCACCTGCGGGCGCTGGCGCAACGAGTCGAGGTCGCGGACGATGCAGTTCGCATCATGGGATCGAAGACGGAACTGCTGAGAACGCTTTTTACTGAGAACGGGCGGCTATCGGCGGCGATTGGCGTGCCCAGAAGCGGACCGAAGTGGCGGAGAGGGTGGGATTCGAACCCACGGTAGGCTCTCACCTACGCCGGTTTTCAAGACCGGTGCCTTAAACCGCTCGGCCACCTCTCCAGCAGCACGCCTTATGCGCAAACCCACGGCACTTGGCAAGCTGGATTTACGTCCTGCTCAGATGAACAGAGACGTTGTCCCGTTGATAGCCGCTGCGAACCCGTCGCGGGGAGACCGCAAGTAACAGTCCATTACGACGGAGTATTCGATTTACCGTTCATTAACCATGAACAACGAATGGCGACTACATGCACAGATTTTTCTCAATTCCGCCACGTTGTCAAAGCTTTCTTCTTACCATTGCAGATAGCCAGTCGGGTGGAAACGTCGTTTCTTTCCGGCAGCGGTCGGGGACGCCGCGGCAAGACTTATGGAATAAGTGGGACACATGAAAATCAAGACAGGCAGCGGATCTCTGGTCATCGGAGCCAAATGGCTCGCTTTGTCACTTCTTTGTGTTTCCGTTGCCTCATGCTCCACGACCAGCAATGAGAAAAAGCCGAAAAAACACGGCAAGGAATACTTCTCCGAATCGGAATACGGCGTGAAGGCAAGCCCGCGCCTCGTCGCCAACGGCCCGGTGCCCAAGGGCGGGGGCCGCTACATGGTCGGCAAACCCTATACCGTGAAGGGCAAGGTCTATGTCCCCGACGACAATCCGAATTACGACAAGGTCGGCATGGCGTCCTGGTACGGTTCCGCCTTTCACGGCCGCCTGACGGCGAATGGCGAGCTCTACGACCAGTATTACCTCTCAGCTGCGCATCCCACGCTGCCACTGCCAAGCTATGCCCGCGTAACCAATATCGAAAACGGCTCGTCCGTCATTGTGCGCATCAACGACCGGGGTCCGTTCCATTCGGATCGCATCATCGACCTGTCCAACAAGACCGCCGACATGCTGGACATGGCCCATAGCGGCACCGGCAAGGTCCGTGTACAATATGTCGGTCCCGCCCGCATGGACGGCAACGACATGCCCTACCTGATGGCGTCCTACAGCAAGAAGGGCGATCGCTTCCCGGCCATCAATCCGCAGGGCCAGATCGCCAGCGGCGTCATGGTCGCCTCCGCCCAGAACACCGTGCCGCAAAGCATGACGCTTCAGGCACCCGCGATCCAGACGAGCCTTGCCGGACCGACCCCGTCCAGCAGGCCGGTTCCGGTCGCTCAGGCGGTTGCTCCGGCCATGGCAGCCTTCGACCAGTTTGTCCTTCTGCCTGAATTCGGCCCCATGCCCTATCCGCGTCCGCTTGACGGCCATTACCTGCGCCTGCCGGCCGGCGTTCCTGCCGCCGCCTATGCGGAAGGCGCCACCGTTCCCCGCTCCGCGCTTGCCTTCGACGCCATTATGGTGCGCAATGACGGCCTGACGGAAGCATCGATTCTCGCTTCGGTCAGACGTGGCGGCACCAAGCTTTCTGGCAGCCGCTGAATGCTATCGTCGAGTATGCCTGCCACCGACGCAGGCGGGAGCAGCAGAAGAGGACCATGCGACAAAGCCTTGCCCTTGCCGTCCTCATCGTGGGCTTTCTTCTCCCGATAAGCGCCATCGCTCAGAAGGCACCGAGCCCGACCTTTGAGACGAAGGCCGCACAGGTCCTGCTGATCGAAGCTTCAACCGGCACTGTCCTATTGTCGAGGGGAGAGGACACGCCTTTCCCTCCTGCATCGCTTGCCAAAATGATGACACTGGAAGTGGTGTTCGACGCGCTGAAGCGCGGCGAAATCAGCCTCGATACGGTCTATCGTGTTTCGGAATATGCGTGGCGCACCGGCGGCGCACCTTCGCGCACCTCGACGATGTTTGCCGCACTGAAATCGGACATCCGCGTCGAGGATCTGGTGAAGGGCATTGCCGTGCAGATGGCCAATGACGGCTGCATAATCCTTGCCGAGGGCATGACGGGCAGCGAAACGAAGTTTGTCGAACGCATGAATGAGCGGGCGAAGGCTCTCGGTCTAACGGGTAGCCATTTCGCCAACTCCACCGGGCTGCCTCATCCGGATAACAAGACAACGCTGACCGACATGGTGCGGCTGGCGCGCCATCTGCAGACGACCTATCCGGATTTCTACCGGTTTCTGTCGCAGCCGGAATTCGAGTGGAACAAGATACTCCAGCGCAACCGCAACCCGATGCTGGCATCCGGCGCAGATGGCCTTGCCACCGGTTTTGCCGAGGGTACAGGCTATTCCATCGTGACGTCCGCGGAACGGCAGGACAGGCGGCTTTTCCTGGCGATGAACGGCGTCGCCAGCGACAAGGAGCGCACGGAGGAGGCCAACCGGTTGCTCGACTGGGGCTTCACGACCTTCGAGATGCGCAACCTGTTCAAGGCCGGAGAAACGGTCGGCGAGGCAAGCGTCTATGGCGGAGACAAGGGTAAGGTTGCGCTGGTGACGCCGCTTCCGGTGGATGTCTACGTGCCGATCAACAACCCCGAACGGCTTCAGGCGAAGATCGTCTATCACTGGCCGCTCAGGGCACCGGTGGCCGCAGGCGCGGATGTCGGCAACCTGACGATCTATTCGGGGGAACGGCCGCTACGCGAACTGGCGCTCAAGAGTGCGGAACCGGTGGGTGAGGGCACATTGCGCCAGAAAGCCTTCGACGCGATCTTCGAACTTCTGTTCTTCTGGCTTTGACAGGACAGGAAATTTTCCAGACCGGTTTATAGTTTAACTAAGATGGCGATTACGCTATTGACGCATGGACCACCTATATTAGCTTTTATTCGCAAAGGTCGGAGCAGAGAGTGTCGAGCGGTAAGGGATTGTTCGTGAGTTTCGAGGGCGGAGAGGGGGCCGGCAAGTCCACCCAGATCCGCCGACTCGCTGACGCGCTCAGACGCCGTGGTCTCGATGTGATTACCACGCGCGAACCCGGCGGATCGGCCGGCGCGGAAGCATTGCGCCATGTGCTGCTGTCCGGTGCGGCCGAATCCTACGGCGTGCGCATGGAAGCCCTGCTTTTCGCAGCCGCCCGCAACGACCATGTCGAAACGGTGATCCGGCCGGCGCTCTCCAAAGGGTTCGTCGTGCTCTGCGACCGCTTCATGGATTCCTCGCGGGTCTATCAGGGGGTCACAGGCAATCTCGAGCCGGACTTCATCGACACGCTGGAACGCGTCGCCGTCGATGGTATCGTGCCGGACCTGACGCTGATCTTCGACCTGCCGGCATCCGTCGGCCTCGAACGCGCACGCGGTCGATTGCAGCCGCATCTCGGCAATGCCGCCGGACCGGACCGCTTCGAGAAGGAAGAGGTCCAGACTCATGAAAAGCGGCGTCAGGCCTTTCTCGATATCGCCGGCGCCCATCCGGAACGCTGCCGCATTGTCGATGCAGAGCGGCCCGTCGCCGAGATCGGCGACTATGTTCTCGGGCTGATCGAGCCGCTTCTGGTGTTGAAGTCGCAGGCCATTACAGAGCAGGTCGGCATCCAATGAGCGAAGAACGCTACGGGGTGCTGGAGGGGGCAATCGCACCTGCCCTGAACACGAAACTTTTCGGCCACGAGGAGGCGGAAAGCTTTCTCGCCGGAACATACCGGTCGGGCAAGGGACACCATGCAATCCTGATCGAAGGCCCTGAAGGGATCGGCAAGGCGACACTCGCCTTCCGCTTCGCCAATCACGTTCTCTCCAATCCCGATCCATTGAACGCGCCGGAGCGGATCGCCGATCCTGATCCGCAGTCATCGATCAGCCGGCAGATTGCAGGCGGCGCAAGCCATAACCTCCTGCATCTGACGCGGCCAGTGGACGAGAAGACAGGTCGCGCCAAGAGCGCGATCACGGTGGACGAGGTGCGGCGGGCAGGGCACTTTTTCTCGCAGACATCAGGCACCGGCAACTGGCGTATCGTCATCATCGACCCGGCCGACGATCTCAACCGCAACGCGGCGAACGCCATTCTCAAGATCCTGGAGGAGCCGCCGAAGCGGGCGATGTTCCTCGTGCTTTCGCATGCGCCGGGCCGCCTGCTGCCGACGATCCGTTCCCGCTGCCTGCCGCTGAAGCTTGACGCTCTTCCGGAGGATGCGATGCGGCGGGCGCTCGGGCAACTCGGCCTTTCGATCGGAGAGGCGCAGGCCGGAGCGGTCCTGTCCCTTGCCAAGGGTAGCGTGGCGCAGGCGCTCAAGATCGTCAATTACGGCGGGGCCGACATTATCGAGGCCTTCGAGAAGGTTCTCACCACAGAAGGCCCGGCGGCGCGCAAGACGATGTACCAGCTTGCTGATGCCTTGAGCGGCAAGGACCGCGAGGTCGCCTTCGGTTTCTTCTCGGAACACCTGAGCGAATACCTGGTGGAAACCGCCCGGCGGCTGGCGCTTGGTGGTGATCTCGGCCGGGCGGAGCGCTATGCGCGCCTTTCGACCTCGATCAACGAGCAGTTTGCAACGGCTGGCGCCTACAATCTGGATCGCAAACAGACCATTCTCGAAGCTCTGACAGCCATCTCGCAGGCCTGAAATCTGGCGGCTTGCCGGGACTTATGCGCCTGCGCCACGTCTGCCGTTCGCAAAACTTGCTGTTTCTAAAGGCGCAAGAATGCTCTAAGAGCGGCATGATTTCATAAAAGCGCAATCGACGCGGACGACAAGATCAGCCATGACCGAAAAGTTCTACATCACCACCGCCATCGCCTATCCGAACGGCAAGCCGCATATCGGCCACGCCTACGAACTGATTGCGACCGACGCCATGGCGCGGTTCCAGCGGCTCGACGGGAAGGACGTCTTCTTCCTGACCGGAACGGACGAACATGGCCAGAAGATGCAGCAGACGGCGCGGGCAGAGGGTATCTCGACCGAAGAGCTGGCCGAGCGGAATTCCAACGAATTCCGGGCGATGGGGAAGATGCTGAACGCGTCCAACGACGACTTCATCCGCACGACCGAGCCCCGCCACCACGAGGCATCGCAGGAGATCTGGAAGCGGATGGCCGCCAACGGTGACATCTACAAGGACAGCTATGCCGGCTGGTACTCCGTGCGCGATGAGGCTTATTACGCCGAGGACGAAACCCAGCTGCGCTCCGATGGCGTTCGCTACGGGCCGCAGGGCACGCCGGTCGAATGGGTGGAAGAGGAGAGCTACTTCTTCAAACTTTCCGCCTATGAGGACAAGCTGCTGAAGCTCTATGAAGACCAGCCCGATTTCATCGGTCCGGTCGAGCGGAAGAACGAAGTCGTTTCCTTCGTGAAGTCGGGCCTCAAGGACCTTTCGATCTCGCGCACGACGTTCGACTGGGGCATCAAGGTGCCGGATGATCCGAAGCACGTCATGTATGTCTGGGTCGATGCCCTGACCAACTACATCACGGCGACCGGCTATCTGACCGACCAGAACGACCCTCGGGCGAAATACTGGCCGGCCGACGTTCATATCATCGGCAAGGACATCATCCGCTTCCACGCCGTCTACTGGCCGGCCTTCCTGATGTCCGCCGGCCTGCCGCTGCCGAAGAAGGTGTTCGCGCACGGCATGGTGCTGAACAAGGGCGAGAAGATGTCGAAGTCTCTCGGCAACGTGGTCGATCCGGCAAACCTGGTGAACCATTTCGGCCTCGACCAGGTGCGTTACTTCCTGCTGCGCGAAGTCTCCTTCGGGCAGGACGGCAGCTATAGCGAGGAAGCGATCGCGACCCGCATCAATGCGGACCTCGCCAACGGCATCGGCAACCTCGCCAGCCGCTCGCTGTCGATGATCGTCAAGAACTGCGATGCGAAGATCCCGGAACCGGGCGAACTGACGGATGCCGACAAGGCCATGCTGGCGACCGCCGACGCAATGATCGCCACCTGCCGCGAAGAAATGAGCCGTCTGGCGATCCACAAGATCGTCGCGACCATCATCGGCACGGTGAACGAGGCCGACCGCTATTTCGCCGCTCAGGAGCCCTGGGTTCTGCGCAAGACCGATACGGCCCGCATGGCGACCGTGCTCTACGTCACGGCCGAAGTGGTGCGCCAGATCGCCATCCTGTTCCAGCCGATCATGCCGGCGTCCTCGGCCAAGCTGCTGGATCTCGTCGCCGTACCGGAAGACAAGCGCAGCTTTGCCTTCCTTGGCGAGGCTGGCCGGCTGACGCCTGGAACCGTGCTCGAGGCCCCGACGCCGGTCTTCCCGCGCTACGTGGCTCCGGATCCGGACGCGAAGGCCTGACCGCCATGCTGATCGATACCCATTGCCACCTCGACTTTGCCGACTTCGAAGCTGAGCGCGACGAACTGGTCGCGCGGGCTCACGCGGCCGGCGTATCGCAGATGGTGACGATCTCGACCCGTGTCAGGAAACTCGACACGCTGCTGGCGTTGACCGAGCGTTTTCCGACAGTGTTCTGCTCGGTCGGAACCCATCCGAACAATGCGGACGAAGAACTGGATATCACCACCGAGGATCTGATGCGGCTGGCGGCCCATCCGAAGGTCGTGGCGATCGGCGAAGCGGGTCTCGATTATTTCTATGACACCCAGAAGCCCGAGGATCAGAAGACCGGGCTTCTGCGCCACATCGCGGCTGCGCGTGAAACCGGGCTGCCGCTGGTGATCCACAGCCGCAGCGCCGACGACGACATGGCGGCCATCCTGACGGAAGAAACAGGGAAGGGGGCCTTCCCCTTCATCCTGCATTGCTTTTCCTCCGGCGAAGCTCTGGCGAAGACCGGTATCGAACTCGGCGGTTACGTCTCGTTCTCCGGCATCCTGACCTTCCCGAAATCGACGGAACTTCGCGATATCGCCAAGGGTCTGCCGCTCGACCGGTTGCTGGTCGAAACCGACGCGCCATATCTCGCGCCGAAGCGCTGGCGCGGAAAGCGCAACGAGCCTTCATACGTGGTCAATACCGCCGAAGTGCTGGCTGAAACCATGGGCGTCAGCTTCGAAGAGATGGCCCGGATCACGACCGACAATGCATTCCGCATCTTCTCCAAGATGCCGAGGCTTGCATGAGTTATCGGCAGCGCTTCACCATCCTTGGCTGCTCGTCGTCTCCGGGCGTACCGCGCATCAGTGGAGACTGGGGCGCATGCGATCCGAACAACCCGCGCAACCGGCGCACCCGGGCGTCCTTCCTGATCCAGCAGATCGGTCCTGACGGCGGCATGACGACGGTCGTGGTCGATACGGGACCGGATTTTCGCGAGCAGATGATCGCCGCCCGGGTCCAGCACATCGATGCCGTGTTCTACACCCACGCGCATGCCGATCATCTGCATGGGATCGACGATCTGCGCGGATACTTCGTCACGCAGAACCGGCGCATTCCGATCCACGCGGAACCCGAGACCATGCGACGCATTCGCCAGGGTTTCGGCTATTGCCTCGAAACACCCGATGGCAGCAATTATCCGCCGATCGTCGAACCGGTCGTGATCAAGGATCTGGACAGTCCGATCGAAGTCAGCGGCGCCGGCGGCACCATTCGGCTGCAGCCATTGGTGCAGCAGCATGGCGATATCGTTTCGCTTGGCCTCAGGATCGGTGACGTTGCCTATTGTTGCGATGTCAGCGGGTTTCCGGAGGAAACGGTCGCAAAGCTCGGTGGTCTCTCGGTCCTGATCATCGACGCGCTGCAATACCGGCATCATCCGAGCCATTTTTCGCTGGAACAGGCGCTTGGCTGGATCGAGCGGCTGAAGCCCGAGCGCGCCATCCTTACGCATATGCATGTGCCACTCGATTACGAGACCGTGCTGGCCGAGACACCGCCGCATGTGGAGCCGGCCCACGACCAGATGATATTTGAAGTCGACGTTTAGATGTCAATGTCGAACGCGCCTAAGAATACGATCCGATCATATTGATTTCAAAAAACTTCCTTTCATCGGAGGGAGCAATTTTGGCCTGGATCATCCTTGTTACGGCCGGCGTCCTTGAAGTCGTGTGGGCTTATTTCATGAAGCAGTCCGCAGGCTTTACGCGCGTGGTGCCGACGGCCATCACGGCGGTCGCCATGGGCACGAGCATTCTGCTGCTGTCGTTTTCCATGCGAACACTGCCGCTTGGCACTGCCTACACGATCTGGACAGGCATCGGAGCCGTCGGCGCGTTTCTCGTCGGAATCATCGTGCTTGGCGAACAGGCAAGCGCCATGCGCATCCTTGCGGCAGTCCTGATCATTGCGGGTCTGGTCTTGATGAAGGTGTCCACGGACAGCTAATCGAGGGGTCACAGCTATAAGCATCTGGTTCGACTTATGGATTTTAGTTCCATAATCTATCTTATGCGATTTTTATTTGTCTGATTGAGTTGGTGTCCCGGCGGTCTCTCCTCTGGATCCGCGCGAATAGCACAGATCGCTAGATAGCCTGCCCGACATCTATACGGTTGCCATCCGGGTCTTCGAAGACGAAGGCGCGCAGACCGTTGGCTGACTAGTAGACCTTGGCGCTGGCCGAGCCCTTGGCGGCCTCTATGACATGGAAATCTGCCAGCAGCTTTGCGGCGGCTTCGGCGAAGAGCGTCACGTCATTGCCGATGGCCACGAAGGTCGCGCCGAGTTCGACATAGCGCTTAGACAATGCAAGGTCGCCGATCAGGATGCCGGCCGCCTTGCCGTGGGATTGGATCTTCGCAATGGCCTTCTCGATTGCCTCCTGAACCTCCGACGCGCCGGGGTTTCCAAGATAGCCCATGTCCGCCGCCAGATCGGCCGGACCGATGAAGACACCATCCACGCCCTCGGTGGAGGCGATGTCGTCCAGCGCGGCAAGGCCTGCCCGGCTTTCCACCTGCAGCAACAGGCAGATCTCGTCATTGGCCGTCTGAACGTAATCGTCGATGCGGTTGAAATCCGAGGCACGGGCAATGGCAGCGCCGACGCCGCGCACGCCGTGCGGCGGATAACGGACCGCCTGAACCATGGCCTCCGCCTGCTCCCGGGTGTGAACCATGGGCACCAGCAGGCTCTGCGCGCCGATATCAAGCAACTGCTTGATGATCCATGTTTCTCCGATCGGCGGACGGATGACCGCATGGCTCCTCGAGCCTTTCATCGCTAGAAGCTGGGAGACCATCATCGGGATATCGTTCGGAGCATGTTCCCCGTCGATCAGCAGCCAGTCGTATCCGACGCCCGCGGATATCTCCACGGTGTAGGGATTGGCGAGCGCCTGCCAGAAGCCGATCTGGGTCCGCTTTTCCTTGAGAGCCTGTTTGAAATGGTTTTTCGGCGCAGGCATGGAATATCCTCGAATCTGGTTGTCGCGATGCTTGGGAACGGTCTACACCTTTACCGCCGAGCTTCCTATTCGCAGATGTGACCGCCTGCCCCGGCTTCTCACTCCAACGGCAGTTCGGCAAGCAATTCCTCGGCCTCCTCGAACGACATGGCCATGATCCTGGTGCCGAATTCGAAGCTGAAGCCGTTGCGAGCGAATGCGGAAAATTCTTTTGCCTTGCGCTTCTCATCGAGTTCGACACGTCGAAACGGTCCGAAGGCGCGCTTGCGCGCGAAGACGAGCGCTGCGCGGAAATCGTCGGTGCCCTCCAGCGCGTCGGCGATGATCTGGCGGTCGACGCCCTTTTCCGCGAGCTTGCGCGCGATGATGCGCCGCGATTTACCGGCAGCCGTCGATGAACGCACCCTCACCTCTGCATAGGACTGATCATCCAGCGCGCGCATCTGGCGACCGAATTCCACGGCGGCAAGCGACAGCGCCTTGATCTGCACTTCAGAAATGCCCTCAAACTTCTGGCGCGCCTTGCGGGCAATCGCTGTCGAGAGTTCGTGTTCGGTCATCATCTTGCGCGACAAACGGTAGGCAGCGGAGTTCTTCACCCATGCCAGCATACGTGGGGTCGGAACAGTTGCCTCGGCCTGCGCGTCATCGCTTTCGTTCATCGCGCCTCTTGTCCAACGCCTTCATCTCTTTGAAGGCCCCGTCCCTCAGACACCGGCGCCATGAGGAAGGCAAGCACCGTTAAAGGCAGGATCGCGACGAAACTTGTGGCGATACCGTAGAGTTCGGCGACACTCCCCAGCAAAGGTGGAATGCCGATGGTCGCGATCAGCATCACCATGGAAAGTGCCGCAAGGTTCTCGGCCGGCGAGTTGACGCTGCGCATTGAAATGACTGTGGAGACTGCCAGCGGATAGTTGAAGGCCACGCCGCAACCGATCAAGGCCAGCGCGATGGCTGCCAGCCACTCATTCTCGAAATTGAGGATGATGCCGAGTCCGAGGGCAACAGAAACGGCGGAGGCGCGCAGCAGGATCGAGGGGCGAAAAATCTCGCGCAACCAGTCCCCGGAAAGGCGGGTTACACCCATGCCGATGGTGAAGAAGGCGAAGAGCAGCCCTGCCCTTGCCGGATCTGTCGTGATGCGCTCGCGAATCAGAAACATGCCCCAGTCGTAAATCGCACCTTCGATGATGGCCAACCCGAACAGCATGAGCGCAACCAGAAGAATGCCGCGTGTCGGTCGGATGAAGATCGGCGTGTTTCCGCTCGATCTGGCCGCCGTCAAGCTGCTCATCTCCGGGGTGATCTTCAGCACCACCAGCGCACAGACGAACACGAAGACACCGATTGCGGCGAGGTGGCCGACCGGCGTTATGCCCTGCCCCGCTGCCCAGCTCGAGGCCATCGTGCCCAGAAGCAGGCCCACTGACCAGAAACCGTGGCTGCGCGACAATACCTTGACCCCACTCGATTGCTCGATGCCGGTGGAGATCATGTTCTGCGCCACATCGAGCATGGTGCGGATGAAGGCGAAGAAGACGAAGCAGGCGACGAAACCGGCATAGGGCACCATAGCCAGCAACGGCATGACGAAGCTCAGGATCATCAGGCTGAGCGCGGCGGTGCGTCGTGGCGAGAGCCAGTTGTTGATCTTGCCGGCAATCGGCAGCGCCAGAACTGTGCCAAGCGCTCCGCCTAGAAGCGCAAGACCAAGCGTCGCCTTGTTCACCTGCATCGACGCCTGAATGCCTGGCAGACGGGTGAACAAGGAAATGAACAGGACGGAATTACAAAAGAAGATCAGCGCCGGCGGCGCGAGAATAGGCATGGGGGAGGACCGGAAAACGGAAGGCGAACACGGAATGTGCGTGCATTGCGTCGCACAAACCGCGGTTGCGGGCAAGCCCCCGCAACCCGTCTACATATCCGCTTTCATGAGGTGAAAATCATGCTGCCCGTTGTTCGGGAAGCGCTTTTTATCCGCCTCCCGACAATCACTTTTTCGCGACCGGATTTCAACGGGCGTCGATATCGCCCTTCGCCCACATTTCCATGGTCTCCGCCATGAAATCCGCAAAGCGCCCTTCCTCGATGGACTTGCGGATGCCCTGCATCAGTTCCTGATAGTAGGAGAGGTTGTTCCACGACAACAGCATACCGCCGAGCGCCTCGTTGGAGCGGACGAGATGATGGAGATAGGCGCGCGAATAATCGCGGGAAGCCGGGCAATTCGATTCCTCGTCCAGCGGCCGCATGTCCTCGGCATGACGGGCATTGCGGATATTGACCTTGCCACGCCGGGTAAAGGCGAGCCCGTGACGACCGGAGCGAGTCGGCATTACGCAGTCGAACATGTCGATGCCCTGCGCGACGGATTTCAGGATGTCGTCGGGCGTACCCACGCCCATGAGGTAACGCGGCTTTTCCGTCGGCAACACGGGTAGCGTGATGTCGAGCATCTTCAGCATGACTTCCTGCGGCTCGCCAACCGCGAGACCGCCGACGGCATAGCCCTTGAGATCGAGCTGCTTCAATCCCTCGGCAGACCGGACACGCAGGTCCGGGACGTCGCCGCCCTGAACGATGCCGAACATCGCCTTGCCCGGTTGTTCACCGAAGGCAACGCGGCAGCGCTCGGCCCAGCGCAGCGACATTTCCATCGCCCGCTCGATTTCCCTGGGCTCCGCTGGCAGAGCGACGCATTCGTCGAGCTGCATCTGGATGTCGCTGTCGAGCAATCCCTGGATCTCGATGGAGCGCTCCGGCGACATGTGGTGGGTCGAGCCGTCGACATGGCTCTTGAAGGTCACGCCCTGCTCGTCGAGCTTGCGCAGACCCGAGAGCGACATGACCTGAAAGCCACCGCTGTCTGTGAGGATCGGATGCGGCCAGCGGATCAGTTCATGCAGGCCACCGAGGCGAGCAACGCGCTCCGGGCCGGGCCGCAGCATCAGGTGATAGGTGTTGCCGAGAATGATGTCGGCGCCCCCTTCCCTGACCTGATCGAGATACATGGCCTTGACAGTGCCGACCGTGCCGACCGGCATGAAGGCGGGGGTGCGGATCACGCCACGCGGCATGGAAACCTCGCCAAGGCGAGCCTTGCCGGATGTGGCCTTGAGGGTGAACTGGAACTTCTCGTGCATCGGTTCAGGGGTCTTTCCGGAACAGCAGGCTGGAATCGCCGTAGGAATAAAAACGGTAGCCGGTTTCAATGGCGTGGGTATAGGCGGCCCGCATGGTATCGAGGCCGGCAAAGGCCGATACCAGCATGAACAGCGTCGAACGCGGCAGGTGGAAATTGGTCATCAGGACATCGACGGCTCGGAAACGGTAACCCGGCGTGATGAAGATATCGGTCGCGCCGGACCAGGCCAGCACCTCGCCCGCCTCGGTCGTGGCGCTTTCCAGCAGCCGGAGCGACGTCGTGCCGACACAGACGATACGCCCGCCCCTCGCCTTTACGGCATTGAGTGCGGCGGCGGTCCCGGCAGAAACATGGCCGATCTCGTGATGCATTTTGTGGTCGGCGGTATCGTCCGCCTTGACCGGCAGGAAGGTGCCCGCACCGACATGCAGTGTCACGAAATGCCGTTCGACGCCGGCGGCATCGAGCTTTTCGAAGAGTGCGGGCGTGAAATGAAGCCCGGCGGTCGGGGCAGCAACAGCCCCCTCTTCCCGGGCATAGATGGTCTGGTAGTCCTTGCGGTCCTGGCTGTCTTCCGGTCGCTTGGCGGCGATATAGGGCGGCAGCGGAATATGGCCGACTGAGGCAATGGCCTGGTCGAGGTCCGGCCCCGACAGGTCGAAAGCCAGTTCGATTTCGCCGGCTTCGCCCTTATCCGCCACCGTCGCCACGAGCGTGCCGAGCAGGCAGGTTTCTCCGGAATGGCCGAATTCGATGCGGTCACCGGCCTTGATACGCTTGCCGGGACGGGCAAAGGCCCTCCAGCGATTGGCGGCAACGCGCATATGCAGGGTGCAGGACACCGGAGTGCGCTCCGCCCCTTCCCGCAAGCGGACGCCTTCGAGCTGGGCCGGGATGACCTTGGTATCGTTGAAAACCAGAGCGTCGCCCGGCTTCAGGAAGGAAGCGAGGTCATAGACATTTCGATCTTCCAGCACCAGAACACCGTCGGGACGCACGACCAGCAGGCGCGCGTGGTCACGCGGGCTCGCGGGCCTCAGCGCGATGCTTTCTTCCGGAAGGTCAAAGTCGAAGTCGTCTACACGCATGGCAACATCATTTCATCAAACGCGAAAACCCGCCCGGGCGCAAAACGCCGGGGCGGGTTCCATTTTTCCGGACGATCAGGCGTCGGCAGCGACCTTCATCGAAACGATGGAGTCGGGATCGCGCACGGGCTCGCCGCGCTTGATCTGGTCGATGACTTCCATGCCTTCGATAACCTGACCCCAGACCGAATACTGCTTGTTCAGCCACGGTGCATCGGTGAAGCAGATGAAGAACTGCGAGTTTGCGGAGTTCGGGTTCTGCGAACGGGCCATGGAGCAGGTGCCACGTACATGCGAGGTGGCGGAGAATTCAGCCTTCAGGTCCGGCTTCGAAGAGCCGCCCATGCCGGCGCGTGCCGGATTGAAGCTGTCGCCGCCCTGCTTGCCGAACTGCACGTCGCCCGTCTGGGCCATGAAGTCCTCGATGACGCGGTGGAAGACGACGCCGTCATAGGCGCCTTCGCGCGACAGTTCCTTGATCCGCTCGACATGGCCGGGAGCCAGGTCCGGGAAAAGGGAAATCACGACGCGACCCTTCGTGGTTTCCATGATGATGGTGTTTTCCGGATCCTTGATCTCGGCCATAGTCTTTACTCCCTGTTTGCGGGCCTCGGCCCTCAGTTTCTGCCGACAGTTACCTTGATCATACGATCCGGATCGGAAACTTCGCCGTTTCCGCCCTGACCGCGCTTGATCTTGTCGACATATTCCATGCCCGCCACGACCTTGCCGACGACCGTATACTGACCGTTCAGGAAGCCGCCATCGGCGAACATAATGAAGAACTGCGAATTGGCGGAGTTCGGATCCTGAGCGCGCGCCATGCCGATGGTGCCACGCTCGAAGGGAACGCTGGAGAACTCGGCCGGAAGATCCGGCAGGCTGGAACCGCCGGTGCCCGCGAGCTTCGCATCGTAACCGTCGTTCATGTCGCCATACTGGACGTCACCGGTCTGGGCCATGAAGCCGTCGATCACGCGATGGAAGGCGACGTTGTCGTATTCGCCCTTCTTCGCCAGCTCCTTGATCTGCGCGACATGCTTCGGCGCGACGTCCGGCATGAGTTCGATGACGACCGGGCCGTCCTTGAGCTGGATCGTCAGATAGTCATCGTTGGATGCGGCACGCACCGAGCCGGCGGTCGCGAAGGCCACGACGAGCGCGGCGGCAATACGAAAGAGTTTCATGGTCACTCCAAAGACTAGAACAAGAACGGGCCTCAGCGGCCGAGCTTCGATTTCAGGGCTGCCAGCACAGCCGGCGGCACGAAAGCACTGACATCGCCCCCCATTGCGGCGATCTGGCGAACCAATGTGGCGGTAATAGGCCGCGAGGCGGTTCCGGCCGGCAGGAAAATGGTCTGCAGGTCCGGCGCCATCTGATAGTTCATACCGGCCATCTGCATTTCATAATCGAGATCGGTACCGTCACGCAGGCCGCGCAACAACAATGTTGCGCCGTTGGCGCGCGCCGCATCCACGGCAAGATTGTCGAATGAAACCACGTCGATATCCGCCGCGCGTCCCGGAAGGGCATCCGCCAGCGAACGGCGGATCAGTTCGGCCCGTTCATCGTAGCTGAACAGCGGTGTCTTTCCAGGATGAATGCCGATCGCCACGATCACCCTGGAGACGACGTTCAGCGACTGGACCAGCACGTCGAGGTGACCATTGGTCATCGGATCGAAGGAACCTGGATAAAAAGCGGTCGTCATGGCAGCCCGATGGTTGTGTCGTCGCCTTTTGTCATGGAAGAGCGCCCGCCGCAAGTGATTTGGCCCGCCGCTCCAGAGCCTCGAAACCACGCCGGCACGATGAACAGCCGCTGAATGGAGCATTCAAGGGCGCTTCAGCTGCGGGGATCCATAGTGGCCATACTGGTTCACCGGAACCAGCCCACCCAAGGCCCCTCATCATGCTCGCTGTCCTGTCCATCCTCGCAATCGCCATCTCCTACCTACTGGAAATGGTCGTTCTTCTCGTCCGGGCCTTTCTGGCCACCGGCGAATCGTACTCGAACGGCAGCAGCAAAGATGAACGCCAGATGAACGGGCCGTTAAGGCGCGTTTCAGATGCACCTCTCTATTAACAGCGTCCAGTCGCTACGGAACCAATAATCCGCCAGCGCATTTTTCACGGCAAATCTGCCGTTTTCGAAAGGATCACGACTATGCCCGACAAAGTAACCCTGATCAATGTGGTCTGGATGTTGATGATGACGGCAATGGTTGCCACCTCCATGACCTTCTACATGGCTGACAACAGCAAGGGCCAGTTCGGACCGCCGATGACGGCGCGCTATCATACCTTCGGCCATTAATCCGAAATAAAAACATTCGCGCTAAACGTTCAACCGCCGCGGAAAAGAAAGGAAGTCCATGTTCATAACACTGACAGTACTTGCTGCCTTGATCAGCGGCATGTTCGTTGCCTCGGTCGCCTCGACGATTTCCGCGCTTCGGCGCGAGAGTGATGATTACAAGGCCCTGATCGAACGCCACAGGGCGTTCTGATCCGGCGAGACCTGTCTCGCCGACGAAAGCCGGTCGGATCCACACGAGCGGCGCGAAAAGTTTCACAGACCTCCAAAGAAAAAGCCCGCCGGATTGTCCAGCGGGCTTTTCTTTTGTTCTTTATGGCGCCGGGCGTCCAAGTGAACGCCGGCGCCATAACATTTTCAATCTGCCCATCGAGCTTTCCGAAAATCGATTCCGATTTTCGGGCCAATGCGCCAGGCTCCTTATTCCTCGGAGCCATCCGCAGAAGCATCAGACGCCCCGGTCACGCCATCCGTTTCCTCGCCGAGCGTCGCATCGTCTTCCTCATCGGATTCCGGTTCGGAAATCCGTTCGACGGAAACGACCTTCTCGTCCTTGGCGGTGGAGAAGATGGTAACGCCCTTGGTGGCACGGCTCGCGATGCGGATGCCGTCCACAGGAACACGGATCAACTGACCGCCATCGGAGACCAGCATGATCTGGTCTTTTTCGTCGACCGGGAAGGCCGCGACCTGTTCGCCAATTTCCGAAGTCTTCGAGGTGTCCGTAGCGCGGATCCCCTTGCCGCCGCGGCCGGAGGTACGGAAATCGTAGGAGGACGAACGCTTGCCATATCCCTTTACGGAGACGGTCAGCACGAACTGTTCGCGCTCCTTGAGATATTCGTAGCGTTCGTCGGACAGCTGGCCTTCTTCCGCCACTTCCTCGCCGACGAGAGCGATATCCTCTTCATCGACGCCGGCAGCACGACGCTCGGCGGCCGAGCGCTTCAGATAGGCGGCACGCTCCCACGGTTCCGCATCCACATGGCTGACGATGGTCATCGAGATGATGCGGTCGCCATCGGCCAGCGAAATGCCGCGGACACCGATCGAATTGCGGCCCGCAAACACGCGCACCTCATCGACAGGGAACCGGATCGCCTGACCAAGCGCGGTCGTCAGCAGGACGTCGTCGCCGGGGATGCCAAGATCATGGTTCGGCGCCGTACAGGTCTCGACGGAGAGGATTTCATCACCCTCTTCCTCAAGCTTCATGGCGATCTTGCCGTTACGGTTGACCTGCACGAAGTCAGACAGCTTGTTGCGGCGTACCGTACCGCGCGTGGTCGAGAACATCACATCGAGATTGTCCCAGGAGCTTTCGTCCTCGGGCAGCGGCATGATGGTGGTAATGCGTTCGCCGGGTTCCAGCGGCAGCATGTTGATGAGCGCCTTGCCGCGCGACGTCGGGGTACCGATCGGCAGGCGCCAGACCTTCTCCTTGTAGACGATGCCACGCGAGGAGAAGAACAGAACCGGCGTGTGCGTGTTGGCAACGAATAGCCGGGTAACAAAATCCTCGTCACGGGTCGCCATGCCGGAACGGCCCTTGCCGCCGCGGCGCTGCGCGCGGTAGGTCGTCAGCGGCACGCGCTTGATATAGCCGAGGTGCGAAACCGTCACGACCATGTCTTCGCGCGCGATCAGGTCTTCGTCGTCCATCTCCAGGCCGCCGTCGATGATCTGCGTACGACGCGGCGTGCCGAACTCGTCGCGTACTGCGGTAAGCTCTTCCTTGACGATGGTCTGGATGCGAAGGCGCGACGACAGGATATCGAGATAATCCGAGATTTCCGCGCCGATCTTGTTGAGTTCTTCGTCGATTTCGTCGCGACCGAGGGCCGTCAGGCGGGCCAGACGCAGTTCGAGGATGGCACGAGCCTGCTCTTCCGAAAGGTTGTAGGTGTTGTCCTCGTTGATACGGTGACGTGGATCGTCGATCAGTCGGATCAGCGCGTCCACATCATGGGCCGGCCAGCGGCGCTCCATCAACTGCTCGCGCGCCGTCTGCGGATCCGGTGCGCGGCGAATGAGGCTGATGACTTCGTCGATGTTGGCAACAGCAATAGCGAGACCTACCAAGACATGGGCTCGGTCACGCGCCTTGCGCAGAAGATACTTCGTTCGCCGGCTAACAACATCCTCGCGGAAGGCGACGAAGGCGCGCAGCATGTCGAGCAGCGACAGCTGTTCGGGCTTGCCGCCGTTCAGCGCCACCATGTTGCAGCCGAAGGAGGTCTGCAAAGGAGTGTAGCGATAGAGCTGGTTCAGGATGACGTCGGCATTGGCGTCGCGCTTGAGCTCGATGACGACGCGGTAGCCTTCGCGGTCGGATTCGTCGCGCAGGTCCGAGATGCCCTCGATGCGTTTGTCGCGCACCAGTTCGGCCATCTTCTCGATCATCGTCGCCTTGTTCACCTGATAGGGAATTTCGCTGATGATGATCTGTTCGCGATCGCCGCGCATCGGCTCGATCCGCGCAACGCCGCGCATGATGACGGAGCCGCGGCCGGTCTCATAGGCCGACCGGATGCCGGAGCGACCGAGGATCATGGCGCCGGTCGGGAAATCCGGTCCCGGAATGATCTCCATCAGTTCCGGAAGCTCGATTGCCGGATTATCGATGACCGCAATACAGCCGTCGACCACTTCAGAAAGATTGTGCGGCGGAATGTTCGTCGCCATACCGACGGCGATGCCGCCTGCCCCGTTGACGAGCAGATTCGGGAACTTGGCGGGGACGACGACAGGCTCCTGCAGCGTGCCGTCATAGTTCTCGCGGAAATCGATGGTTTCCTTGTCGAGGTCATCGAGAAGGGCGTGAGCCGCCTTCTCCAGACGGCACTCCGTATAGCGCTGCGCGGCCGGCGGGTCGCCATCGACGGAGCCGAAGTTGCCCTGACCGTCGATCAGCGGAAGGCGAAGCGACCAGTCCTGCGCCATACGGGCGAGCGCGTCATAAATCGCGGCGTCGCCGTGCGGATGGTATTTACCCATCACGTCGCCGGTAACGCGAGCCGACTTCACGTATTTCTTGTTCCAGTCGACCCCCATCTCGCTCATGGAGAAGAGAATACGCCGGTGCACAGGCTTCAGTCCGTCTCGGACATCGGGAAGCGCGCGGCTCACGATTACGCTCATCGCGTAGTCGAGATACGACCGCTGCATTTCTTCCATGATGGAAATCGGCTCGATGCCTTGCGGGAACTTGCCACCGCCGGGAGTGCTTTGCTCAGTCAAATCAGGTCACGATCTCTGTTCGGAATCACTGGAGAGTTTATAGCCGAAAGGGCACAGAAGCGCCAATTTCGCCCCGGGTTTTGAACAGCTTTTGCGGCGGTGGAAAGGCAAAACGATCAAGAACTTGCCGTATCGCTTGCCAAGCGGGGCAGGCTCGCATTTAAATCGCCGGAAAATGGGGGACGAGATGGCTGGCGCAGACGCGATGATCAACGCATTCACCACCCTTCTGGTGACTGTAGACCCGCCGGGGCTCGCCCCGCTGTTCCTTGCGATGACCCAGGGCATGAGTACGGCGCAACGCCGGCAGGTGGCCGTGCGCGGTTCCGTCATCGCCTTTGCCATCCTTGCGGTCTTCGCCCTTTTCGGCGCCGACATCCTCGCGGCGCTCGGCATTTCCATGGGCGCGTTCCGCATCGCGGGGGGACTGATGCTCTTCGCCATCGCGTTCGAAATGATCTTCGAGAAACGCAACGATCGCAAAGAGAAAACCACGGATAACGCCATCACCAAGGATCACATCCACAACCTCGCCGTCTTTCCGCTGGCCATTCCGCTGATCGCCGGACCGGGTGCCATCTCGGCGACGGTGCTGATCGCCGGCACGATGGAAGGCATTGCCGGCAAGGCGCAGCTGATCGGCGTCATCGGGGTCTGCCTTGCGCTGGTTCTGCTGGCACTCAGCCTTGCCGAACCGCTCAACCGCTTCCTCGGCGTCACTGGCCGGGCGCTTCTGACCCGCCTGCTCGGTGTGCTTCTCGCGGCTCTTTCGGTGCAGTTTGTGGTCGATGGCGTAAAGTCGGCCTTCGGGGTCTGACGGTCTCCACAAGCGGCTTCTCCCATACCGGAGGGACAAACAGGCGTCTCCCACCGATGTAATCAGGGCCCCAGCAACACCCAACACAAAAAAGAACCGCCCACGACATCATCGTGAAGCGGCTCTTTTGATCTTACAGACAAAACTCTGTCGGATGGCAGCCGTGCCTCAGAACGGAATGTCGTCGTCCATGTCGCGGGAGAAACCACCGCCGCCGGACGGCGCGCTCGAACCGCCACGACCACCCGAGCCTGAACCGGACGAGCCGCCACGCGAGGGAGCGGAAGAACCGTAATCGTCGCCATACCCGCCGCCGCCAAAGTCGCCACCACGGGAAGCGCCCTGCCCGCCGCCTTCGCCGCGACCGCCGAGCATGGTCAGGTTCGAGTTGAAGCCCTGCAGCACCACTTCGGTCGAATAGCGATCCTGGCCGTTCTGATCCTGCCACTTGCGGGTCTGAAGCTGACCTTCGACATAGACCGTCGAGCCCTTGCGCAGATACTGTTCGGCCACCTTGCAGAGACCTTCATTGAAGATCACAACGGTGTGCCATTCGGTCTTTTCCTTGCGCTCGCCGGAGTTGCGGTCGCGCCAGCTTTCCGACGTCGCGATGCGCAGGTTGGCAATCGGGCGACCGTCCTGGGTACGGCGGATTTCCGGGTCGGCCCCGAGATTGCCGATCAAAATTACCTTGTTGACGCTACCAGCCATATTATTCACCTTGCTGCCGCAAATGCGGCGTCCAAAAACCTAATCAATTTTTACCTTATCCCATCAGAAATCCCATCCGAAGGCGCGAATGGGGCGTCATGCTATGTAATCCACAGCGAAAATGTTCTTTATTTGTTCTAGCGATTGGCTAAGATGCTGTCAATAGAATCGCATTCCGGCCAACAAAACATTCTTCCGCCTCGACAGGGGCCGACAGATCACTAAATAAGGACTGTTCTCCTCCCGAGACACCCTTTTTCCATCCGAGCCTTGTCCATGAGCGAACTGAAGAGCATCTCCATCCGCGGCGCGCGCGAGCACAATCTCAAGGGGATCGACCTCGATCTTCCGCGCAATAGCCTGATCGTCATGACCGGCCTGTCCGGTTCGGGCAAGTCCTCGCTTGCCTTCGACACCATCTACGCGGAGGGGCAACGCCGCTATGTTGAGAGCCTCTCAGCCTATGCGCGCCAGTTCCTCGAGATGATGCAGAAGCCGGATGTCGACCAGATCGACGGACTGTCGCCGGCGATCTCCATCGAACAGAAGACGACCTCGCGCAATCCGCGCTCGACCGTGGGCACCGTGACGGAAATCTACGACTATATGCGCCTTCTCTTTGCGCGCGTCGGGGTTCCCTATTCGCCGGCGACGGGCCTGCCGATCGAGAGCCAGACCGTTTCGCAGATGGTCGACCGCATCGTTGCCTTCGAGGAAGGCACACGTCTTTATATTCTGGCGCCGATGATCCGCGGGCGAAAGGGCGAGTACAAGAAGGAACTCGCCGAACTGATGAAGAAGGGCTTCCAGCGCGTCAAGGTCGATGGGCAGTTCTATGAAATCGCAGATGTTCCAGCGCTCGACAAGAAATACAAGCACGACATCGACGTCGTGGTCGACCGGGTCGTGGTGCGGCCGGATATCGCCGCCCGTCTCGCCGACAGCCTTGAGACCTGCCTGAAGCTTGCAGACGGTCTGGCTGTTGCCGAGTTCGCCGACAAGCCGCTGCCGCCGGAAGAAACCGCAGCCGGCGGTTCGGCCAACAAGTCGCTGAACGAAACCCATGAGCGGGTGCTTTTCTCGGAGAAGTTCGCCTGCCCCGTTTCCGGTTTCACCATTCCGGAAATCGAGCCACGACTGTTCTCCTTCAACAATCCCTTCGGCGCCTGCCCGACCTGCGACGGTCTGGGCTCGCAGCAGAAGATCGACGAAGCACTGATCGTGCCGGAATCCAATCGGCGCCTTAATGACGGGGCAATCGCACCCTGGGCCAAGTCGTCGTCGCCCTACTACAACCAGACGCTGGAAGCGCTGGGCAAGGCCTATGGCTTCAAGCTTTCCAGTAAATGGTCCGATCTGAACGCCGCGGCCCAGAAGGCCATTCTTCACGGCACCGACGAGAAGATGGAGTTCCACTATGCCGACGGCGCACGCTCCTATTCGACGACAAAAACGTTCGAGGGCATCGTTCCCAATCTCGAGCGCCGCTGGAAGGAAACCGACAGCGCCTGGGCGCGCGAGGAAATCGAGCGCTTCATGTCGGCAGCCCCCTGCCCGGCCTGCGCCGGTTTCCGGCTTAAGCCGGAAGCGCTGGCGGTGAAAATCAACGGACTGCATATCGGCCAGGTGACCGACATGGCGATCCGCATCGCCGGCGGCTGGTTCGAGGCGCTTCCTGCCAAGCTTACCGACAAGCAGAACGAAATTGCGGTCCGTATCCTGAAGGAAATCCGTGAGCGGTTGCGCTTCCTGAATGATGTCGGTCTCGACTATCTCAGCCTGTCGCGCAATTCCGGCACGCTGTCGGGTGGCGAGAGCCAGCGCATCCGGCTGGCATCGCAGATCGGCTCGGGACTGACAGGCGTTCTCTACGTGCTCGACGAACCGTCGATCGGTCTGCACCAGCGCGACAATGCCCGGCTGCTCGATACGCTGAAGCACCTGCGTGACATCGGCAATACGGTGATCGTCGTCGAACATGACGAAGACGCGATCCTGACGGCCGACTATGTCGTCGATATCGGACCGGCCGCCGGCATCCATGGCGGTCAGGTAGTGGCCGAAGGGTCGCCTTCCGAGATCATGGCCAATCCGAATTCGCTGACCGGAAAGTATCTTACCGGCGAACTCGGGGTTGCGGTGCCTGAAAAGCGGCGCAAGCCGAAAAAGGGTCAGCAGATCAAGGTGGTCGGCGCCCGGGGCAACAACCTCAAGAACGTTACAGCCTCCATCCCGCTCGGCGTCTTCACCGCCGTGACAGGCGTGTCGGGCGGCGGCAAGTCGACCTTCCTGATCGAGACGCTCTACAAGGCAGCGGCACGCCGCGTCATGGGTGCGCGCGAAAACCCGGCCGAACACGAGCGGATCGACGGTTTCGAATTCATCGACAAGGTGATCGATATCGACCAGTCGCCGATCGGCCGCACGCCGCGTTCGAACCCGGCGACCTATACCGGAGCCTTCACGCCGATCCGCGACTGGTTCGCAGGGCTTCCCGAGGCAAAGACGCGTGGCTACCAGCCGGGCCGGTTTTCGTTCAACGTCAAGGGAGGCCGCTGCGAGGCCTGCCAGGGTGACGGCGTCATCAAGATCGAGATGCACTTCCTGCCCGACGTCTACGTCACCTGTGACGTCTGCCACGGCAAGCGCTACAATCGCGAGACACTCGACGTGCTGTTCAAGGGCAAGTCCATTGCCGACGTGCTCGACATGACGGTAGAGGAAGGCGTCGAATTCTTCTCCGCCGTCCCGGCGGTGCGCGACAAGCTGCAGGCGCTCTTCGATGTCGGTCTCGGCTACATCAAGGTCGGTCAGCAAGCGAACACGCTTTCCGGCGGCGAGGCGCAGCGCGTCAAGCTAGCCAAGGAACTATCGAAGCGTTCGACCGGCCGTACGCTCTACATTCTCGATGAGCCAACCACCGGCCTGCATTTCCACGACGTCGCCAAGCTTCTGGAAATGCTGCAGGAACTGGTCAATCAGGGCAATTCCGTGGTGGTCATCGAGCACAATCTCGAGGTCATCAAGACGGCGGACTGGATCCTCGACTTCGGTCCCGAGGGCGGCGATGGTGGCGGCACCATCGTTGCCGAGGGCACGCCGGAAGACGTGGTGAAGGCCGAAAAATCCTATACCGGCCAGTTCCTCAAGGAACTGCTGGAACGCCGTCCGGTGAAAAAACGCCAGGCGGCGGAATAAGGACAACACGAGGAGGGACAGGCATGTCGGCAGGAACAATCCGTACCGGGATCGGCGGCTGGACCTTCGATCCGTGGGAAGGCACATTTTATCCGTCCGACCTCGCCAAGAAACGGCAGCTCGAATATGCGAGCCGCCAGCTGACAGCCATCGAGGTGAACGGCACCTATTATTCCAGCCAGAAGCCTGCGACCTTCGCAAAGTGGGCTTCGGAGGTGCCTGAGGATTTCATCTTCTCCCTCAAGGCCAGCCGCTTCTGCACCAACCGCAAGATACTGGCCGAAGCTGGCCCCTCCATCGAGAAGTTCCTCACCCAGGGCATCACCGAACTCGGCAAGCATCTCGGGCCAATCCTCTGGCAATTCATGGGCACGAAGAAGTTCGAGCCGGAGGATTTTGAAGCCTTCCTCGCGCTCCTGCCCAAGGAGCAGGATGGCATTGCGCTCCGTCATGTGGTGGAGCCGCGTCACGACAGTTTCCGCACCCCGGAATTTGTCGACCTGCTGGCGAAGTACAATGTCGCAGCCGTCTGCGCCGACCATCACGACTATCCGATGTTTCCGGATGTCACCGCGGATTTCGTCTATTCCCGTCTCCAGAAAGGAACGGACGAAACGCCAAGCTGTTATCCTGAAAAAGAAATCGGCGAATGGGCAAAGCGTTTCAAGGCCTATGCGGATGGTGGTGTTCCCAGCGACCTGCCATTGATCGCGCCGGAGCGGAAGCTCGAAAAGAAACCGCGCGATGTCCTCGCCTTTTTCATCACCGGCGGCAAGGTGAATGCCCCGAACGGCGCGCGCCTTCTGCAATCGAAACTAAGCTAAAGCCTTAAGCGCCACCAATCGGCGGCAAATTGTGACAATGGCGAATCTGGACTAGGTTCAGTCGCAGAGACGATCACATTCACCGTGAAACGGTTGAAACTCGCGCTCTTTGGCCGAAGCGCGAGTGTGTGTCTTCGGCTGCTGCTGTTATCGAGGTATCATGTCGGGCATTGCCGTTTTCATCAATCTCGCCGGCGCGGTCGCCCTGCTTCTGTGGGCGACGCGAATGGTGCGGACCGGCATCGAGCGTGCCTACGGCAATGTTCTCAAGGAAAAGCTGCGACTTGCGCTCGGCAATCGTGTCACGGCAGCCATTGCCGGCTTTTTCTTTGCGATTGCCCTGCAAAGCGCGACCGCGGTCGCGCTGATCATTTCCTCCTTCGTGGCAGGCGGCTATGTCAGCTCGGCCATCGGCATCGCCACGCTGCTCGGCGCGGATCTCGGTTCAGCCTTCGTGGTCAGGGTCCTGCGCTATGACCTCTCCCTGCTGATCCCGGTCCTGCTGTTGATGGGCACAATCGCCTTTCGCGCTTCGGAAGCACGCGACTGGCGTCAGGCAGGCCGCATCCTGTTCGGGCTTGGCCTCTTGCTGCTTTCGCTCCGCCTGATTGGAGAATCCTCGGAACCGTTGCGCAGCAGCGAGATCCTTCCGATCATCTTCAACTACCTCTCGCGCGACTGGATCACGGCCTTTCTGCTTGCGGCGCTACTCGCCTGGGCCTTCCACTCCAGCGTCGCGACCATCCTGCTTTTCGCCTCGCTCGCAGACAAGCATCTGTTGCCGCCGCCGCTGATCATTCCGTTGGTGCTGGGCGCGAATTTCGGCGCCGCCGTGATCGGTGCCATCCTGACGAAAAATGCAGAAAGAAGCGCTCGTGTCGTGCCGCTTGGCAATGTGGCAATTCGCGGGGTCGGAACGCTCGTCGCGCTGGCACTGCAATATGCCCTGATCCTTCATCCCGAGCGCTTCTCCAGTCAACCGGGTGATGCGGTCGTCTACGTGCATCTGGCCATCAACGCCGTCGTCCTGATCTTTGGCCTTCCGTTCAGTGGTATCGTAGCGAAGTGGCTGGAAAGATTGCTTGCAGCACCCGCAGCCAAGACCAGCGAGCAGACACGGCTTTCGGCGCTCAATCCGGCCGACCTTGCCAATCCGCGGCAGGCGATCAGCAACGCGACCCGTGAGGTTCTGACCGTCTGCGAAAAAACGGAGGTCATGCTGAACTGGATCTTCGAACTCTACGAACATTGGGATCCAAAGAAGATGCAGCGGATCGAAGCGCTGGACGACGAGATCGACACGATCCATCGCGACATCAAGTTCTATCTCGCGCGCATTTCGCAAACGGCATTGGACGAGCAATCGGCCGCGCAATGCCAGAACCTGCTTGGCGCCACGATCAAGATCGAGCAGGCAGCCGACATCATCTCGCAGAACATGCTGACGCGCGCGCGCAAGAAACACGACCGCAATACCGCCTTTTCAACGGAAGGATGGACTGAACTCTCGGCGATGCACATCGAAGTGGTGAAGAACGCTCGCCTCGCCTTCAACCTCCTCGTCAATCGCGACATCGAGCACGCCCGTCAACTCGTCGACCGCAAGGAAGCCGTGCGCAACCTCGTACGCACCAGCGAGGAACAGCATCTGCAACGCCTGCGCAGCGGCAATGCAGCAAGCTTCGAATCGAGCTCCCTGCACATCGACACGATGCGCGACCTCAAGGAAATCAACTCGCTGTTTGCCTCGATCGCCTATCCGCTGCTTGAGCAGGAAGGCCTGCTGAGGCACAGCCGGCTACTCTAGAGAATTTCCGCTTTTCTTCGAAACGCGAAAATTCTCTATCTCTTTTTGTTTACGCATTTCCGGACGCAAAACCGTGGCACACTTTTGCTGGAAATGCTCCAGCGGCCGCACCGCCACGAGAAGATCCTCGGCGGTCATCCCCTGCCCGGCACGATTTCCAGCCTCCCCATGCAGCCAGACGCCGGCTGCGGCAGCCTCGAAAGCCGGAACGCCCTGGGCCATCAGTCCGCCGATGATACCTGCCAGCACGTCACCCGAGCCCGCGGTGGCAAGCCATGGCGGCGCGTTCTCGTTGACCAGCGCCCGGCCATCGGGGCCGGCAATCACCGTGTCGGCACCCTTGTAAACGATGGCGGCATTGGCGCGTTTCGCCGCGGCAAGCGCCATATCGATCTTGCTCAGACCCGCATCGGCGGCAATATCCGGAAAGAGCCGCGCAAACTCGCCTTCGTGTGGCGTGAGGACAAGTCGAGTTTCACCGCTTTCGAATGCTCCGAACAGTGCCTGCGGTTCCTCACGGAACGAAGTGATGCCATCGGCATCCAGCACCAGCCGCCGGTTCCACAGCGCGAGTGCGAAGATGCGGGCTTTCGTGCCCACGCCGAAACCGGGGCCAAGCACAAAGGCGGTGCGTCGTTCGTCGGCGAGATATTCCGCCAATGCGGCTCCGTCCTCGACCGGTTTCAGCATGACGGCCGTGGCATGCGCGGCATTGACAGCGAGCGCCTCCACGGGCGATGCGAGCGTCACAAGCCCTGCTCCACTCTTCAATCCCGCCTCGGCCGAGAGCCGCGCGGCGCCCGTTGCCGTCGCCGGGCCCGAAAAAACGGTGAGATGACCACGACGGAATTTGTGGGCATCCGCCGAGAGGGAGGGAAGCGCCGAAGCCCAGGCCGCCGGAGTGTTCACGGACACGCCATCCGCATACTGACTGACGATGCGCCAGGGAATGCCGATGTCGTAGACCTCGACCTCGCCACACAACTGCCGTCCCGGCAGCAGGAGATGACCCGGTTTACGCGTCATGAAAGTCACGGTATGGCCTGCTCGGAAAGCTGCGCCAAGCACCCTGCCCGTCCGGCCATCGAGACCTGAGGGAAGATCCACGGCGATGACCGGTACGCCGACGCTCTCGACCGCGGCAATGCTATCCGCGACCTCCTGAGGGACATCGCGCGCCAGCCCGGCACCGAATATGGCATCGATCACGACATCGCCCGTATCAGGCTCATAGTTGGCCAGAGGCGATCCCGTCACATGGCAAAGAGCATGAGCTGTCGCAGCATCCCCCTTCAGTCGCTGCGGTTCGCCAAGGTGGTAAAGAACGACGCTGGCTCCGGCCTCCTGCAGGGCGCGGGCGGCCACATAACCGTCGCCGCCATTGTTTCCCGGCCCGCAAAGAACGACGAAACGAAGGGCGGCCGGATGAAGCTTCAAGGCCGCAGCCGCGACCGCGCGGCCGGCTTTTTCCATGAGACCAAACGAATCGATCCCCGTGGCCTCCGCAGCAGCATCGACTGCGGTCATTGCCGCCGGTGTCAGAAGGATTCTGTAACGCTCATTTTCCATGCATTTATCAAAGCAGATTCCTTGCATCCCGAAAACCATACCAAGCAGCCGCAGTGAATAGCATATAAATTAATCAATTGACTATTTTTTACTCTTTTGAAACTGCGTATTTAATCATCACGCCATTTCCTGCCGCAACGACTGCGACCAAAATACCGAAACAAAATAACAGAATTCCACGCGGATGGGCTGGTATTTTGCCCGGCATTGCGCAAGATTTGGCTGAGGAGCGCAGGAAATCGGGAATTTTTCCTAAAATCGCTATCCAAACTGGCACGTTACGTGCATCAGGCTGGGCGAGCGGGAACAACCTGCTTTAATGAGGGAAGCGGAGAGAAATTTTCTCATGAAAAAGATCGAAGCGATCATCAAGCCTTTCAAGCTCGACGAAGTCAAGGAAGCGCTTCAGGAGGTCGGCCTACAGGGTATTACGGTGACGGAAGCCAAGGGCTTTGGCCGCCAGAAGGGCCATACGGAACTCTACCGGGGTGCAGAATATGTCGTTGACTTCCTGCCGAAGGTGAAGGTCGAAGTCGTACTGGCCGATGAAAACGTAGAAGCCGTGATCGATGCTATTCGAAACGCGGCCCAGACCGGCCGAATTGGGGACGGAAAGATCTTCGTATCCAATGTGGAGGAAGTGGTGCGCATCCGTACCGGTGAAACCGGTATCGACGCCATTTGACAATGCCCCCTGCCTTCGGGCCGGGTCGTAATATCGTCATCTCACTCAAGGAATTCAAAAATGACGACCGCAAATGAAATTCTGAAACAAATCAGGGACAATGACGTCAAGTTCGTCGACCTGCGCTTTACCGATCCGAAGGGCAAGCTGCAGCACGTGACGATGGACGTATCGTGCGTCGATGAAGACATGTTCGCGGACGGCGTCATGTTCGACGGTTCCTCGATCGGCGGCTGGAAGGCGATCAATGAGTCCGACATGGTGCTCATGCCCGACACGGATACGGTCCACATGGATCCGTTTTTCGCACAGTCCACCATGGTCATCATCTGCGATATTCTCGACCCGGTTTCCGGCGAGGCCTACAACCGCGACCCGCGCGGCACCGCCAAGAAGGCTGAAGCCTATCTGAAGGCATCGGGTATCGGCGACACCATCTTCGTTGGTCCGGAAGCCGAATTCTTCATCTTCGACGACGTCAAGTACAAGGCCGACCCGTACAACACCGGCTTCAAGCTCGACTCGACCGAACTGCCGTCCAACGACGACACCGACTACGAGACCGGCAACCTCGGTCACCGCCCGCGCGTCAAGGGCGGCTACTTCCCGGTTCCGCCGATCGACAGCTGCCAGGACATGCGTTCTGAAATGCTGACGGTTCTGACCGAGATGGGCGTCGTCGTAGAAAAGCATCACCACGAAGTGGCTGCTGCCCAGCACGAACTCGGCATCAAGTTCGACGCACTGGTTCGCAACGCCGACAAGATGCAGATTTACAAGTACGTGGTCCATCA
The DNA here is from genome assembly GCA_003248775.1 of Shinella sp. Taxonomy (GTDB): domain Bacteria; phylum Pseudomonadota; class Alphaproteobacteria; order Rhizobiales; family Rhizobiaceae; genus Allorhizobium. The sequence continues at coordinate 73,641 of QFQX01000012.1, read as the reverse complement.
GGTCGCGAACGCTTACGGCAAGACCGCGACCTTCATGCCGAAGCCGATTTTCGGCGACAACGGCTCGGGCATGCACGTTCACATGTCGATCTGGAAGGACGGCAAGCCGACCTTCGCCGGCGACGAATATGCAGGCCTGTCGGAAAGCTGCCTCTACTACATCGGCGGCATCATCAAGCATGCCAAGGCGATCAACGCCTTCACCAACCCGTCGACCAACTCTTACAAGCGTCTGGTCCCGGGCTATGAGGCTCCGGTTCTGCTCGCCTATTCGGCCCGCAACCGCTCCGCTTCGTGCCGCATTCCGTTCGGCTCGAACCCGAAGGCAAAGCGCGTAGAAATTCGCTTCCCCGACCCGACCGCAAACCCCTATCTCGGCTTCGCCGCCATGCTGATGGCTGGCCTCGACGGCATCAAGAACAAGATCCATCCGGGCAAGGCCATGGACAAGGATCTCTATGATCTGCCGCCGAAGGAACTTAAGAAGATCCCGACGGTTTGCGGTTCGCTGCGCGAAGCCCTGGAAAGCCTGGACAAGGACCGCAAGTTCCTGACCGCCGGCGGCGTTTTCGACGACGACCAGATCGACGCCTTCATCGAACTGAAGATGCAGGAAGTCATGCGTTTCGAAATGACCCCGCATCCGGTCGAGTACGACATGTACTACTCGGTCTGATCAATTCGCGGGTCTGCGCAATGCAGACCGGCACCCGGCAAGAGAAAGGCGGCGGTTCCAAATGAACCGCCGCCTTTCTCGTTTCGAGAAGATCGAACTCACTATTCTTCAGAAATAACTAATGGTTGCTACTGCTTTTTAAGGCGTTGCTTCAGAAGATTCAGGTACTCCTCGTTAGCATCAGGAGCCGCGGAAGCCGCAGGTGCAGGCGCCGTGCAGTTCGGCTTGTAATCGAGAGCCATTCCGACCTTCACGCAACTTCCGACCTGCCAGCCCGGTGGCAACGCACCAAGGTCTACCGACTTCCATTTGGGATGGCCGGTCTCTTCCAGTTTCGGCAAACCATTCAGGATCAGGCTTGAGAAGTCGGACACCGAGCGGCAACTGTCGCGATGGTAGGCATTCTTCTTTGGATCATAGTCGTAAGTCATCAGAACGGCTTTGACCGCGACCAGATCGACTGGCTGTTGCTGGAAACTGTAGGTGGCAGCGGGAACGGTGACTGGCGTATAGGTCGCGAGAAGCGGTGTGTCCTTGATCGGCAGAAGATGGAACTTGCCGGGATCAATCGCCGTATTGGCGAAGAGTTGGGCCGGGGCACCGGCGACATAAAAGAACGCATCGATTTCGCCGGACAGGAGTTTCGGCAACGCTTCGTCAGGATTGATGGTCAACCGCTCGGCGGCCTTCACCTGGAGGATGTCGAGCATCAGCGTTGCAGTGAGATAGGTACCGCTATCCGCCTTGCCCATGGCGACCTTGCGGTCGGCCAGTCCCTTGAGATCGGCGATATCCGTTCTGGCGAGGACGTGAACCTCTTGATTGTAGAGCGGGAACATGATGCGCACACCGCGCACCGCCTGCTGCACTTCGGGATCATTGGCCTCGAAGGTCTTCAGATATTCGAGCACATCGCTCTGGACGATACCGAACTGGGTGTTGCGGCGATTGCGGACGCCGACGAAGTTTTCCAGCGAACCCGCGCTTTCCACCACATTGAGGTTCATACCGCAGCTTGCGCCCAGCGCAGCAATGTCTCTGCCGATACGGATATAGGTCCCGCTTGGCCCACCGGTCATGATGTTGCGTTCGAAGCTATCGGCGGAAGCAACGCCCGCGACAAGCGATATCGCCACGGCACCAAGAATTGCAGACAGTCTCGATGCCATTGGTAGCACTCCCTCGTTCAACACTCGCTTTTCAGATCGCGCATCAGATTTCGAAGCGTCACGACTGGAACGCTTGGAAAAACTGCCCGAAGACCGGTCGTCACGCATTGACCGGAAACCAGCATATCACGCAGACGCTGCCGGTTCTCGGACGTCAGCCGATCGATGCCCGGTGTGCCGGCGAGAACCTTATACACGAGCGCCGCGTCCCGTGCGGCTTCCTCCGTAGATGGCTTCTCTGTAGCGGCAGGCGACGACTGAGACTCTGTTGCCGCCGAGGGGCTGACCGCATCGCGCTCCAGGCGCTGCATGTCTGCGGTCAACGCTGCATTCTTCTGCCGCTCGGTCTCAAGCGAAGCCTTTAGCCCAACAACGTCGGCTCTGGCGCCTTCCAGCGCCTTTTCAAGCGATTGCCGTTGCGACTGGAACTTCGCTGCATCCGCCTCATTTGCCGCAACCTTGTCCGCAAGCTCGGCAATCTGCCTGTTGAGACGCGGTATTTCTTCACCTCGAAGGCGGTCTACTTCCCGCTGTCCATTCCCTTGCTGCGCTGCCATTCTCGCCTGAAGATCGGCGATTGCGGCATCAGCTTCAGCGCGGGAAGCCGTCGCGTTCTTTTCCGCCTCGGCGATTGCCGTGGCCTGCGAACGCACCTTGTTCCGCTCGCCATCGAGCTCTTGCGACAGCCTGTTCGAGCGATCTTTTTCCGACTGCAAGGCATCGCTGATACGAGCGACCTCCTCGGCCATGGCGTCGAGTTCCGATCGCTGGAGATCCAGCTTCTTTTGCAGCTCCGCGGCCTCGCCTTCGGCGGAGCCGATTCCAGCCTCACCTTTCTGCTGTGCGGCAAGGGCCTGGCCAAGCTTCTGCCTGGTATCCGCGAGTTCCCCGGCAAGCTCGGAATTGCGCTGCTCCACTGTGGCCAGTCGGACGGCTGTATCGCCAGACATATACCGCAGATAGCCATAACCGGCGCCACCGCCGAGCGCGAGCCCAAGCACCAGAGCGAGAACCGCAGACGCTGACGACGCACCGCGCGCCGAAACGGACTGACTGTCCCTGCCCCACTGATTGCTCACGACATCTCCCGGCTTGACCGCAATCCTGCCGGTGAAAGGAAAGTTCGCATTCCCCGAAAAAGGCTTGCGAGCGAACTCCATGACCGGCGTATAGCCAGTTGGGTAGCGTGAATTGCCAAGCCATGCAAGCTTGCCGGTTTGGGCGGAATTGCGGTCATTCGACGCTTTCCAAGCCGTCATGCTCTTTGTAGTGTCGCCGGCGCTATGCGCCACGCGAACCGCAATTTCGCCTCCACGGACCCTCAAGACCGGTGCCATTCATGTCCATGCCAGAAGCGCCTGCAGCAAGATCTTTGGACTGGGTTCTATTCCTGCTGACGCCGATATTCTTCTCGACAAATCTGATTTTCGGACGCGGCATCACCGGTGAAATCGCGCCCTTCATAACCGCCTTTCTGCGATGGGCAGGCTCGGCCGCGATCATCTTTCCGTTCGTCTATGCCGAGCGCAACCTTTGTCTCGCCTTCGTGCGCGCGAACAAGGGGCTCTGGCTGCTTCTCGGTTTTCTGGGCATGGGAATCTGCGGCGGCTTCGTCTACTGGGCGCTCACGTTGACGATGGCATCGAATGCGACGCTGATCTACACTACGTCATCGCTCTTCATCATCCTGCTGCAATGGCTCCTTCACGGCCGCAGGATGAGCCGGGGCGAACTTGCGGGCATGCTGATCGCCTTTGCCGGCGTAACCGCGATCGTGCTCAAAGGCGACATAAACGCTCTTCTGCATTTCAGCTTCAATCTCGGGGACCTCGGCATTCTGGTGGCGGCAATCGCCTTCGCGATCTATTCGCTGCTGCTGCGCCACCCGGCCACAAGAGCCATTCCGCCTTTGCCCCTGTTCGGTCTTCTGGCCTTATCCGGCACGCTGGTGCTGTCACCACCTGCCCTATACGAGGCCCTGAACGGCGGGTTGCTTCCCGACAGCGTGAGCGACTGGACGAAGCTTGCGGGCATCGTCGCTTTCGCCTCGCTCGCCGCGTTCTACTGCTTCACCCATACCGTGCGCGTATTCGGCCCCGCGGTCGCCGGCATTACACTCTATCTGATGCCGCCGATGTCGATCCTGATGGCGGTCGTCTTTCTGGGGGAGAGCTTCGAAATCTACCATGCGGTCGGCATCGTGCTCGTCACGGGCGGCGTGATCCTTGCAACCGCGCCGCAACGGGCCAGCAGCGCCAAATCCGCCTGACTTCGGACCGCCTGTATCGGGGACTTGATATCCGCTCCATTTCTCCCCAGATATTAATGGAAAGGAAGTGGAGCCATGAAACAACGAAACGCTAAATTTGGTATCGGGGAAGTTGTCCGCCACAAGGTCTTTCCGTTCCGCGGCGTCGTGTTCGATGTGGATCCGGAGTTTGCCAATACCGAGGAATGGTGGAATGCCATTCCCGCGGAAGTGCGCCCGAGCAAGGATCAACCCTTCTATCACCTGCTCGCGGAAAACGCCGACACCGAATATGTCGCCTATGTCTCGGAACAGAACCTGGAGCGCGACACCAGCGACGAGCCGCTGCGCAATCCACATGTGCAGCAGATCTTCGTTCAGGAACCGGCCGGACATTACCGCCCCAGGCAGAACTTCGCCCACTGACGATATGTCGATGAAGCGATCCGGTTACAAGTACCCGGGGTGGTGAGAAGCCCTACAAAAACAAAGGCCCGCGTGAGCGGGCCTTTCTCATTTGCAGTCATTGAAGCGAGCTTACTGGCCCTGCTTGGCAGCGTTCTGGGCGTCGTTGATCGCCTTGTTACGCTCTTCCTGCTTCTTCTGCATGGCTTCCTGCAGAAGGCGCTGGCGTTCTTCAGCCTGCGACTGGGTCATCGCTTCGCCATCATAAGCGCCGGTAAAGCCTTCGAGCGCGATCTTGATCGGGTTCGGGGCACGGCGGAAGTTGATCGAGGTGAAGACGACTTCGTTGCCCTTCTTCAGGCTTGCGATCAGAGCGTCGGTCAGCGGAATTTCAGCGGTGCAGCGATCCGGCAGGCAGACCGTGTAGTCGAGCTTGGTGCCCTTGGCGCCGTCGATCTGCATCATGATGCCCGGGGGGATCAGACGTGCGGAGGGAACAGTAACCTGCAGAAGCTTGCGGTTGACCTTGCCCTCGATCGAGATCAGGCCGACAGCCGTGATGAGCTGGCCGTTCTGAGCGGTCTGCTGGTTCTGGACCACACATACGTCAGCGTCTTCCTGCTTGGTGCAGGTCTTGAACCACTTGGACGGTGCGCCCGGAGCTGCGGCTTCCTGAGCCTGCGAGACGGCCGGAACCGCAGCGGCGCCAAGCGTCAGAACCAGAGCAGACAGGGCCGTCCGCGTAACTTTGCTTGCTTTGAACATCATAACCTAATCCGTCTCCTGAAAACCGGTATCGAGACCGCGACCCTCCGCGGCGCTCCCTGGTCTGTTGCCCGTCAACTGTCGTTCAAATGAGGCAAATACATGACCTTGGTTGTCGGGACCACCTGTTACATCGCGCGGTGCGGAATATCCAGTCCTTCTTTGGCCAGACCCCACGACCTGACGCCATTTTCCGGACGCGGTGTGTTGGTTTTATGGTGTTCATGATAGTTTTCCGCAGATTCTTCGGTTACGGCAAAGAGGAAACGACGTGCGTCGATTGCTACTCGGTCTGATTTTTCTTCCCTTTTGCGGTTTGGCCCAAGCCGAGCCGGTCCGTGGCATAGCAATGCACGGCGAACCGGCACTGAGCGCTGGCTATCAGAGTTTCCCCTATGCCAATGCACGGGCAAAAAAGGGCGGCAAGATCAATTACGGCGTCGTCGGAACGTTCGACAGCCTCAATCCCTTCGTGCTCAAGGGCATGCGCACCACGGCACGCGGCATATGGGATCCGGAATACGGAAACCTGTTCTACGAATCGCTGATGACACGCTCAAGCGACGAGCCCTTCTCCCTTTACGGGCTTCTCGCAGAGACGGTGGAGATGGATGCCGACCGCACCTACATCCAGTTCAATCTCAATCCCAAGGCTCGTTGGCAGGACGGCAAGCCGGTAACGCCCGAGGACGTAATCTTCTCCTTCAACCTGCTGCAGGAAAAGGGCCGGCCGCCCTATAACCGGCGCATGGCCGTGGTCGACAAGCTGGAAAAGGTCGGCGAAAGCAGCGTCCGCTTCACCTTCAACGACAAGGCCAATCGCGAAACGCCGCTGATGATCGCCATGTCGCCGATCCTGCCGAAGCATGCAACGGATGTGGCCACCTTCGAGCAGAGTTCGCTGAACGTTCCGGTGGCGTCTGGCCCTTACAAGATCAAGGCGATCAAGCCCGGTGAAAAGATCACCTGGGAACGGGATCCGAACTATTGGGGCAAGGATCTGCCGTCCAAGGCCGGCTTCGATAATTACGATGAAATCTCGATCACTTACTTCCTGCAGGATTCGACGCTATTCGAAGCCTTCAAGAAGGGTGACATCGACGTCTATCCCGAAGGCGATTCCGGCCATTGGGCGCGCGCCTATGATTTTCCGGCGGCACAGAATGGCGATGTCGTGAAGGAGACGTTCCAGCCCGGTCTTCCCTCCGGCATGCTCGGCTTCGTCTTCAATACGCGGCGTCCGCTTTTTGCCAACGAGGACGTACGCGAGGCGCTGTCGCTCGCCTTCGACTTCGAATGGGTCAACAAGAACCTCTACAGTGGCGCTTTCAAACGCAGCCAGAGCTTCTGGCAGAACTCCGCCCTCGGCGCATTCGGCAATGCCGCCGACGAACGGGAGATCACGCTTCTCGGTTCGGCGAAGGACCGTATCGATCCGGCAATTCTCGCCGGCACCTATGCAATGCCTGTGACCGATGGTTCGGGAGCGGATCGCAAGGTTCTGCGCCAAGCTGTCGAGCTGCTCAAAAAGGCGGGCTATGCCATCAAGGGCGGCAAAATGATCGACGCGTCCGGCCGACAGCTCGCCTTCGAGGTGATGACCCAGAACGAGGGCCAGGAGAAAATGGCGATCGCCTATCAGCGCGCCCTCTCCCTCATCGGTATCGCCATGTCGATCCGCACCGTGGACGACGCCCAGTATCAGTCACGCTCCAACAGCTTTGACTACGACATGATCGTCAAGGCCTACACATCGTCGCTTTCACCGGGCGCCGAGCAGATCAACCGGTGGGGCTCGTCATCTCGCGACGCGCAGGGCAGTTTCAACTATGCGGGTGTCGCCGATCCGGATATCGACCGCATGATCGACGCTCTCGTCAATGCCCGCAGTGCAGAGGACTTCCGCGCAGCTGTCAGGGCCTATGACCGCCTTCTCGTCGCCGGCCACTATGTGGTGCCGCTCTACCATATCGGCGAGCAATGGATGGCGCGCTGGAAACACGTGGGACGACCGGAAAAGACTCCGCTCTACGGTTATCAGTTACCGGTCTGGTGGGATGCACAAGCGCAGTAAGGATCAGAAAGGCCGAAACGTCAGATAGTTACTTATTGGTAACCGGTTGAAATGGGCGCAAATTGGCCCTACTTCGCGGCGACGAGTGCCAATCGCGAGCCCGCCACCGGAAAGGAACCAGCATGCTGCGCATCACCATCGACCTCGTTTCCGATGTCGTCTGCCCTTGGTGCTACCTTGGCAAGGCAAGGCTCGACCTCGCAATCGCCGAGGTGCAGGACGAAATCGGCGTAGATATCAACTGGCGTCCCTATCAGCTCAATCCCGACTATCCGCCGGAAGGTGTGGACCAGCAGGTCGAGCTTGCAAAAAAGCTCGGCGGCAAGGCCAACATGGATCGAGGTCATGAACAGTTGAGCGCGCTTGGTCGCGAAGTCGGCATCGCCTTCAATTTCGAAGCGATCAAGATTGGACCGAACACCCTTGACGCTCACCGCCTGATCCATTGGGCGGGCGTCGAGGGGCGCGAAGTGCAGGAGCGTGTCGTTTCCGCGCTGTTCAAGGCCAATTTCGAAGAAGGCCGCAATGTTGGCGACAAAGCCGTACTGACGGATATCGCCGAATCGGCCGGTCTCGACCGCGGCGTCATCACGCAACTGCTGGAAAGCGATTCCGACAAGGCTGAGGTGCTCGGCGAGATCGATGCGGCGCAGAAGATGGGCGTCAACGGCGTGCCGTTCTTCATCTTCGACCAGCAATATGCAGTCAGCGGCGCACAGACACCTGACGTACTTGTCAATGCACTGCGGGATATCGCCAGAATGAAATCCGAAGCGCTTGCAAAACTCAATTGACGCGCGGCGGGAACGATCCTAAGCACGGTTTCATCCTCCCCCGGGACTTCAATCGCCGTGCGCTCCGATCTCATCCTTCGAGGCATTCTTATTGCCTTCGCCTCCTTTGCCGCATTCTCCATCAGCGACGCCAGCGTCAAGTTGATCGAAGGACGTCTTTCGCCGCTCGAATCGGGCTTCTTCGGCGCGTGTTTCGGTGCGTTTGCCCTACCCTTCCTTCTGAAGCGCAATGACAAATGGCTAGATATCGTCAGGACGACCAACAGGCCGCTGTGGATACTACGCTTTGTCTCCGCAGGACTTGGCACCATCGGCAGCGTGACGGCCTTCACGCATCTTTCCATGGCCGAAGCCTTCTGTCTGATCTTCCTGCTGCCGTCCTTCGTCACCATCATGTCGGTGATCTTCCTGAAGGAAGCCGTCGGAATTAAACGCTGGAGCGCCGTCATTATCGGCTTTATCGGCGTTCTGGTCGTCCTTCGCCCTGGTTTCCGGGAATTGTCGATCGGACATCTAGGCGCCGTGTTTGCCGGACTGGGCGGTGCTCTGTCGATCGTCATCTTCCGTGCGATCGGTCCGTCCGAAAAGAACATATCGCTCTACGGAGCGGGTCTTCTTGGAACGCTGCTAGTCTGCGGTGTCGCGATGATTCCCTATTTCACCTGGCCAAGCGGCGAGGAATGGCTGCTGCTGGCAGGTTAGGGCCTGCTTGCCGCACTCGGTAACGTGCTGCTGATGTATGCCGCCTTCTATGCGCCTGCCGCGGTCGTCGGCCCTACGCAGTACAGCCAGATGCTCTGGGCGATCCTCTTCGGTTACCTGATCTTCGGCGACCACATCGACGTACCTATGCTGATCGGCATTGCGTTGATCGTTGGGTCCGGTCTCCTGACAATCTCGCGGGAGCGGACGCGTGGCGTTCCCCTGCCGCCACCCGTCGCGGGCAACAGCCAGGCCGCGCTCGCAATCAAGCCGGAAGACGATACGTTGTCGGAAACACGGTAATCAGCATCTCGGTCAGCCAAGCGAACGGAACCCGCCTGCCTTGGTCTCGGCGAATCGGCGCCCCACGTTCACAGGTGCGGCATAAGATGCCCTTACCCCCTGATTTCCGCAGTACCGAAGCATGCCTCCAATAGGATAGAAACTGTTGAAGACACTGCCGATCTATACTGATATATCAATACGACTTGCTGTCTAGAATGCGACGTGGCAGAATTTGATATATCAGCGGAGGATGCCATGACAAAACCTTCCGGCTCCCATAGTCGCCTCGCCTATCTCATGCTCGAGCAGCAAATCGTAACACTTAGGCTCGCGCCCGGCGCGCTGGTGAATGAACGGCAGCTGATCGAATTGTCAGGCTTCGGCCGCACACCGGTGCGCGAGGCCATCCAGAAGCTGGAATGGCAGGGGCTGATCGTCGTGAAGCCACGAGTTGGCCTCCAGATATCGGAAATCCATAACGAGGATCACCAGGCGATCATGGCGGTCAGGCGTCGCCTGGAACCCTACGCCGCAAAACTGGTGGCAGAGAGTGCCGACGCCGATAACCGCATTGCGCTTGTAGAGTGCGCCAAGGCAATGACCGGGGCTGCTGCTGCGGGCGATTTCGACGCCTTTTTTACCGCTGACAAGCAGTTCGATGAAATCATCGAGAACGCCTGCCCCAACAGCTTCCTGATCTCGGCGCTAGAGCCTCTGCTTTCCCACTCGCGCCGTCTCTGGTTCGCGAAAGCCACGAACAGCAGAATGGACCGTTCCGTGTCGCTGCATGTGGCGGTCATCCGCGCCATCCAGCAAGGAAATGGCAACGAAGCGGAAACTGCGATGCAGGCGCTTATCGACTACCTCGCCGGAAACTGACGCGTAAACAGAAACGCCCTGCAAAAGACCGGGCGTTTCATCGTGAAGATATAGGGTTATCAGCCGACGAATGCGCGCTCAATAACGAATTCGGCAGGCTTGTTGTTGGCGCCTTCGTTCATACCTGCCTTTTCCAACAGGGCCTTGGTATCCTTCAGCATTGCCGAGGAACCGCAGATCATGCCACGGTCGATGGCCGGATCCAGCGGCGGAACGCCAAGGTCGGAATAAAGCTTGCCGCTCTCCATCAGGTCGGTGATGCGGCCCTTGAACGGAAAATCTTCGCGGGTGACAGTCGCGTAGTGCTTGAGCTTGTCGCCGACGATTTCATTGAGGAATTCGTGATTGCGGATCTCCTCGACGAGATCGAAGCCGTATTTCAGCTCGGCAACCTCGCGGCAGGTATGCGTGAGGATCACTTCCTCGAACTTTTCATAGGTTTCCGGATCGCGAATCAGGCTTGCGAAGGGTGCGATGCCGGTACCGGTCGAAAACATGTAAAGGCGCTTGCCCGGGGTCAGCGCATCAAGCACCAGCGTGCCGGTCGGCTTCTTGCGCATCAGCACGCGATCACCCGGCTGGATGCGCTGGAGATGCTGGGTCAGCGGGCCGTCCGGAACCTTGATCGAGAAGAACTCCAGTTCCTCGTCCCAGGCCGGGCTCGCGATCGAATAGGCGCGGTAAACAGGTTTTTCGCCCACCATTAGCCCGATCATCGCGAACTCGCCGGAGCGGAAGCGGAAACCGGCCGGACGGGTCATGCGGAAACGGAACAAGCGATCGGTATAGTGCGTGACGCTGAGCACGGTCTCGGCAAACACGCCTTCCGGCACGATCAATTCCGCATTGTCGGTCTTGGCAGGAGCATTCATAGGCTTGTCGATCCTATCCGTCTTTCGATCCAGTCGCGAACAGCCTATAAACCAGACTGCCGCATTCCACAATTGCATCGGGATAAAGTTCAGGTTCCGATGCCATGCACCATGGATATGGTGGCGTCCTTGACTTCCATCAAAGGTCGCCGATCACATATCTCACTTTCTATATTTATGCACCAGCAGTTCCCAGACGACGCCAGCTGAACCCACCGACGATGGCGGAATCTCTGGCGGTCGGCTGATAATGCTCAGCGATTCCCGGCAAGCGTCCTTCTTCCAGTCGCTTCAACGCCACGGCATTGGTCACCGAAAAGCCGTCGAAACCGGTGCGCAGCATCAAGGGGATCTGGTCGATCAGGACATCGCCCACGGCGCGGACTTCGCCAGCAAAGCCCAACCGCTGGCGCAGCAGCGTCGCATGACTGAAACCCCGACCGTCATTGAACGCCGGAAATGCGACGGCAATCAGGTCGATACGCTCCAGATAGGGCTCCAGCCGGGTCACATCGTCGGCAGGCGCCACCAACACGCCGAAACCGCCTTCATTGGTCTCGTCGGCGGCGGCAATGAACGCCTCCAGACCGAGGATGGTGCGCTCACCGTCGCCGGCCTTGCGTTCCTCGGTTTCGATCACCCAGCGGTCATTCTCGACGAAGCCGGTTTCCTTCCAGATCTTGCTCATTTCATATTCCTCAGGCGGCTTCGGCGGCTTCGCCGTAAAGGGCATCCTTGAACGGCTTCGGACCAACCCGGCGATAGGCTTCGAGGAAGGTTTCCTTCGGATCAAGCCTCAGGCCGAGATAGGTGTCGACGATCCGCTCCACGGCGTCCGTCACGCGATCCGGCTCGAAACCACGACCGATGATCTCCCCGATCGACGTGTTCTCGTCGCCGGAACCGCCAAGCGTGATCTGATAGAGTTCGGCACCCTTCTTCTCGACGCCCAACAATCCGATATGCCCGACATGGTGATGGCCGCAGGCATTGATGCAGCCGGAAATCTTGATCTTCAGTTCGCCGATTTCAGCCTGACGGGCCGGCGAGCCGAAACGCGTCGAAATCTCCTGCGCTACAGGGATCGAGCGGGCATTCGCCAGCGCGCAGTAGTCAAGGCCGGGACAGGCAATGATATCCGTGATGAGGCCGGCATTGGCGGTTGCGAGACCGGAAGCCTCCAGCGCCTGATAGACGCTGTAGAGATCGGCCAGCGCCACATGCGGCAGGATGAGGTTCTGTTCGTGGCTGACACGGATTTCGTCCTGCGCGTAGCGCTCGGCGACGTCGGCGACGACCTCCATCTGCTTGTCGGATGCATCGCCCGGCGTGCCACCGATGGGCTTCAGCGAAATCGTCACCATGCCGTAGTCGGGATGGGTGTGCGGCTGCACATTCTGGTTCGCCCAGGATGAGAAGGCGGCATCGGCCTTCTTTGCACGGGCCAGCGCTTCCCAACCTTCCGGCCGGTCGGACAGAACCGGCGGAGCGAAATAGTTCTCGATGGCACGGATATCGGCGTCCGGCAGCTTCAACTCGCCATCGCGGATGTGGTCGAATTCGGCCTCGACCTGACGGGTCAGTTCCTCGACGCCGGTCTCGTGGACGAGGATCTTGATGCGCGCCTTGTACTTGTTGTCGCGACGACCATGCAGATTGTAGACGCGGACGATTGCGGTGACATAGGTCAGCAGGTCTTCTTCCGGCAGGAAATCACGGATCTTCTTGGCGATCAGCGGTGTACGGCCCTGCCCGCCGCCGACATAAACGGCAAAGCCGAGATTACCGGCCTCGTCCTTCTTCAGATGCAGGCCAATGTCGTGCACCTGGATCGCGGCGCGGTCGCGCGGAGCGCCGGTGACGGCGATCTTGAACTTGCGCGGCAGGAAGGAAAACTCGGGATGGACCGAGGACCACTGACGCAGGATTTCGGCATAGGGACGCGGATCGGCGACCTCGTCGGCGGCAGCGCCGGCAAAATGGTCGGCGGTCACGTTGCGAATGCAGTTGCCCGAGGTCTGGATGGCGTGCATCTCGACGCTTGCCAGATCCGAGAGGATATCAGGCGTGTCGGAAAGCTTTGGCCAGTTGTACTGGATGTTCTGCCGTGTGGTGAAATGACCGTAGCCACGGTCATACTTGCGGGCGATATGGGCCAGCATGCGCATCTGCTTTGAATTCAGCGTGCCATAGGGAATGGCGACGCGCAGCATGTAGGCATGAAGCTGCAGGTAGACACCGTTCATAAGACGCAACGGACGAAAGGCGTCCTCGGCGATCTCACCGCTCAGACGACGCTGCACCTGATCGCGAAACTGCTCGACGCGAGCAGAAACGAAAGCGTGGTCGAATTCATCGTAACGATACATGTCTGTCCTCAGGCGGCAATGAAATCGGGATCGGCATGGCCATGGCCGTCCGCATAGGGGATGGTGGGACCTTCGGCGCGAATGCGTTCGCGCAGGCGCAGCGGCCAGAGCACGCCGTCCTTCTCCTCGACATCGATGACATTGACGTCAAGCACGATGTTGCTGGCGAAGGCCTGGCGGCCTGCTTCTTCCAGCGCGGCAATCGCTTCAGCATGCCGGGCAACGAAGGCATCCTGCAGTTTTTCCGTCCACTGGCCACTGGCATCGAGCCAGACGGCGATGCCGTCGCCAAGGCGGTTGGCGGTCAAGACTTTCTGGGCCATGTCAGGTCCTCTCGAAGGGGGAAAGGCTGGCGATCTTGCCGCGCAGCGGTTCGGAACGGGAGAAATTGCCGCCGGCAACGGCATCGCCGATGATGACCATCACCGGGCCGGTCAGCTCCGTGCGATCTTCAAGCACCGGCAATTCATCCAGCGTGCCATGAAACAGTCGGTTATGGGCGCGACCGGCATTTTCGACGACGGCAACGGTGGTATCTCGATCAAGGCCGGCCACCATCAATCGGGTGGCAACGGATGCCGCAACGCTGCGGCCCATATAGACAGCGACGGTTGCGCCCGAGAGGGCCAGGCGCGCCCAGTCGGGCAGCGTTTCGCCATGCAAATCATGCCCGGTGGTGAAGACCAGCGAGGACGCAACGCCGCGAAGCGTCAGCGGCAGTTCGAAATCGGCGGCCGCGGCAAAGGCCGAGGTGATACCCGGCACGATTTCATAAGCGACGCCCGCGGCGCGCAGCGCCACCATTTCCTCGCCGGCACGACCGAAGACCAGAGGATCGCCAGACTTCAGGCGAACGACGCGCTTGCCCTCGCGACCAAGCTCGACCAGCAGGTCGTTGATTTCTTCCTGCGACTTCGAATGGCAGCCCTTGCGCTTGCCGACAGCAATCCGATCGGCATCCCGCCGGCCCATATCGATAACGGCCTGCGGCACCAGCGCATCATGGACGATGACATCGGCTTCCATCAGCAACCTGTGCGCGCGCAGCGTCAGGAGATCCTCGGCACCCGGACCGGCACCGACAAGAAACACCCGACCGGGTTCGCGCTCGCCGCTCTCGGCGATCAGGCGCACCGCATTGCGCCGGGCATTGGCGATATCACCCTCACCCACGGCATCGGCGACATCGCCGCTGAAGAAGCGACGCCAGAACTTGCGACGCATGGTGCCGCGCGGAACGCTGCGCTCCACGCTGGCACGAAACTCTTCCGCCAGTCGGGCTAGGCGACCGAGCGACCGGGGCAGACGGCGATCGATTTCGGCGCGGATCATCTGCGCGAGAACCGGGCCGGCACCTTCCGTTCCGATGGCAACCGCGATCGGCGCGCGGTTCACCAGAGCCGGCGTGTAGAAATCGCAGAACTCGGGCTGATCGACCGCGTTGGCCGGGATCCGGCGCGCACGAGCGGCAGAGACAATCCTCCGGTCCAGCTCCGCATCGCCCGTCGCGGCAAAAACCAGCGCGGCGCCATCGACCTGACCGGAATGGAAAGACTGTGCCACCCGCTCGATTGCGTGGCGCTCCAGAAAATCCCCATAGTCAGATTCGGGAGCGACAACATGGGCAATGATGCGCGCCCTGGTGTTGCGCAGCAGACGCGCCTTGGCAAAAGCTTCCGCACCGTCGCCAAAAATGGCGACAGCCGCATCCTCGACCTTGAAGAAGGCCGGGAAAACCGAAAGCTTGTTATGGCCTGCGCCCATGGTCACGATCCAGTTGTGTAGTGAGCGCCAATATCACCTTTTTGGGCAGGTGATAGAAGAAACAGAAATCCCCCGTCGCTCGGCACCGCACATTTCTTTGCTAGGCTTTCCACGGATGCGAGCAAAAGTCACCGAAGGGTGATAAATCTACAATTTCTATCGGTTAATTGGGATTTCGTATTGAAAAAAACTGGCGACAAACGATGTTTTTTGCTTTCGACCCCATCGGGCCGACGATAGGATCGCACCGCAGCAAGCCATGGGGACACAGCCACATATGACGGATATCACGTCTCGCCTGCTCGATGTTATCGAGCACGACATCCTCCCCCTGACCGAGGCTGGAGTTGCAGCCGGCAACAAGGTTTTCGGTGCGGCGATCCTCAGGAAATCCGACCTGTCGCTGGTGCTGGCGGAAACCAACAACGAACTCGAGAATCCATTGTGGCATGGCGAAGTGCATACGCTGAAACGCTTCTACGAACTCGGCGAAAAGCCTTCGACCAAGGACTTGATCTTCCTTTCGACCCACGAGCCCTGCACCATGTGCATGTCGGCGATCACCTGGGCCGGTTTCGACAATTTCTATTACTTCTTCAGCCACGAGGACAGCCGCGATGCCTTTGCGATCCCGCATGACCTGAAGATTCTCAAGGAGGTCTTCGGGCTGGAGCCCGGCGGCTATCGCAAGTCGAACGCTTTCTGGAATTCCTATGCGCTGTCCGATCTGGTGGCCGTGAAGGACACGGCGGAACGGGAGAGCCTGAGGGAACAGTCCAGGCGCATCCGCACGGTCTATGACCGCCTCTCGGGGCAGTATCAGTCCGGGAAATCGGATAACGACATTCCGCTCAACTGAGCAAGCAGGACGACCGCATGGAACCCTCCAAGGACATCTCACGCCTGATCGAGATCATGGCAGCGCTTCGCGACCCGAAAACCGGCTGCCCGTGGGACATTGTCCAGACCTTCGAGACCATCAAGCCTTATACGGTCGAGGAAGCCTACGAGGTTGCCGACGCCATCGAACGCAACGATCCCGACGATCTCTGCGAGGAGCTGGGCGACCTGTTGCTTCAGGTGGTGTTCCATGCCCGCATGGGCGAAGAGGCAGGTCTTTTCTCATTCGGTGACGTGGTCGAGGCCATCACGCGAAAGATGATCCGCCGACATCCGCATGTTTTCGCCGTCTCCGACGCGGACACGCCGGAAAGCGTGAAAGCTCAATGGGATGAGATAAAGCGGCAGGAAAAGCGCGAGCGGGCCGAACGGCGAGCGTTGCGCGGCACCGCCGAACACGACGTGAAGGCCGGTCACCTCGGTGACGTGCAGCGGAGCTTCCCGGCGCTCACCGAAGCATTGAAGCTGCAGGAGCACGCCGCCAAGGTCGGCTTCGACTGGTCGGAACCAGAACCGATCCTCGACAAGATCGAGGAGGAAATCGCCGAACTGCGCGAGGCGCTGGCGGAGGGAAAGCCGGAAAAGATCACCGACGAACTCGGCGACCTGATCTTCGCCCTCGTCAACATCGGCCGCCATGTGGATGCCGATCCGGAACAGGCACTGCGCGGAACGAATACCAAGTTCCGCCGCCGTTTCAGTTATATAGAAAATTCTCTTAGAGAAAATTCTGAAACACTGGAAGATGCTACGCTGGAGCGAATGGAAGAGCTCTGGCAGGCTGCGAAGGCGATCGAGCGTCAGCTGGACTGACGCCCAAAGATCCGAGCCCGAAGCCCCGCACTATCGCTCCCAGTCTTCCTTTTCCCGCTTCGGGCCACCGCCGAGCTTGCGCTCGAGTTCCAGCGCCTGACGTTCCGTGAGGCGCAGGTCGAGGCTGACGGTGCCGTCTTCGTGGTCCTCGCGACTGTCGACGATGGCGTTTTCATAGGCCCAGGAAATCAACGCATGCTTGTCCGCCGGAACGACGACCGTCGTTTCGGTCAGGACGCCCGAAAGGCGCTCGGAAATCACGTCCATCAACCGATCGACGCCCTCGCCCGACATGGCGGAAACGGGAATGACATTCTCCCGGCTCTGGGCCTTCTGCAGGATCGCGTCATGGCTTTCCGGATCGAGGCGATCGATCTTGTTCCAGACCTCGATGATACGCTCCGCCCTCTCTTTTTCGTCGATGCCGAGGTCGTCAAGAATGCGCAGCACGTCCGTGGATTGCGCCGCGTTATCCGGGTCAGACATGTCCCGCACGTGCAGGATCAGGTCCGCTTCCAGCACCTCTTCCAGCGTGGCACGGAAGGCGGCGACCAGATGGGTCGGCAGGTCGGAAATGAAGCCTACCGTATCGGACAGAATGACCGTGCGGCCATGCGGCAGCTTCATGCGGCGCAAAGTGGGATCAAGCGTCGCGAACAGCATGTCCTCGGCCAGCACGCCGGCACCGGTGATGCGGTTGAACAGCGTCGACTTGCCTGCGTTGGTGTATCCGACCAGCGCAACGATAGGATGCGGCACCTTGCGGCGCTTGGCGCGGTGTAGCTGGCGCGTCCGGACGACCTGTTCCAGTTCGCGTTCGAGCCGGACGATCCGGTCCTGCAAGAGACGGCGGTCGGCTTCGATCTGGGTTTCACCCGGACCACCCATGAAGCCGGCACCACCGCGCTGGCGCTCAAGGTGGGTCCAGCTGCGGACCAGTCGGCCCTTCTGGTAGTTGAGGTGGGCAAGCTCGACCTGAAGCGTGCCTTCCTTGGTGGAGGCGCGGCGGCCGAAGATTTCCAGAATGAGACCGGTGCGGTCGATGACCTTGGCGCGCCATTCCTTCTCGAGGTTGCGCTGTTGCACGGGCGTCAGGGGATGATCGACGATCACAAGGCCGGCATTGTGCTCATCGAGAAGCGCCGACACTTCCTCGATCTTGCCGGTTCCGAGAAGCGTTGCCGGCCGCGGCTGATTGACGGGCACGATGATGCCCGCGGCAATCGTGAGGTCGATGGCCCTTGCAAGACCGATCGCCTCTTCCAGCCGGCTTTCATTGGAACGCGTGGGAGCAACCGCGTCGGCTCCCGCCCCGCCCCGCGCCTGCTTCAGGACGGGTACGATGACAACGGCACACATGTCATCCCGGTGTTTTTCATCGTCCGGGATGATCGAATCATTTTTGGTGTCGCGAGTGGTTATGGCTTCAATCCTGTGACGAAGCGTTGTCTTCGCTTTCGAACATCTGCATGGGCTGGCCCGGCATGATGGTCGAGATGGCGTGCTTGTAGACCAGTTGCGAATGACCGTCGCGACGCAGCAGAACGCAGAAATTGTCGAAGGAGGTCACAACGCCCGTGAGTTTCACGCCGTTGATCAGGAAGATCGTCAACGAAATCTTCTGTTTGCGGACGGTGTTGAGAAATAGATCCTGCAGATTCTGAGAACGTTCCGCCATAGCGTCGCTTCTTTCTTTCTTGCCGACTCATTGGCCGGTATAATTATTCTTTAAGCTTATCAGCCTTGTAAGGACTGTCCCTGATAGGCCCTTCACCGTGAAGGTGGTATCAAATCGCCGTCTTTTCCGCAATCTCGAAAAAAGCGCTGCGGATTTTCTCCGAAATCGTTCCGGGATGGCCGTTAGCGATAGAAATCCCGTCGATTTCGACGATTGGAAAGCAAATACTGGTCGCAGCGGTAATGAACACCTCGCGCGCTTCAAGCATTTCCTCACGCGAGAACTCCCGTTCACGGATCGAGATCCCCAACTTCTTTGCTACGTCCATCAGCGTCGTGCGCGTGATGCCACGCAGGATACCGTGTTCAGCCGGTCGGGTGACGAGATAGCCTTCAGCATCGACGATCCAGACATTGGTCGCCGCGCCCTCCGTCACCATGCCCCGGGCATCTATGAAAATCGCCTCCTGTGCCCCTGCTTCCTTCGCCGTCTGACGGGCGAGCACATTGGGCAGAAGGCCGACTGTCTTGATATCCACGCGGTCCCAACGGTTGTCCGGCAAGGTGATCGCCTTGATACCGGTGACGTTCTTGCTGGCGATCACCGAGGGATCGGTACTCTTGGCCGTCACCACCAGCGACGCCGGTGTATCCGCTAACGGAAAGGCGTGGTCCCGCCTCGCAACTCCGCGCGTCACCTGCAGATAGAACAATCCGTTCTTCACATGATTGCGACGGGCAACCTCGCGGATCACCTGCACCAGCGCCGCGCGCGACATTGGCTGGCGAATGCGGATTTCCGAAAGGGAACGGTCGAGACGATCGAGATGCCGGGTCAGATCCACGATCAGCCCGTGACGGATCTCGCAGACCTCGTAGACGCCATCGGCGAGCTGGTAACCGCGGTCCTCAATGTGAACACTGGCCTTGTTATGCTGGACATAGCGACCATTGACATAGGCAATTCTCGGCATGACGGCCTTCCGGAAACTGGATTGTCGATATCAGAGCGCCGATCTGATGGAATCAGTCCGGCGCTCTAAGGTTTTCTTTTTGAATCATAATCTTGCCGATCCTCGTTACACTCCGGTCGGATTATGCTCTAGAAATACTGGATGGAAACCCGAAACAGCTGTTCAACAACGCGCACGGCATCAGCGGTGGCAAACATGACCACCCGGTCCTTCGCCTTGATACGCGTGTCGCCGTTCGGCCGGATCACCGCCTTGTCGCGATAAATCGCCCCGATGCGCAGTCCCGGCGGCAAATCGAGGTCGCGGAAAGGCCGCCCGACGAGCGGAGAGGTCTCCAGCGCTTCGGCTTCGATCACTTCGGCCATGCCTTTCTGTACGGCGTAGACCGACAGGATGCGCCCCTTGCGGACGTGCTGGAGGACACGCGAGATCGTCACGGCGCGCGGATTGATGTGGGCGTCGATACCCACGCCCGTCGCCAGTTCCTGAAAGCCCGGATTGTTGATCAACGCCATGGTCGAGCGGCAGCCCATGCGCTTGGCCATGGCAGCGCCGAGAATATTGATCTGATCGTTGTTGGTGAGGGTCACCATCAGATCGGCTTCCTGAATATCGGCCTGCTGCAGGATCGCCTGATCGAGCGCCGAACCATGAAGGACAATGGTGCTCTTCAGCTTGTCAGATATGGCGACTGCTCGCTCACGATCGCTTTCGATGATCTTGATCCGTGTCCTTGGCTGCATCTTCTCAATGGTGCGGGCGACATATTGCCCGATATTGCCGCCACCGGCGATGACGATGCGGCCGGCCTCCTGCTCGTCATGGCCGAACAGACCAAGTGTGCGGCGCGTGTGGTCGCGCTGGCAGATGACATAGGCAAGATCGCCGACCAGCAACTGGTCGTTGGACTGCGCGACGTGAAGCCTACCGTTGCGATAGACCGCCGTCACCGTCGCCATCAAGTCCGGGAACAGCTGGCTCAACTGATGCAGAGGCGTATTGAGGACCGGGCAATCCTCCATGCATTCGATGGCGACCATGGCGATATGATCTTCCGCAAAGCGGACGATGTCGGTCGCCCCCGGGAAAGAGATACGCCTCAGGACCATCTTGCCCACTTCGATCTCGGGCGAAATCGTCACGTCAATCGAGATATGCTCACGGCTGAAGAGGTCGGCATATTCCGGCCGCATGTAATTCTGGGCGCGGATGCGCGCGATCTTGGTCGGCACGTTGAAGAGCGCATGCGCAACCTCACAGGCGACAATATTCACCTCGTCGTAAAGCGTCACCGCGATGATCATGTCTGCATCGTCGGCGCCGGCCTTCGCCAGCATGTCGGGATGGGCGCCATGACCGACATAACCACGGACGTCGAGCGTCTCCGTAATATGCACGACCAGAGACGCCGAGGTATCGATGACCGAGACGTCATTGTCCTCCTGGGACAAGCGCTCCGCGATACCGTAGCCGACCTGTCCCGCCCCGCAGATGATGACTTTCATGATGCCTCTTCAAGCGATGGGAATCAGGCAGCCCGATCAGGGCCGCCCGCCGCATGACTTATACGCCAAGCGACTTGAGTTTGCGATGAAGCGCGGAGCGTTCCATGCCGACAAACTCGGCCGTGCGTGAGATATTCCCGCCGAAACGGTTGATCTGGGCGATCAGGTAATCGCGTTCGAACATTTCACGCGCCTCGCGCAAAGGCAGCGTCATGATGTGGGTATCGTTGCGGGCCGAAACTTTGGGCAGCATTTCAGACAGGTCCGGCGGCAGGATCTCGGCGGAAATCGGCGTATCCGGGCTGTCACCCTGCGCAAGGATCATCAATCGCTCGATATTGTTGCGCAGCTGGCGGATATTTCCCGGCCAGTCATTGGCCTGCAGCACCGCCATCGCATCATCGCCGATCCGCCGCTGACGGATGCCGGCCTGCTCGGAGACCTGGCGCATGAACATGTCGACAAGGAAGGGGATGTCCTCGCGCCGCTCTGCGAGCGCAGGAACCTTGATCGGAACGACGGCAAGCCGGTGGAACAGGTCTTCCCGGAACTGGCCCTCCGCGATCATGCCTTCAAGGTTGTAGGCGGAAGACGAGATGACCCGTACATCGACCTTGACGCGCTTGGAACCACCGACGCGTTCGAACTGCTGCTCGACCAGAACCCGAAGGATCTTGTTCTGGGTCTCGCGCGGCATCTCGCCAATCTCATCGAGATAGAGGATGCCCCGGTGGGCCTCCTCGAGCGCACCGATGCGACGTGGCTGGCCGGGCGTGCCCTCGGTGCCGAACAGCGCGACCTCCATCCTGTCAGGAGTGATCGCGGCTGCATTGAGCGTCACAAAGGGACCGCTCGCACGGCTCGACCGCTTGTGGATCATGCGCGCAACCAGTTCCTTGCCGGAGCCGGACGGGCCGAAGATCATGATTCGGCTATTGGTCGGGGCGACCTTGTCGATCGTCTGGCGAAGCTGCGAAACGGCCACGGAGGTGCCGATCAGCTCGACCGCATCGCCCGTGCGCTTCTTCAGCTCCGAAACCTCGCGTTTAAGCTTGGAATTCTCCAGCGCGCGCTCCGCGATCAGGATCAGGCGATCCGCCTTGAACGGCTTCTCGATGAAATCGAAAGCGCCGCGCTTGATCGCCGAAACTGCCGTTTCGATGTTGCCATGTCCGGAAATCATGACGACGGGAAGATCGGGATGCCGCGTCTTTATCTCGTCCAGCAGCGACAGGCCATCAAGCCGGCTGCCCTGCATCCAGATATCGAGAAAGACGAGACGCGGTGCGCGATCAGAGATCGCAGCCAGCGCGCTGTCGGCGTCGTGAGCGGTGCGGGTTTCGTGCCCCTCGTCGCTGAGGATGCCGGAGACGATCTCGCGGATATCCTCTTCGTCGTCGACTACCAGAATATCAGAGGCCATGGACCTTTTCCTTATCGCTTTCATTGTCCATGGCGGTCGTCTCAAGGCGCGGCAGGAGGATGCGGATCATCGCGCCCCTGCCCCGATCGAACTCTGCCGGAGCGTCATGCAACTCCAACTGACCACCATGTTCTTCAATAATCTTCTTCACGATGGCGAGACCCAGGCCTGTGCCTTTCTCTCGCATCGTCATATAGGGTTCGAGAATGCGGTGCCGGTTCTCAACCGGAAGACCGCGTCCGTTGTCGATGACATCGACAACGAAACGATCCTGCTCGTGATCGAAGGACGAGCGCACCATGATCCTTCCGCCATCCGGCAGTTCCTCGCTCGGCACGGCCTCGATCGCCTCGACCGCATTCTTGATGAGGTTGCCGACAGCCTGAGCCAGCATGCGAGCATCGAAACTGCCCTGCAACGGTTCGTCGCCGAACTCGCGGGTGAACTTGATGCCGTGCGTACCCATCTCCCGCAGGAATACGGCATCACGCAGCACGTCGCGCAGGTCCGAACTCTGCTTTGCCGGCTTCGGCATCCGGGCAAAGGCGGAGAATTCGTCCACCATGCGTCCGATGTCCTCGACCTGACGGACGATAGTATCGGTGCACTGGTCGAAAACGGCCCGGTCGTCCTCGGCGATATGCTTGCCATAGCGCCGCTTGAGGCGTTCGGCGGAAAGCTGGATCGGGGTGAGCGGGTTTTTGATCTCGTGGGCGATACGTCGCGCGACGTCCGCCCAGGCAGTGGAGCGTTGGGCGATAACCAGATCGGTGATGTCATCGAGCGTGATCACGTAGGAATCCTCTGAACCCCGGGTCTCCTCGCGCGTCACCTGCACGTTCAGCGTCCGCTCCTTTCCGCCCCGGATAAGGTTGATCTGCTCACGGTATTCACCGCGATGACGCACCGCGGCTTCGGCAAGAACCCGGTCCACTTCGGGTGCGACGAGGCTGAGCTTCTGGCCGATCAGATCCTCGGAAGCCGTCGCGAGAAAGTATTCGGCGGATGGATTGACGATGGTGATGACGCCGTCATCCTCGACGCCGATAACCGCGGCCGTCACGCCTGACAGCACAGCCTCGATGAAGCGTCGCCGGTCGTCCACCTCGTCCTTGGCTTCAAGGATTTCGTCGCGCTGGCTGCGGATCTGGGTAATCATCTTGTTGAAGGTGCGCGACAGGCTGCCGACGTCGCCATCCGCCGATCGAACAGGCACGATGACATTCATGTTGCCAGAAGCAACATTGTCGGCAGCACCAATCAGCAGGCGGATCGGCCGGACGATCCGATCCGCGACAGCGATCGCCGTCCAGATCGCGGCCAGAAGTACGATCAGTGCGAAGCCGAGATAGAGAATGGCAAAAGCAATTTGCAGCGTGGTGCGGCCGTCTTCCATCGCCTTGTATTCGGCGGTGTTCTCCTCCATCAGCCGCATTGCCGACATGACCTTCGGGTCAACGGCGCGGATCGTATAGAGGTAGGTGCCCGAAATCGATTCGAGCTTGATGATCGCGCCCACAAGGTTGGTCACGCCTGGCGGAATGAGCGTCGGCTGACCGGCAGCGGCGCTCTCCAGCGCGTCCTTCGGGATCGCCGGCAGCGGCTTCTCCGTCGATATATCAGCCTGTATGATCGAAGAGCCGTCCTGACGCACAAGGAAGGCGCCGAGCATGCCACGCCCCTTTGTCTGTCGGGTCAGGAGCTGAACGAAACCGGTGCGATCAAGATAATAGAGCGCACGATTGCGCTCGAGATCGTTCGCCATCGAGATCGTCTGGCCCTGCAGGTAGCTGGCGTTTTCCAGCATATAGGCCTGGGCAACATTCATCGATGACGAGACGATGGATTGCGTCCTTAGCGAAAACCATCGGTCCAGACCGACATTCAGCGTGATACTGGCGAAGATCGCCACGAGGATCGCCGGCGTGATGGCGACGATCGAAAACAACACCACGATACGGACATGCAGGCGGGCCGCAGCGCGGCCACGTGTGCGCGCCTTGAAGAGACGTGTCACTTCGCGGCCGATAAGGAACATCAGGCCGACTATGAAAAGCGAATTGACGATGGCCGAGGCGATCAGAACCTGGGACGTAGGTTCAATGGGCGTGAGGCCGAGCAGCACAGGCAGTGTGAATATGGCGCAAGCGAGCGCACCGCCCGCGACCACGAGGCCGGGCAAGGCAAAAGACGCACGACGGTCATGGGACGTCGCGGTGTCGAGATCCGTTGCGGACGCGGCCATCCGACTGACCATGAAAACTCCCGCGCCCTGCCTGCAGAGCCCAATTCGTTGCTGCACCTCGGATCAACCCCGAAAACGGACCGATCACTTCCCTCGCGCCATACTCTTTCCCGATCCCGTCAACCCGGCAGGACCGGAACACGCCGAGGCTTCGTGACTTTTGAGCAACGCAATGTGGCGAAATTGCAACGGGGCTTGCAGCTTTGTCAAGCCGAGCGGGAACTGCGATAGACCGAAACACCTAGCTCGCGGATCTTCTTGCGCAACGTATTGCGGTTGAGCCCGAGAAGATCGGCGGCCTTGATCTGGTTGCCACGCGTCGCGGTGAGCGCAGCAAGAATCAGGGGATACTCCATCTCGGTGAGCACCCGGTCATAGAGGCCGGAAGGCGGCAGGGCGTCGCCGAAGCTTGCGAAATAGGTCCGCATGTTTTCTTCAACGGCCTGCGAAATCGTCATAGAGCCGGCCGGAACACCGACTTTGGCGATCGGGCTGTCGGCGATGTCCGAACGCAGTTCCTGCTCGACGATCTCGCGGGAAATCACATCCTGCGGGTAAAGCGCCATCAGGCGGCGGACGACGTTTTCCAGCTCGCGAACGTTACCCGGCCATGCATAGGCCTTCATGACCTCCAGCGCTTCGTTATCGAAGCGCTTCGGATCTAAGCCCTCTTTCTCACCCTGCTGGATGAAATGCCGCACCAGATCCGGGATGTCCTCGGCACGGTCGCGCAGCGGCGGCAGGCGTAGCGGTACGACGTTCAGTCGGTAGTAAAGGTCTTCACGGAAAAGACCCTGATTGATCGAGTGCTTCAGGTCCTTGTTGGTCGCGGCAACGATCCTGACATCGGTTCGGATCGGCGTGCGGCCGCCCACGGTGGTATATTCGCCCTGCTGCAGCACACGCAGCAGACGGGTTTGCGCATCCATCGGCATGTCGCCGATTTCATCGAGGAAAAGCGTGCCGCCTTCGGCCTGTTCGAAGCGACCGGTCGAGCGAGTCTGGGCGCCTGTGAAGGCACCCTTCTCGTGACCGAAAAGCTCTGATTCGATCAGGTCGCGCGGGATCGCGGCCATGTTGATGGCGACGAAGGGACCGTTGCGGCGCTTGCCGTAATCATGCAGCGCGCGGGCGACGAGTTCCTTGCCGGTGCCCGACTCGCCAGTGATCATCAGCGTCAGGTCGGTCTGCATCAGGCGCGCGAGAACGCGGTAGATTTCCTGCATGGCGGCCGAACGGCCAACCAGCGGCATTCCATCCTGCATGTCGTCGTCGAGACGGGCCGGCTTCTTTTTCGGCTCGGCCAGCGCACGGCCGATGATCGCGATCAGTTCCGTCAGGTCGAAGGGCTTCGGCAGGTAGTCGTAAGCGCCCTTCTCCGATGCCTTGATCGCGGTCATGAACGTGTTCTGCGCGCTCATGACCAGCACCGGCAGATCGGGCCGCGCCTTCTTGATGCGTGGCAGGAGATCGAAGGCGTTCTCATCCGGCATGACGACGTCGGTGACCACGAGGTCGCCTTCACCAGCGGAGACCCAACGCCAGAGGGTGGCGGCATTGGACGTGATCCGGACTTCATAGCCGGCGCGGGTCAAGGCCTGATTCAATACGGTACGAATGGCTGCGTCGTCATCAGCGACAAGGATCGTTGCAGTCATCAGAATCTTCCTGTGGATTTCGCCGGGGGTTCTTCGTCAAGCGGGATGTCCTTGGAGACGGGCATCAACACGCGGAAAGTCGTGCGGTTCGCCTGGCTGTCGCATTCGACGATGCCGCCATGGCCGCCAATGATCTTGGCGACCAGCGCCAGCCCAAGGCCGGAACCGTTGGTCTTGGTGGTAATAAACGGATCGAAAAGATGCGGCAGCAGGTCGGACGGCACGCCGGGACCGTTGTCGTGCACGCAGAATTCGAGCGGCAGGGAAATCTTTTCACGCGAACCGGCAACCGACAGGCGGATGCCCGGACGATAGGCCGTCGTCAACTGTATCTCGCCATCCGGCCGGTCGCCGATGGCTTCGGCGGCGTTCTTGATGAGGTTCAGGAACACCTGCACAAGCTGGTCGCGATTGGCATAGACCGGCGGCAGCGACGGGTCATAATTCTCGGTGATGCGAATGTTGCGGGCAAAACCGGCCTTGGCGATCGCCTTCACATGGTCGAGCACCGAATGAATGTTCAGCGAAATCCGGTCGACCGGCCGTTCGTCGGAAAAGACCTCCATACGGTCGACCAGAGAAACGATGCGGTCCGTCTCGTCGCAGATCAGCCGGGTCAATGCGCGATCTTCGTCTGTAACGGAGGTTTCGAGCAACTGCGCCGCACCGCGGATGCCGGAGAGCGGGTTCTTGATCTCGTGGGCCAGCATCGACGCAAGACCGGTCACCGAACGGGCAGCCGCACGATGCGTCAACTGCCGGTCGATCTTGTCAGCCATCGAACGTTCCTGGAAAACAATGACCACGTCACCCGGCTGGTTGACCACCGGAGCAACATAAAGATCCACCAGCTTGTCCTGCCCGAGACGGGGTGAGCTGAGGTCAACACGGTATTCGTTCACCGGAGCGCGGCGTTCGCGAACCTGATCGATCAGGGAAAGCAGCGGACTGCCGAAGGGAATGAAGGTGGACAGCTTGTAGCGGGACAGATGCGCAGCACTTGCACCGAAAAATGCCTCGGCTTCCCAGTTCGCGAAGGCGATATGGCCGTTGGTATCGACCATCACCACCGGATTCTGAACCGAGTTGAGCACTGCCATGGCAAGCCCGTTGCCGCCATTATTCGCGTTCATGCGGCCTCCTGTCGGCTGTCTGCGGCGGACAGCGCCTCAGACAGCACGCTGAAAAGCGATTTCGAAACGAAATCGGCGTCCTTCGACGTCATGATTTCTCCCTTGGCGGCAGCAGATGCCTCCGGTGCGAAGCGGTCGAGATACCAGCCCAGATGCTTGCGAGCATGCCTTATACCGACATCGCGCCCGTAATGACCGAGCATTGCCTCATAATGTTCGCTGACAAGTGCGGGGATCTCGGAGGCATCAGGACCCGCGCCACCGGCGAGCCAGCCGACATGCCACGGACGCCCCTGACAGGCCCTGCCCGCCATAACCGCATCGGCGCCGGAGCGACGCAGGATCTCAACGGCATCTTCGCGGGTTTCCACGTCGCCATTGGCAACCAGCGGGACGGACACGACCTCCCGAACCCGGGCGATGGCGTCCCAGTCGGCCCTGCCTTCATAGAATTGCATGCGCGTGCGTCCATGCACGATGATCATCTTCACACCGGCTTCTTCGGCACGGCGGGCAATTTCCGGCGCGTTCAGGGAGTTCTCATCCCAGCCCAGCCGCATCTTCAGCGTCACCGGTACCTTCACCGCATTGACCGTCGCCTCGACCAGCGTCAGGGCATGATCGGGATCGCGCATCAACGCCGAGCCGGAATAACCGCCCGTTACCTTCTTGGCCGGACACCCCATGTTGATGTCGATGATATCGGCGCCATTGGCTTCGGCGATACGGGCCGCCTCGCCCATCCAGTAGGCTTCGCGTCCGGCAAGCTGCACCATGTGCGGATTGATATCTGCACCCTGCAGACGGGACCATGATTCTGCGGCATTGTGAGCGAGTTCACGGCTTGCAACCATCTCGGTCACGACCAGACCGGCCCCAAAACGCCATGCCAGCCTGCGAAACGGCAAATCGCTGACACCGGACATCGGAGCCAGAATCACGCGATTGCGTATCGCGACCGACCCGATCTCGAATGGCGTATTCAGCGCAGCAGAACTCAAATGATTATCTTTCGGGCACGCTTCAAATGTGCACTATTTTTAGACAGAGATTGTGCGCTTGCCAAGTGAAATCCGTGGGGCCGCGATAAAAATTCGGGCAAATGCTGGAAAAACCGAAGTTCAGCCGGTAGACCACGCTTGCGAATTTTTTGTGTCCTATCTCTTTTACACAGGTCGAACGCTGCAATGCAACAACGCGAAGTTGCCTCTATCGGTATCATTGTCGTGGCGGCCGGACGCGGAGAGCGCGCGGGCGCCTCCGTCGAGGGACCGAAACAGTATCGCAGGATCGGTGGACGCCCCGTTATCGCACATACGCTGGAAACATTTCTTGCCTGGAAGCGATCGGGGCCGATCATCGCGGTCATCCATCAGGATGACCATGAACTGTTTGAAAAAACGAGATTTTCCCTGAATGAAGGGCACAAGATCATCACCGTCAACGGAGGAGCAACGCGTCAGCAGTCCGTTCTGGCAGGTCTACGCGCTCTTTCGCAACACGGCGCAAGTCACGTGATGATCCATGATGCGGTACGCCCATTTTTGGACGACGACCTTCTCAACCGTGTGGCGACCTCCCTTGATGGGGGCAATGCCGGCGCGCTGCCCGTGATGCCGGTTACGGATACGCTGAAGCGATCGAGCTCAGACGGCCACATTGCCGAAACTGTGCCTCGCGCCGGTCTTTTCGCGGCGCAGACGCCGCAAGCCTTTGCGCTGCCGGTGATTCTCGATGCCCATGAAAGGGCAGCGGCGGACGGCCGCAGCGACTTCACCGATGACGCCTCGATTGCGGAATGGGCCGGCATTCCGGTGCAGCTGGTAGAGGGTTCGCCCGACAACGTAAAACTGACCGTGAAAAGGGATATCGCCATGGCCGATGCCAGACTTTCCAGCCCCGCCGCCCTGCCCGACGTCCGCACCGGTAACGGCTACGACGTGCATCAGCTGGAACCCGGCGACGGCGTGACGCTTTGCGGTATCTTCATTCCCCACGACCAGCGGCTCAAGGGCCATTCCGACGCGGACGTTGCGCTGCATGCGCTGACCGATGCGCTGCTAGCCACCTGCGGCGCCGGCGATATCGGCGACCATTTCCCGCCATCGGATCCCCAATGGAAGGGCGCGCCGTCGCGGATCTTTCTGGAACATGCGGCCCGCATCGTCCGCGAGAACGGCGGCACGATCATGAATGCCGACGTTTCCCTCATCGCCGAGGCCCCGAAACTCGGACCGCACAGGCTGGAAATGCGGGAAAAGCTCTCGGAAATTCTAAGAATCACGCTGGACCGCTGCTCGGTCAAGGCGACCACCAACGAAAAGATCGGCTTCATCGGCCGGCGCGAAGGCATCGCGGCAATAGCAACGGCGACGGTAGTTTATGGAGTGCCGGCACGATGACGATATTTCCTGAGGACATCGAAGCTTCCGCCGCACGCATCGTTGCCGACTTTTCGGCACGCGGCCTGACAATTGCGACCGCAGAATCCTGCACCGGCGGCCTGATCGCCGGTGCGTTGACCGAAGTCTCCGGCTCTTCGGCTGCGGTGGACCGTGGTTTCGTGACCTATTCCAATCAGGCCAAGGCAGACATGCTCGGCGTCTCCGCTGAGGTCCTGACACGCTTCGGCGCGGTATCGCGCGAGACGGCCCTGCAGATGGTCGATGGCGCGCTGCGCCGCTCGGGCGCCAACATCGCCGTTGCGGTTACGGGAGTTGCAGGTCCGACCGGCGGGACGGCTGAAAAACCCGTCGGCCTCGTTCATCTGGCAGCCAAGAGCCAGAGCGGACTGCTGGTCCACCGCGAAATGCACTATGGCGACATCGGGCGGACGGAAATCAGGCTTGCCACGGTGAGAACCGCCTTCGAACTGCTGGTGGCGGTTGCCGGCTGAACTCTTTCGACGGGCAGTCGTCAGACCGTGTAGATCTTGTCGGCCCGCGCCTCGAAAGCATCGGTGAACATGCGGAAGGCACGGTCGAACATCGAACCCATCACCGCGCCCAGAATACGGTTCTTGAACTCGTAGCTGATGAAGAAGTTGACGTCGCAACCGCCGTCGGCCCTCTCCTCGAAGCGCCAGCGATTATCGAGGTATCGGAATGGACCTTCGATATACTTCACGTCGATCACGCGGTCGCCCGGAACCAGCAGCACCTGCGTGGTGAAAGTCTCGCGGATTGCCTTGTAACCCACGGTCATGTCCGCGATCAGCAGTTCCTTGCCATCGCGTTCGCGGCGCGAACGGATCGCCAAAGCCTCGCAAAGGGGCAGGAATTCCGGGTAGCGTTCGACATCGGCGACGAGGTTGAACATCTGGGTTGCGGAGTGACGAACGGTACGTCTGGTCTCGAATTCTGGCATGCCCCTCAGATATGCAATCGGGCAGGAAGAGACAAGCCGTTTACCGGCCTGCGACCTCGTGAAAGGCCCGGATAATTGCATCCGCGGCCCGCGCGGTCTGGTTCTCATCCATATAAAAACAGAAAGAATCGTAAGCTTCCGACCGGTGTTCAGCAATACCATTTCGATCGTGGAATCTGTTCATAAGGGTGCACTATCCGCAATAAACGAAGTCAGGCCGGACTCTGCTCGCGTTCTTCAAGATAGACGAGCAAACGTGCCGAGTCGGCATGCGACCTTAACGTGAGCATTGGTATCTCCCCGGAAAAGGCGGCCAGTTGCGCATCGACCTCAGGGGCGGAGTGTCGCTCGAAATTCCAGACATAGCGCAGGAACTCCAGCGTCACCCTCTCGGGGCAACCGTCCGCCATTTCCGGCCGGCTGCGACCGCGATAACGGATACCGCGTGACAGGACACCATAAAGCGACACCAGACGCGGCGGCCGCATCCAGATGACAAGATCCGTTCGCGGTAGCCTGATGGGCAGTGTGCCCGGGCTGGTTCCGTCCATGATCCAGCGCGAAGTCGCCGCGATTTCGACGATACGCTTTACCGCTTCTTCGCGTGGCCGCTGCTGCCAGCCTGGCAACCAAAACACCTCACGATCCATCGAAACATGCGGCAGATCCAGCAACTCCCCGAGCTTGCGGGACAAGGTGCTCTTGCCGCTGCCGGAACAACCGAGCACAAGCAAACGCTCACATTCCGGCAACAACCGCGCCGCTGTTTCCACATCGATATAATGGACAGGCATGGACGAAGCTCCAAAGCAAGACGGGCGCTCCGACATGCGGAACGCCCGTGCATAACACAGATCCTGCAACGGCTTTAAGCGCCGGCGCGAACGGCCTTTTCCGCCAGCATCTTCTCGCGATTGGCTTTCAGACGCGCGAAGTCGTCACCCGCATGATGCGACGAGCGCGTGAGCGGGCTCGAGGAGACCATCAGGAAGCCCTTGGCATAGGCAACGGTCTCATAGGACTTGAACTCGTCCGGCGTGACGAAGCTCATCACCTGATGGTGCTTTCGGGTCGGCTGCAGATACTGGCCGATGGTCAGGAAGTCGACATCGGCGGTCCTGAGGTCGTCCATCAGCTGAAGGACTTCATTCCGTTCTTCTCCGAGACCGACCATGATGCCGGACTTGGTGAACATGGTCGGGTCGAGTTCCTTCACGCGCTGCAAAAGGCGAACGGAGTGGAAGTAGCGAGCGCCCGGACGAACGGTCAGATAGTTGCCCGGAACGGTTTCCATGTTGTGGTTGAAGACGTCGGGCTTTGCGGCAACGACGCGCTCCAGAGCACCCGGCTTCTTCAGGAAGTCCGGCGTCAGGATCTCGATGGTCGTCTGGGGAGAAGCAGCACGGATCGCCCAGATCACCTTCTCGAAATGCTCTGCGCCGCCATCCTCCAGATCGTCACGGTCGACGGAGGTGATGACCACATGGGACAGGCCCATCTGCTTCACGGCCTTGGCGACGTTTTCCGGCTCATCGAGATCGAGCGCGTTCGGCTTGCCGGTCGCGACGTTGCAGAAGGCACAGGCGCGCGTACAGATCTCGCCCATGATCATGAAGGTCGCGTGCTTCTTGTCCCAGCACTCGCCGATGTTCGGGCAGCCGGCTTCCTCGCAGACCGTCACCAGCTTGTGCGAGCGCACGAGATCGCGCGTCTCCGCATAACCCTTGGAGGTCGGAGCCTTCACGCGGATCCATTCCGGCTTGCGCAACACCTCGGTATCCGGGCGATGAGCCTTTTCCGGGTGACGGACGCGCTTTTCCTCGAGATTTGTCCTGTCGAGGATGGTGACCATGGTTCAGCCTTCCTTTGCCGCAGCCATTGCAGCGAATGAGTTTAGCGTCGCACCAGCTTGACGACGAAGAGCAATATGCAGGCGCCGACAAAGCTGGTGATCAGATAACCGAGCCAGTCGCCTTCCACGAATATGCCGAAGCGCCGGAAAACCGCCGAAGCAATGACCGCACCGAAGATGCCGATGATGATGTTCATTAGCACACCGAAACGAACATCC
Organism: Shinella sp.; assembly: GCA_003248775.1. Taxonomy (GTDB): domain Bacteria; phylum Pseudomonadota; class Alphaproteobacteria; order Rhizobiales; family Rhizobiaceae; genus Allorhizobium. The sequence goes on along the minus strand of QFQX01000012.1, from coordinate 40,874 downwards.
ATGAGCTTGCCTGCCAGCCAGCCGGCGAGACCGCCGACGATCAGCATCAGGAACCAGCCGATTTCAAAGCCTGCCATTGCCACATCCTTCCGTGGAACATCCGCGGCCTATATAGGCCGCGGCATCGATCATCACAACAGGCTCAGGCGTTGAGCGCGCGGCCGTAGGCGTCAAGCACGCTTTCCTTCAACGTTTCCGAAATGGTCGGATGCGGGAAGATGGTGTGCATCAGTTCTTCCTCGGTGGTTTCGAGGTTCATCGCCACCACGAAACCCTGGATGAGTTCGGTCACTTCCGCACCCACCATGTGGGCTCCGAGAAGCTCGCCGGTCTTCTTGTCGAAGATGGTCTTGACAAGCCCCTGGTCTTCGCCGAGCGCGATCGCCTTGCCGTTGGCGACGAAGGGGAAGCGGCCGACGCGGATGTCGCGACCCTGCTCCTTGGCCTTGGCTTCGGTCAGGCCGACAGAAGCGACCTGCGGGTGGCAATAGGTGCAACCCGGGATCTTGGCCTTGTCCATCGGATGGACGTTCGGAAGGCCTGCCAGCTTCTCGATGCAGATGACGGCTTCGTGCTCGGCCTTGTGCGCCAGCATCGGCGGACCTGCGACGTCGCCGATCGCATAGATGCCCGGTACGTTGGTCTTGCCGTAACCGTCGATGGCGATGAAGCCGCGATCGGTCTTCACGCCGAGGGCCTCAAGGCCGATGTTTTCGATATTGGCCTGAACGCCGACAGCCGAAATCATCCGGTCGGCAGTGATTTTCTCGATCGAGCCGTCCTTCTTCTGGACATGGGCGGTGATGGAGTTCGCGCCCTTCTCGACTTTGGCGACCTTGGCTTCCAGCAGGATCTTCATGCCCTGCTTTTCGAACTGCTTCTTCGCCAGCGCCGAAATTTCGGTGTCCTCGACCGGCATGACCTGGGTCATGACCTCGACGACCGTCACGTCAACACCCATGGTGCGGTAGAAGGAGGCGAATTCAATGCCGATGGCGCCGGAGCCCATGACGAGCAGCGATTTCGGCATTTCCTCGGGCTTCATCGCTTCGAAATAGGTCCAGATCAGCTTGCCATCCGGCTCGATGCCGGGAAGCGCACGCGGACGCGCACCGGTGGCCACCACGATGTGCTTGGCGGTGTAGGTGCCTTCCGGCAGAACGTTTTTCGGGAGCGGAGCCTGCGGCTGCTGGATCGCCTTGGTGGTCTTGGAAACGACGATCTCGCCGGGTTTGGTGAGCTTCGCCTCGCCCCAGATGACGTCAACCTTGTTCTTCTTCATGAGGAATCCGACGCCACCGTTCATGCGCTGCGCAATACCGCGCGAGCGGGCGACGATCGCCTTCAGGTCCGGCGTGACAGCGCCTTCAACCTTGATGCCGTATTCGCCCGGATGCTGGGCGTAATGCAGGATCTCGGCAGAGCGCAGCAAAGCCTTGGTGGGAATGCAGCCCCAGTTGGAGCAGATACCGGCCAGATGCTCACGCTCAACGATGGCGGTCTTCAGACCAAGCTGGGCAGCACGGATTGCGGCAATGTAGCCGCCGGGGCCGGAGCCGATAATGATGACGTCATAGGCGTTGGACACTGGTCTTACTCTCCCTTTTTGTCCGGAACGAGCCCCGTCCTGCGACGGAGCCCTTCCGAGGGACGAGACCAGCCGTATCAAGCCTTGGTCAGCATCCCGTAGATTTCATCCTTCAGAACCATGCGCTGCTTGCGCATCGTTTCCATCTGCACGTCGCCGACCGGCTCGACCTCGGTCTCGGCGCGATGGATCGCACGGTTCACCTCGCGATAGTCTTCCAGAAGCTTGCCAAAACGCTCGTCGCCAGCCTTCAGCGCGTGCATCTTCTCTGCGTATTCCGGAAACTCGTCCTGGATTTCGTGCGGGGTGTTCGACATTCGATATCTCCTCTTTTGTCGGTCGATATCCAAAGCCTAGTCACCCAGTCGTCTTTCTCCTTGATCCTGATCAATTTTCCCGGATCGAAATTACAAACCCAACATCATTCGCACGACCGGCTCGAGACCGCGCCCGATGGCGCGGGTATTGGCCGCATCGAGATGAATTCCATCAAGCGGCGTTGTCTTCGCCACCAGTCCAGCATCGAAGAAACCGCAACCGTTTTCATCGGCAAGATCCCGGTAGAGACTTGCGAGCATGGCCGATTCGTCCAGCGCGCCCCTGAACGTGGCAGCGAAGGCAGCATTGGCGGTTTCGCAGACTGGAGGCGGCGAAACCACAAGCACATCCGGGCCATCGAAATCGAAACCCCAGTCATGCAGCCGAATCTGCCGGATCAGCCTACCGATACCCTTGGAAGCCGCAATCGCCGTACCGGCGACGCCCTGCTTCATGTCGTTTGTGCCAAGCATGAGGATCACGAGATCCAGCGGCTTGTGCGTCTCCAGCACGCTTGGCAGCAGTTTGGAGCCGTTGCGTTCGCAATCGGCTAGATGGTCGTCATACGCAGTGGTACGCCCGTTCAATCCTTCAGGGATGATTCTGACATCGGCTCCGAGCGCACCTTGCAGCACGCTCGGCCAGCGATCCTCATAGGCGTGACGGCCCATGTTTTCCGGATCGTATCCCCAGGTCAGACTATCGCCGTAGCAAAGAACGGATTTCATCGAAACGCTCTCCGGTCAGACCAGCATGCCCATCGGGCTTTCGATATAGCGCTTGAAGGCCGAAGCGAGTTCGGCGCCGAGCGCTCCATCGATGACGCGGTGATCGAAGGCGAAGGTCGCCGTCATGACCGTGCCGATCTTGATCTCGCCGTTCTTTACCACCGGCTTTTCAATGCCAGCGCCGATCGAGACGATCGAAGCATGCGGCGGATTGATGATCGAGGTGAAGTTCGACACGCCGAACATGCCGAGGTTGGACACCGCGGTGGTGCCACCCTGGTATTCGTCCGGCTTCAGCTTCTTGTCACGGGCGCGCTTGGCGAGATCCTTCATCTCGTTGGAGATGACGGACAGCGTCTTCTGCTCGGCCTTGCGGATGATCGGCGTGATGAGGCCGTCCGGAATGGCAACCGCCACGCCGACATCCGAATGCTTGTGCAGGAGGCGCGCCGTCGAGGTCCAGGAGGCGTTTGCCGCCGGAACGTCGCGGAGCGCGAGCGCCATCGCCTTGATGATGAAGTCGTTGACCGACAGCTTGAAGGTCGCGACTTCGCCCTTTTCCGTCTTCACCGTCGGGGCAGACTTGTTGATGTCGGCGCGCAGGCTCAGCAGAGCGTCGATTTCGCAATCCATCGAGACGAAGTAGGACGGAACGGTCTGGTGCGATTCCAGCAGGCGCGAAGCGATCGTCTTGCGCATGCCATCGTGCGGCAGGACCTCGTAGGAACCCTGCTCGAACAGCTTGAGAACGGCATCGTCACCCGCACCCTTGGCAAGGGCCGGAGCCGGAGCGCCGGCGGATGCTGCTGCAGCCGGTGCCGGAGCAGCCTTTGCACCGCCGGAAGCAATTGTCTTCTCGATGTCACTCTTGACGACGCGGCCATGCGGGCCGGTGCCGGAGACGATGGAAAGGTCGAGACCGGCTTCCTTGGCCAGACGACGGGCCAACGGCGAAGCGAAGACGCGATTGCCATCCGACTTTGGCGCTACAGCCGCCGCCGGAGCCGCGGCAACGACGGGCGCTGCGGCAACCGGAGCAGGCTGGGCAGCCGCGGGCGCGGCCTCAGCCCTGGCAGCCGCCGGTGCAGCGGAAGCGCTGCCCGCGGCGGCCTGAACGTCCTCGCCTTCAGCGGCGAGAACGGCAATCAGGGTGTTGACCTTGACGCCTTCGGTACCGGCCGGAACGAGGATCTTTGCGATCGTACCTTCGTCGACAGCTTCCACTTCCATGGTCGCCTTGTCGGTCTCGATCTCGGCAATGACATCGCCCGACTTGATATGGTCGCCTTCCTTGACGAGCCACTTGGCAAGATTGCCCTCTTCCATGGTCGGGGAGAGTGCCGGCATCGTGATATTGATCGGCATGTTACTACCCTCCCGTTACTTGTAGCAGACGGTTTTCACCGCCTGGACGACTTCGCCGACATTCGGCAGCGCCAGCTTTTCGAGGTTTGCCGCGTAAGGCATCGGAACGTCCTTGCCGGCAATCGTCAGGATCGGCGCATCGAGGTAATCGAAGGCCTGCTGCATGACGCGGGTGGCGATTTCGGTGCCGACAGACGACTGCGGATAACCTTCCTCGACGGTGACGAGACGGCCGGTCTTCTTGACCGATTCGACCACGGTCGGGATGTCCATCGGACGGATGGTGCGAAGGTCGATCAGCTCGACGTCGATGCCTTCCTTGGACAGTTCCTCGACAGCCTTGGTGGCATAGGTCATGCCGATTCCCCACGACACGATCGTGACGTCTGTGCCAGCCTTGTGGATGCGCGCCTTGCCGATCGGCAGGACGAAATCATCGAGCTTCGGCACTTCAAAGGAATGACCGTAGAGGATTTCGTTTTCGAGGAAGATCACCGGGTTCGGATCGCGGATGGCAGCCTTCAGCAGACCCTTGGCATCAGCAGCCGTATAGGGCTGGATGACCTTGAGGCCCGGAATGTGGCTGTACCAGGCCGCATAGTCCTGGCTGTGCTGGGCCGCAACGCGGGCGGCCGCGCCGTTCGGGCCACGAAACACGATCGGCGCGCCCATCTGGCCACCGGACATGTAGAGCGTCTTGGCAGCGGAGTTGATGATCTGGTCGATCGCCTGCATGGCGAAGTTGAAGGTCATGAACTCCACGATCGGGCGAAGGCCCGCCATGGCCGCACCGACGCCCACGCCGGCAAAGCCGTGCTCGGTAATCGGCGTGTCGACCACGCGCTTCGGGCCGAATTCCTGCAGAAGGCCCTGCGTGATCTTGTAGGCACCCTGATACTCGGCGACTTCCTCACCCATGATGAAGACGTCCGGGTTGGAGCGCATTTCCTCGGCCATGGCTTCGCGAAGCGCTTCGCGAACGGTCATGGTCACCATTTCGGTGCCGGCCGGGATATCCGGATCGGCGGCCACGGTTACGACGGGTGCGGCGGGAACCGACGCGGAAGCAGCCGGCTTTTCGGCTTCGACAGCAGCAGGAGCCGGGGCAGCGTCGGCCTTCGGCAAAGCGGCAGGCTTTTCCGTTCCGATGTCGGCGGCCGTTTCGCCATCCTGCAGCAGCACTGCGATCGGCGTATTGACCTTGACGTTTTCGGTGCCGGCAGCAACCAGAAGCTTGCCGAGCACGCCTTCATCAACGGCTTCCACTTCCATGGTGGCCTTGTCGGTTTCGATTTCGGCAATCACGTCGCCGGACTTAACGGAATCGCCTTCCTTCTTGACCCACTTGGACAAGGTACCCTCTTCCATGGTCGGAGAAAGGGCGGGCATGAGAATATCGATTGGCATGGGTTTACCCTCCCCCAACTTACAACAGGATATCGGTGTAGAGCTCGGATACATCCGGCTCCGGATCGGCCTGGGCGAAATCGGCGCTGTCGGCAACGATGTCGCGGACGTCCTTGTCGATCTGCTTCAGCTCGTCTTCGCTGGCCCAGCCCTTTTCCAGCAGGCGGTTGCGAACCTGCTCGATCGGATCGTGCTCGGAACGCATCTTCTGCACTTCATCCTTAGAGCGATACTTCGCCGGGTCGGACATCGAGTGACCGCGGTAGCGATAGGTCATCATTTCGAGGATGACCGGTCCCTTGCCGGTGCGGCAATATTCGGCAGCCTGCTCGCCCGCGGCGCGAACCGCGCGGACATCCATGCCGTCGACCTGAATGCCGGGAATATTGAAGGAGACACCGCGCTGAGAGAAGTTCGTCTGGGCGGAAGCGCGCGAAACGGCCGTACCCATGGCGTAACGGTTGTTCTCGATCACGTAGATGACCGGAAGCTTCCAGAGCTCGGCCATGTTGAAGCTCTCGTAGACCTGACCCTGGTTGGCGGCGCCGTCACCGAAGTAGGCGACAGAGACGAGACCGTTGTCGCGATAGCTGTTGGCGAAAGCAAGACCTGTGCCGAGAGAGACCTGCGCACCAACGATGCCGTGACCGCCGTAGAAGTTCTTCTCCTTGGAAAACATGTGCATCGAGCCGCCCTTGCCTTTCGACAAGCCGCCGCGACGACCGGTCAGCTCGGCCATGACGCCACGGGCGCTCATGCCGCAGGCCAGCATGTGGCCGTGGTCACGATAACCGGTGATGACCTGATCGCCATCCTTCAACGCCATCTGCATGCCGACGACGACAGCTTCCTGACCGATATAAAGGTGACAGAAACCGCCAATGAAGCCCATGCCGTAAAGCTGGCCGGCCTTTTCCTCGAAGCGGCGGATAAGAAGCATTTCGCGATAGGCCTTAAGCTCCGTATCGCGGTCGAATTCGCTGATCGCTCCTTCGGTGAAATCCTTCTTCGCAGGCTTGGCCGTAGTTTTGCGGCTGGTAGCAGTCGCGGATTTGCGCGGCGCCATTCATCCCTCCCTTGCGTTATGGTCGAATTTGGTTGGCCGCAGAATAAGCAAGAATGAGCTCAACCGCAATGCTAGAATTGCATGCCTAACATTCTACGTAAACATATGATTTTTTTACGAAATCTTCAATTAACCTGATTTCGGTTAATCACAAGGCCTTGTTGAAAATCACAATTTCGTCGGGCCTGGACATATTCAGCTGGTAACGCGCCTTTTCATCGATCATGTCACGCTCCAACGAGCCGTCGCTCATCAGCTCAACTTGACGCTCAAGCTGCTTGCGCTGAGCCACGAGGCGCGCGAGTTCACCGCTGCGAACCACACGCTGCCGCTCGAATTCCTGCGCCGCACGCAGACCGAAATCGCCATGCACAGAATGATAGCCGAAGTAGGAAAGAAAGGCGACAGTAACAGCGGGAAGAACGAGGCGTCCGAATTTTCTTTTTTTGTGATGCCTGGTCCACATATGCACGATGTCCTGAAACGCAAAACAGTTCATTCAGATTAGCGTTCAGAGCTTAACCGTTCGTTGACCGAGAGCGTCGGCAAACGAAAAAGCCCGCGCCCCTTTTCAGGGCGCGGGCCGAAAATGCCGCAATCGGAAAAATCAGCCGCGCAGGATGGAGGTGCCGGCATAGGTGGCCTGCGGGCCAAGGGCTTCCTCGATACGGATCAGCTGGTTGTACTTTGCGAGCCGGTCCGAACGGGCCAGCGAGCCGGTCTTGATCTGACCGCAGTTGGTGGCGACGGCGAGGTCGGCAATCGTCGAATCCTCGGTTTCTCCGGAGCGGTGCGACATGACGGCGGTGTAGCGAGCCTTATGAGCGGTCTCTACGGCATCGAGGGTTTCGGAGAGCGAGCCGATCTGGTTGACCTTGACGAGGATCGAGTTGGCAACGCCCATCTTGATACCATCGCGCAGGCGGGCCGAGTTGGTGACGAACAGGTCGTCGCCGACCAGCTGAACCTTGGAGCCGATCTTGTCGGTCAGGGCCTTCCAGCCAGCCCAGTCGTCTTCGGCCATGCCGTCCTCGATCGAGATGATCGGGTACTTGGCGGCAAGCTCGGCGAGATAGTCGGCCATGGCTTCCGGCTCGAGCGTGCGACCTTCGCCTTCCAGAACGTACTTGCCGTCCTTGAAGAATTCGGTGGAGGCGCAGTCGAGTGCCAGGAACATGTCCTCGCCCGGACGGTAGCCGGCCTTTTCGATCGACTTCATGATGAAGTCGAGAGCAGCAGGCGCACTTTCTAGACCCGGAGCAAAGCCGCCTTCGTCGCCGACGTTGGTGTTGTGACCCTGGGCAGCGAGTTCCTTCTTCAGGGTGTGGAAGACTTCCGAGCCCATACGGACGGCGTCGCGGATGTTGTCCGCACCGACCGGCATGATCATGAATTCCTGGAAGTCGATCGGGTTGTCGGCATGCGCGCCGCCATTGATGATGTTCATCATCGGAACCGGGAGAACATGAGCGTTCGGACCACCGACATAACGATAAAGCGGCAGGCCGGAGGATTCGGCAGCAGCCTTGGCAATGGCGAGCGAGACGCCGAGAATGGCGTTTGCACCGAGGCGCGACTTGTTTGGCGTACCGTCGAGTTCGATCATGATCCGGTCGAGTTGGATCTGGTTTTCTGCATCGAGACCGCCGATTGCATCGAAGATTTCGGTATTGACGGCATCGACTGCCTTCTCGACGCCCTTGCCCAGGTAGCGGCTGCCGCCGTCACGCAGTTCAACGGCTTCATGCGCGCCGGTAGAAGCACCCGACGGAACCGCCGCGCGGCCCATGCTGCCGTCCTCGAGATAGACGTCGACCTCTACGGTCGGATTGCCACGGCTGTCGAGAATTTCGCGGCCGATGATGTCGGTAATGGCGGTCATGTTGGCTCCCTGATGGCTCTTAGTCGAGAGAAGAGGACGGCCTTCTCTTAATCGAAGCAAGGGAAAATACAATGGCAAGCATATGACATCGCACCCAACGAGGTGTCCGGAAAGGTCGCGAAAGAAGGAAAAGGTAAACGGGGCAGAAAATGGGAAACGCCGGCCGCTTTCGGGGCCGGCGCATCATCATCTGACAGGTGGAAGAGCGTCAGTTGCTCTTGGCAATCGCGTCGAACGCGAGGAGCTTCTCCAGAAGCCTCGGCATGTCGTCCAGCCGGACCATGTTCGGTCCGTCGGACGGAGCGTTATCCGGATCCTCGTGAGTCTCGACGAAGAGCCCGGCGATGCCGACGGCGATTGCAGCGCGCGCCAGGGTCTCGACGAAACGGCGGTCGCCGCCGGTCGAACCGCCCTGCCCGCCCGGCTGCTGCACAGAATGGGTGGCGTCAAAGACCACGGGCGCCCCGGTTTCCGCCATGATCGGCAGCGAGCGCATATCGGAAACCAGCGTGTTGTAGCCGAAGGAAGCGCCACGCTCGCACAGCAGAACATTCGGATTTCCGCTGGTGGTTATCTTGTTAAGGACATTCTTCATGTCCCAGGGAGCAAGGAATTGCCCCTTCTTGACGTTGATGACACGACCGGTCTTTGCGGCGGCAACCAGCAGATCCGTCTGGCGGCAGAGAAAGGCCGGAATCTGCAGCATGTCGACCACGGGCGCGACTGCCGTGCACTGCTCTTCCGTGTGGATGTCGGTGATGACGGGGAAACCGTATTCCTTCTTCAGGTCGGCAAAGACTTCAAGCGCCTTTTCAAGGCCGATGCCGCGCTTGCCCGAAAGGGAGGTGCGGTTCGCCTTGTCGAAGGACGACTTGTAGACGAGGCCAAGGCCGAGGCGGTCGCAAAGTTCCTTGAGGACGCCGGCGATCATGAAGGCGTGATCGCGGCTCTCCATCTGGCAGGGACCGGCGATCAGCGCGAAGCGGGCGCTATTGGAGAAAAGCACACGGTTATCGCCCTCGCCCACGAAGACTTCGGAATTGGTGGAATTGCTCATGCGATACCCTCGAAAACAAAAGAAACACCCTGCCCCGCAGCCGGAGGCACGACGAGCCGCGCCCCATGGCGCGCGAATGCGATGCCCCTATCAGCGAGCAGTCGCTCTGTCACGCCGATATCACCGACACGGAAGACGACTGCTACGGCATCCAGTCCCCGCCCGTGCGGGCCAGAAGCAATGCTGTAATAGCCGCTCAACCCCGCAGACGTCAGCGCCTCGATGCGAACATTGGCCGACTGCAGGCTAATGCCGAACGAATGCGCCTCTATTTCGCGTTGACCGAACACGGTTTCAAGGAGGTACTGAAAATCGGAGGGGTTCTCCTCGCCCAGGACCACGGCGGAAATGCCGAGCACGCCGTTGTCATGACGCTCCAGACTGCCCCGATTGGCAGGAAGAGCGTTGACCCGCTGGCAGGCAAACAGAAAGAAATCCGGCGCACGGAGATCGCTCGCGAAGGCCAGACGGAAACCGGCGGTCGTTTCAGTACCATCCGGCAGCTTCATCGGGCGTTCGAAATACAGCATGTCGCCCGCCGAAAACCCCGCAGCGCCGAACCTTGCGTGGTCAGCGGTCGCGTCCAGGCTCTTGACGACAATCGCCGAAGCACCTTCTCCCCGACGAAAACGAAACGCCTGATCGCGCGCAACGAATACGTTTCCAGCGCGGGCCGCCGCCTCGCACTCTTCCCGGCTCGCAACCCCCAGAGGTTCCAGATAAGTGTCATCGGAGAAGAACACGCAGGCGTTTTCCGTCCCGAATGGGTGGCGGGCATCGGCAGCTACGGTGAACCCCAGGCTTGCAAGCCGCACACGAGCCTCATCCAGCGCCACGACGGGCAAGACGACATGATCGAGCGCGCGCAGGCTCTCTTGATGATCGGACATAATCGGAGCCCTTTCGCTCGCCGTTGTGATGGGCGCAGGTTTTAGCCTTTTGATACCGATTGGCAAGCAGGCAGGACCGGCAGCCCCCTCGACAGGCGACGAAAGGAAAATGACGATCATTGATCGGCCCTTCACGGAAATTTAGGCACTTGCAGAACACAAATGGAACAGATAGTGTCTGTTCTGGATTTGTTTCACACTCGGGGCACCGCAACATGCTGACGCGCAAGCAACAGGAACTGCTTCTGTTCATTCACGAGCGGATGAAAGAATCGGGCGTGCCCCCCTCATTCGACGAGATGAAGGATGCGCTCGATCTTGCCTCCAAGTCCGGCATCCACCGTCTGATTACGGCACTGGAAGAGCGTGGCTTCATTCGTCGCCTGCCCAACCGCGCCCGCGCGCTTGAGGTCATCAAGCTGCCGGAAGCCTATACGCCGAGCCTCCAGACGCGTCGCGGTTTTTCGCCAAGCGTCATCGAGGGAAGCCTCGGCAAGCCGCAGCCTGTCAGCCCGCCCAAGCCGGTTGCGGAAAACACCAATTCCGTCAACGTTCCGGTCATGGGCCGCATCGCCGCCGGTGTGCCGATCTCGGCAATCCAGAACAATACGCACGACATCACCGTTCCGGCGGAAATGTTGGGTTCGGGCGAACATTACGCGCTCGAGGTCAAGGGCGACTCGATGATCGACGCCGGCATTCTCGATGGCGATACGGTCATTATCCGCAACACGTCGACGGCGAGCCCCGGAGACATCGTCGTCGCACTGGTGGACGACGAAGAAGCAACATTGAAGCGCTTCCGTCGACGCGGCGCATCGATTGCACTTGAAGCCGCCAATCCGGCCTATGAGACGCGCATCTTCGGACCCGACCGCGTGAAGGTTCAGGGCAAACTCGTCGGGCTCATTCGCCGTTATCACTGATTGTGGCTTCGGGCTGGTTTTCTGAAACGGGAACACCTCCGCCCGTCACGACGGGACTGTTGTGGGCAGGCGTCAGTGGTGTTGACGCCATCTGAAATTTGTCGCTGCGCCAATCGTAATATCGATGCTGCGACCAAGGGCGAGGCGGGGCGGTGAAAGATGCCTCAACAGTAATTTTCCGGGTTGCGCGGTCGCCAAGGCGAAGTTCGATTGCACCGCTTCTTCTCAGCGTTTCGGCAGTCATCAGGACGGCACCGGATAGGCAACCGGGAAAGTTCGTGCGCCGTTCGGAAATCACCAGATCGGCGAGATCACAAGCCTTGCCTACCAGCGCGCCGTCTTCGACCGAGGCAATGACCCAACCATTGCTCAGTCTCGCCATGCACCAGGTCTTCGGCTCACATATGAAAAGGCCGGTTTGGACGTCAGCCAGCGCCTTGCGCATGCGTTCGGCTGAGGCATCGAGCTCGGCTAGCGTTCGCTTCACCCGACCACCGTCTGCCGCCTTTTGCGGAGCGGGAGCGGCTATTTCAGCGGGACCGATATGCGTCTTCAATTGCAGGGCCGCAGTCCACTGATCGTATATGAAGGATGGCGGGCGAGCGCGGTTTGTGGCGACTGTCGCGGGCGACTTAAGCAGGCCGACCAACCGACCATCTTCTGAAACCAGCACGTCTGCGCGTTCGACACCCGTTGCGCCTGAGAACAGCGCCGAGCCAGAGATGACAAGCAACAGGCTGCCGACATGCCGCCAGATGCTGCTTAACAAGGTAAGGAACAACAGGCCGAGAGACGCGACGGGCAGAAACCATGCCGGCGGCTGCAGAAACCCGACACCCTCGCCCCAGGCGGAAACCTCCCGCGCGATGACCAGCACCCACTCCAGACCGACGCCCATGGCAACGAGGAAAGGGGCATCTAGGCCGAAGGGCATCAGCAGCATCGCAACGAGCCCGGCCGGCATGATGATCAGAGAAATCAACGGCATGGCGGCAAGATTGGCCTCGAGACTGTGCGGCGCGAGACGATGAAAGTGGGCGATGGCGAAAACCGCCGTTGATAGGCCGCCGATCAGCGAAGTCAGGATGGTGCCGGCAATAACGCCCCAACTCCAGCGCAGCGCGGTCGCTCCGGGGAAGTCGAATTCAGGGATCCATCGTCTTCTCGTGGGCCTGTCCCGCCACGCCGCATAACCGGCAATCAGCGCGGCTGTCGCGGCAAACGACATCTGGAAGCTGGGCCCCATGATCGCCGAAGGTGTCACGGCGACGATGACGATCGCGGCAAGCGCGAGATTTCTCAGACTGATTGCCGGCCGATCGAACAGCACCGCGACGAGCATGATAGCCGTCATGAGGAAGGCGCGAACGGCGGAGACCTGATATCCGGAGATAAGCAGATAGGCGAAGGCCCCAAGAAGGGCGCCGGCCGCGGCAAGCTTCTTGATCGGCACAGCGTGAGAGAGCCCCGGCAGGAGGCTCAGCAGCTTGCGCAGACCGACGAAAAAGATGCCTGCGGCCAGGGCCATGTTGAGACCGGAAATGGCGGTGATGTGCGCCAGACCTGAGAGCCGCAGCGACTCGGTTGCATCTTTCGACATAGACCGTCGTTCACCGGTGATGATGGAGGCCGCAAATGCACCCGGGTCCCCCGGAATGACGGAGCGGATGCGCATTGAAATGTCATCCCTCAGCGAGAACAGCGTCCGGTCGAACCGCAACCACCATGTTTCAGCCCCTCCCCCACCGAGCCTCGACTGCGATTGCGGTGCCCCCAAGAAAAAGCCGACTGCGCCGACGCCATCGAAATAGCTGGCGAAGGAAAAGTCATTGAGGCCCGGCAAGGCGGGGCCCGAGGGTGGGGAAAGGCGCGCCCGGCCGGAAAGATATCCGCCAATCGGGGCAGGCTCGTGCTTGCCGCGCGCGAGAATCGAAACGCGCTCGGGTGGCCGGCGGATCCGTGGGTCGCTGGTCGCCGTCACCCTTAGCACATATCGCCATTCGCCCCTTGCTCCCGCCTCTCGCCGCTCGACGATGCCGGAGACGACGGTGGTGACCGGCGTATCCAGAATGATCGTCCCCTCCCGCCACGCCTCCGCATTGGCAAGTATCATCCCCGCGACAAAAAGCGTAGTTGCCAACGCGCCATAAGCTACGAGCGACCACCCATATCGAACGAGCCACGCGACCGTCGCAAGAAAGCCAAACATAATGACGAGGGCGATAGCGCCTGGTGGCTCGGCCATGCTGAACCATGTAACGGCACCCGCTCCGAGAAAGACTGGCACGAAATGAAAGAGGTGACCATGGGCTTCCTCCCGCTCAAGAGCCGCCCTTCCTGCATGCAAAAGCCTCGCCAAGCCCCCCGCCAGTTGCAGGGCAGCATTGCGTCGTGGTCTTGGCGGGGGGACGATGGGGCGGTTTTCGTCTACAACCATGAGCGGTTGTGCGAGCCGTCCATGAGCCTGCTTCTCCGCAGCGTTCTGCTCGGCTACCTGCCCCAAATGCTCCCCCGGCCCACATATCCAATAGCCTTGAACTGCTTTTTATCTGGCGATCAACGGTCTCGGCAAGAAGGATGCTCAATTTGCAGATTAACAATTCTGGCGTGCGCTCAAAGAGACGCAATATCCGAAAGTTTGTTCAATCGATTAAATCCGACACCTGCCTCTTTAATAGGCTTTTGCGATGCACAATTTGCCCTTTGGATAGCTTGGCATTAACTTCCGTATCATATAGCTACATCCCTACGCTTAAACCCAAGGCGCCCTTCGGGACGCCTCCCGCCAATTCCGGAGGATTAGCATGACGGACAAAAGCGCTTCTTTGAAACTCGGGGAGAAATCGGCTGAACTGGCTGTAAAATCGGGTACGATCGGCCCGGATGTGGTCGATATCGGCGCGCTCTACAAGCACACCGGCATGTTCACCTACGACCCGGGCTTCACCTCGACGGCTTCCTGTGAATCCAAGATCACCTATATTGATGGTGACGAGGGCGTTTTGTTGCACCGCGGCTATCCGATCGAGCAGTTAGCGGAAAAGGGTGACTTCCTCGAAGTCTGCTACTTGCTTCTCTACGGCGAATTGCCGACCGCTGCACAGAAGAAGGACTTCGACTATCGCGTCACGCACCACACCATGGTGCATGAACAGATGAGCAAGTTCTTCTCCGGCTATCGCCGCGACGCTCATCCGATGGCTGTCATGGTCGGCACCGTTGGCGCGCTTTCCGCTTTCTATCACGACTCGACAGACATTACCGATCCACACCAGCGCATGGTCGCTTCGCTGCGCATGATCGCCAAGATGCCTACGATTGCCGCAATGGCTTACAAGTACCATATCGGCCAGCCCTTCGTTTACCCGAAGAACGATCTCGATTATGCATCCAACTTCCTGCGCATGTGCTTTGGAGTGCCGTGTGAGGAATACAAGGTGAACCCGGTTCTGGCCCGCGCCATGGATCGTATTTTCATCCTGCATGCCGACCACGAGCAGAATGCATCGACCTCGACTGTCCGGCTCGCCGGCTCGTCGGGCGCCAACCCGTTTGCCTGCATCGCCGCCGGCATTGCCTGCCTCTGGGGCCCGGCCCACGGCGGCGCGAACGAAGCGGCACTCAACATGCTGATGGAAATCGGCTCGGTGGATCGCATTCCGGAATACATCGCCCGCGCCAAGGACAAGAACGATCCGTTCCGCCTGATGGGCTTCGGTCACCGCGTCTACAAGAATTACGACCCGCGCGCCAAGATCATGCAGCAGACCATGTACGAAGTGCTGGAAGCAACCGGCCATTCGGACGATCCGCTGATGCAGGTCGCACTGGAACTTGAAAAGATCGCGCTCAGCGACGAGTACTTCAAGGAAAAGAAGCTCTACCCGAACGTGGACTTCTATTCGGGTATCACTCTGCGGGCGCTCGGCTTCCCCACCACCATGTTCACCGTTCTTTTCGCTCTCGCCCGCACTGTCGGCTGGATTGCCCAGTGGAACGAGATGATCGAAGATCCGCAGCAGCGTATCGGCCGCCCGCGCCAGCTCTATACCGGCGCTCCGAAGCGCGACTACGTCGCTGTTTCCAAGCGCTAATCCGCTTCATTCGATTGATAAAAACGCCGGCGGAGACATTCGCCGGCGTTCTTGTTTTGGAGGCAAGACGTCTCGTGCCCGTCGCGAGGCGCAAGCCGTCAGATCCAGTCAAAGATCTCCGTTCGGGGAAACGGTCGCGGTCGGCGGTCACCGCTCACGCAAAGCTGATTTCGCCGTACGCTCGATTGTTGCAGAACAGCAAGGCTTTTCGCCATTCTAGCCTTCATTTCCGCCAAGGTTTGATTTAAGGAACGTTTTCTGCGTCGCAGGCCCCGCGAAGATCCGCAATGAGGTATTTGAGTTCCAATGCTCACCGTTCTGAGAAAAGCCGCCCATACGGCGGTCGCAAAATTGTTGATGCTTATGCTTGTCGTATCCTTCGGGGTCTGGGGAATCTCAGCATCGCTCTTTAGCTCTGCAAGCAATGCGGTGGTCACCGTCGGTGACCAGACGATCTCGCCGAACGAGTTCAGCCTCGCATACCAGCGGAAGCTAGCGGAGCTTGGCCGCCGCTTCGGCGTGCAGCTCACCAGCGAGCAGGCCCGCGCGCTCGGCGTCGAGAACCAGGTTTTCGCCGAGCTTTCGGCAGGTGCGGCTCTCGACCAGCTTTCGCAGGACATGCGTCTCGGCCTTTCCGAAGACAAGCTTGCCCAGCTTATTGCCGAGGATCCGGCCTTCAAGTCCGACAATGGCCAGTTCGACCGCCAGCTATTCTCCAGCCGACTGCGCAATGCAGGTCTTCGCGAGGATGATTACATCCGCGAGCGTTCCAAGGTTGCCGTGCGCAGCCAGATCGTTGAAGCGACCTCGGACGGTTTCACTGCGCCGAAGGTCCTCGTCGATGCTCTCAAGAGCTATCGTTACGAGAACCGCGACATCTCCTATATCCTGCTGACCAACGCCAATATCGATCCGGTCAAGGCTCCCGACGACAAGACGCTCGCCACCTGGTTCGACACAGTGAAGAGCCGCTATCGGGCACCGGAATATCGCAGCCTGACTTATGTGAAGCTCGAGGCGGCTGATATCGCCGACAACGGTTCCATTACGGATGAGGCGATCGCCGAGGACTATGAAAAGCGAAAGGCAAGCTACGAAATCGCCGGCACCCGTACGATCGAGCAGCTTTCCTTCGAAAACCGTGAAATGGCGGAGGCGGCGGAAGCCGAACTCAAGTCCGGTACACCGTTCGACCAGCTTGTTACCGACCAGGGCAAGACCGCAAGCGACGTGCTTCTCGGCGATTTCTCCCGTGACAAGCTTCCCGATCCGGCTCTTGCCGATGCGGCATTCGCCGTGACCAAGGAAGGCGCGACGACGCCGGTTGTCGATGGGGCACTCGGCCCGGTCATTCTTCGGGTCACCAATATCAAGGAAGGCCGCACCCGTAGCCTCGACGAAGTTCGCGAAGAAATCCGTGAATCGCTCGCCGATGCTGCTGCGGTTCAGGACATTGCAAATGTGCATGACCGTTTCGAGGATCTCAGGGCCGGCGGTACACCGCTCGACGAAGCGGCGAAGGAACTGAAGCTGACTGCTGTCAGCGTCAAGGCCGTTGATCGCAACGGTAAGGATGAGAACGGCAACGACGTCGCCAATCTGCCCGAGCGCCAGGCGCTTCTCGATGAGGCTTTCCAGACCGACGTCGGCGTCGAAGCGTTGCCGATCAACATCGGCAATGATGGTTATGTCTGGCTCGAAGTGAAAGACATTACCGCTGAACGCGATCGCACGTTGGACGAGGTGCACGATAAGGCAGTGGTCGATTGGACTGCAGAACAGCAGAAGGTTGCTCTCGGTGCCAAGGCCGAAAGCCTTAAGCAGCGCGTCGCTCAGGGCGGTACGCTGGAAGATGTCGCAGCAGAACTGGGCCTCGCGGTCGAAACGAAGCTCAGCATTCAGCGCCAGACGGAAGACGCCGTCCTTGGCCCGGCAGCAATCGTTGCCGCCTTCAGCGGTCCCGTCGGAACTGTCGCCACCGCTCCGGGCGGCGATCCTTCGACCCAGATCCTGCTCAAGGTCAATGATGAACGCGATCAGGCTACGTCCGATGTGCTCGCTAATGACGATGCCCAGATCACGGAAATCGCCCGGGCTGCCGGTGACGATATCCTTGACCAGATGGTCAGCCGTCTACAGGCGCAATATGGCGTCACGATCAACCAGACCCTTGCCGAACAGGCGATGGTTCGTCGCTAGGCGCAAGGGAAAGAGAAAAGCATGTCCGGGTTGAAACCTTTCATTGCCAAGATCGCAGCTCGGCAGGCTCTGACACGACAGGAAGCCAGCGACGCCTTCGAAGTGATGATGTCGGGCGAGGCCAGCATGGCCCAGATCGGCGGCTTCCTGATGGCGTTGCGCGTTCGCGGCGAGACCGTCGACGAGATCGCCGGGGCCGTCTCGATCATGCGGTCCAAGATGGTCTCGGTCGAAGCGCCGGAAGACGCCATCGACATCGTCGGGACCGGCGGTGATGGTACCAACACCTACAACATTTCGACTCTCGCCTCGCTGATCGTCGCAGGTGCAGGCGTTCCCGTTGCCAAGCACGGCAACAAGGCGCTGAGCTCGAAATCGGGAACCGCGGACGCTCTCTCGCAACTCGGCGTGAAACTCGACATCGATCCGGAAACCATCTCGCGCTGTATCCGCGAGGCGGGTATCGGCTTCATGTTCGCGCAGATCCATCATCCGGCCATGCGCCATGTCGGCCCTGCCCGCGTCGAGCTCGGCACCCGCACGATCTTCAACATCGTCGGCCCACTCTCCAGCCCGGCAAACGTCAAGCGGCAGCTGTTTGGCGTCTATTCGCCGGAATGGCTTCTGCCTGGCGCCGAGGCGTTACGCGACCTTGGGCTGACCAGCGCCTGGGTGGTGCATGGCAGCGGCCTCGATGAGGTCACGACCACCGGCCCTACGCAGGTCGCGGCCCTGAAGAACGGCGAGATCACCGCCTTCGAGCTTACGCCCGACGATTTCGGCGTACCAACCGTTTCACTTGAGGCTATTCGCGGGGGCGACGGTGCAGTGAATGCTGCTGCGCTTCGCGAGGTGCTTTCCGGCGCAAAGAACGCCTATCGCGACGTGGCGCTGTGCAACGCTGCCGCTTCGCTTATCGTCGCCGGACGGGTCGACAACGTGCGTGATGGCATGACGGTAGCAAGCAAGGCACTCGATTCGGGTTTGGCGGCGGCCGCGCTCGACAAGTTGATCGAGGTTTCCAATTCCGCCGCACAGGGCTAAGCTTGCGTCATGACCGATATTCTGAAACGCATCGAAGTCTACAAGCGCGACGAAATCGCGGCGGCTAAAGCTGCTTTGCCTCTGCCCGAGGTCAAAGCGCGAGCCGCCGACCAGCCTGCCCCGCGTGGGTTTTACAATGCTCTCAAGAACCGGCGCGACGCGGGACAATTCGGCCTGATCGCCGAGATCAAGAAGGCCAGCCCTTCCAAGGGCCTCATCCGTCCAGATTTCGATCCGCCGGCGCTTGCCGCCGCCTATGAGGCCGGCGGTGCCGCCTGTATTTCAGTCCTGACCGATACGCCAAGTTTTCAGGGCTCTCTCGACTATCTCGTCGCCGCACGCAAGGCCTGCTCGCTGCCGGCATTGCGCAAGGATTTCATGTTCGACGCCTATCAGGTCCATGAAGCCCGTGCCCATGGTGCAGACTGTATCCTGCTGATCATGGCATCGCTTTCGGACGACGAGGCGAAGCAGCTCGAAGACGAAGCCTTCTCCACAGGCATGGATGTGCTGATCGAAGTGCATGACGAGGAAGAACTCGAACGTGCACTGAAGCTCTCATCCCCGATGGTCGGCATCAACAATCGCAACCTGCGCACCTTTGAGGTAAGCTTGACGGTCAGCGAGCAGCTGGCGCCAATGGTTCCTTCCGACCGGCTTCTCGTTGGCGAAAGCGGCATATTCACCTACGAGGATTGCGCTCGCCTCAAGACTTCCGGCATTACCACCTTCCTCGTTGGCGAAAGCCTGATGCGGAAGGACGATGTCACTTCGGCGACGCGGCTGCTGCTGACCGGCGAAGCCGGGACCATGGCCGCCGAATGAGCGGCCTCACCCACATATCCGCCTCGGGAGAGGCGCATATGGTGGATGTCGGCGACAAGACCGACACGGTTCGCATTGCGACCGCCGAGGGCTATGTGCGGATGACCGCCGAGACGCTGGAGACAATACGCGCCGGCAATGCGAAAAAGGGCGACGTGATCGCGACCGCCCGGATCGCCGGCATCATGGCTGCGAAGCAGACGTCCAATCTCATCCCGCTCTGCCATCCGCTGATGCTCAGCAAGATAACCGTGGACATCACGGAAGACCCTGCCCTGCCCGGCCTGCGCGTCGTGGCCACGACCAAGCTGACGGGCAAGACAGGCGTGGAAATGGAAGCGCTGACTGCCGTCTCAGTCGCATGCCTCACCATCTACGACATGGCCAAGGCAATCGACAAGGCGATGGAAATCGGCGGCGTCAGGCTCGTGGAGAAGATCGGTGGGAAGTCTGGTCACTTCCGTCACCCGGAGGCTAAGTAATGTCCCTCATTCCGGTCGAGGAAGCCCAGCAGCGACTGCTTGGCGCAACGCAGCGCGTCAGCCGCACGGAAATGCTGCCGCTCGGTGAGAGCGAAGGCAGGGTGCTTGCCGCCGACCTGCAGGCGCGGCTGACACAGCCGCCCTTCAATGCGTCGGCCATGGATGGCTATGCGCTTCGCGCGGAGGATGCGCCACTTCCGGGCGCCGAACTCAACGTGATCGGGACCTCCGCCGCTGGTCATACTTTTTCCGGAACCGTTGGGCCGGGGGAAACCGTCCGCATCTTCACCGGTGCTCCCGTGCCCGAAGGCGCCGATTCCGTGCTCCTTCAGGAAGACGCCGAGAAGCTGGATGGAAACCGCATCCGCACTGCATTCCCCGTCACGCTCGGCCGCCATGTGCGCCCGCGGGGGCAGGATTTTCTGGAAGGCGAAACCGTCCTGTCGGCGGGTACCCACCTCGACTTTGCCCGACTGACGCTCGCCGCCGCCATGAACCATGATCGGGTAGCGGTCTACGAACGTCCCAAGGTGGCCATCCTCGCAACCGGCGATGAACTGGTGCGACCGGGCCAAACGCCGGGGCCAAGCCAGATCATCGGTTCGAACAGCTTTGGGATCGCAGCTCTTGCTCGCGATAACGGTGCGGAAGTGATCGATCTCGGCATCGTGCCGGACGACCGCGGAGAGATCACCCGCGCAATCGAGAAGGCCAGGTTGCTCGGCGCCGATGTCCTGGTGACGCTTGGCGGAGCATCGGTCGGTGACCACGATCTGGTGCAGTCGACCCTGCTGGCAGCAGGGATGAAACTCGATTTCTGGCGGATCGCCATGCGGCCGGGAAAGCCGCTGATGGTCGGTAGCCTTGGGGAAATGCGCGTGCTCGGTCTCCCCGGCAATCCCGTATCCAGCATGGTCTGCGGCCTGCTGTTTCTCGAGCCGCTTCTGGTCAAGCTGACGGGGCGCATTCCGTTGCAAAGGCAGGCAACCGCGCTATCCGCATCCGTTCTTCCGGCGAATGATCACAGGCAGGATTACATACGTGCCAAGCTGGTGCGAGCAGATGGAAAACTCATCGTGCAGAGCTTCGGCAAGCAGGATTCCTCGATGATGAAGATCTTCGCGCAATCGGATTGCCTGATCATCCGTGCGCCGGGTGCGCCTGCGCTGGAAACCGGCGCCGAAACGCCGATCCTGCTTCTTCGTTCGTTTGTCGGGTAAAATGGCTGGGTAGATACCTGCCTCAGACGGCGAGCGTTTCGTCCGAGCTACCAGTATCCTGATTGACGCCGAGTTGCTGCTTAATGGCTTCCTGGATTTCATCCTCAATCGCCTTGCGCTCGTCTTCCGGCATGGCTGCAAGCTGATCTTCCGTAAGATTGTGATCATCGAGATAGGCGGCGCGGATCTTCTCGGCGAGAGTCATATCCGAGTATTCCAGAAACTTGGAAATGATGTCGTCGTGAGAGGCGCTCTTTTCCGCCTTCTGCTCGGCCTCGTATTCGTTCTTGCGCGTTTCAAGCGCTTCTTCGTCGCCGAATGTGAAGGCCGGTTTGTCCTCTTCATCCAGAATTGCAGAAAAACCGGTGTCCGCAGAACTACTGACCGAGTTCGTAGCCTTGTTTACATATTGCGAAGAAAAGAAAGGTGAATCACCGATACGCATTAAAGCCTCCTTGGTTTGCGGGCACGGTGCCGCAAGAGGCTTGCACGAGACTGGGGGCAACTCGCGCAGAAAATGTAAAACCCGGCCTCGCGGCCGGGTTCATATTCTTCAAAACAGCTCTTTCTGGCGCTTCGATCAGACCAATCGGCTCTGTTCGACAGCGGCTCCGATGAAGCTCGAAAAAAGCGGATGCGGATCGAGCGGACGGCTCTTCAACTCCGGGTGATACTGCACGCCGATGAACCATGGATGATCCGGGTACTCAACAGTTTCCGGCAGCAGGCCATCGGGCGACATGCCGGAGAAGACCAGGCCACAGTTTTCCAGCCGGTCCTTGTAATCGACATTCACCTCGTAACGGTGGCGATGGCGTTCCGAAATCTCGGTCGAGCCGTAAATCTCGGAAATCTTGGTGCCCTTCTTGAGCGATGCCTTGTAGGCGCCAAGGCGCATGGTGCCGCCAAGGTCACCGGCCTTGGACCGCTTCTCGAGCTCATTGCCCTTCATCCACTCGGTCATCAGGCCAACGACCGGTTCATTGGTCGGACCAAACTCGGTGGAGGATGCCTTCTCGATGCCGGCAAGGTGACGGGCAGCTTCAACCACCGCCATCTGCATGCCGAAGCAGATACCGAAATACGGCACGTCGCGCTCGCGAGCAAACTGGGCGGCAAGGATCTTGCCCTCGGAACCGCGCTCGCCGAAGCCGCCGGGCACCAGAATGCCATTGACCTTTTCGAGATAAGGCGCCGGATCTTCCTTTTCGAAGATCTCGGACTCGATCCATTCGAGCTTGACCTTGACCCTGTTGGCGATGCCACCATGGTACAGCGCCTCGATCAGCGACTTATAGGCGTCCTTCAGGCCGGTATACTTGCCGACGATGGCAATCGTGACCTCGCCTTCCGGCGTGCGGATGCGGTTGCAGACATCTTCCCACTGGTCGAGACGCGGCTTGGGGGCCGGCTCGATGCCGAAGGCGGCCAAAACCTCGTTGTCGAGGCCTTCCTTGTGGTAGGCCATCGGCACGTCGTAGATGTTGGAAACATCAAGCGCCTGGATGACTGCGGTCTCGCGCACGTTGCAGAACAGCGAAAGCTTGCGACGTTCCGCATCCGGGATCTCGCGGTCCGCGCGAACCAGCAGGATATCCGGATGAATCCCGAGCGCCTGCAGTTCCTTGACGGAATGCTGTGTCGGCTTGGTCTTCAGCTCGCCGGCCGCCGGGATATAGGGCATCAGCGTCAGGTGAACATAAACTGCAGTGCCACGAGGCAGGTCATTGCCGAGCTGACGGATCGCTTCCATGAACGGCATGGCCTCGATGTCGCCGACGGTACCGCCTATTTCACAGATGACGAAATCATAGTCTTCGTTGCCTTCTACGACGAAGTCCTTGATTTCGTTGGTTACGTGGGGAATGACCTGAACGGTTGCGCCGAGATAGTCGCCGCGACGTTCCTTGTCGATGATGTTCTTGTAGATCCGACCGGTGGTGATGTTATCGGTCTTGGTTGCCGAACGGCCGGTGAAGCGTTCGTAGTGACCAAGGTCAAGGTCGGTTTCTGCTCCGTCATCGGTTACGAAGACCTCGCCGTGCTGTGTCGGGCTCATGGTGCCCGGATCGACGTTGAGGTAGGGGTCCAGTTTGCGCAGGCGCACGCGGTAGCCCCGCGCCTGCAACAATGCTCCGAGTGCCGCGGCCGCTATTCCTTTGCCAAGAGAGGAAACCACGCCGCCTGTGATGAATACATATCGCGCCATGGGAGTCACCGGATACCTTTTCAGAATTGATTCCGCCAGCCCAAAAGAGCCGAAACCCTACTTTTTTCTTAAGCGGGGCGGAATATGCACAAAAGAAAACCGGCGGACCGTTAGGTCCGCCGGAGTGATTGGAAAGCCGACGATCAGTTGCCCGTCGGAACGGCGTTCGGATCCGCCTTGGGAGCGGCAGGAGCTGGAGCGGTCGCGCCATCAGCAGCCGGAGCAGCCGAGCCAGCGGGAGCCGGAGCCGAACCGGGAAGCTGATCGAGAACGCTGGAACCGGGCGCCGTCGGGCTCGACTGGATGCGATCGAGAATGTCCGTCGGCTTCGATTCGAAGCGCGTCAGCAGGCCAAGGCCGAGCGACGTCGCAAAGAACAATGCCGCCAGGATAGCCGTCGTGCGGGTGAGCGCGTTGGCCGTGCCGCGCGCCGACATGAAGCCGGAGCCGCCACCAATACCAAGGCCACCGCCTTCGGAACGCTGAATCAGCACTACGCCGACAAGCGCCAGCACGATCATGAGATGAATGACAATCAATACAGTCTGCATGGAATTTCCGTCCTGCCCTGAGCGGACAAAATAACGATGTTTGGCGGCTCTCTACACGAGAGACCGCGCCAATGAAAGCCCCTCGCCCGTTTTTCAGGCGGTGAGTTCTTCATATGCCCTGTATATGGCGAGGAAATCCGCCGCCTTCAAGCTCGCGCCACCGATCAGCGCGCCGTCGACGTTGGCGACGCTCATCAGTTCCCGGGCGTTGGAAGGCTTGACCGAGCCGCCATAGAGAATGCGCATGCCCTTGCCCTCGTCGCCAAAGCGCTTGACCAGTTCGGCGCGCATGAAAGCATGGGCGTCTTCGACGTCAGACACGGTCGGGGTCAAGCCTGTACCGATGGCCCAGACCGGCTCATAAGCGATGACGGTGTTCGCAGCGGTTGCCGCATCCGGCACGGAGCCGGCGAGCTGCCGCTTCAGGATATCCAGGGTCTGCCCGGACTTGCGCTCGTCCGCGGTCTCGCCGATGCAGATGATCGCCGTCAGCTCGGCGGCATAGGCTGCCTCTGCCTTGGCGCGGACGAGATGATCCGTCTCGGCGTGGTCGGTGCGGCGCTCGGAGTGGCCGACGATCACATAGGTACCGAAGCAATCGGCGATCATTTCAGCCGAGATATCGCCGGTATGGGCGCCCGATGCGTTCTGATGGCAATCCTGCGCACCGATCGCCAGAGGGCTGTCGGTGCACAGAGCGGTTGCGACATAAAGCAGCGTCGCCGGTGGGCAGATCAGAGTCTCGACCTTTTCCGAGAGCGGCGACACGACGCCTTCGGCCATGGCCTTGATCTGGTCGAGCGAGGCCCGTGTACCGTTCATCTTCCAATTTCCCGCAACAAGCGGACGAACATTCGGTGTCATGTCGATAATCCAACCCCAGCTTCGTTGTCGGGGACCTAGCAAATCAAGGGGGCAATGAAAAGCTTGCGAGGGGAAATTCGCCGCTGAATCAGGCGATATGGTGAAAATCCGGCTCAAATTTGCAGCATTTATTAGGAGTTACTGCTTTCCGCCGCCATTTTCAGCGTGGTTTCAACAGCCAGTTGAGGATCTGTCGCCAATCGCTCATCCGCACCGGCGTGCCATGGGATCCGGTCTCGAAAAGGGTAAACCGGGTCGGATAACCGGCCTTGTGCAACCGGTCATAAAGCGCGACCTGATCCGCAGCCGCATAGACGCTGTCACGACTGCCATGGGTGAAGGCGATCGGCAGCTTGCGCTTGTAAGCCGCGCTCTTGGCTAAATCGGGATCGGTCGCGCCGCCGAGGATCGCCAAGCCGCCTAGTTTCTCGACGATCGCCGCATCCCGCGTCACGCCCCAGCAGATGAAACTACCCATGGAGGCGCAGGCGAGCACGACCGGTTTTCCCGGAGAACGGGCGGAGATATCGTCGATCAGCGCGGAAACCGTGGCTACGCCTGCTGCATCGAAGGATGCAACGGATGGGGCGTAATACGTCCCGCCATTGCGGACGGCGAGGTTCTTCAGGCGATTGAAATTGCCACCGAAGGAATAATCGTTGGCGCCGAGCCTGCGGTCGCCACCTCGTCCATGGATAAATATGACGGTGAAGGCGGCGTTTTCAGCCACCCCTACCCGTGTCACGTCGAGCGGACCGGTCGACAGGGCCAGCGTCTCGTTCACTTGCTGCCGCTTGATGCCGAGATCGACATATCGCGATTTCACCCGTCGCTCGGGTATCTGGTCGCGACCGTTGATGTCGCGCATTTCCTCGTAGTCGACCACTTCGAAGTCGCCGCCATCCCGACTTTCAATGATCGTCGGGATGGAAAAGAGGTCGTCCTTGAAAGGCGCTAGAGCCTCAGCTCGCGCCTGCGGGGCGAGCAGAACGGCCATAAGCGATACGACAACGGCTGCACTGCGGAAATGAACTGTGGACATTTGCATCGGGAATGCGTCTCCTCGTCCGGTCAGCCTTGCCTTCGCCCCGGCGGACACGCAATGCTTCAATGAAATTTCACGCGGCGGCCTGCAGGCAAAGTCGCGCCTGCCTCGCTTTTCTGGCAAAATCCCGGCGATTCGCAAGAGTTACACGGGTTTCAGGCAATTTGCGCGCAAGGCCCTGCCATTGACGCCGATATAACCGACAGATTATCGAACGAAGCCATGGACGACAACGATCTCTTCGCCGGACTGCCGCTTGCGCAGAAGACCGAGGCTCCCGAAACTCCGGCGAGCCCTGCCCCGCCTCATGAACAGCCGCGCGCCGCTGCGCCGGTAGCGCCGACACCTGCGCCTGCCGCTGGTGGCGACGACTACGGCGCATCCTCGATCCGCGTGCTGGAAGGTCTCGAGCCCGTGCGCATGCGGCCGGGCATGTATATCGGCGGCACCGACGAAAAGGCCCTGCACCACCTGTTTGCCGAAGTCATCGACAACTCGATGGACGAAGCGGTTGCAGGCCATGCGAACTTCATCGAGGTCCACCTCGATCTCGATGGCTGCCTGACGGTTACCGATAACGGCCGCGGCATTCCGGTTGAGAACCATCCGCAGGTCCCCGGCAAGTCGACGCTCGAAGTCATCATGACCAAGCTTCACGCCGGCGGCAAGTTCGACGGCAAGGCTTACGAGACCTCAGGTGGTCTTCACGGCGTTGGCATCTCGGTCGTCAACGCTCTCTCCGACATTCTCGAAGTCGAGGTCGCCCGTAACCGCAAGCTCTATCGCCAGACCTTCTCGCGCGGCATACCACAGGGCGGATTGCAGGAACTCGGCGATGTGCATAACCGGCGCGGCACCCGCGTTCGCTTCCACCCCGACGCCCAGATCTTCGGTGACCATGCCAAGTTCGACGCCGGACGTATCTTCCGCATGGCACGCTCCAAGGCCTATCTCTTCGGCGGCGTCGAGATCCGCTGGAGCTGCGACCCGGGCGTCGTACCGCCAGGCGGCGAGATCCCGGAAAAGGCCGTCTTCCATTTTCCCGGTGGCCTGAAGGATTATCTGTCGGCGACGCTCGGCAAGGACTTCACCGTCACCCGCGAGATCTTCGCCGGTCGAACGGAAAAGACCGGCGGCCATGGCGCGCTGGAATGGGCGATCACCTGGTATGGCGGCGATCCGCAGGTTCATTCCTATTGCAATACCATCCCGACGGCCGAAGGCGGCACGCATGAAGCGGGTCTGCGCATCGCGCTGACCAAAGGCCTGAAGAACTATGCCGAGCTGACGCAGAACAAGCGCGCCAAGGAGATCACCACCGACGACGTGATGATTTCCGCCGTCGGCATGCTCTCCGTTTTCATCCGCGAGCCGGAATTCGTCGGCCAGACCAAGGACAAACTTGCGACCGTCGAGGCGCAACGCATCGTTGAAAACGCATTGCGCGATCCCTTCGATCACTATCTCGCCGACAATCCCGCCGAAGCGGCCAAGCTGCTCGACTGGGTGATCGAGCGGGCGGAGGAGCGTCTGCGCCGCCGCAAGGAAAAGGAAGTCAACCGCAAGACCGCAGTGCGCAAGCTGCGCCTGCCGGGCAAGCTGGCCGACTGCTCACAGAATACGGCCGAAGGCGCCGAACTCTTCATCGTCGAGGGCGATTCGGCAGGTGGCTCCGCCAAGCAGGCGCGCAACCGCGCCAACCAGGCGATCCTGCCGTTGCGAGGCAAGATCCTCAACGTCGGCAGCGCCAGCCGCGACAAGCTGATGGCAAACCAGCAGATCGCCGATCTCATCCAGGCGCTTGGCTGCGGCACACGCTCCAAGTATCGTGACGAGGATCTGCGCTACGAGCGCATCATCGTCATGACCGACGCCGATGTCGATGGCGCGCATATCGCCTCGCTGCTGATCACGTTCTTCTACCAGGAAATGCCGGAGCTGATCCGCGGCAACCATCTCTATCTCGCAGTGCCGCCGCTCTACGTCATCCGGCAGGGTGCGAAGACGGTCTATGCCCGCGACGACGCCCACCGGGCGGAACTGATGGAAACCGTATTCAAGGGCAAGAAGGTCGAGATCGGCCGCTTCAAAGGCCTGGGCGAGATGATGCCGGCCCAGCTCAAGGAAACCACCATGGATCCCGCCAAGCGCACGTTGCTGCGGGTTGGGATCGACGAGGTCGACTTCGAGGGAACCCGCGACGCAGTGGACGCGCTGATGGGCACCAAGCCCGAAGCCCGCTTCCGCTTCATCCAGGAGCGGGCCGCGTTCGCGGAAAACCTCGACATCTGACGTCAGTGCCCGATTTTTCGGATTCGTCTCCTGACTGAGACAGCCGGGCGGTCGGAGTCTGGCGATCAGTTTGGCTACGCAACGATGTCTTCGCCGGTAGCCGTGTTCCCATTAGAGCCCCTTCAGCGCGCCCATGCAACCAAGATTGGCCGATGATGATCCGCCTTGCGACCAGTTTTGGCCGAACACCTGCAGCGATAGGGTTGTAAGGACCTCGCCAACGGGTGCAACAGAATCAGGTCTCGCCCGCTAGAACCGGTTAAACGGAGGCAAGGATGGGCCCGAGGGCAGGCGCGATCAGGTTGTGGCTGCATAGCCTGTGTCTATCTTTTTGGCTCCTGATCGGCGTGGCCGTCAGCCCGGCGAGTTCTGCTGACCAATATGTAACCGTATACGCCAACGAAGCCGTTACATTCACGCTGGGTATGGAAAGCGACTGGTATTCTATCTACTACAATTACCCGGCCGACTTTCACGGTCGCTTGTCATCGGGCAGTGGCCTCGATGATTACATCTACACGCCGAATACCAACTACATCGGCAGCGACAGCTTTAGCTACGAGGTGACGCTCACCAGCGGAGCGACGTTCACCAATACGGTCCACATTACGGTTATCCCGAGGATCACCTATTCCAGCAGCACATGGCCGAACGCCGTGAAGGGGACCGTGTACAGCCAGACGGTTACGGCGACGTTCACGGTCACTTCGGCTGCAGTAACCTATTCGCTTTCCGGCGGCTCCCTACCGTCCGGTCTCAGTCTCGACAGTTCGACCGGCACCATATCCGGCACACCGACCACAGCCGGGAGCTGGACCTTTGCCTATGTGGCGGAGAACGCCGACGGCTATTCGTCCAGCCAGACAATGACGTTGAATGTCGGCCCCTCCACCTCCGACCTGTCCACAACCGTCGCGGCCAACAGTACCAATAATTCGATAGCCTTCACCGTATCCGGAACCGAACAGGTCTCGGCAGTGTCCGCGGCGAGCCATGGAACGACAAGCCTCTCCGGCTCCACCGCCAGCTACAGCCCAGCCGCCGGTTATTCCGGTACGGACAGCTTCACCTATACGGTCACGGACAGTGCCTCGGGCCTCTCATCGACGGCAACCGTCTCCGTCACGGTGACCGCGCCGACCTTGGCAATCGCGCCATCCAGCTTGCCGGATGGTGTTGTGGGCCAATCCTATTCCCAGACCCTCGGCTATTCGCTGGGCGGGCCGCTCAGCCGCTTCTGGGTGGTGTCCGGCAGCCTCCCGGCGGGCCTGGCCCTGACTGATGGCGGCGTGCTCTCCGGCACACCGACGCTCGCCGGAACAAGTTCATTCGCCATCATTGTCCAGGACATCTACGGCGCGACCGGAACGCAGAGCTACGATCTTGTCGTCGCCATCGCAGCACCTGCCGTCGGAGATGTGACCACCACTGTTGCCGCCAACAGCAGCAGCAACGCCATCACCCTCTCGCTCTCCGGCGGTACGGCATCCAGCGTCACCGTGGCAAGCGCTGCCAGCCATGGGACAGCGACGGCAAGCGGCACCGCGATCACGTACACCCCGACGGCAGGCTATTCCGGCTCCGACAGTTTCACCTACACCGCGACCAACGCGACCGGCACCTCGACCGCCGCCACAGTGACCATCACAGTGACCGCCCCGACGGTCGTCATCTCGCCCTCCAGCTTGCCTGGTGGTACCGCCGGCGTCGCCTATAGCCAGATGCTCTCGGCTGCCAACGGCGCTGCGCCCTACACCTTCGCAGTCACATCCGGCTCGCTGCCCGCCGGTCTGAACCTCTCCACCGACGGCAAGCTTTCGGGCACGCCGACAGCCGAGGAAAGCCGCTCGTTCACCGTCACGGCCACCGACTCCTATGGAGCAACCGGAAACCAGAGTTACGATCTTGTCGTCGCCATCGCGCCGCCGGCCGCCAGCAACGTAAATGCGACGGTCGCAGCCAACAGCAGCAGCAACGCCATCACGCTCAATCTCTCCGGTGGCACTGCATCGACCGTTACGGTTGAGACGGCTGCCGCTCACGGCACTGCCACGGCCTCCGGCGCAGCGATTACATACACGCCGACAGCAGGATATTCCGGGCCCGACAGCTTCACCTACAGCGCTACCAATGCCAGCGGCACATCAACAGCCGCCACGGTGACAATCACGGTCAGCCAACCAACGCTTGCGCTCACCCCTTCCAGCTTGCCGGGAGGCACCGCCGCCGTATCCTACAGTCAGGCTCTCTTGGCAAACTCCGGCGCAGCGCCTTATACGTTTGCGGTTACCTCGGGCAGCCTGCCCGACGGCCTGTCACTTGCAACTGACGGCACACTCTCGGGAATACCGACGACGGTTGAAAGCCAGACCTTCACCGTCACCGCGACCGATGTTTATGGAGCTACCGGAAGCCAGAGCTATACCGTAGCCATCGCAATCGCGGCACCCGTTGCAGGCGACATCTCGGCAACCGTCGCAGCCAACAGCAGCAGCAACGCCATCACGCTCAATCTTTCCGGTGGCGCCCCATCGACCGTTACGGTTGAGACGGCTGCCGCTCACGGTACCGCCACGGCCTCCGGCGCAGCGATTATATACACGCCGACAGCAGGCTACTCCGGTCCCGACAGCTTCACCTACTCCGCCACCAATGCCAGCGGCACATCGACGGCAGCCACGGTAACAATCACGGTCACTGCTCCGACGCTTGCACTTTCCCCGACAGGACGTTTCACCCTTCGGGAGAATGAGGCCTTCTCGCAAACGTTTACCGCCAGCAACGGCGGCGCTCCCTACAGCTTTGCGATAACCGGGAGCCTGCCCGCCGGAATCAACTTCGACGCCGCCTCGGCACTCCTGTCCGGCACTCCGACAGTCAGCGGTGAATTCCCGCTCACCCTGTCCGCGACCGATGCCTATGGAGCCACGACGTCAGCCAGTGTTGTTCTCGCCATCGGCGACGCGCTGCCGGTTGCGCCATCCATGTCGAGCATCACGACCTCCGGCCTCACGACAACGGTGGACCTGACCGAGGGCGCGACCGGTGGCCCGTTCACCGGCGCCGATCTGGTATCGCTTTCGCCTCAGTCCGCAGGTACCGCCACCATCATTCTCGGCGATACGGCCGCAGCCGACAGCAGCGCGGCAATCGCATCGGCCATTCGCGAAGGCCGTTATCGACTGCGTTTCACCGCCAGGCCCACCTTCTCAGGCTCGGTCGTCGCGACCTACACCCTGACGAGCGCTTCCGGCGTTTCGGCACCGGCAACGATCACCTTCACCGTGACGGCGCGCCCTGACCTTTCCGCCGATGCCGATCTCGTGGGCCTCGTCAAAGCCCAGGCGGAAGCTGCAAAGCGTCTCGCCGATAGCCAGATCGACAATGTACAGCAGCATCTCAAATCGCTGCGCGGCAAACAATGCCTGGAGAACAGCCTCGGCTTCAGCCTGACCGATCCGGCTGACGGACAAGCGCCTGTCTCTGCGAAGGCCGGATGCTCACCAATTGCCGGTGGCGATCTCGCCTTCTGGACCGGCGGCTCGGTCGATCTTGGCGACCCCTCCGGCAAGAACGGTGCAAGCGACGTAGACCACACCACCATCTCGCTGACAGCGGGTCTGGACTACAGGCTGACCGACACCTTTATCGGCGGCGTCGCCGTCGGCTTTTCGCGTGATCGTTCCGACATCGGGGATAACGGAACGACCAGCGTGAACAAGGCAGCCAGCGCCACGCTCTACGGTCTCTATCAGCCCGGCGGCGGCTTTTTCATCGACGGACTGCTCGGTGCCGGCATTCTGGACTTCGATTCGCTCAGGATCACTTCCATGACGGGCCAGGCAGCGGAAGCGAGCCGCAGCGGCCGGCAATTCTATGCAGCCGTCACCGGCGGCTACGATTACCGCATCGGTGAGGTCTCCCTATCGTCCTATGGCCGCCTCAGCGGTTCACGCTCCATCCTCGACAGTGTCGAGGAAAACGGCACGGACTGGGAAAATGCCCTGATCGGCCGCCAACAGGCGGACAGTGTGACGGCGGCGATCGGCCTTTCTGTCGGGTACGACATCGACCTTGAAAACGCGGTCCTGACACCCGAGCTGACGCTGGACTTCTCACATGATTTCCTGAGCAGCAGCGACACCACGGTGACATATGCCGACAGTGGTTGGCCAATCGATTATGTAATCCCCGGCTCGGACAGCAGCCGTGATCGGCTGACGGTCGGGTTCGGGCTCACACTCGCGGCCAGCGAAGCCGGAACGATGGCCGGACGCTATAGCGCGACACTCGATCGTGACGGCCTGCAGAGTCAGCGTTTCAACATCGATCTGTCACGCAAGTTCTAATGGATCGACCCGCAAATCAGAGTCGATTTGCGGGTCGCTGATGTCGTTTCACGGTTCTTACTTGTCCGGCCGAAAACCAGGCGCTATGGCGGAACGCCGGTCATGCCGGGGAAAGCGGCGGATTACTCCGCCGCGCCCAACTGCCCGAACTGAGCCTCATACAGCCGCGCATAGCCACGGCCGGCGCGAAGCAGTTCAGTATGGGTACCGATCTCTGAGATACCGCTCTCATCGACCACAACGATCCGGGAAGCATCGCGGATCGTTGCAAGGCGGTGAGCGATGACCAGGGTCGTGCGGCCCTCGGAGAGCTCGCTGAGCGACTGCTGGATCGCCCGCTCGGTTTCCGTGTCGAGAGCCGAGGTAGCTTCATCCAGAATGAGAATCGGCGGGTTTTTCAGGAACATGCGGGCAATTGCCATGCGCTGCTTCTGGCCACCGGAAAGCTTGACGCCACGCTCGCCGATTACGGTATCCAGCCCCTGCGGCATGCCGGCGATGACGCCGTCGAGCTTCGCCCGGCGGACGGCTTCCATGATATCGACCTCGGACGCGCCGAGACGACCATAGGCGATGTTCTCGCGTACCGTGCCGCCGAACAGGAAAACGTCCTGCTGCACGATGCCGATCTGGCTGCGTAGGGAGGCAAGCGTCAGCTTGCGGATATCGAGTCCGTCGATGGTGATTGCGCCCGTAGTGACATCGTAGAAACGCGGCAGCAGCGAGCAGAGCGTCGTCTTGCCGGCACCGGACGGTCCGACAAGGCGATGGTCTCACCGGCCTCAATGTCGAGGTCGATGCCACGCAGTACCGGCTTTTCAGGGGTATAACCGAAGCTTACGGACCGGAAGGCGATATCGCCCTTGAACTGCGGCGCCTCGACGGCATCCGGCGCATCGGCGATATCCGGCTCGGTGTCGATGAGTTCGACAAAGCGGCGGAAACCGGCAATACCCTTGGGATAGGTCTCGATGACGGAGTTGATCTTCTCTACCGGGCGGAAGAAGACGCCGACCAGCAGCAGGAAGCTGACGAAACCACCATTCGAAAGATCACCCGAGAGTACGAAATAGGCGCCGGTGATCATCACCACCATCTGGATCAGGCGCATGCTCATGTAGCTCATCGAAACGCTGGCAGCCATGATCCTGTAGGCGGCAAGCTTGGTGTGGCGATAACTCTGGTTGTCCCGCTCGAAAAGCGTTCTTTCGTGATCCTCGTTGGCAAAGGCCTGCACCACGCGGATGCCGCCAACATTTTCCTCGATGCGCGTATTGAAATCGCCGACCCGGCCGAAAAGCGCGCGGAAATTATCGGTCATGCGCGTGCCATAACGGCTGGTGACCCAAGCGGTGAGCGGCACGATCGCAGCCGTCAACAGAGCCAGTTCGACATTGATCGACAGCATCAGCAGAAGGGCGCCGATGAAGGTCATGATCGCGATGAACAAGTCTTCCGGACCGTGATGGGCGACTTCGCCGATCTCTTCCAGATCCTTGGTCAGCCGTCCAACAAGGTTACCGGTCTTCTCATTGTCGAAGTAACGGAAGGAAAGCTTCTGGATATGGCTGAATGCGAGGCGGCGCATATCTGTCTCGATGTTGATGCCGAGCATGTGTCCCCAGTAGGTCACGGTGGCCATCAGCACGGTATTGAGCAGATAGATCGCCAGCAGGGCGAGCGAAGCCACAACGATCAGGCCCCATTGGCCGCTCGGCAGGAGATCGTCGACGAAGGATTTCACGGCCATCGGGAAGCCAAGCTCAAGCACGCCCGACAATACGGCACAGCCGAAATCGAGAATGAAGAGGCCACGATAGGGCCAATAGAAAGTGAAGAATCTGCGAAGCATGTTTAGTCCGTAAGGAATGGAAATAGACGTCACCACCGAAGCCGGAGGAGAAATGTTGACTTTCTTTTTCATATTTTTTCCGCCGCGCCAAGGTCATTACTTGGTGCTTTACGACTGAATTGCCGCCCTGCCGGCACACAAAGTCAGCCCGTCAGCCGCTTTTCCATGAACAGGCTCAAGGGATCGGGCCGGTATGAACCGAAGGGTGGAATTTCATCAAAACCGAAGCGACGATAAAGCCCGATGACTTCCGGCTGGTTTATCCCCGTCTCAAGGCGGATAGCACCAAGTCCCATGGTTCGAGCCCCATCCTCCAGAGCCTCCATAATAAGGCGGCCGATCGCAAGGCCGCGCGCATCGGGCGACACGAACATGCGCTTGATCTCGGCTGTGCCGTCACCGACCTCCACGAGTGCGCGGCATCCGACGATCTCGCCATTCCTTCGCGCCACGAAAAACGACACCTTGAGATTCTCAAGCGAGGTTATGTCGAGCAGGTGGTTGCTTTCGGCGGGATAAAGTGTCGCCATATACGCGTCCGACTGTTCTAGAAGGGCGATCACGCCCTCCTGACGAACAGGTTCGCGAGCAATGGTGACACGCATGACGCTCTCCTTCAGTCTCTCGCGAGAGCTTCGGCAATGCCACCGCCTGGTCAAGATCGTCGCCGCAACGCCCCGCTATCGTCTTGCTTTGGCTGCATTCCTCTGCTTGAAAGTAAGGCAGGCACCTCAATATCTCCATCCATTTTCAAAAGCAGGTTCTCCATGCAAGCCGCCCTTATCGTCATGACCATTCTCGGCTGCGACGACAGCGTCAACGAATGCCATTACGTTGCTACGGCACAACAGCATTTCGTGTCCGTGGAACTTTGCGACGCGGCCACGGAGAAGGTGCTGGAGGGATATTCCGGCATCAATTATCCGACTGTCGTTGCTGTATGTCAGCCGCCTGACAAGCAGGCGGCTGAGTTGCAGACACCACCGGAAGGCGCAGCCAAGCCAGCGGTGGATGTACCGGCTCCCCTTCCCGGCCCGGCCGCAACCCTTCCGGAAGAGGAACGCCAGTCGCTTGCCGCCCGTGCGATCTCCAAAATCCGCCACGTGCTGCCCGACACATCAGATATCAAGATGGTGTTTACAACGCCGATCCACATCGTGGCGGACGGCTACTCCTGGGTGGCAAAGAAGGTCGTTCCGTAACGGGCGACTTCAGGCCGCCAATGCGATGCCGCTCGCATAATCGCGAGCGATACGCCGCTCTTCCGATATCGCCAGCTTCTCGACCATTTCCAAAAGCTCTGCCTTGGCCGATGCGCGCGGGGCGGTATCGCGGTAGCGAGCCATCAGACGCGAGGCGATATTGTCCACTTCTGCTGCGTGAGATGAAAACACGGCGTTTCGCCACAGCATGATCGCATCGACGAAAAGTGGGCTGATGTCACGGGCGAGACCAACACTCTCGAGCAACGCTCGCACGGAGTGGAAGCGACCCGTCGCCAGAATCGCCCGGACACGTCGCTCTTCTAGCCCGGAGAGCGCAACGACGACCGACGCGAAGAAATCCGTCCGCCCAACGCAAAGCGCATGCATCAGGAAGGCGGGCGTCAGGCGTCCCTCGGTCCGCAACTGTTCGACCAGCGATGGCAATTCTTCAGGCGTAGCCGTTCCGGCAATGACAATGGATGCGGCAACCCCAGCTTCCCGGGCAAGCCGCTCCATGCGGCGCGCACCGATGGCGGCGAGCACAAAATCCGAACCGGTCAGTGCTTCGGTGACATAGCCGACAAGGATCTGGCGCACGGTCGCGGGAAGATCATCGCGGGATAGCAGAAGCGCCCTCACCTCGTCATCGGCACCGTGGCGTTCCGCAATCCGGCGCAGGGTCAGCCGGGAAATACCGGCGCTTTCATTTTCCAGCAATACGCAGACTTCGCCCGCATCGCCTATCTCGGCGAGCGCCGCAGCAACGACCCGCGACAACGACGGCCGGGCGGCGATGAGGGCGCGCGTCTCGGCATTGCCGCGACCGGCAAGATCGACGAGATCCATATCACCCAGTACGGGGGAACACAGGATAGCTGCAGCAGCAATCTCCGGCTGGTCCTCTGCGAGAGAGACCATCAGACCACGAGGAGCAGAATCGGATTCTGCAAGGGCTTCGGCAAGGGCCAGACGCACACGCGGAGAAGGATCATCGAGCAGACAGGTCATCGCCATAAGGGCGGCCTTCCGTTCCTGGGCAGCCATGTCGGAGTGAAGATAGGCCCTCGCCAGCGCATTGGCCGCTCGTGCCCTGTCTCCAGCCTTTGCCGTCTCTACCCAACGAAGAAAAGCCGCAACGATCACTGCAAAACCCAACCAAGCCTTGAGAAGCCGCGTAAGATCACTTGGCTTATGGTTTCACGGTAACGGCAAAAGGTTTAATATTCAGTTCACCATGTTCATTAACCGGGAGGCCAATCTGGCCAACGACGCCAACGACATCCTCAAGGGACCTTCATTGCGGATCCTGCTTGCGATCACTTCCCCATTCGAGTTCAGCGACGTGGTCCATGCGGTGGATGCAATCATCGTGAACGGCAGCGGCCAGTCCCCTAAGCCCAACTCCGAGGAAGGCCAGGGCGGCATCCCGCACCTTGCCTATCTCGACAACAATCCGGGCAATGATGTGCTCGCGGCGCAGCTCACGACACTGATGGAATCGCTTCCACAGGCAATCGTGCTCGGCAACACTCGGAACGGCGCGGACCTCCAGCGGCTGGATACGCTGCTTTCCGCGGAAGAGGCCATCCGGCAGCTTCCCGTAGGCCAGACCGCGATTCTTGCGGTTATGGGAGACAATCCGGCAGGCTTATTCAATGCGGAGAGCTTTGCGGGACGGACCCCGCGCCTCATGGGACTGGGATGGAATCCCAAGGGACTGGAGCAGAACGGCAGTGCGGCCCGAGCGCTCCGCCTCGCTCAGGAGATGACACTGCTGGCCGCAGCCAATGCCGGCGTACCCGCCTTCGGCTGGCTGGAGCCGGAGCTGTCAGGCGACGCTCTTGCCGAGGCTTGCGCCCGTGCCAGGCAGGATGGCTTTGCGGCGCTCGTTACGTCCGAACCGGTGCAGGTCGCAGCAATCCTTGCGACCCGCGACAGCGATGCCGAAGCGCCGGAGGAAATCCGCTAAAGCTTTTTCGGTGCCTCGGGGCGAAACATTTCGAAGACCGGCGCCTGTTCGGCGAAGTCCATGTAGCCCAATCGCGCCAC
The DNA here is from genome assembly GCA_003248775.1 of Shinella sp. Classification (GTDB taxonomy): domain Bacteria; phylum Pseudomonadota; class Alphaproteobacteria; order Rhizobiales; family Rhizobiaceae; genus Allorhizobium. The sequence continues at coordinate 3,367 of QFQX01000012.1, read as the reverse complement.
CGGCCGCGCCAGCGCCACGTCGAACCTGCCGTTACGGATGACGCTTTCGTTGATGTGAATGCCGACCACCTGCCCGAACACGGCATGGCTGTCCGAAGCGCCACCCTCCAGCGTCTTCAGTGTATGAACCTCCGTCACGCGGCATTCGAGCGCCGCAACGGCTTCGCCGACGAAGGGAGCGGAAACCAGGCGCCCTTCTGCGGCAGTGAGACCCGCAATCTCGAATTCACTTACACCGTAAGGAACGACGACCGAAGAAAGGTTCAGCTTTTCCACCAGATCGAAACCAGCGAAGCTCGCGGTGAAGACGCCGGTTTCCTCGGCGTTCTTCAACGAGTCCTTGCGGCCGCTGGAGGAAAACATGACGATCTTCGGCCGGTCGCTCACGGCATTGAAGAAGGAATAGGGAGAGAGATTGACTGAGCCATCCCGTCCGCGCGTACCGATCCAACCGATCGGCCGCGGCGCGACGATCGCCTTGAAGGGATCGTGGGCGAGACCATGGCGGTTGATTTCCGTCTCATAGAACATCAGTCTCCGTCTCCCACCCATGTGACCACATCCGCGAGAGCCGGACGCGGGCGCTCGGTCGCCGGGAAGGTCGTCGAACCGATATGGATAAAGCCAGCCACCTTCTCACCCGGCTTGATGCCGAGCAGCGGATAGGCCCGCTCATCATAGGCGAACCATTCCGTCAGCCAGTTGGATACGAAACCGACAGAATTGGCGGCCATCAGGAGATTGAGGCAAACCGCGCCCGCGGACATCACCTGCTCCCATTCCGGGATCTTGGCATGCGGACCGGCGGTGCTGACCACCGCGATCACGACGGGCGCGCGGGTAAACCGGGTGCGCTCGACATTGACCATCTCCTCGGAAAGGTCCGGATTCTTCTGAAGCGCCATGGCGAGCAGTTCCTCGCCAATGCGTATTCTTTCCTCGCCGCGATAGACGATAAACCGCCAGGGGGCGATCTTGCCGTGATCGGGCACCCGGACGGCAAGCGTGAGAATCTGTTCGAGCTCCGCGGTCGTCGGACCCGGCTCGCTCATCTGGAAGGCGGGAATGGAGCGGCGAACGGCGAGATAATCGGTGAGTTTCATATCATTTTTCATTCTGGGGCACTTTCCGGCTTTCTCGATGGCGGGCACGTCTTGAAATTGCCATCGCATTGCGATTGAAGTTGCTGTCATTGGAGTAGAAGTCAACCAATTGTGCGATACATGATCTGCCATTCCCGCGCTGCCCGCTTGTTGTTCGTCGTGGCGGCAACATTGTTTGCCATGACACCCGCGCGCGGTGAAGATGCATTCCAGTCGTTCAAGCAGCTCAATGGCACCACCAAGATGCCAAAGCTGAACGCGTTTTCTCCCAATTTCAGCCAGACGGCACCGACCCGGTCGACATCGAAGAACGTCGCGCTCGAAGCAAGGCTCACCAGCGATGGCGATCCGATGCAGCAGGGTCTCTCGTGGAGGGTATTCAGCCCGATTCCCGGCAGCGATGGCAAGCTTCCGCTGCTCGCAAGCGCCGAAGGTGGTTCGGCAGACTTCCAGCTCGAACCGGGCGATTATTTCGTCAACGTTTCCTTCGGCCGTGCGGGCGCCACGAAAAAGCTGTCGGTACCAAACGAGGGCGAAGTCGAAAAGCAGGTGCTGGTGCTGGATGCCGGGGGGGTGCTGCTCAATGCGGTTTCAGGTCCCGACACGCGCATTCCTGCCAAGGACCTGAAGTTCGACGTCTATTCGGCCGAGATCCAGGCCGATGGCGAGCGTGGGCTGGTGCTTGAAGACGTGAAGCCGGATACCATCGTCCGCCTCAACACCGGGACCTATCACATCGTTTCCGAATACGGTTCGGTGAATGCCGTGGTGCGCGCTGACATCAAGGTCGAGGCCGGCAAGCTGACCGAGGCGACCATCCAGCACCGTGCGGCTCAGATCAATCTCAAGCTGGTTTCTGAAGCAGGTGGCGAAGCGATTGCCGATACCGCATGGTCGGTCCTTGCCTCCTCGGGCGACATCGTGGCGGAAAGCGTAAGCGCATTCCCGGTCATGGTGCTGGCCGAGGGTGAGTACACGGCGATTGCCCGCAACAAGGACAAGATCTACCAGAAAGACTTCACCGTCAGCGCCGGCCAGAACGTCGATGTCGAGCTGCTTCTGACGAAGTAAGCCGCTCGTTCTCAGCTCAACCGGCCTTTTTCAAAACCATACGGCGATGCGCCGGCGCCATCGAGAAGACGGCGTCGTAAAGCCGCGCAAGGATATCCTTGCGATCCGGAATGGCGCGCAGATCCTCCCAGTTCAGCAGATCCCCGATACGGGCCGATATGGTCGACCCCGAAAGGCGGCGGAACTCCCGGATCAAAAGCGAAATCCTGAGGGTCAGCGACAGCTTGCTGGCCAGATGGAAAAGCCGGCCGTTCTGTCCCTCGAAATAAACGGGGATCACATTCGCTCCGGCGGCCTGGATGAGCTTGGCCGGGAAGATCTTCCAGGGAAGATCTTCCGCACGACCGAAACCTCGGCGGGCGGTCGCAACGCCACCGGCCGGAAACACGATGACGGTCACCCCGTCCTTCAGGAGCCGCACCGCCTCGTGGCGCGTCTTCATGTTGATCGCCATCGCTTCCTTGGTCTCCTCAAAGGAAACGGGTAGCGAATAAGGTGCCATTTCAGGCACCTTCAGGAGCTCGTTGTTGATCAGCACCCGGAAGGGACGGCCGAGTTCCTCGGCCAACGCCAGAATGGCAATGCCATCTCCGATGCCGAACGGATGGTTCGCGACGATGACCACCGGTCCCTGAGGAAGATTGGCCGGTGGCCATTGCCCCTGCACCTTCAGGTGCACATCGATGAGATCGAGCATCTTGCCGAAAACACGGTCGGTCTTGCCGACGATATCGGTGCGCCAGATGTCATAGAGACGGGCAAAGCGATCACGGCCGGAAAGCCCCTCGATCGACCGGATGAACCAGCGCTTCAGGCGCGGGTCACGTTCATTGGCGTAGGAAAGCTCATCGAAACGCAAGGTATTCCCCTCAACCAGCGTTACATTTTCCAAAGGCCGTATAACAATGATGTGACAAATGTCTGACAGGACCTGTTCGCAGGCCCTGTCAGACGGTCACAATCAGGCGGAGGCCTTGCCCGCCAGCTTCCGCTTCAGGTCAGGTGCTGTGGCTTCCAGCGACAGGGCCTTGATCGCTTCGTCAAGCGTCATGGCGGTCTGATCCTGGGAGCCGAGACGACGGATGTTGACCGTACGCTCCTCGGACTCGCGCTTGCCGCAGACGATGATGACCGGAACCTTGGTCACCGAATGCTCGCGGACCTTGTAGTTGATCTTCTCGTTGCGGAAGTCG
>QFQX01000107.1 GCA_003248775.1 Shinella sp. | reverse complement strand
AATATGCCGGAAATGACCTGCTACACGCTACGACATTTCATGGCGACGAACATGCGCCGGGCGAGCTTTTCTGTATCGAAGGAGCAACGATCTAAGTGGCTCGGCCATACCGTGAACGAAGGTTCGAAGACCACAGATTGGTATGAAACGTTCGATCCGGATTATCTGGAACAACCCATGCGGGCTACGGATGAAATCATGCGCAAGCTGCATAAGCACACCCGCAGGCGCCTATCTGCACCCACAGTGCGCTCACAAGGCAAATTTCGGATCGCAAAATGAAGCCAACTTCCTCAATGATATCAATGAGGTCGATGGTCGGAGTGGAGAGATTCGAACTCCCGACCCTCTGGTCCCAAACCAGATGCGCTACCAGACTGCGCTACACTCCGTTCCAGTGATGAAAGTCGCAATACACGGTTCACCATCGAGCCGCAACACTAAAAAAGCGGTATCCGCATGATGATACGTGTGCCCGGCCTCGGTTATTTCGACGGCGACGCCGTTGCCGCGATGCTGACCTGGGCACCGGGAGCAATTCCAAGCTCGGCGGCGCGACCACCCCTAATTTCCAGTACGAAGCGCGCCGGCCCGCCGGATGCAATGATTGATTCGGAATAGGGAACCGCACGACTGGCCACCCGCTGGACGCGTCCTGCGCCATCGATAAACAGCATGTCCAGCGAAAGCGGCGTGTTCTTCATCCACATCATGACTTCCCGCTCAAGGCCGAAGTCAAAGATCATGCCTTCGTTATCACCCAGCTTTTCGCGATACATCAGGCCACGCTCGCGCTGCTCGGGGCTCAAGGCCAACTCGACCTGAAACTCGTGCGACTCGCCCTCCGGCGTGTCGATGCGCAGTTGGCTTCTGTCAAAACGGACACCATCAGCAGCAAGAAGACCTGCCGGCACCAGAAATAGAAAAAGCGCCAGAAGGGCGCTCTTTGCAAGTTTTGTCATTTTCAAGCGACCTCAATGCGCACGGGCAGCCGGCGCCGGATTATCGGGATGGATTTCGGCGGCCATCAGTCCCTTGTCGCCGTTGCCGAAACGGACCAGCACCGTCTGTCCGGGCCGTAATTCGGTGAGGCCGAAGCGACGAAGGGTTTCCATGTGCACGAAGATGTCCTCCGTTCCCTCACCGCGCGTCAGGAAGCCGAAACCCTTGGTGCGATTGAACCACTTGACCAATACGCGCTCAAGGCCGCTCGTTGGCGTAACCTGCACGTGGGTGCGCACCGGCGGAAGCTGCGAAGGGTGAACGGCCGTCGACTGGTCCATGGAGAGAATGCGGAAAGCCTGATAACCGCGATCACGCTTCTGGATCAGGGCAACAATGCGGGTGCCTTCCAGAATGGTCTGATAGCCGTCACGGCGCAAGCAGGTCACATGCAGAAGTACATCCTGCATACCGTTGTCCGGTATGATGAACCCGAATCCCTTGGCCACGTCGAACCATTTCACGACGCCGGTAATCTCGATCAGGTCAACGGCTTCGCCGGACAGTTCCTCGAAACCAGAGAGCCCTTTCGGTAAAATCCTGTCCGCCATCTCCCAAGCCCCTCGAAAACGCGTCACACGGTAAAGTTAATCGATTCTTGATGCACAGATTAACATTTTCGCAATGGATCAGCGCAAGTCCTAGATTCAGATATTCCCAGATGCTTTTTGGGCTATGAGGCTTGCTCGAAGCTGTCGCCTGTTCCATATCCCTACAGTCATATGGAGAACCTTCATGCGTTATCTTCACACCATGGTTCGCGTCAAAGATCTCGACGCGTCTCTCGATTTTTACTGTAACGTTTTCGGACTCACCGAGATCCGCCGAATGGAAAACGAGAAGGGCCGCTTCACACTCGTCTTCCTCGCGGCACGCGACGATATCGACGCTGCCCGGCACAACTCGGCTCCCTGTCTCGAGCTGACCTATAACTGGGATCCCGAGGATTATACCGGAGGACGGAATTTCGGTCACCTCGCCTATGAGGTCGATGATATCTACGCCATCTGCCAGAAGCTGATGGATCGCGGCGTGACCATCAACCGCCCTCCCCGCGACGGCCACATGGCTTTCGTTCGCTCTCCCGACGGCATCTCCATCGAGATCCTGCAAAAGGGCGAAAGCCTGCCCGGGGCAGAGCCCTGGCTCTCCATGCCGAATACCGGCGCCTGGTAAGATTGCTGGCAAGCCTGCACCCGCTTCGCGCAAGCTAATCCTTATAGTGTGACGCCTTGAATGGTCGTCGTATCCGACGCCCCGCACTCGGACCCGCAGTGAGACGGACAGCCGGAAAACCGCTGTCCGTGCTGCCTGAGCCGATCAAGAGGTATCTGCGCATGGCATCTCGCTTCGTCCGGGCTAATCCCGCTATCCACTCGCTGCTTGTTGGCGCCAGCCTGCTGGCGCTGTCAGGATGCCAGACCAATCAACTGGTCGAGACCATGGAAGTCGGCGACACCGCACCCGATACGCCCGCCTTGGTTCCTAACAAGAACAAGGGTGCCCTGCCCGCCTCCGCTTCCGCCTACACCGATCCGCTCGTCGTCAGCGTTCCCAACAAGAAGGCTCCGGCTGCGACGCGCGCCAGCGCGCCTGCCGCCCCAGATCCGGTCCAGCAGGTTGCAGCACCCGCCAATCTTGGCGAACTGACCATGCAGCCGACCACTGTATCAGCGGGCCGAAGCAGCATATTCTCGGCACCGGCACAGGCCACCATGCCGGAATCGGAAGATTTGTCAGCAGGAACTCAAACGGCATCCCTTGCAGCGAATGGCAACTCGTCCTCCAGTATCGTTCCCGCCGATCTACCGGCGCGAGCCGTCAGTCCGATGAACAAGAGCCTCTTCAGCGCCGACCTACCGGAGCCGATCGAACCGACGCGAGAAACCGCTGTCATGCCCGACTACTCGGAACCGGCAGCTCCAGCGAAATATGATGCGGCCGAACCGGTCTCCCTTGCCGAAGAAGAGGCACAGAAGTCTGACGACACGGTTCCTGCAACTGCAAAAGAGCCGGAGGTCGCTTCGGTGGAGGCACCTCAGAAGAAGCGGAAATGGCTCCCCTCCCTCTCCGAAATCCTCTCCGGCGGCAAGAAGAACAAGGCCGATCAAAACGCCTCGACCGAGACCCGTTAAAGCGCCGATTTTCAGGGCATACGCCGGACATCGAAAACCAGCATGTTCATCAACATGCTGGTTTCATTCATTTATCGGCTTATTTTCCACAGCCTGACGGCAGCTGTCATTTTTTTGCAAGAAAACGAAAATTGCCGCTTGCGGGAATAAAACGACCTGACTATAAGGGCCTCCACGGAGCGCACGCGCCCTTCGTCTATCGGTTAGGACACCAGATTTTCATTCTGGGAAGAGGGGTTCGACTCCCCTAGGGCGTG
>QFQX01000106.1 GCA_003248775.1 Shinella sp. | reverse complement strand
TCTTCCGACGATCGCCGGCTTGGAGAGATCATCCATGCGCTCAAGAAGCAGGAGGATGATTTCGCCAAAGCGCTGCCCATCGTCCTGCTCTTCGATCTTCCGGACGAATTCCTTTCTGGACGCCGGGTCGCTTTCGTTCGCAAAGCTGGTGAGGAAGGCGATCACCTTGCGCTGGAACATGAGATCGCGGATCGCAGCTCCGCTGCGGGCGATGTTTACCAGGGTTCCCACCACGGGCACCCCATCCAACGCGCCGGACGTGATCACGCTATCCAGCGCGATGTCGCCGATGGTCGCGCCGAGGTCGGCCAGCTCGTCATGGCCGAGCGACTTCACCAGGTCAGTCGAGACGCGATCGAGATCATTGGTCATGGCAAATTCCAGGGTGTCGGATTACTCGGTTGGGGGAGCAGTCTTCAGTTTGACCATGATGATCTTGGGATGATCGCCGGTGCGCTCGATGTCCACCAGTCCGGAGGCCTCGACCAGTTCGGAGAGCCGTGCGAAGCCATAATTGCGGGCGTCGAAATCCGGCGCCTGTTTCGCGAGATGCCCGCCGACACGCGCGAGATTTGCCCGCCCGTCTTCCTCGGCGGAAGCGGTCACGGCCTTGGCGAGCATTTCAAGAGCAACCTTATCAAGCGTCGGCTTTGCCGGTCCAGGTTTGGCGACTGGCGGCGCAATCTCTGCCGTCACGACTGGCTGGCGAGCTTTCCGCTCTACCGCAATAGGCGGCGCTTCCTGCTCCGGTGTTGCAGCATTCAGCACGTCGAAATAAACGAATTTGTCGCAAGCCGTGATGAACGGACGCGGCGTCTTGCGTTCGCCAAAGCCATAGACGGTCACGCCCTGTTCCCGCAGACGCGCCGCCAGTCTGGCAAAGTCGCTGTCGCTTGATACGATGCAGAAGCCGGAGAAACGCCCGGTATAGAGCAGGTCCATGGCGTCGATGATCATCGCACCGTCGGTCGCATTCTTGCCTGTGGTATAGGCGAACTGCTGAACCGGCTGAATAGAGTGCTCCAGCAGGCACTCTTTCCAGCCTTTGAGGTTAGGGCCTGTCCAGTCGCCGTAAATGCGCTTGACGCTGGCCACGCCGTAGTTGGCGATTTCGGCAAGCAAGCCGGTGACGATCTTCGGAGAGGCGTTGTCACCGTCGATCAGTAGAGCAAGCGTTGAAGTCGTGTCATTCGCCATGCTTTCCCTCCGTTCTCCATGTCCGTCCTTACCCTAAACAAACATGATAAGTTGGCAATACATTACGTGCTGATGATTGCGACAGCTGCCGGGACTCGCCTGAACGATTCTGCCAAATAGCCCGTCTTCTTTTTCAAACTATCGCGCCATCAAGCGCCACACCGTGGCCGATAGAGCGGAGCGATAGAGGTTACAAGGGCGCACTTACGACTTGCGGCGCAAGTCAGTACTTGATATCCTTTTTGAGGTTCGGAGAATACCGTTTGGCAATTTATCATCTCAGCGCAAAGCCAATTTCGCGTTCATCCGGCCGCAGTGCCGTTGCATCGGCGGCTTATCGGTGCGCGGTTCGCCTGACCAATGAGCGCGATGGCCTTGTGCATGACTTCACTCGCAAAGGGGGTGTGGAGCATTGCGAGATCGTGCTTCCTGAAGGTGTTTCGGCCGATTGGGCTCTTGATCGCTCGGCTTTGTGGAATGCAGCCGAGTTTGCCGAAAATCGGAAAGATGCTCGTGTCGCCCGGGAATTCGAGATTGCGCTTCCGCATGAGCTGTCGGCCGATGGGCGATTGGAGACAGCGCGAACTTTCGCTCAAGATTTAGCGAACCGCTATGGTGCGGCAGTGGATTTTGCGATCCATGAGCCGCACGAGCAGGGCGACATCCGGAATTACCACGCGCATGTGATGATGACGACGCGGCAGGTTGGCGAACGGGGGCTGGGCAAAAAGACCTACCTTGAGCATAAGAATGCGCGGCTGTTGTCGAATGGCATGGCGACGACCGACATGCAGCTGCGCGGTATCAGGCAGTCATGGGAGAGCATCGCCAACAGCCAGCTTCAGCGCGAAGGGCTGGATATTCGCATCGACCATCGAAGCCACGCGGAGCGCGGTCTTGAGCTTTCACCGACCGAGCATGTCGGTGTCCATGCAACGCAAATGCAACGGCAGGGCATGGCAGTTGATCGTGCGCGTCTGGACGAGGATGCCGCCCAGCGCAATGGCGAACTGATCCGGGAGAAGCCGGAACAGGTTCTGACCCTCATCAGCAATGAGAAAAGCGTGTTCGATCGGCACGACATTGCGAAGACCTTGCATCGCTACATCAATGACGATGCGCAGACGTTCCAGAATGCGTTTGGGTCGGTGATGGCCTCGCCGGCGCTGGTGGAGCTTCAGGCCGAGCGCGTCGATCAGGAGACGGGCGAGGTTTCGAAGGCGCGTTATTCGACGCGGGAAATGGTCGATCTTGAATTTGCCATGGCGCGATCGGCGCAGCGGCTGCACCAAGCGCAGAACCATGGTGTCGATCGGCGGTATGTCGGTCGGGCGATGGAGCGGCAGAATGCGGCGATCCGGAAAAGCGCGGGTGATCCGTCAGCAGGGTTGTCGGACGAGCAGCGTCACGCGATTGAGCATATTACCGGACCGGGACGTATCGCCGCCGTGGTCGGATTCGCTGGCGCTGGCAAGTCCACCATGCTTGCCGCGGCGCGTGAGGCGTGGGAGGCGCAGGGCTATCAGGTCCACGGCGCAGCCTTGTCGGGGAAGGCAGCGGAAGGACTGGAGGAAAGTTCCGGTATCCAGAGCCGCACCCTGGCGTCATGGTCCCGCGGTTGGGAGAATGATAGGGGAACGATCGGCCGTGGCGATGTATTCGTGATCGACGAGGCCGGCATGGTCGGAAGCCGGCAGCTCGCTAGCTTCATCGGAGAGACCGAGCAGCGTGGCGCGAAGATCGTTCTGGTTGGGGACCATGAGCAACTACAGGCGATCGGAGCCGGTGCACCCTTCAGGGCGATTGCCGAACAGATCGGCCATGCCGAGCTTTCCGACATTCGCCGTCAGCGCCAAGATTGGCAGCGGGAGGCATCGGTTGCCTTCGCGACCCACAAGACGGCCGAGGGGCTGGCCGCATATCAGGATCATGGTGACATTCACTTTGCCGCGAGCCAGGACGAAGCACGGGCTGAGATCGTGCGGGATTATCTTGCCGACCGTGGCAAGCGTCCGGATGGCACCCGGGTTGCGATGGCGCATCGCCGCGCCGATGTGCGGGCACTCAATGCCGCTATCCGTTCCGAGCTTCACGAGCGCGGCGAACTGGCCCGGGGTGAAGAGGCCGGCGCGCTGACGTTTCAGACCAATGACGGAAACCGCGACTTCGCCCCTGGTGACCGGATCGTATTCCTCGAAAACAGCCGCGACCTTGGCGTGAAAAACGGCATGCTTGGCACCGTCGAGCATGTCG
>QFQX01000052.1 GCA_003248775.1 Shinella sp. | reverse complement strand
CGACGCGGCAACCCGCGACCTTGCCGACCTTGGTGATGTTGAACACCTCGAGGATTTCGGCATTGCCGAGGAAGGTCTCTCGACGTTCCGGCGACAGAAGGCCCGACATCGCTGCCTTAACATCATCCACCAGATCGTAGATGATGTTGTAGTAGCGGATTTCGATGCCGGAGCGCTCGGCGAACGAACGTGCCTGCGCATTGGCGCGGACGTTGAAGCCGATGATCGCTGCATCGGATGCCTCGGCGAGCGAGATATCCGACTCGGTGATGCCGCCTGCACCCGAATGGACGATACGGGCACGCACTTCGTCGGTGCCGAGCTTCTCGAGCGCGCCGATAATGGCTTCGATCGAGCCCTGCACGTCGCCCTTGATGACCAGCGGGAATTCCTTCAGGCCCGAAGCCTGCATCTGGGTCATCATCTGCTCGAGCGAACCACGCGAACCGGACTGGCGAGCCGCTGCCTTGTCGCGTGCAAGCCGCTGGCGATATTCGGAAATCTCGCGGGCGCGGCTTTCGTTTTCGACGACGGCGAACCGGTCGCCGGCGGCCGGCGTGCCGGAAAGACCGAGCACCTCGACAGGCATGGCCGGACCAGCTTCCTTGACGTGGTCGCCCTTGTCGTTGACGAGGGCGCGAACGCGGCCCCACTGGTCGCCGGCGACGATGATCTGACCCGGACGAAGCGTGCCCTTCTGAACCAGTACCGTGGCGACGGAGCCGCGACCACGGTCGAGCTGGGCTTCGATGACCGTGCCCTCGGCCGTCCGGTTCGGATTGGCCTTCAGGTCGAGGATTTCTGCCTGCAGCAGGATCGCTTCCAGCAGCTTGTCGAGGTTGGTGCCGTTCTTCGCCGAAACCTCGACGTCGAGAACTTCACCGCCCATGGATTCGACGAAGACTTCGTGCTGCAACAGTTCCGTACGGACCTTCTGCGCATTTGCTGTCGGCTTGTCGATCTTGTTGATCGCCACGATGATCGGAACGCCGGCTGCCTTCGCGTGATTGATCGATTCGATCGTCTGCGGCATGACGCTGTCGTCGGCCGCAACCACGAGGATGGCGATGTCGGTCGCCTGGGCACCACGGGCACGCATTGCCGTGAAGGCGGCGTGGCCGGGCGTGTCGATGAAGGTGATCTTCTGACCGTTCTGCTCGACCTGATAGGCGCCGATATGCTGGGTGATGCCGCCGGCTTCACCGGCCACGACATTGGCGTGGCGGATAGCATCGAGCAGCGAGGTCTTGCCGTGGTCGACATGGCCCATGATGGTCACGACCGGCGGACGCGGCAGCATTTCGCCTTCCTCGTCGGCAACGTTGAAGATGCCTTCCTCGACGTCGGATTCAGAGACGCGCTTCACGGTGTGGCCGAATTCGCCGGCGATGAGCTCTGCAAGGTCGGCGTCGATGACGTCGCCCGGCTTCATCATCTGGCCTTCCTTCATCAGGTACTTGATGACATCGACGGCACGTTCGGCCATGCGCTGCGACAGTTCCTGAATGGTGATGGTCTCCGGCAGGATGACTTCGCGCATAACCTTTTCGCGGGTCTCCTGTATCTGGCTGCGCCGGAATTTTTCCTGGCGACGACGCATGGCAGCCATCGAACGGCCGCGTGCGCCGCCCTCGTCATCTTCGCTCACGGTGGTGACCGTCAGCTTGCCGCGGCGACGGTCTTCCTCGCCCTTTGGACGGGCCGGAACCTTTGCGGGAGCCGGGGCGGCAATCTTGCCACGGCCGGGCACAGCGCGCGCGCTGCCGCGATCGTCATCTTCGTCTGCGCCCTTGCGACCGCGGACGAAGGGGGGCTGACCCGGCGTCGTCGAAGGTGCGGGCCGTGCAGGTGCTGCTGCTGCACGAGCAACGGGCGCTGCCGCTACCGGTTGCGCGCTGGCGACTGCAACGGGCTCTGCGGCGGCCACCGGCTCGGGAGCCGGTTCGACCGGTTTGGGCTCTGCAGCGCGACGGGCAGCTTCTTCGGCTTCTGCCTTGAGGCGAGCTTCTTCTTCCACCTTGCGACGGGCTTCATCGGCAGCGCGCTGCTTGGCTTCCTCGACTTCGCGTGCCTGCGCTTCCATCAGCGCACGGCGGCGAGCTTCCATCTCACCGGCGGACAGGTCGTGAAGCACGTTGCCGCGCGGACGTTCGGGAGCGCGCGAAGGCTGCTGAGGCCGGGACGGCTGCTGCTGTTGCGGGCGCTGCGGCTGATGATGGCTGGGAGTGGGCTGGTGCACACGGGTCTGCTGTGGGGCCGGAGCCGGACGCGGAGCCTGGGCGACGGGTGCCGGCGCAGGCTCGGGTGCGCGAACCGGTGCTGGCGCGGCGACCGGGGTCACCACCTTCTCGTCTTCAGGACGGGTCGGGCGGCGCTTGCGCGTCTCGACCACGACGGCCTTGGTTCGACCGCGACCCATGTCCTGGCGCACGGTACCCTGAGTCACGCCTGAGGGTTTCAGGGTGAGGGTTTTCTTACCCGATACGCTGAGTGTGTTGTCGTCTTTGTTGTCGGTCATTCCGTTCCGTTCCTTGCACAAGGACGGATGCGGAGCATCAGACCTTGTCGTTCAATTCGTATATTCCGATAAAGCGTCCGGCTGAAGCCGGTGACCGCGTCATTGCTTCGGCATGTCAACGACATCCTTTTTCTGGGACAGGCCGCCTGTGCGGTACTGTTCAAGCAGGTTTGCGCGCTTCACTACACCCTCACCCGCCTGCCCTGCAAGCGCCGCGGCATGGATAAACGCATTCTGGCCCATCAGTTCTTCCAATTCCGCCCCGGAAAGCAGATGAAAGGCGGGAATCTCCGCTTCCGTCCCCATTCCGAGATGCCAGGCCTTCCGGGCCTGGTCGATTTTTCTCACACCGTCGGCGGCGGCATCCCCTGAATGGAACACTGCCAGCGCTTCACCGCTGCGAACAGCAAGCTCTACCTTCGCCGAGCCGGTGATGAACTGGCCGGCCTTGCGGGCCAGGTTCATCATCCCGGCAAGCTGCGACACAAGCAGCCGGTCGACCGTTTCGCCGAGCGCAGCGTCCGCCTTGACGTCCGCCTTGAGGGCGCGGGCGAAAAGCTTCTTCGCCACCGCCTTGTCGATTGCCTCGCGGCTTGCGCTCACCCAGCAGCCGCGTCCCGGCAGCTGACGCTTCAGGTCCGGAACGATCGTGCCGTCCGGAGCCCTGACGAAACGGATGAGCGTGTCGGGAGACCCGCTCTGCCGCGTCACGATGCACATGCGGCCGTTCACGTCGAAGCCTTCGAAATCGTCTTCCTCAGGCAGATCGTCCGGCGCGCCGGCATTCGTCATTCGCCCTGTTCCGCGTCTTCGACGGCTTCCTCTTCTGAAGCTTCCGTGGCGAGGTCTTCCTCGGTGATCCAGCCAGCGGCAAGGCGCGCCTGGACGACCATGTTTTCGGCTTCGGTGCGTGAAACGTCGAACTTGGAGAACAGGCCCTCGAACTTTTTCGTCTCGCCGTCCTTGCGTTCGCTCCAGCCGACGAGATCGTCAGCGGCGCAACCGGCAAAGTCCTCGATGGTCTTGATGCCGTCTTCGCCGAGCGCGACCATCATCTGCGAGGTCATGCCGTCGATCTGGCGCAGGTCGTCGGAAACACCGAGTTCCTTGCGCTTGGCGTCCATTTCGGCCTCGATCTTGTCGAGATATTCGCGTGCGCGCGTCTGGATTTCCTGTGCGGTGTCCTCGTCGAAGCCGTCGATCGAGGCGATTTCGTCGAGATCGACATAGGCGACTTCCTCGACCTGGGCGAAGCCTTCCGAAGCAAGTACCTGACCGACCATTTCATCGACGTCGAGAGCGTCCATGAACAGGTTGGTGCGCTCGTTGAATTCCTTCTGACGACGCTCGGATTCTTCCTGCTCCGTCATGATGTCGATGTCCCAGCCGGTCAGCTGCGAGGCGAGACGGACGTTCTGGCCGCGGCGGCCGATGGCGAGCGAAAGCTGCTCGTCGGGAACCACGACTTCGATGCGTTCCGCGTCCTCGTCGAGAACGACCTTGGCGACTTCTGCCGGCTGCAGGGCGTTGACGATGAACGAAGCCGGATCCTGGCTCCACGGGATGATGTCGATCTTTTCGCCCTGAAGCTCGCCGACGACGGCCTGGACGCGGGAGCCGCGCATACCGACGCAGGCGCCGACCGGATCGATCGAGCTATCGTTCGAAATGACGGCGATCTTGGCGCGCGAGCCCGGATCGCGGGCAACCGACTTGATCTGGATGACGCCGTCGTAGATTTCCGGAACCTCCATGGTGAAGAGCTTCACCATGAACTGCGGATGGGTACGCGACAGGAAGATCTGCGGGCCGCGCTGTTCGCGACGCACGTCGTAGACATAGGCGCGGACGCGGTCGCCGTAACGGAAGGCTTCGCGCGGAATCATTTCGTCGCGGCGGATGATGCCTTCGCCGCGGCCGAGATCGACGATCACGTTGCCGTATTCCACGCGCTTGACGGTGCCGTTGACGATTTCGCCGACGCGATCCTTGAATTCGTCGAACTGACGGTCGCGCTCGGCTTCGCGCACCTTCTGCACGATGACCTGCTTGGCCGACTGTGCGGCGATGCGGCCGAAATCCATCGGCGGCAGCGGATCGGCGATGAAGTCGCCGAGCTTGGCGTCGACATTGCGGTCGCGTGCCAGTTCAAGCGCGATCTGGGTCGAATAGTCCTCGACCTTCTCGACCACTTCGAGAAGACGCTGGAGACGGATTTCGCCGGTCTTGGAATTGATGTCGGCGCGGATGTTGGTCTCGGTGCCGTAACGCGAGCGGGCAGCCTTCTGGATCGCATCGGCCATTGCGGCGAGAACGATTTCACGGTCGATGACCTTCTCGCGGGCGACCGCATCAGCGATCTGCAAGAGCTCGAGCCGGTTTGCACTGACTGCCATTGTCTTAGGTCTCCGTCTTCCTGCCGGGGCGCCTGCCCTCGCGGCGGTTGGTCAAACGTTTAAGCGTCGTTGTCTTCTTCGTTTTCGTTCTGGTTGGCGGCTTCCGCCTTGGCCAGCTTGTCGGCCCTCAGCGCATCGCGGATCAGATCGTCGGTCAGGATCAGCTTGGCTTCCGCCAGTGCGTTGAACGGCACGGTCACCAGCGGCTGTTCGCCATAGGCGACCTGATCGCGTTCGATTGTGAAGCCTTCCGCGCTGACTTCCGTGATCTTGCCGCGAAAACGCTTGCGATTGTCGATCAGGATCGAGGTTTCGCACTTCAGCAGATGGCCGATCCAGCGCTCGAAGTCCGACTTGCGCACCATCGGGCGGTCGATACCCGGAGAGGACACCTCAAGATGATAGGCCTTGTCAACCGGATCTTCGACGTCGAGGGCCGGCGAAATTGCCATGGAGACCTCTTCGCAATCCTCGACGGTCATGGTTCCGTCGTTCTTCTCGGCCATGACCTGCAGCGTCAGGCCGTTCTGGTTCATCAGCCTGACGCGCACGAGCTTGAAGCCCATGGCGACGAGTACAGGCTCGATGATCTCTGCAATACGCCGGTCAAGCCCGGTTTCGGTGATGATACGCGCTTCGCCGTCCTGCGGCGTCGGCATGCTTTCGGACAATCGTCTCACTCCTGGATGGTACCGATCGCCAACAAAAAAGAGCGGGTCCTTGCGGTCCCACTCTTCATCTGTCGATCAAGAACTTGAGCGCTATATACCCCCGCTCTGGCGGGATTGCAAGCTTTTGCCGTCAAAGGCTACAAACCGTTACCTGCTTCGTTTGCCTTTTGGCCGGCGCGATCCCGCAGGTTTCCGGAATTCACGTCCCCCGGGCAGCCGTCCGTTGCCCGCCCGAAAGAGGTTCCCTTCGTGCCCGAGCGCAGATCCTTCCTGTCCCCGCTGTCGCACCCGATCTACCGCAATGTCTGGCTCGCCAGCATAGCCTCCAATTTCGGTGGCCTGGTCCAGGGCGTCGGCGCTGCATGGATGATGGCATCGATCTCCAGTTCGGAAAACATGGTAGCGCTCGTGCAGGCCTCGACCACCCTGCCGATCATGCTGTTCTCGCTCGTATCGGGGGCCATCGCCGACAATTACGATCGCCGCCGGGTGATGCTGACGGCCCAGATCTTCATGTTCGTTGTGTCCGCGGGGCTCGCCGCCTTCGCCTATATGGGCCTCATCACGCCCTGGCTGCTGCTTGCCTTCACCTTCCTGATCGGTGCCGGCACCGCGCTCAACAATCCCTCCTGGCAGGCCTCCGTTGGCGACATGGTGCCGAGGAGCGATCTGCCAGGCGCGGTTGCGCTGAACAGTATGGGCTTCAACATCACCCGCAGCGTCGGCCCGGCCATTGGCGGCATCATCGTGGCCGCCGCCGGTGCGGCCGCGGCCTTCGCCGCCAATACGATGAGCTACTTCGCCCTGATCTTCGTGCTCCTCCGCTGGCGTCCCGACATTCCGAAGTCCACGCTTCCGCGCGAGGAACTGGGGCGCGCAATCGCGGCAGGTCTTCGCTACGTGGCGATGTCGCCAAATCTCGGCAAGGTGCTTTTTCGCGGCTTCATCTTCGGCTTCACGGCGGTCGCCATCCTGGCGCTGCTGCCGATCGTAGCCCGCGATCTCGTGGCCGGCGGTCCGTTGACCTACGGCCTGTTGCTCGGGGCGTTCGGGGCGGGCGCCATCGGCGGGGCCTTTTCCAGCGCCCGGCTGCGCGAGATACTGTCGAGCGAGGATATCGTTCGCTGTGCCTTCGCGGGCTTCGCCCTGAGTGCCGCCATCATCGGCGCCAGCGGTTCCGCGCTGCTGACCGGACTTGCGCTGCTGCTTGCCGGCGCGTGCTGGGTGCTGGCGCTCTCGCTCTTCAATACCGTCGTGCAACTTTCGACGCCGCGCTGGGTGGTTGGCCGGGCCCTGTCTCTCTACCAGACCGCGACCTTCGGCGGCATGGCGACGGGCAGCTGGATCTGGGGTCTGATGGCGGAAGGGCAGGGCATTTCCACCGCCCTGTTCGCCTCCAGTATCGTGATGATCGCCGGCGTCGCAATTGGCCTGTGGTTGCCGATGCCCGCTTTCGCCTCGCTCGATCTCGATCCGCTGAACCGTTTCAACGAGCCGCCGCTCAGCCTCGACATCCGCCCCCGGAGTGGCCCGATCGTCATCAATATCGACTATGAGATCCACGATACGGACCTGCGTGAATTCCTGAGTCTGATGGTGGAACGGCGGCGCATCCGCATTCGCGACGGCGCCCGCAACTGGGCGCTGATGCGCGATCTCGAAAATCCCGACATCTGGACCGAGACCTATCACACCCCGACCTGGGTCGATTACGTGCGCCACAACCAGCGGCGCACGAAGGCGGATGCGGAAAACAGTGACCGGCTACTGGCGCTCCATCGAGGCGAGACGAAACCCAGGGTCCACCGGATGATCGAACGGCAGGCGATCCCGCCGGCAGACGACGTCTTCCATCAGGCCCATATCGAACCGCACTGAGGGCGTTCGCTCAGCGCAGTTTCGACTTCAGCGAGGCATCGGGGAAGCAGGTCGGCGCCATGCCGGCCTTGGCCTGCCATTCGCCGAGAGAGCGCCGGGTCTTGAAGCCCGGAAGGCCATCGACGGTGCCGACGTCGTAGCCCTTGGCGACAAGCGCCTGCTGCATGGCCAGAACATCGGAACGCAGCATCTTGCCGACATCCCCGAACGGTGCCTTAAATGCGCCTCCGCCATAGGCGATCCGGTCGGCGAGATTGCCGATGAAAAGCGCGTAGAGGTCGGAATTGTTGTATTCCTTGAGCACGTAGAAGTTTGGGCTCACCAGAAATTCCGGCCCGTGGGTTCCCACCGGCACCAGCATCATGGTCGGGGCGGAAAGCTCGGCCTTCGGAAAGCCCTTGCCGGAGATGCGCGTGATTCCTTGCGAGGACCAGTCGGAAAGTGGCTTTGCCCGGTCCGGCCCCTCCTGCGCGCAGGTGACGCCGTCGGGTATCGAGACCTCGTAGCCCCAGCTGCGCCCGGCCTGCCAGCCGCTCTTCTTCAGGTAGTTGGCAATCGACGCCAGACTGTCCGGCACGGAGTTCCAGATATCGCGATGGCCGTCGCCATCGAAGTCTACGGCATATTTGAGATAGCTCGTCGGCATGAACTGTGGCTGGCCGAGCGCCCCGGCCCATGATCCCATCATCTTCGAAGCCGCGATATCGCCGCCCTCGACAATATGCAGTGCGGAAATCAGTTCGCGACGGAAAAGATCCTTGCGGGTCGACATGAAGGCCTTGGTCGCCAGCACGTCGATGGCCGAATAGGGAAGTTTGGCGCTGCCGAAGCCCGATTCCCGGCCCCAGATCGCGACGATGATAGAACCGGGTACGCCATAGGCGGCCTCCACCTTGCGAAGCGTCGCGGCATGGCGTTCCGCAAGGCCGCGGCCGGTGCCGGCGAGCCCCTGAAGGCGCTTTTCGGAGAAGTAAGCGCCGGGCGAGGAAAATTCCGCCTGGCTCTGTTTCTGTTCCTTCGGCGGCGCGGTGCCGGGCGGCACGAGATCGGGAAGATCCCATTTGAGCGAAATCCCCCCGGTCGCCTGGTCGAACAGCTGGCGGGATATGCCCGCCTTCTGCGCCTCGGGCCATAGGTCGTTCGTAAGCCATGTGCGGAAGAGCTTCTCCACCTCGGCCTTGGACGGCGCGGCGTGAGCGGCTGGCGCGGCGAAGGCGACGGCAAGCGCCATGATGGTGAGGCGGGCGAGGCGAGAGACCCGCCGAAGGCCGATTTTTCCAACTTGCGCTACTGCTGGAGATTGCCGCGAGTGTTCCGCTTGTCCATCTCCCCCCTTGAGGGGGAGATGCCCGGCAGGGCAGAGGGGGGTGCTTTCGCCCATCTACGGTTCTCCCTTGAAAGTCTCAGATTGCCGTTCTGGCACGGAGCGCCGCCGAAAGCGTGCCCTCGTCGAGATAGTCGAGTTCGCCGCCGACCGGAACGCCATGGGCGAGCCGGGTAATCTTCACGTCGAGCCCCGACAGGTGGTCGGTGATGTAGTGGGCCGTGGTTTGCCCTTCGACGGTGGCGTTCACTGCGATGATCACCTCGCGGATGCCGCCTTTCGCCACGCGGTCGATCAGCCCCTTGATGTTGAGATCGTCAGGGCCGACGCCATCGAGCGGCGAGAGCGTTCCGCCGAGAACGTGATAGGCCGCATTCATCGCGCCTGCCCGTTCCAGCGCCCATAGATCGGAAACGTCCTCGACGACGATGATGACCGACTGATCGCGCCGGTCGTCGGTGCAGACCGTGCAGGGATCGCTGGTGTCGACATTTCCGCAATGGGAGCAGATCTTCACCTTGTCGTAGGCATCGCCGATAGCATGCGCCAGCGGCCCCATCAGCTGATCCTTCTTCTTGATCAGGTGGAGTGCCGCTCGCCTGGCCGAGCGGGGGCCAAGCCCCGGCACCTTCGCCAGAAGCTGGATAAGTTTTTCGATTTCGGGACCTGTGACTCGCTTTGCCATGCTGCGTTTCTATCCCATAACCTTTGTCAACGGAATCGTCGAAAGGACCCATGTGGATGAAAGTCCTTGCCGTCTGCCGCGGGACTGCGGAAACGCTCGCCGGATTGAGGTACAAGAGCGGCATCAACAAGGCGCCTGTCGGCGGCCCCGTGATGGTGGATGCGGAAGGCATCGTCGGCGACCGCATCTGCAATCGCCGCCATCATGGAGGCGTCGACCAGGCCGTCTATATCGAGGGATCACTGACGCTCGACTGGTGGGCGAAAGAGCTGGGACGCCCCTTGCCGGCGGGAACCTTCGGCGAGAACCTGGTGATCGATCACCTCGACAACAGCGAGATTGCCGTAGGCGATCGCTTTTACGCCGGTGACATAGTGCTGGAGGTAACCGCCCCGCGCATTCCCTGTGCCACCTTTGCAGCGAAGATGGGCGACCCGAAATTCGTCCGCCGTTATACCGCAGCCTTGCGACCGGGTATCTATTGCCGTGTGATCGCCGGTGGCATGCTGGAGGCGGGTGAACCCGTAACGTTCTGGCCCCGCGATGGTCCGCGCGTTCTCCTGCCGGACCTGATGTTCGCCATCGCCAATCGACCGGATGACGCGACGCGGAAGCGGCTGCTCGAGGCGCCGCTCGCCCACCGATTCAGGGCCATGCTGGAGAGGTGAAGGCGATCCGGATCCGGGCGAACGGAGGAGGACTTGCCTTCCCTGCACGCCCGGTCTTCGGTTCACCTGTTCAGGCAATCGAAGCGCGGGGCTTCGTCACGCGGCTTCGGTCAGCCTCAGAACGGCAGCTTCATGCCGGGTGGGATCGGCAGGCCGGCGGTCATTTCCTTGGTCTTCTCGGCCATTACGGCTTCGGCCTTGTCCTTGGCGTCCTTATGGGCGGCAACGATGAGGTCCTCCAGGATCTCGACGTCGTCTTCCTTGAACAGCGACGGATCGATCTTGAGGCCGCGCAGGTCGCCCTTGCCGGTCATCGTGACGGTGACCAGCCCACCGCCGGACTTGCCCTCGACTTCGAGCGCGGCGATATCCGCCTGCATCTTCTCCATCTTGGCCTGCATTTCCTTGACCTTGCCCATCATGCCCATGATGTCGCGCATGTCGAAAACTCCCTTCTCGGAATATGTCAGAATTCGATATCGTCGCCGGGCAGGATATCGCCCTCGGCGGATTCTGCCGCTGCCGGCAGGCTTGGCGTTTCATCCTCGGCAGAGGCTGCACGGATGCGTACATCGGTGATCTTTGCGCCGGGGAAACGGGCGAGAATGGCTGCAACGTCAGGATCCTGGCGAGCGTCGAGAAATTGCGCTGCGCGGGTCGATGCCTCGCTTTCCGTCAGCGTCGGCTGGCCGGGCTCGCGGCTCAGGATGACCATCCAGCGGATTTCGGTCCATTCCTCAAGCCGGCGCTGCAGGTCTCCGACCAGTGACTTCGGGGCTTCTTCCGGCAGATTGATTTCAAGACGCCCGGGCTCGAGCCGCACCAGCCGGACATAGGCGCGGATCAGCGCCTTGAGCTTCGGGTCGCGGTTCTTCGAGCAGAGATCGGCAAGCTCTTCCAGCGAGTTGACCGGCACCTTCGGTACGGGAGCCGCCTCGGCCGGCCGTGTCTCGACGCGGGCCATGGTCTGGGGTGCATTTTCCGGCGCGGGCACGCTCTGCAGGCGGGCCGTCGGCTGCGGGGATACGGCGCGTGCCGTCGCGTCGATGCTCTGCTGGCCGACGGCTGCCGTGCGGTAGGCCATGGAGGCGCCGCCTCCGCCATTTCCGCCGCGAGGTGATGCACCGCCCGGCGCGGCGCCTTCACCACCTTCGGAAAGCTCCAGCAGGCGGCGGGCGGCGTCTTCGGGCGATGGCAGGTGAGCCGCATGGGCAAGCCGGATAATGACCATCTCGGCGGCACCCGCCGGCCGCGAGGAATTCTCCGCCTCGGGAATGCCCTTCAAGAGCATCTGCCACATGCGCGACAGCGTGGTGACCGAGATGCTGTCGGCCAGGCTCGCGCCGCGCACCCGTTCCACTTCGCTGAGCGAAGGATCTTCGGAGGCGGAGGGAATATATTTCAGGCGGGTCACCAGATGGGTGAAATCGGCGAGGTCCGTCAGCACAACGGTCGGGTTCGCACCCGCCTCGTACTGGCTGCCGAATTCGACAAGGGCGGCCGAAACATCGCCACGCACGATATGGTCGAAGAGGTCGACGATGCGTGCCCGGTCGGCAAGGCCCAGCATGGCGCGCACGGCCTCGGCCCGAACCACGCCGCCGCCATGAGCAATCGCCTGGTCGAGCAGGGACAGGCCGTCGCGGGCCGAGCCTTCGGCGGCGCGCGCGATCATCGCAAGCGCGTCTTCCTCGGCGCTGATGCCTTCCTTCGCCGCGATGGTCGAAAACAGCCCGACGAGATCGCCGGCGCCGATCCGACGCAGGTCGAAGCGCTGGCAGCGGGAAAGCACGGTGATCGGCACCTTGCGGATTTCGGTGGTGGCGAAGATGAACTTCACATGCTCGGGCGGCTCTTCCAGCGTCTTCAACAGGCCGTTGAAGGCCGCCGTCGAGAGCATGTGCACTTCGTCGATGATGTAGACCTTGTAGCGCGCCGAAACGGGGCGGTAGCGCACCTGCTCGATGATCTCGCGGATGTCGTCGATGCCGGTATGCGAGGCGGCGTCCATCTCGATCACGTCGACATGGCGGCCTTCCATGATCGCCTGGCAGTGTTCGCCGGGTATCCTCAGGTCGATCGTCGGCTTGTCGATTTCGACGGTCTTGTAGTTGAGCCCGCGGGCGAGGATGCGGGCCGTCGTCGTCTTGCCGACCCCGCGAACGCCGGTCAGCATGTAGGCCTGTGCGATGCGGCCGGTCTCGAAGGCGTTGGTGAGTGTGCGGACCATCGGCTCCTGGCCGACCATCAGGTCCGTGAAATCCTTGGGGCGATACTTGCGGGCAAGAACGCGGTACCCCGTTGCGGTACCGTCGGCATTCGATGCTTTAGGCTCGAAATCGCTCATTGCCCCTGCCAGCGTCTCTCGAAAACCCGGTAGCCGGGCATGAATTGACCGCTTGTTTGCCGGCCAAACGAAGCGGCCAAATGAAACGGAAGGTGGGAGGCTGGCACGATGACCCGTGCCGCGCTCGTTAGGGCTGCTTCCTTCCGGACCTGACCCGGTTGGCGAGTGGCTCGTCCACCACCAACCTCCCGGCTGCACATATCGGCAATTACGCAAGCAAATGCAAGCCAAGCCTGCAAAAAACTGTTATGAATAGGAAAAACGACGGGAGAGACGCCTTTGCAACCATTCGAACTTGATGAAAGGCTGGCGCGTGACAGTTCTCTCGTCGTCAAACTTGGCCTTTGTGAACTGCGCCTGATTGAGGACAGGCGATGGCCTTGGCTGGTTCTGGTGCCCCAGCGGTATGGAATTTCGGAGGTTTTCGATCTGACGCCGCTTGATCAGGCCGTCCTGACATTCGAGCAGAATCTGGTGGCTTCGGGCTTGAAGACGCTGACCCGTGCCACCAAGATCAATGTGGCTGCGATCGGCAATGTCGTTCGCCAGCTTCACGTGCATGTCATCGCCCGTTTCGAGGGTGATCCCAACTGGCCGGGTCCGGTCTGGGGCCATGGCGCAGCCGAGGCCTATACCGACGACGAACGCCGCGAGATCAAGAAGAAGCTGCTAGAAGCCATTCACTCATGAAGAATTCGATTTTCCTCAGCCGTGCCCCCCATCTCGAACCGAGCGAACTGACAGCCTTTTCCAAGAATGCGCTGGATCGGCGCGCCGAACACCGCGACGAGACCTCGCTTTCCGTGGCGCTTGCCGTGGAAGGCGCTCATATTCTCGCTTTCTCCGATACCCAGCTGGTGCTGAAGCATGACGGACAGGTGCTCGATCCGCTGTTTGCGCCCTACGAGCTGTCGGAACTCGATCCCGATTTCGAGCGCGCCATCCTGCTCGGCTTCCAGCCGAATGGCGAGCCGCGCCTTGCGGTGCCGGTGGCCCGCAGCGCCGACGAACTGGCGACCCGCTACAAGCCGGCCGACGCCCGCGCGCTGTTTCGCGAACAGCTCATCCGCGAGGAACTGCTCGGAGAAGCGGCGCAGGCCTTGAGCCTCATTCGCTGGAACACGGACAACCGTTTCTGCGGACGCTGCGGCGAGGAGATGGAAAGTCGCATCGGCGGTTACAAGCGGGTCTGTCCGGCCTGCAGCCACGAGATCTTTCCCCGCACCGATCCGGTGGCGATCATGCTTGCGGTGGATGAAAAGCGCGACCGCTGCCTGCTCGGCCGGAATCATCGCTTCCCCGAGGGCATGTATTCCTGTCTTGCCGGCTTTGTTGAGCCGGGCGAGACGGTCGAGAACGCGGTTCGCCGGGAAACCAAGGAGGAATCCGGCATTTCTATCGGACGCGTCCGTTACCACGCATCACAACCCTGGCCGATGCCGCATCAGCTAATGATCGGCTGCTACGCCGAAGCCGTGACATTCGACATCGAGCGAGACGAAAGCGAGCTGGCGGATTGCCGCTGGTTTCCTCGGGAAGAGATCGTCGCCATCGTCGAGAACGGCTGTGTCAACGGTTTCACTCTTCCGGTCGAGGGCACTATTGCCCGCCGGCTGATCGTCGACTGGCTGGAATGGAAGCACTGAAAGGGAGGCTCAGAGCTTCCCGCGCATGGCATGCGCCTTGTAGACACCGAGGATGCGGACCTTTTCCGAAAAGAACGAAAGCTCTTCCAGCGCCCGCTTGACCGGCGCGTCCTCGGGATGTCCCTCGATATCGGCGTAGAACTGGGTGGCGATGAACTTCCCCCCGATCTGGTAGCTTTCGAGCTTCGTCATGTTGACGCCGTTGGTGGCAAATCCGCCGAGCGCCTTGTAGAGCGCGGCAGGAATGTTGCGGACATTGAAGACGAAAGTAGTGATGAAGGTCTCGTCGTCGCTCGCGCGCTTCGGCTGGTTCTCGTCGCGGGAGAGAACGACGAAACGCGTCACGTTGTTTTCGGAATCCTCGACGTTCTCGGCCACGATATCGAGTCCGTAGAGCGGGGCTGCAAGCCGTGGCGCAAGGGCCGCCATGGTGCGGTCGCCCTTTTCCGAGACGAGCTTTGCCGCGCCCGCCGTATCGCCGGCGACAACGGCCTTCCAGCCATTGCTGCGGATGATCTTGCGGCACTGGCCGAGCGCGTGGATGTGGCTGTGCACGGTGCGGATCTCGTCCATCCCGACGCCCGGCAGAACCATCAGCTGGAAGCGGATCGGCATGAAATACTCGCCCACGATGTGCAGGCGCGACAGCGGCAGCAGGTAATGGATGTCGGCGACGCGGCCGGCCAGCGTGTTCTCGATCGGGATCATCGCCAGATCGACTTCGCCGTTTTCGAGCGCCACGAAGGCGTCCTCGAAGGTCGGGCAGGGCAGCGGCTCCATGTCCGGGAACATGTCGCGGCAGGCCATGTCGGAATTGGCGCCGAAGTCGCCCTGGAAGGAGATCTTGTTGGTTTTGTAAGTGGTCATCGGGATATCCGTAAGATCAGTTTGCACGAGCGGCAATGAGACGCCGAGCCTTTTCGAGATCGGCCGGCGTGTCGACGCCGAGCGGGATGGAGCGGACGACCTCGGCATCGATGCGCATGCCGGCTTCGAGCGCGCGCAGTTGCTCAAGGGATTCCCGCTTTTCAAGCGGCGACGGGGGCAGGCTCACGAAGCGCTCCAGCGCTTCGCGGCGATAGGCGTAGAGGCCGATGTGATGGAAGAGCGGTCCCTTGCCGTAGGGTGCGGTGGCGCGGGTGAAGTAGAGCGCCCTGAGCCGGCTTTCGGAGACCGCGGAGCCGACCACCTTCACGACATTCGGATTGGTCTTCTCTTCCTCGTCGGAAATCTCCACCGTCAGCGTTGCGATATCGACCTGCGGATTGTCGAGCGGCTTCAGCGCTGCCCGGATGGTTTCCGGCTCAATGGTCGGCAGGTCGCCCTGCACGTTGACCACGATTTCTACCTCTCCCTGCGGATCCACGGCGATGAGCGCCTCGTGAATACGATCGGACCCGGACTGGTGGTCCTGGCGCGTCATGACCACCTCGAAACCGGCGTCGGCGACGGCATCGAAAACCCGCTGGTCATCGACGGCGACCACGATCCGGCCGACATGGGCTTCCCGGGCGCGTTTTGCCACCTGGACGATCATCGGCAGCCCGCCGATATCGGCCAGCGGCTTGCCGGGAAGGCGGGTCGAGGCCATGCGCGCGGGGATGAGGATCAGAACCTTCCCCAAATCTGAATTATTCATCGCCGGCCCCTTCAAAATCAGCCAAAACAGTGTCAAAAAGTCCCAGTCTGGGGATTCACAATCGTGTTGCAACTGTCAAGCAAAAGACATAGGTTCCGCGCGATTTCAAGATCATCCGGGCTGATCATCCGGCTGCATGGGGAGCGTTGCAGATGAACTCATATGTGAACATGGGCGTGGGGGCTCTTCTGGGAACCGTTTTCGTCCTTATGACGGTTTCGATCACATCGGAGGGCATTTTCCGCTCCGAAAAGCCGGAAAAGGAAGGCTTCGCCATCGCAGCAGAAGGCGCAGGCGAAGCTGCGGGCGGTGGTGAGACTGCTGCCGCTGCTGAAACCCCGATTGCCACGCTGCTTGCCAGCGCCGATGCGAAGGCCGGCGAGGCCGTCTTCAAGAAATGCACGAGCTGTCATGACGGGTCCAAGGGCGGACCCAACAAAGTTGGCCCCAATCTCTTCGGTGTCGTTGAGCGGCCGATCGCCTCGCATGAAGGTTTTGGTTATTCCGCTGCCATGAAGGACTTCTCGCAGGGCGGTTCCGTCACCTGGACCTTCGAGAACCTCAACCACTTCCTGACGGCTCCGAAGAAGTTCATCGCCGGAACCGCCATGGGCTTTGCCGGGATCAAGAAGGAAGACGAGCGCGCCAATCTGCTCGCCTATCTTCGTTCGCTGTCCGATTCCCCGGTTGCCCTTCCGGCCGCGACCAACTGATCGGCTGACAGATCAGGACTTGTAGCAATGCCCGGCTGTGCCGGGCATTTTGCGTTTCTCATGCCGTCGTTACTGCAGCATATAGGCCCAGAAAGTAACGCTCAGCACGCCGAGCGCGGTGGTGAGCGTGATCGAGGAGGCGGCAAGCGCATGACCGACCCCGAAGCGATTGGCGATCAGCCAGGCGTTGATGCCCGTCGGAACCGATGAGGTCAGCACAAGCGCTGCAGTCCAGGGAGGGCTGAGCCCCAGCAGATGGCAGGTCGCCCAGACCGTTGCCGGCATGACCAGCAGCTTCAAGGCGGAAATGATGCCGGCGATGCGCAGGTTTCCTGCAACGCCGTACCGGTTGAGCGCCATCCCGAGTGAGATAAGCGCTGCGGGTGCCGCCATCGTCGAAATCTGGGTGGCCACGCCGTCGAGGACTTCCGGAAGCTGCAGGCCGCTCAAATGCAGTAACAGTCCCGCCATCAGGCCGATGACCAGCGGATTGCGAACGAGATTCATGCCGATCTGGCGAAACACGGCCAGCGCGCCGCGGGACGGTTTTCCGCTCGTCTTCTGCTCGGCGCGCTCCATCAATATGGTGCCGATCACCATCATCAGCGGCAGGTGCACTGCAAGCAGGATGGTCAGCGGAACGAGGCCTTCGGCGCCGACCGTGCGCTCGACCAGCGGCAGCCCGATGAAGATGTTGTTGGCAAACGCCGAAGATACCCCTGCCAGCACACCGACCCGCTGGTCGCGCTGAAAAAGGCGCGTGGCCGCCAGATGTGCGATCGTCCATGTGACGCCGACGCCGGTAAAATACGCGATCCAGAGCTTGAACGGCGAAGCGCCGTGGAAATCGGCCTGCGAGATCGTGCGGAACAAAAGCACCGGCACAGCGACCTTGAAGACGAATTCGCTGAGCCCTTCGCCGATCTCGGCGTTGAGGATCTTCGTCTTGACCAGACACCACCCGATAAGGATCAGGATGAAGATCGGAAAGACGTCGTGGGCGATGGCATACATATGCTGGAAGCTTTCGGGGAAGCTGCTACGGCGGGCGAGTTCATCACCTCTATCCCGGCCGGGCTCTCCGAGCCAGTATTTTTGATGAATGGCAGGAATGCAGCGGCGCGTGGCCATGCATTGACCAAAAAAGAAAAAGCGGGGAAATTCCCCGCTTCCGCCCTGAAATCGGGCTCTGGACCATGCCGCCAGTACATCCGTGGTCAGCAAGGAACCGTATTCCGGGCGATCATGCCCGATAGCGAACGGCTGACCGAAAACGCAGTCACATGCCGTCATCACTTGAGGTTTCTTCTAGAAGGTCTGCATGACATCCCGATGACGAAACGCATAATTCTTCCGAAGTTGGTGTTTATGCTTCCATGCCGGAGAAAAATGGGTATGACCGGATCACCCGTGCAATTGGAGATCCGCATTTTATGAGCAGGTTCGATGTTCTCACTGTCGGCAATGCCATCGTCGATATCATCTCGCGCTGTGAAGATCGGTTCCTGATCGACAACGAGATTACCAAGGGAGCGATGAACCTGATCGACGCCGACCGTGCCGAGAAGCTCTACGGGCTGATGGGGCCGGCAGTGGAAGCCTCTGGTGGCAGCGCTGGCAACACCGCCGCGGGCATTGCCAGCTTCGGTGGCAAGGCGGCGTATTTCGGTAAGGTAGCCGACGACCAGCTTGGCCAGATCTTCAAGCACGACATCCGGGCACAGGGCGTGCATTTCGAAACCGTGCCGGAAGGCAGGAAACCGCCGACAGCGCGTAGCATGATCTTCGTGACGCCAGACGGCGAGCGTTCGATGAACACTTATCTTGGTGCCTGCGTCGAACTCGGGCCGGAGCATGTCGAACCTGAGGTCGTCGCCAACGCGAAGGTGACCTATTTCGAGGGCTATCTCTGGGATCCTCCGCGCGCCAAGCAGGCCATTCTCGAGTGCGCTCGCATCGCCCATGAGAACGGCCGGGAAATGTCAATGACGCTGTCGGACAGCTTCTGTGTCGGTCGTTATCGTGACGAGTTCCTCGATCTCATGCGCTCCGGCACGGTCGATATCGTCTTCTCGAACAAGCAGGAAGCCTTGTCGCTTTACGAGACGGATGATTTCGAACTGGCGCTTGAGAAGATCGCCGCCGACTGCAAGCTCGCCGCCGTGACCATGAGCGAAGAGGGTGCCGTCATTCTCCGGGGCAAGGAGAGGGTCAAGGTCGATGCCCGCACCATTGATGAACTCGTCGATACGACCGGCGCCGGCGATCTGTTCGCAGCGGGCTTCCTCTTCGGTTACACGCAGGGGCGCTCGCTCGAGGATTGCGGCAAGCTGGGCTGCCTTGCCGCCGGCATCGTGATCCAGCAGATCGGTCCGCGTCCGCTCGTCTCGCTTGAAAAGGTAGCGCTCGAAGCCGGTCTTATTTGAAGGCTTCGCCGGGATAGGCACCCCAGATTTCCCCCTGGTTCACCCATCCCTTCACGCCGCCTGTTTCTACCCTGCACCAGTTGCCGTTGCACTCATCGAGCTTGACGATGACGCCGGGCTCGAGCTTTGCGACGACCGAAGCATTCGACAGTGAGTCCTGACGCAGGCTGACATAGACACTGTCGCCATTGCCGCGCATCCATGGGGCGGCGACGGCGGTGCGCTCGCCGGAAAGCAGCGTCTGGCTGACCCAGCCCTCGGTTCCGTCCGCATCGCGGATACGGCGCCAGTTTTCATATTCCTGGATGATTTCGACCGGAAGGCCGGACTTCAGATAGAGCCATGATACCGCATAGTCGGTGCTCGGCCCGATCCTGAGGTTGACGCGCTTGGCCTTCAGGCTGACGAAGCGCGGCAGCGGAAGGCCGCTCGATCCCTTGGCGACAGCCTGTGCTTCGGCATGAGGGGGCACAATTGCCGAAAGGCCTATCGACAGGCAGGCAACCAGCAGGGCGCGGGACAGAACTTGAACCATGGCGTTTCCGATCAATCAACGAATCCAAGGGTTTCCGTGAAGATCAGGATGCAGTTGCACCGACCCCGGCACAAAACGGTCCCGGGCTTGAGAGTTTTGTTTGTCTTCGCCTGCGGGTTTGGTAGAAATTGCCCTGAACGGGGAAATTATGCCCCGGCTTGGTTAACGACCTCTAAACAAGGCATCGAACGTCCCCATGACCAACAGGAAAAGACCCAAGGTCTATATCACCCGGAAGCTGCCGGACGCCGTGGAAACGCGCATGCGCGAACTGTTCGATGCCGAACTCAACGTCGATGACAAGCCGCGCACCCAGCCGGAACTCGTCGCTGCGGTGAAGACTGCTGACGTTCTGGTGCCCACCGTGACCGACCGCATCGACGCGGCGCTGATCGAGCAGGCCGGCCCGCAGCTGAAGCTGATTGCCAGCTTCTCCAACGGCTTCGATCACATCGACGTGGATGCCGCAGCCCGCAAGGGCATTACCGTGACCAACACGCCGAACGTTCTGACCGAAGATACCGCCGACATGACCATGGCGCTGATTCTCGCCGTGCCACGCCGGCTGGTCGAGGGCGCGCGCATCCTGATCGAAAAGCCCGGCGAATGGCAGGGCTGGTCGCCCACATGGATGCTTGGCCGGCGCATCTGGGGCAAGCGCATCGGTATCATCGGCATGGGCCGCATCGGCACGGCAGTCGCGCGCCGCGCCAAGGCATTCGGTCTGTCGATCCATTACCACAACCGCAAGCGCGTCAATCCGGCGACCGAAGACGAACTGGAGGCGACCTATTGGGACAGCCTCGACCAGATGCTGGCCCGCGTCGATATCGTCTCGGTCAACTGCCCCTCGACGCCCGCGACCTTCCACCTTCTCTCGGCGCGACGGCTCGCGCTGATGCAGCCGACGAGCTACATCGTCAACACTGCCCGTGGCGACATCATCGACGAGGATGCGCTGGTCAACTGCCTGCGCCATGGCAAGATCGCCGGTGCCGGCCTCGACGTGTTCGAAAACGAGCCGGCAGTGAATCCGAAGCTGGTCAAGCTCGCCAACGAGGGTAAGGTGGTACTGCTTCCCCATACCGGTTCGGCGACCATCGAGGGCCGTATCGACATGGGCGACAAGGTCGTCATCAATATCCGGACCTATTTCGACGGTCATCGTCCGCCGAACCGGGTCCTGCCCAGCCGGACCTGAGGGCCCCGCTTAGGCGAGGGTCTTGCGCATCTCGATCGATGTGATCCGCTGATAGCCGGGATGGCTGTTTTCCGCGGTCTTGCGGAAACCCCATGCCGCAAAGCGACGGTGGTTGCCGGTGAGTTCGATGCGGGTTTCCAGCCGGAGTTCAGGAAGTCCGAGCTCTCCGGCAATGGTTTCGGCTTCCGTGAATAGCCGACGACCGATCCCCTTGCCCTGCGCCTCCGGCAGCACCGCCAGCTTGCCGATATAGAGCGAGGTGGGTTCGGGCCTGAAGAAGGCACAAGCCACCAGTCGAGCATCTTCGAATGCCGCGATGCCGATCTCGGCGAGAGCTTTCTCACGTAGCAGGTCAGGCGTCAGGCGATGGGCTGATGACGGCGGATCGATGACGCCATCCATGTAGGCGAAGGCTTTGAGGATCAGGTCCAGAAGTTCGTCATATCTCTGGAAATCGTCATCGAGACGGCGCAGCTCGATTGTCATTTTCCCGTGGCAGCCTTGCGCCGGCGGTAGCGGATGGTGTCGAAACGGGCCGAGAGCCCGTCATAGAGCAGCAAGCGACCCACGAGTGGCTCTCCTGCGCCGGTGATGAGCTTGATCGCTTCCATGGCCATCAGTGTGCCAATGACGCCGGTGAGTGCGCCGACGATACCCGCCTCCGCGCAGGAGGGGACGAGACCGACCGGCGGCGGTTCGGGAAAGAGATCGCGGTAGCCGGGATTGAGGCTGCCGTCCGCCGATGTCTCGTAGGGCTTGAGCACGGTCACCGAACCATCGAAGCGCCCGACCGCTCCGGTGACCAGCGGGATCTTGCGGGCCTCGGCCGCGTCGGCCGCCGCGTATCGGGTTTCGAAATTGTCGGAACCATCGATCAGCAGGTTGAAGCGCCCGAGATAGGAGCCGGCGAAATCTGGCTCGAAATGTTGCTCGAAACGTTCGACGCGGACATTCGGGTTGAGGCGCAGAAGGGCGCGTGCAGCGCTTTCCGTTTTCTCGTCCCCGATCGTGCCGCTGTCATGGATCACCTGCCGCTGGAGGTTCGAGAGCGATACCCGGTCGTCATCGACGATGCCGAGGGTGCCGACGCCGGCCGCGGCAAGATATTGCAGCACCGGTGCGCCGATCCCGCCGGCGCCGATCACCATCACGCGCGCGGCCTTGAGCTTCTGCTGTCCCGCCCCGCCGATTTCCGGCAGCAGGATGTGGCGATGGTAGCGGGAGATTTCCTCGGGCGTCAGCTTTTCCATGCCCGCCTTATCGCATGGCGACAGGCTTGCGAAAAGGCATGTCCGTCAGGCTGATGCCGTTCCGTCGCGAATGGTGATGAACTGGGCACGTTCTCCAAGCGCCGAGAACATGGCCCGGTCGGTACCGGTCATGAAGGCCTGACCGCCGAGCGCGTCGATCCGGTCGAAAAGCGCGGCCCGCCGGTTTTCGTCCAGATGGGCGGCGATCTCGTCGAGAAGCAGAATGGGAGCGTGTCCGGTCATCGTCGCGACAAGGCGGGCATGCGCGAGGATCAGACCGACCAGCAGCGCCTTCTGTTCGCCGGTGGAGCAACGCTCCGCATCCATGTTCTTCTCGATATGCCGCACCAGAAGGTCGGCACGGTGGGGGCCGTCGAGTGTCCGCCCCGCAGCGGCATCACGGTATCGCCCGGCTGCCAGCATCTCGGCATAGCGGTCCTCCAGCTCGATGGACGGGGATTGCATATCCTCGCCGTCCATGAAACCGCTGAGCGAAAGTTCTGCCGAAGGGAAGCTGCCGACACCGACGCCCGGATCGTGAAGACCTCGCAGGAGGCCCATCATCTCGCGCCGGGCCATGGTCATGGAGACGCCGAGGCCTGCCATCTGCCGTTCGATGCCGGAGAGCCAGCTCGGATCGAAACGTCCTTCGGCCAGAAGCTTGTTGCGGCTGCGCATGGCGCGTTCGAAATCGCTGGCGCGGCGGCCATGGGCCGGATCGAGCGAGAGCACCAGACGATCGAGAAAGCGCCGGCGGTCGGAGGAGGGGCCGGTAAACAGCCCGTCCATCGAAGGCGTCAGCCAGAGCACCCGCAGATGGTCGGTCAGCTCATCGACCGATTTTGCCGTGGTGCCGTTGATGCGCAGCCGGCGCACCGCCGTTTCCTCGTCGCTCTCGGTGCCGGTGCCGATTTCGACATCGCCTTCCATGCCCTCTATCTCGGAGAAGATGGAAAAACCGCCTGCAGCCCCCACGCGGGCGACATCCGCGAGCACGGCGCGTCTCAGGCCGCGCCCGGGCGACAGGAAGGACACGGCTTCCATCAGGTTCGTCTTGCCGGCCCCGTTCTCCCCCGTCAGCACCACATGACGTTCGTCGAGTGTCAGCGACAATCCCGCATAGTTGCGGAAATCGGTGAGCTTCAGGCGGCGGATGAAAACTTTGTGCGTCATGAGGTCCGGATCAGGTGTTGCCCTGAGCTAGGATGAAAGCCGCGCAATGGCAAGGCGAGGGCGCGGTTTTCGACAGGCGGGGCACCGTCGGCTTCGCCATTTTGATACGTGGACCGGCGCATCGCGCGGATGTATCCTTCCTGCGTCCTTTCTCATGAAAGCAATGACAGATGACCACCGATCGAGATGAACTGACCCCGGATGAAGCCCGTCGCGATCACTGGGAAATGCTGCGGTTTCTGGCGGTCAATGCGCTGTTCGGTGCAGGACTCGGCATCGTGGTGGCGATCACGCTGATGTGGCTGGATATCGGCGGCCTCGGTACGCGTCTTGGCCGCGCCAGCAATCCGATCCTGCCGGCCCTCATGGTCGCCGTGCCGCTCGGGCTGACATTCGCCGCCGCCGTGACGGCATCGGCCGTGATGCTGATGCCCTACAAGAAAAAGAAGCAGCGCTGACGCTGGTCCGGCGGATCGTTTGCGTCCGGTCCATTGACCTCGCCCTCACGCTCCGGCATGACCAAACCAACGCACCGTGCCTTTTGAGCGCGGGGCGTTATGTCAGAGTTTCAATGCAGGAGGGTTTCATGGACGATCAGGAAGAGCGCATCTTGCGTCTTGAGGAAACCGTGGCGCACCAGTCCCGTGTGATCGAGGAACTCTCCGACCAGCTGGCGGAACAGTGGAAGGTCGTGGAGCAGACCCGCGCCAAGCTGGACCGTCTGACAGAGCGCTTCCTTTCCCTGGAAGAGCAGGCACTGGAAGCTCCCGCAATCACCAAGCCGCCGCACTACTGAGCAATTTCAGCAGAAGTGCGCAGCGGTTTTGCGTCCGGAATTGCGTCGGATCAAAGAGACAGAGTAACTTCAGCGCGTTGCGATCCCGCTGACCACGGCATCGACAACGGCGTCGATCTCGGCATCGCTGCAATCGAGCCGGCCGGTCAGTAGCCGGGTCCAGGCAAAGCCCGAGAGGACCTCGATCAGGAGCTCGGGATCGATGTCCCGCTTGATTTCTCCCCGCTCCTGCGCCCGCTGCAGGATGGCACCCATTTGCCGCCATCGGTCGAGCAGATAGTTCCGCAGCGCTTCGAGTGTTGCCGGATCACTTTGGGCTTCCGCAATGACGGAGCGAAAGATTGCGCCGCCGTTGCCCCGCCAGAAGGACAGAAGTCCTTTGAGGAAAAGCGCGAGATCTTTCCGCACATTGCCGCTATCCGCCACACTCATGTCCTGCTTCTGCCGGTGGTACACGTCGAGCAGCAGCGCGGCCTTCGAAGGCCACCAGCGATAGATCGTAGGCTTGCCGGCCTTGGCGCGCCGTGCAACCGCCTCGATCGAAAATGCCGCGAAGCCCTCCTCGATCAGGATGGACTCGGCCGCCGCAAGGATCGCCTCCTCGCTATCGGGGTTACGCTGCGCGCCGATCGATGTACGGCGGGCCGGAGCGGCCGAGATGGTTTCCATGAATGCCTCCCGAATTTCTCCGACTGATATCATGGAAACATATTGAACGGAACGCATCGTTTCGATATTAAACGAAACGTACCGTTCTCATGAGGAGCCGAATGTCCGATTCCGCCGTCATGCCAAAGCCCTCCAAGCTGAGGCTTGCCATACTGATGCTACTGGTGGTCTACCCCTTCGTGACCGGCATCCTCTACATCATCATGCCGCTGACTGAAGGCTGGCCGCTGTGGAAGCGGACGGCGATCCTGGCGCCGATCATGGTCTTCTCTATAGTTTATGGCATCGCACCGCTGATCCAGCGCCATTTCGGCTGGTTCATCATGCGGTTACCGCGCAGGAAAGGCGCCTGAAACGGGCATGGAACGAAAAAGGCCGGCCCACGGGAGCCGGCCTTTCATATTTGATGCGACCCGATGGTCAGTCGCTGAGCGTATCGAAGAAATCCTTCATCCGGGCAAAGAAGCCCGTCGATTCCGGATTGTTTTCCTTCGAGGACAGCTGCTCGAATTCCTGCAGCAGTTCGCGCTGGCGCTTCGAAAGCTTCTGCGGTGTCTCGATCTGGATCTGGATATAGAGATCCCCGGTCTGCGACGAACGCAGTACGGGCATGCCTTTGCCCTTCAACCGGAACTGCTTGCCGGCCTGTGTACCTTCCGGAACGCTGACGCGCGACTTGGAGCCGTCGAGCGTCACCACGTCGAACGTGCCGCCGAGCGCTGCCGTCGTCATCGAGATCGGTACGGAACAGTAGAGGTCCGCACCGTCGCGTTGGAAGAACTCATGCGGCTTCACCGACAGGAAGATATAGAGATCCCCAGCAGGACCACCCCGGAGACCTGCTTCGCCCTCGCCCTGCAGGCGAATGCGGGTGCCATCCTCGATGCCGGCCGGAATGTTGACCGAAAGCGACCGCTCCTCGGTTATCCGGCCCTGACCGCTGCACTTGGTGCAGGGATCCGAGATCGTCTGTCCACGACCGTGACAGGTCGGGCAGGTGCGTTCGACCGAGAAGAAGCCCTGAGCGGCACGGATGCGGCCTGAGCCCTGGCAGGTGGCACACGTCGTCGGCTTGGTGCCGGGCTTGGCGCCCGTTCCGGTGCAGACATCGCAGGTGATCGACGTCGGCACGCGGATCTGCGCCGTCTTTCCGGTAAAGGATTCCTCGAGCGAGATTTCCATGTTGTAGCGAAGGTCGGCGCCGCGTTCGCGTCCACCGCTGGAACGCGCCCGGCCACCGCCACGCCCGCCGCCCATCATCTCGCCGAAGATGTCTTCGAAGATGTCGGAGAAGCCACCGCCGGAGAAACCTCCGCCGGGATGGAAGCCGCCACCGCCCATGCCGCCCTGCTCGAAGGCGGCATGACCGAACCGGTCATAGGCAGCGCGCTTCTGAGGATCCTTCAGGGTCTCGTAGGCCTCGTTGATTTCCTTGAACTTCTTCTCTGCTTCGCTGTCATCTGGATTCTTGTCCGGATGATATTTCATCGCCAGTTTGCGGAAGGCGCTCTTCAGCTCCTTCTCGTCCGCCGTCCGGCTCACCCCGAGGGTTTCGTAGAAATCTGCTTTTGCCATGGTCCTACAGAGCTCTCAAAGCCTTATCCACACTCGTGTGGCTGCCAGTCTTCTTGCCCGCCTGCTTCTCGCAGGCTGCCATGTCCTTCTGGAAGTCGGACACGGCGGCTCGCGCATCCTCGATCAGCACCTTGCGGGCCTCGCCCTTGTTCGCCAGCCCATCGGCCGCCGATACGGCGACATAGGCCAGCGAATGGGCGGCCATGTCGCAGGAGGATACAGCCTGACCGTCTTCACGGCGCTTCAGCGCCGCTTCGATAACCCGGCCAAGCTCGCTGCCGGTTCTGGATAGCTGTCGACTGTCGCCCGCACCGATCGCCTTTGCAATGCTTGCCTCGGCGGCGCTCACCTTGCGATAGACCGCTTCGATCTGGCCTGCTTCCTGGGCGGAAGCGGATACCACGCAAAGGGCCAATGTAAATGCGGCTGGCCCGAAGGCCAGCCCCATGACGGTGAAACGTCGCTTCGACAGCCGCATCAGGCCGACTTCTTCGCGTCTTCGTCCTTGACTTCCTCGTAGTCGGCATCGACCACGTCGTCGTCCTTGCCACCTTCCGCGTCGCCGGCGCCTTCCGCCTGCTGCGCTTCATAGATGGCCTGACCGAGCTTCATGGAAACTTCCATGAGGGTCTGGGTCTTGGCCTGGATGTCGTCTGCATCCGGTTCCGAAGCTTCGATCGCGGTCTTGAGCGATGCGATGGCATCCTCGATGGACTTGCGGTCGGTTTCCGAAACCTTGTCGCCGTATTCCTTGAGGGACTTCTCGGTGGAGTGGATCAGGCTTTCGGCCTGGTTCTTGGCTTCGACGGCTGCACGGCGCTTCTTGTCGTCTTCAGCATGCGATTCAGCATCCTTGACCATCTTTTCGATGTCGGCGTCGGAGAGGCCGCCCGAGGCCTGGATGCGAATCTGCTGTTCCTTGCCGGTGCCCTTGTCCTTGGCCGAAACCTGCACGATGCCGTTGGCGTCGATGTCGAAGGTGACTTCGATCTGCGGCACACCGCGCGGTGCGGGCGGCAGGCCGACGAGGTCGAACTGGCCGAGCAGCTTGTTGTCTGCAGCCATTTCGCGTTCGCCCTGGCTGACGCGGATGGTCACGGCGTTCTGGTTGTCCTCGGCCGTCGAGAAGGTCTGGCTCTTCTTCGTCGGGATCGTCGTGTTGCGGTCGATCAGACGGGTGAAGACGCCGCCGAGCGTTTCGATGCCGAGCGACAGCGGGGTCACGTCGAGCAGCAGGACGTCCTTGACGTCACCCTGCAGAACGCCGGCCTGGATGGCGGCGCCGAGAGCGACGACTTCATCCGGGTTCACACCCTTGTGCGGCTCCTTGCCGAACAGCTGCTTGACGACTTCCTGGACCTTCGGCATGCGGCTCATGCCGCCGACGAGGACCACTTCGTCGATCTCCGAAGCGGTGACGCCGGCATCCTTCAGCGCTGCCTTGCAGGGAGCGATGGTGCGCTGGACGAGGTCGTCGACCAGGCTTTCCAGCTTGGCGCGGGTCAGCTTGAGCGTCAGGTGCTTGGGACCGGTGGCATCCGCCGTGATGAACGGCAGGTTGATTTCGGTCTGCTGCGAAGAGGACAGTTCGATCTTGGCCTTTTCGGCGGCTTCCTTGAGACGCTGCAGAGCGAGCTTGTCGTTCTTCAGGTCAATGCCGTTGTCCTTCTTGAACTCGGCAAGCAGATATTCGACGAGACGCATGTCGAAGTCTTCACCACCGAGGAAGGTGTCGCCGTTGGTCGACTTCACTTCGAAGACGCCGTC
>QFQX01000051.1 GCA_003248775.1 Shinella sp. | reverse complement strand
GGTTTTGCGGCAACGACATGCGATGAAACAAGGACTTAAAGCGTAGAGAGCGAAGCTGAAAGATCGCGATACGCTTTAGTATTACTCAGCTGGACCGATGGTCAGCATAAGGTCCCGCAGCCCGTCGATTCC
This sequence comes from Shinella sp., assembly GCA_003248775.1. Taxonomy (GTDB): domain Bacteria; phylum Pseudomonadota; class Alphaproteobacteria; order Rhizobiales; family Rhizobiaceae; genus Allorhizobium. The sequence goes on along the minus strand of QFQX01000051.1, from coordinate 28,058 downwards.
ACCGGTAATGACATCGCCCGCCACCACCGGACCGACGCCGGCCGGTGTCCCGGTATAGATCAGGTCGCCGGGCGCAAGATGATAGAAGCGCGACAGGTGGCTGACGATTTCCGGAACCGACCAGACCATGTCCGACAGATGCGAATCCTGCTTCACCTTGTCTGCGACCTTCAGCCAGATGCGCTGCTCGCCGATGGCCGGGAAATCCCCTGCCCGCGTGATGTCCGAAATGATCGCCGACCGTTCGAAGGCCTTGCCGAAATCCCACGGCCGCTGCTTCACGCGGGAAGCCTGCTGCAGGTCGCGCCGGGTCATGTCGAGACCGCATGCGTAACCGTAGACGGCCTTGGGCGCATCCTCCACCGAAACCCGGAATGCCGGAGCACCGATGGCGATCACCAGCTCCATCTCGTAGTGGAAATTCTCCGTGCCCGGCGGATAGGGAATGGTCGAGCCCGTCGGCGTGATCGCGCTTGCCGGCTTGGTGAAATAGAAGGGCTCCTCGCGATCGACTTCGACACCCATCTCGGCAGCATGGGCGACATAATTGCGCCCGACGCAGAAGATCCTGTGGACAGGATATCCTCCGGCCTCACCCCTGACCGGGACGAGAGGGGTAGCGGGAATTTCAAAAAGTGCTTCAAGCGTGCTCAACGCATTCTCTCCTCGTCATGGCCGGCCCGATCCCGATGCGCAGCATCGAAACGGGATTCCGACAAGTCCCCTCAATGTTTAGGTCCACAAGCCGGTTGCCGCAAGGTCGTGCAAGAAGGCCGCCGCAGCAATGTTCTGCCGGCCACCCGCGCAGAATTGTCGCTGGCAGGCGCACCAACTCCCTAACCCGGAATGAGCCCTTTTTCGTCAATCGGATAAGCGCTAGAGAAGGCGGACCAAGGCATCTGTTTGCGAGGGGGAGCGCATCTTCATGCTGGAAATCTACGAAATGCCCGGACACCTGATCCGGAGACTGAATCAGACGTCCGTTTCCGTCTTCATGGACGAAACAGCCAAGAAGGGCTTCGACCTGACGCCTGTGCAATATGCTGCGCTCAACGCCATCGAGGCAACGCCGGGGCTCGATCAGGCAACGCTTGCCAGTCACATTGCCTATGACCGCGTGACCATCGGCGGAGTGGTCGACCGGTTGGAGCAGAAGGACTGGGTGCGCCGGGAAACGAACCCGAAGGACCGGCGGGCCCGCACCCTTTACCTCACCGACAAGGGCAGAGAGACGCTTGCGGGAATCCGCCCGATCGTCAGGGAAACCCAGGCGCTGCTGCTGAGCGGTTTGTCAGCCGTCGAACGCGAACAGTTCGTCGGCCTTCTTCAGAAGGCATGCGAAGCGGTCAACGAACGCAGCCGCGCGCCCTTGCGCATCACCTGAACCACTCGATTGAGATCACGGAACCAGCACCGCCGCGCCCTGAAAACGGCCGGCGCGCAGGTCGTCCAGCGCCTCATTCGCCCTTTCCAGCGGGTAGACCGTCGTCGTGGTTTTCACCCCGGCGCGCGGCGCAAGATCGAGGAACTCCACGGCATCCGCCCGGGTGAGATTGGCGACCGAAAGGATCTGCCGCTCACCCCAGAGAATCGAATAGGGAAACTGCGGGATATCGCTCATATGGATGCCGCCGCACACCACCCGTCCGCCCTTGGCGACGGCACGGAGCGCAGCCGGCACCAGCGCGCCCACCGGCGCGAAGATAATGGCCGCGTCGAGTTCCTTGGGCTGTGTTTCGTCCGAACTTCCCGCCCACACGGCCCCAAGCGACCGGGCCATGGCCTGCGCTGCATGATCGCCTTCACGGGTAAAGGCATAGACCTCGCGTCCCTGATGCACGCAGACCTGCGCGATTATATGGGCTGCAGCCCCGAAGCCGTAAATTCCGATACGGCGCGCCTCCCCCGCCATCTTGAGCGACCTCCAGCCGATCAACCCAGCACACATCAGAGGCGCGGCTGCGACCGGATCGGAAAATCCGTCGAGCGGAAAGGCATAGGATGCGTCGGCCACCACATGGCTGGCGAAACCGCCATCCCGGGTGTAGCCGGTGAAACCGGGGGTGTCGCAGAGGTTCTCCCGACCGCTCTCGCAATAGCTGCAACAGCCGCAGGTATGCCCGAGCCACGGAATGCCGACCCGCCGCCCCGGCAGAAGACTGGAGACACCCTCCCCGCATCGCTCCACGATGCCGACGATTTCGTGCCCCGGAACAAGCGGCAGCTTCGGATCGGCAAGGTCACCATCAACCACATGCAGATCCGTGCGGCAAACGGCGCAGGCCTCTACTCGCACAAGGATCTCGCCGATGCCCGGTTGCAGGTCTGGTCGCTCTTCGAACAGCAAGGGCTGCCCGACGGCGTGAAGCACCATGGCTTTCATTTTTCACGATCTCCTTCTTCCCATGCGATGACGATGTCGCGGGGATGGACTATGCTCCCGCCAGCACGGCTATCTCAAGGCCGCGACAACATGCGTCTTCCATTGCCTGCCCAGCCCAAACGGACCACCCATGTCTCTCATCCCCGGCAATTCTGCAGACGACAACTCCCACCGGAACAGCTACTGGAGCCTGCCGCTCGATACGCTGTTCAGCCAGTTTCATTCCGGAAAGCAGGGCCTGACAAGCGCGGAAGCAGCCGAACGGCTGCGGCATTTCGGCCCCAACTCGCTGAAGGACGAAAACCGCTGGAGCGCCCTGCGCATCTTCCTCTCCCAGTTCGAAAGCCCACTGGTGCTGATCCTCGTGGCCGCCGCGGCGATTTCAATCGTGGTCGGGGAGTGGCGCGAAGCCGTCATCATCTCGCTGATCGTTCTCGCAAGCTGTATCCTGAGCTTCTATCAGGAGTATTCCGCATCCGTCGCGGTCGAGAAACTGAAGGAGCGCATCGGCTTCAAGGCCCGGGTGCGCCGGGACGGGCAACTCATCTCCATAGCCGCAGCAGAGGTTGTGCCCGGGGACATCGTTGCCGTCTCCGCCGGCGACCTCATCCCGGCCGATGCCATCCTGATGTCGGCAACCGATCTCTTCGTCAGCCAGTCGGCCCTGACGGGCGAGACCTTTCCGGTCGAGAAACGTCCGGGCGAGCTTCCAGCCGACACCGCATTGGCCAATCGCGCCAGCATGCTCTTCACAGGAGCCTCCGTCCGCAGCGGCATGGGTGAGGCCATGGTCGTCGAGACCGGGGTCGAAACAGAATTCGGCAAGATCACCGCCCACCTTCAGGAAGAGACACCGGAAACCGATTTTGCCCGGGGTATCCGCCGGTTCGGTTATCTCATGACGCGCGTCGCGCTGATCATGGTCGTGGTTATCTTCGCCGGCAATGTTCTGCTTCAACGCCCGCTGGTCGACTCACTGCTCTTCTCGCTGGCCATCGCCGTGGGCATCACGCCCGAACTGCTGCCGGCGATCGTCAGCCTCACGCTTTCGAGCGGAGCCCGCCGTATGGCCGCCGGCGGCGTTATCGTGCGGCGGCTGGCCTCGATCGAGAATCTCGGCAGCATGAACCTGCTATGCACCGACAAGACCGGAACCCTTACGGAAGGCGTCGTCAGCCTCGAGCGCGTCGAGGGAGCGCTGGACGGCGCTCCCGAGGGACTGCTTCGGCTCGCCGCCCTTAATGCGCGCCTGCAGAACGGCATGGCAAACCCGCTGGACGGTGCCATCGACAAGGCCGCCACTGCCGCAGCCATTCAGACGGACGCCTCGTCCAAGGTCGGCGAGATCCCCTATGATTTCATCCGCAAACGCCTCTCGGTGATCATTCGCGAAAAAGACAGCGACCTGCTGATCGCCAAGGGAGCCGTCGCCAATGTTATCGAGGTCTCTACCCATGTCGTCGATGGGGACGAACTGAAGCCGCTCGACGACAAAGCGCGCACGGCGCTTGCAAAGCGCTATGCCGATTGGAGCGATGAAGGCTTTCGCGTACTCGGTATCGCCACCCGTCATTTTGCGCCATCGCGGGAACGCTACGGGCATGACGACGAAACCGGCCTCGCCTTTGCCGGCTTCCTGCTGTTCAGCGATCCGCCGAAAAGCGGTATCGCCGAAACACTGCATGCGATGGCCGAGCGCGGCGTCAAGGTGAAGGTGATCTCAGGCGATAACCGTTTCGTGGCCGCCCATCTCGCCCGCACGATTGGGCTGTCCTCGGCGCATATACTGACCGGCGAGGAACTGTCGAACCTGACGGACGAGGCACTGGCGGCACGCGCCGTTCGCACCGATCTCTTCGTCGAGATCGACCCGAACCAGAAACAGCGCATCGTCGCGGCACTTCGCGGCCGTGGCCATGTGGTCGGCTATCTTGGCGACGGCATCAACGATGCACCCGCCTTGCACGAAGCCGATATCGGCATTTCCGTCGAAGGCGCCGCCGATGTCGCCCAGCAGGCCGCCGACATGGTGCTGGTCGACAAGAGCCTCGACGTGCTGCTGGAAGGCATAGACAACGGCCGCAAGACCTTCGCCAACACGATGAAATACGTGTCCTGCGCCATCAGCTCCAATTTCGGCAACATGATCAGCATGTCGTTCGCATCCTTCCTGCTGCCGTTCCAGCCCCTGCTCGCCAAGCAGATCCTGCTGAACAACTTCCTGGCCGACATTCCCTCGATGGCAATAGCCGGCGACAATGTCGACCCGGCGGCGGTCATGCATCCGCAGCGTTGGAATATCGCCTATGTCCAGCGCTTCATGATCGTCTTCGGATTGATCAGCACGCTGTTCGATTTTCTGACCTTCGGCTTCCTGCTGGCGCTGACCGGCGAACACGCAGCCATATTCCAGACGGGCTGGTTCGTAGAATCGCTCATCACGCAGCTCTCGACCGTTCTCATCATCCGTACAAGAGCGCCCTTTTTCAGGAGCCGTCCGGGCCGCTGGCTGCTGCTCTCGACGCTCGTCATATCCGCGCTCGCCATCGCGCTTCCCTACATTCCCGGATCGGACTGGTTTGGCTTCGTGCATCTTCCCGTCGGCGTCCTCATTGGCCTTACCGGCATCACGTTTGCCTATCTGGCGAGTACGGAAATCGCCAAGCACTGGTTTTTCAGCAAACCCCATGACCGACTTTTTCACAGCAAGCGGCAGCGCAGGGACGCCATGTCCGTTACCGGCCACAGGAACCGGCGATAGATGGTCGACAACGGAAAATTGCCAAAAAGCTGCTGAAATCTTTCACGGAGCGGAACAAAACTCGCGACAGAACGTTTGAGCGGCGACTAAAATTTGCAGAACTGGTAAATGACTGCCATGCGTGTCGTTTCCGTCACCTTTGTCTACGAAACTACCGATTCCGGCGGAGAACACTCGCCGGAAGTATCGCCTTGTCCCGCCAGCATCGGCCCGGACATGGCCGTTTTTGCCCCCTGGACTATTCAGCCATGTAGCCTATGGGCTTGGAAAACCGGACAAAAAATGCCACAAGCCATATCGACGCAAGGTAGAGCGTCCCAGTCGGATGCCGATAGGCCTACGCCGCGGAGAAAGACCGCTTTCTGAGCTCTGCCTTCGCACCGTCACAGGCGCCCAAACCGAAAGGCAAAGCAGAAATGACCTTGAAGATTGTACCCGTCATCATGGCTGGCGGAAAGGGAACGCGTCTCTGGCCGCTGTCGCGCGCAGCCGCTGCGAAGCAGTTCATCCGTTTCGTTGGCGACAAGACCCTCTTCCAGGGCACTTTGCTGCGGGTGGCTGACGGTCATATCTACGAACCGGCGCTGGTTATCACCAATGAGGAATTCCGCTTCCTCGTCGCCGAACAGGCGCGAGAACTGGATGCCAAGCTTTCCGGCATCGTTCTCGAACCCGAAGCCCGCAACACCGCCGCCGCGGTCGCGGCCGCCGCATTGGTCGTCTCCGAACTCTACGGCGAGGACGCCCTCATCCAGATCCTGCCATCCGACCATGACATCGTCATCGACGACACATATCGCAACTGTGTGAAGGCGGCCGCCAAGGCTGCCCATGCCGGCAAGATCGTGACCTTCGGCATTACCCCGACCGAACCTGCGACCGGCTACGGCTATATCGAACTCGGCAAGGAACTCGGAGACGGTGCATTCGGCGTCAAGCGCTTCGTCGAGAAACCGAAGACCGAGGCCGCCGAGAAGATGCTGGAGGCCGGCAACTTCTACTGGAACTCCGGCATGTTCGTCTTCTCCGTGAGCCAGATCATTGCGGAACTCGAAAAATATGCCCCTGAAGTTCTGGCAGCAGTCCAGGCATCGGCAGAAAAAGCCACCAAGGATCTGGACTTCACCCGTCTCGACAAGGATGCTTTCGTCAAGAGCCCGAGCATCTCGATCGACTATGCGGTGATGGAAAAGACCCCGAATGCCGCCGTCATCCCCTCCCCGATCACATGGTCGGATCTCGGGAGCTGGGATGCCGTCTGGAAGATCGGCCAGCCGGATGCGGACGGCAACGTCGTGCATGGCAATGCGACGGTGATCGGCACCCGCAACTCGCTCGTCATGTCGCGCAACAGTCACCTTGCAGTGCAGGGCATGGACGGCGTCGCCGTCATCGCCAGCGAAGATGCCGTCTATGTCGGACGTCTGGACGAAAGCCAGAAGGTCGGCGATCTCGTGAAGCTTCTGGCGTCGCGCAAGGAAACCGCCAATCTGACGGAAAACCACCCGACATCGTTCCGGCCCTGGGGCGGTTATACCTCTGTGCTCAACGGCGAGCGCTTCCAGGTGAAGCGCCTCTTCGTCCATCCCGGCAAGAAGCTGTCGCTGCAGAAGCATCACCACCGCGCCGAGCACTGGGTATGCGTCCGCGGCACGGCGGAAGTTACCATCGACGACAAGGTGACGATCCTGCACGAAAATCAGTCGATCTACATTCCGCAGGGCGCGGTGCACCGGCTCGCCAACCCCGGCAAGATCCAGCTGGAGATGATAGAGATCCAGACGGGCTCCTATCTCGGCGAGGACGACATCATTCGTCTGGTCGACGAATTCGGCCGGAACTGACGCCTGCAACCAAAATAATACGGCATCTGCGAAAAACACGCGGCCCCGGACGCTTATGCGGCCGGGGCCTGCTTGCTTTATGCCGCTGCATTGCACAAGATTGATTTTAACCCGGAAAACGGGATCGATAAGGGAACAGGGCAAGCAGCACGGATGTCGATCAAGGCCAGTATCTATCACCTCACCCATTATCAATATGACAATCCGGTGAGGCTAGGGCCGCAAATCATCCGCCTGAAACCGGCCGCGCATTCACGCACAAAGGTGCTCAGCCATTCGCTGAAGGTGACCCCGGCCAACCATTTCGTGAACCTGCAGCAGGACCCCTACGGCAACTATCTTGCCCGCTTCGTCTTTCCGGACCCGGTAACCGAGTTCAAGATCGAGGTCGATCTCGTCGCCGACATGACGGTCTACAACCCCTTCGACTTCTTCACCGAAGAAGAAGCGGTGAAGTGGCCCTTCCAATACCCGGAAGACATTCGCGAAGACCTCGCGATCTACATGAAGCCCGAGCCGGATTGCCCGGCACTCGACGCCTACATGGAAACCGTCGACAAGACGCCGGATCAGGGCACGATCGACATGGTGGTCGGCCTGAATGCCCGCCTGCAGCAGCAAATCGGCTACGTCATCCGCATGGAGCCCGGTGTTCAGCAGCCCGACGAAACGCTGACGCTCGCCAGGGGTTCGTGCCGCGACACGAGCTGGTTGCTGGTCCAGATCCTGCGCCGTCTCGGCCTCGCCGCCCGCTTCGTCTCCGGCTACCTGATCCAGCTCACCCCCGACCTCAAGGCGCTGGATGGCCCTTCCGGTACGGAAGTGGATTTCACCGATCTACATGCCTGGGCGGAAGTCTATATTCCGGGCGCGGGCTGGATTGGCCTCGACCCGACATCGGGCCTCTTGACAGGTGAAAGCCATATCCCGCTCGCGGCAACCCCGCACTACAAGAACGCCGCCCCGATTTCCGGCGGATATATAGGCCAGGCCAAGACCGAATTCGCATTCGACATGCAGGTGAAGCGCGTTTCGGAGCATCCGCGCATTACCAAGCCCTTTTCCGATGAAAGCTGGGATGCGCTGCATGCTCTCGGCCAGAAGGTCGACCGATCGCTCCTCGCAGGCGACGTGCGGCTCACCATGGGCGGCGAACCGACCTTCGTTTCGATCGATGACTTCCAGTCCGACGAATGGAACACCGCAGCCGTTGGCCCCACCAAGCGGGAGAAGGCCGACGATCTCATCCGCCGTCTTCAGCAGCGCTTCGCCCCGGGCGGTTTCCTGCATTACGGTCAGGGCAAGTGGTATCCCGGCGAAAGCCTGCCGCGCTGGACCTTCTCGCTCTACTGGCGCCGCGACGGCCTGCCGGTCTGGAAGAATCCCGACCTGATCGCCGTCGAAAGCCGCGATCACAAGGTCACCCACGAGGACGCCTCACGTCTTCTGCAGGCAATAGCCGTCGAACTCGACATCGAGCCCGAGAATGTTGCGGCAGCTTACGAAGACCCTGCCGAATGGGTCATCAAGGAGGCGAACCTTCCCGAAAACGTCGATCCGTCCAATTCGAAGCTCAAGGACCCGGAAGAGCGCAGCCGCATCGCCAAGGTTTTCGCGAATGGCCTGACAACCCCGGCTGGCTATGTCCTGCCGGTGCAGGCCTGGCAGGCGCGCGCATCGGGCCGCACCTGGGTCAGTGAAAAGTGGCGCACCCGCCGCGGCCGCCTCTATCTCATTCCTGGCGACAGCCCGGTCGGTTTCCGCCTGCCGCTGAACTCGCTGCCCTACATTTCGCCATCCTGGTACCCCTACATCAACCCGGTCGATCCGACCGTGGAAAAACCGCCGCTGCCGGATTTTGCGACCGACAAGGGCCGTGGCATGCCGGAACACTCCTTCCAGCGGGACGTCGCCCAGCAGACCCGCATGCCGCAGTCCTATGAGGAAATCGGCGGCCATGTGCGCACCGCGATCTCGGTGGAAGTCCGTGACGGCCGGGTCTGCATCTTCATGCCGCCGACCGAGGCGCTCGAGGAATATCTCGATCTTCTGGCTTCCGCCGAGCGTGCAGCGGCATCGCTGAACCTGCCCGTTCACATCGAAGGCTACACACCGCCCCACGACGAGCGGCTGAACGTCATCCGCGTCGCACCGGATCCGGGCGTCATCGAGGTCAACATCCACCCGGCCTATAACTGGCAGGACTGCGTCGACACCACCGCCGCGATCTACGAGGAAGCGCGGCAGTCGCGTCTCGGCGCCGACAAGTTCATGATCGACGGGCGCCACACCGGCACCGGAGGCGGCAATCACGTCGTCGTTGGCGGCGCGACCCCCAACGACAGCCCCTTCCTGCGTCGCCCGGACCTATTGAAGAGCCTCGTGCTGCACTGGCAACGGCATCCGTCTCTGTCCTATCTGTTCTCCGGCATGTTCATCGGCCCGACCAGCCAGGCGCCACGCATCGATGAAGCCCGACACGACAGCCTCTACGAACTGGAAATCGCGCTCGCCCAGATCCCGATGCCGGGCAATGGCCAGTTGCCGCCATTGCCGTGGCTGGTCGATCGGCTGTTCCGCAACCTGCTGATCGACGTCACCGGTAATACGCACCGCTCGGAAATCTGCATCGACAAGCTGTTTTCGCCGGATGGACCGACGGGTCGCCTCGGCCTCGTCGAGTTCCGCGGCTTCGAAATGCCGCCGAATGCACGCATGTCGCTTGCCCAGCAGCTTCTCATCCGCGCGCTGATTGCCCGCTTCTGGAAGAACCCCATCACCGGCAATTTCGTCCGCTGGGGCACGGCGCTGCACGATCGCTTCATGCTGCCCTATTACGTCTGGCAGGATTTCCTCGAAGTGCTCGCCGACCTGCGCGACAATGGCTTCGACTTCAAGCCGGAATGGTTCGAAGCCCAGCTCGAATTCCGTTTCCCCTTCTATGGCGAGGTGGAATACGGCGATTCGCGGCTGGAACTGCGTCAGGCGCTGGAACCATGGCACGTCATGGGTGAACAGGGCGCGATCGGTGGCACAGTGCGCTACGTCGATTCGTCGGTGGAACGGCTGCAGGTGAAGCTCGACACACCCAATCCGGCCCGCTTCGCCGTCGCCTGCAACGGCCGCCGCGTACCCCTGACGCCGACACGCACCAATGGCGTGGCAGTCGCCGGCGTACGCTACAAGGCGTGGCAACCGGCCTCGGGTCTGCACCCCGTCCTGCCGGTCAACACACCGCTAACATTTGACATTTACGATACATGGTCCGGCCGTTCGATCGGTGGGTGCGTGTATCATGTGGCCCATCCCGGCGGCCGCAGTTACGACACCTTCCCTGTGAACGGAAACGAAGCGGAAGCGAGACGGCTTGCACGTTTCGAGCCTTGGGGCCATACAGCGGGCAATTATCCCTTGTGGCCGGAAACCGTGGCACCGGAATTCCCGCATACATTGGATCTTAGAAGACCGCAGGGCATGTGAAAGAGGATATGACGAACCAGACGGTGGCCGAACAGCTGGAAGACGAAATCAGCGAGGCGCGAAGCGTGAGTTATCGAGCATTGCCGGGTGCAGCCGACGAGATGCTGGATAACAACGGCGCCATTCGTCCCGTGTGGCAGCGTTTCGTGAACTCCATCGACCGGTTGTCCGAGCACGAGCTGCACGAGCGCTTTGCCCGCGCAGACCGCTATCTGCGCGACGCGGGCGTGTTCTACCGTGCCTACGGCGCCAACGGTTCGAGCGACCGGGCCTGGCCCTTCTCCCATATTCCGGTCCTGATTGCCGAAAAGGAATGGCAGGTGCTGGCCGAGGGTCTGGTGCAGCGCGCCAACCTGCTGGAAGCGGTCGTCTCCGATATCTACAACGACAACCGGCTCGTTCAGGAAGGCTTCCTGCCGCCGCAGCTGATCGCCGGAAATCCAGAATTTCTGCGCCCCCTGGTGGGGGTCAAGCCGGCCGGCGGACACTATCTGCATTTCTGTTCCTTCGAGATCGGTCGCGGGCCTGACGGCAACTGGTGGGTACTTTCAGATCGTACACAGGCACCGTCCGGTGCAGGTTTCGCGCTGGAAAACCGGGTTGCGACCACCCGCGCCTTCTCCGACATCTATGCCGAGACGCATGTTCATCGCCTCGCCTCCTTCTTCGGGGCATTCCGCGACGCGCTGCAGTCCCGCAAGCAGCATGCGGACGACCGTATCGCCGTGCTCTCTCCCGGCCCGGCCAACGAAACCTATTTCGAACACGCCTATATCGCCCGCTATCTCGGCATCATGCTGCTGGAAGGCGAGGATCTGGCCGTTGTCAACGGCCGGGTCATGGTGCGCACCGTCGCCGGCCTGAAGCCGATCAGCGTCCTCTGGCGTCGTCTGGATGCCGCTTATGCCGATCCGCTGGAACTCAACCAGAATTCTCATATCGGCACACCCGGAATGGTTCAGGCGCTGCGCAATGGCGCGGTGACCTTCGTCAACGCCCTTGGTTCCGGTATTCTGGAAACCCGGGCCATGCTCGCCTTCATGCCGACCATCTGTCGTCATCTGCTCGGTGAGGATCTGGCCCTTCCCTCCATCGCAACCTGGTGGTGCGGTCAGAAATCCGAGCGCGAGCATGTGGCGCGCAACCTCGATCGCATGGTGATCGGCCCCGCTTATTCCCGGCTTCCCTTCTTCGACGACAGCGGTCGCTCGCAGCTCGGCGACTCGCTGTCGAAAGCACAGCGCCTGTCCATGCTGGAACGCATTGAAGCAGAAGGCGGCAAGCTGGTCGGCCAGGAGGTCGTCACCCTCTCGACGACGCCGGCCTTCATCGAGGGTAAGCTGACGCCGCGTCCGATGAGCCTTCGCGTCTACGCAGCCCGTACACGCGACGGCTGGCAGATCATGCCCGGCGGCTTCGCCCGCATCGGCAGCGGCGATGACGTTTCGGCCATCGCCATGCAATCAGGTGGCAGCGCCGCCGACGTCTGGATCGTCTCCGAAAAGCCGGTCGACCGCACTTCACTCCTTCCGGCGGAAGAAAGCTTCACCCGCAACATGCCGGGCAGCCTGCCGAGCCGGGCGGCAGACAACCTCTACTGGCTCGGTCGCTACATCGAGCGGGCCGAAGGCGCATTGCGCATTCTTCGCGCATGGCACGGACGTTTCGCCGAATCGGCGGACCCCGAACAACCGCTTCTGGCCTATGTGACGCGCTATCTGTCCGACCTCGACGTCGACATGAAGCACGGCGTGCCGGAAAGCATGATGCGCAACATCGACAGCGCCGTCTATTCGGCCAGCAATATCCGCGACCGTTTCTCACCGGACGGCTGGCTGGCGCTGACCGACCTGGCCAAGACCGCACGCCGCTTCCACGATACCGTCAAGCATGGCGACGACGCCGCCCATGCGATGACCATCCTCCTGCGCAAGCTCGCGGGCTTCGCCGGTCTGGTGCATGAAAACATGTACCGCTTCACCGGCTGGCGCTTCCTGACCGTCGGCCGCTTCCTCGAACGCGGCCTGCACATGACACGGCTGCTCGGCCACATGAGCGCCGACGCAGCGCCGGATGGTTCGCTCGACATGCTGCTGGAGATTGGCGACAACGTCATGACCCATCGCCGACGCTACAATGTCAACACGGCCAAGCTGACCGTGACCGACCTTCTGGCGCTCGATCCGCTGAATCCGCGTTCCATTCTGTTCCAGCTCAACGAGATCCGTACCGAACTGGAGCAACTGCCGAACGCCTTCGTCAACGGCCAGATGTCGCCACTCTACCGCGAGGCGATGCGTCTTCATTCCGGCCTTGCGGTGATGACGCCGGAAACGATGACGCCGGAAATCTACGCCACCCTCGAACGCGAGCTCGAGAAACTGTCCGACATCCTTGCCAACACCTATCTCGGATAGTCCGATGCTCTACGATCTCACGCTTCATATCGGCTATACCTACGACGTTCCGGTTTCGGGATCGCACCACGTTCTGCGTGTGCTGCCGCTGTCCCTGTCCGACCGCCAGAGGCTCGTCGCGGGCGCCGTCAGGATCGATCCGCAGCCGGACGAAACCAGCAACTTCGTCGACTTCTTCCAGCATCCGGCAACCTCGATCATGCTGAGGGCCCAGCACGAGAAGCTCGACATCCGCATGCAGGCGCGCGTCATGGTGCAGCCGCAGGCCATCACCGCCGATTTCTCCCCGATCCTCGAAAAACTGCCGGAAGAGCTTGCCAATTACTGGTCCGTCGAACCGGATTCGCCGCATCATTTCCTCGGCGTAAGCCCGCGTCTGAATGAAGTTCCAGAAATTGCGGCCTATGCGGCAAAGGCCATCAAACCCGGCCTGACGGTACGCCAAATTGCCGAGGTGATCTGCGCCGGGATCCATTCGGACTTCAAATACGACCCGGATGCAACGACGGTAGATTCCACGCCAGCGGAAGCCTTTGCGCTGAGACGCGGCGTCTGCCAGGATTTCTCCCATGTGATGATCATTGCATTGAGAAGCCTCGGCATCCCCGCGGGCTATGTCAGCGGCTTCCTGCGCACGATCCCGCCACCGGGCAAGGAACGCCTCGAGGGCGCTGACGCCATGCACGCATGGGTTCGAGTCTGGTGCGGTGAGACCATGGGCTGGATCGAACTCGACCCCACCAACAACATCGTCGTCAGCAGCGACCATGTCGTGGTTGCCTATGGCCGCGACTATTCCGATGTTGCCCCGGTCATCGGCGTACTGAAGAGTTACGGCAGCCACCAGACGGTGCAGGCGGTCGACGTCATCCCGGTAAAATGACGGTTCGTCTGCGATTACCGCGGGAATCGCTAAAATCCTAGCAGTTCGCTTAAGTCGAATATCAGCTTTTCCGGATATCCAACCATCAAGATACTCCATCGAGTGGATCAAGATGATGACTGGTTCCGTAAAGAGAGACTCTGCTGTCCGCCGGTTCGTGGCAGACCGCAATGGCAATTTCGGCATGATGACGGCAATTCTGCTGCCCGTGACACTCGCCATTGCAGGACTGGCTATGGATATGACCCAGGTGATTCAGGTCAAGTCTGCCCTGCAGGATGCAGCCGACTCCGCCGCGCTTTCGGCTGCATCCGCCTTGGCGAGCGATTCCACACTGACGGACGAACAAGCGATTGAACGCGCTAAGAAATTCATGGCGGCACAGTTTGCAAACACCGACGGCTCGGATAACGCTACAAACGACAGCACCCTTGGCAACACGTTTGACGAACTTGCGAACGAGACCGTGGCCGTCGTCCAGCGCACAGCTGGCACCAACGGCGGGAGCAATCTCTACAACGTCACGATCTCGGGCCACTACGACGTCCCGATGAACGCATTCACCCGGCTGCTTGGTCGCGAGACCATGCGCGTATCGGTGACGAGCAAGGCCGAAAGTACCTCCGAGACACGCAGTGCGCTTTCGATGTATCTGGCTCTCGACCGTTCGGGTTCCATGTCGTTCGTGACCGATACAGTAAACACATCTCAGACTTCCTGCGTGAACTATACAGCGGATAACTGGGCCTACAAGGATATCAAGTCGGGACAGAAGAACTACATCAAGCCCACGAAACCCTGCTACGTGCGCAAGATCGACGCTTTGAAAACGGCCGCAGGCGTTCTTTTCAACACACTCCAGGATGCCGACCCCGATTCAGCCGGCGTTCGTGTAGGTGCGGTATCCTACACAGATACAACCCAGTCAGCCTCCGCAATGGCTTGGGGAACGACCTCCGCGGCAGCCTATGTCAACGCACTGCCTTCCGTTCCGACGGGGGGCACCAACGCAACCGGCGCCATGAAAATCGCTTACGACGCACTGAAAGCGGCAAACACCACAGAAGCGACCGCTCAGGCAGCCAAGAGCAACAAGAAGTTCCAGCGCTATATCCTGCTGATGACCGACGGTGAAATGACCGGAACGAGCTCAAGCTGGAACGCATCCATCGACGGTCAGGTCCGCGAATATTGCACCCAGGCAAAAACCGATGGAATCAAGATTTTCTCCGTCGCCTTCATGGCGCCCGACAAAGGGAAGTCTCTGCTGAGCTATTGCGCCAGCGCCACCGACTATTATTTCGAACCGGACGACATGTCCACGCTCGTCAGCGCGTTCCGGGAAATCGGGAAGAAGGCAGCCGACATGACCACTCGCCTCACGAATTGAGGATGCGAGAGATCCGGCAGGACAGTGAGAAAGGAGCCGTGGCAGCAATCGCCACGGCTTTTTTTGTTTAAAATCCGGTCAGTGACATAAATCCTGAAAATTCAGCGATTTATAAAGAACACGCAGTCCACGCCGCAATCCGGCATTTGCCGATTTCCTGTGTTGCAAGTGTTTCATAACGGTGCGTAAACTGCACAAAATCGACCATGCGCCGATGCTCCCAGAATCGGCGAAGCACCCCGTTAAAGCTGCTCCAACCTTAGGCGGAACCATGATCAAGACCCTCAGCAAAGCGGACCTGCCCTTGCCGAAGCCACGCGTTTCCGACCCGGAAGTGCTGGCCGCCGAAATCATCGAGCGATTGACATACGGCATCGGCAAGGACGCCAAGGTGGCGACACCGCATGACTGGCTGACGGCAACGATCCTCGTGGTGCGTGACCGCATCATCGACAAGTGGATGGAATCGACCCGCGCCACCTACGCCAACAACGCCAAGCGCGTCTATTATCTATCGCTGGAATTCCTGATCGGTCGCCTGATGCGCGACGCCATGTCCAATCTCGGCCTGATGGACGAGATCCGGGAAGCGCTCGGATCGCTCGGCGTCGAACTCGACGTCATCGCCGGCCTCGAACCCGATGCAGCGCTGGGCAACGGCGGCCTCGGCCGCCTCGCCGCCTGCTTCATGGAATCACTCGCGACCGTCGATATCCCGGCCTATGGCTACGGCATCCGTTACGTCCACGGCCTCTTCCGCCAGCAAATGGCGGACGGCTGGCAGGTCGAACTGCCGGAAACCTGGCTCGCTCATGGCAACCCGTGGGAGTTCGAACGACGTGAAAGCTCCTACGAAATCGGCTTCGGCGGCGGCGTCGAAACGGTCAACGGCCAGAACGACGAAGTGCGCTTCGTGTGGAAGCCCAGCGAGCGCATGATTGCGACCGCCTATGACACACCCGTCGTCGGCTGGCGCGGCGAACGGGTGAACACGCTTCGCCTCTGGTCGGCCCAGCCGATCGACCCCATTCTCCTCGATGCCTTCAATGCCGGCGACCACATTGGCGCTCTGCGCGAAAGCAACAAGGCCGAAACACTGACCCGCGTGCTTTATCCGGCTGACGCGAACGCCGCCGGTCAGGAACTGCGTCTCCGTCAGGAATATTTCTTCTGTTCCGCATCGCTGCAGGACATTCTGCGCCGCCACCTGCAGCAGGGCAACCAGCTCTCTGCTCTGCCCGACAAGGTTTCGATCCAGCTGAACGACACCCATCCGGCCGTCTCGGTCGCGGAGTTGATGCGGCTCCTCTGCGATATCCACGGCGTCGACTTCGACACCGCCTGGGAAATCACCTGGAAGACGTTCTCCTATACCAACCACACGCTTCTGCCCGAAGCGCTGGAGAGCTGGCCCGTTCCGTTGTTCGAACGTCTTCTGCCCCGCCACATGCAGCTGGTCTACGCCATCAACGCCAAGATCCTGGTCGATGCACGCAAGAACCGGTCCTTCTCCGACACCGAGATCCGCCACATCTCCTTGATCGACGAAAGCGGAGACCGGCGGGTGCGCATGGGCAATCTCGCCTTCATCGGCTCGCACAGCATCAATGGCGTTTCCGCCCTGCATACGGAACTGATGAAGGAAACGGTCTTCGCCGACCTTCACAAGCTCTATCCGGACCGCATCAACAACAAGACCAACGGCATCACACCGCGCCGCTGGCTGATGCAGTGCAATCCGCAGCTGACCTCGCTGGTGCGTGAAGCGATCGGCGACGATTTCCTCGACGATGCCGGCAAGCTGACCGCGCTCGACGCCTTTGCCGACGATACGTCGTTCCGGGAGAAGTTTGCCGCCGTCAAACGCGCCAACAAGGAGCGTCTGTCCAATCTGGTCGCAAGCCGCATGGGCATCCGCCTCGACCCCTCGGCCATGTTCGACATCCAGATCAAGCGCATTCACGAATACAAGCGCCAGCTTCTCAACATCATCGAGACGGTCGCGTTGTTCGACCAGATCCGCTCCCATCCCGAGCGGGACTGGGTACCGCGCGTCAAGCTCTTCGCCGGCAAGGCGGCGCCGAGCTATCACAACGCCAAGCTTATCATCAAGCTCGCCAACGACGTCGCTCGCGTGGTGAACAACGACCCTTCCGTGCGCGGACTGCTCAAAGTGGTCTTCATTCCGAACTACAACGTCTCGCTCGCCGAAGTCATGGTGCCGGCAGCCGATCTGTCCGAACAGATCTCCACGGCCGGCATGGAAGCCTCGGGAACCGGCAACATGAAGTTCGCGTTGAACGGTGCACTCACCATCGGAACGCTGGATGGCGCGAATGTGGAAATGCGCGACCATGTCGGCGAGGAG
Source organism: Shinella sp. (assembly GCA_003248775.1). Lineage (GTDB taxonomy): Bacteria > Pseudomonadota > Alphaproteobacteria > Rhizobiales > Rhizobiaceae > Allorhizobium. Next base: position 10,532 of record QFQX01000051.1, on the reverse strand, counting down.
AACATCGTGATCTTCGGCAAGACGGCGGAGGAAGTCGGCAAGGCCCGCGCCGACGGATACAATCCGCGTGCGACCATCGAGGGCTCGCGCGAGCTCTCACAGGCGCTTTCGGCCATCGCCTCCGGCGTGTTCTCGCCGGATGACCGCGGTCGCTTCTCCTCACTGATGAACGGCATCTACCAGCATGACTGGTTCATGGTCGCCGAGGACTTCGATTCCTACGCCAAGGCCCAGCGTGATGTCGACACGATCTGGACCGATCCCACGAGCTGGTATGGCAAGACCATCCGCAACACCGCCCGCATGGGCTGGTTCTCGTCCGACCGCACGATCCGTCAGTACAACTCCGATATCTGGAGAGCCTGATGGCGAAGTCACCGAAGACCATCGGTGATGCACTTCAGCCGGAGATCCCTCCGGCACCGGAGGTTGCGGCCATTATCGCGGGCACCCATGGCGATCCCTTCGCGGTGCTCGGCATCCATCAGACGGACAAGGGGTATTGCGCCCGATGCTTCATTCCCGGTGCCGAAACCGTCACCGCGGTTGCGCTCAACGGCTCGGACCTCGGTGAACTGCGTCAGATCGATCCGGCGGGATTTTTCGCCGGGCCGGTTGCGATCGGCGGTTTCCATCCACTCCGTTACCGCGCTTGCCGCGGCGATGCCGAATGGACGGTCACCGACCCCTACAGCTTCGGCCCGGTGCTCGGTCCGATGGACGATTACTTCGTTCGCGAGGGCTCGCACCTCAGGCTGTTCGACAAGATGGGCGCCCATCCGCTGAAGCATCAGGGCGTCGATGGCTTCCATTTCGCGGTGTGGGCGCCAAACGCTGAGCGCGTCTCAATCGTCGGCGATTTCAACGAATGGGATGGTCGCAGACACGTCATGCGGCTTCGCCGGGATACAGGCATATGGGAAATCTTCGCCCCCGATGTCCGCCCGGGTGCCGCCTACAAGTTCGAGATCATCGGCAAGGACGGCCTGTTGCAGCCGCTGAAAGCCGATCCCTACGCCCGGCGAGCCGAACTTCGCCCGAAGAACGCCTCGATCACGGCGCCCGAACTGGAGCAGGAGTGGGAGGACGATGCCCATCGCGAGCACTGGGCCAGCGTGGACCAGCGTCGCCAGCCAATCAGCATCTACGAGGTGCATGCTGGCTCTTGGCAGCGCCGCGACGACGGTTCTATCCTGAGCTGGGACGAACTGGCAGACCGCTTGATCCCCTATTGCGCGGACATGGGCTTCACCCACATCGAATTCCTGCCGATCAGCGAACACCCCTATGATCCGTCATGGGGCTACCAGACCACCGGGCTTTATGCGCCCACCGCCCGCTTCGGAGAACCGGAGGGCTTCGCCCGTTTCGTCAACGGCTGCCACAAGGTCGGCATCGGCGTCATTCTCGACTGGGTGCCGGCCCATTTCCCGACAGACGCCCACGGCCTGCGCTGGTTCGATGGGACCGCCCTTTACGAGCATGCCGATCCGCGTCAGGGCTTCCATCCGGACTGGAACACGGCGATCTACAATTTCGGCCGCAGCGAGGTCCTGTCCTACCTCATCAACAATGCACTCTACTGGACGGAAAAGTTCCATCTCGACGGCCTGCGCGTCGATGCGGTCGCCTCGATGCTCTACCTCGACTATTCCCGCAAGGAAGGCGAATGGGTGCCCAACGAGTATGGCGGGCGCGAAAACCTCGAAGCCGTACGCTTCCTGCAAAATATGAACCGGCTGGTTTATGGCGCCCACCCCGGTGTGATGACCATCGCGGAGGAATCCACCTCCTGGCCCAAGGTCTCGCAGCCGGTCCATGAAGGCGGCCTCGGCTTCGGCTTCAAGTGGAACATGGGCTTCATGCACGACACGCTGAGTTATTTCTCGCGCGATCCGGTGCACCGCAGGTTCCACCATCAGGAGATCACCTTCGGGCTTCTCTATGCCTTTTCCGAGAATTTCGTCCTGCCGATCTCGCATGACGAGGTCGTGCACGGAAAGGGCTCGATGATCGCCAAGATGTCGGGCGACGACTGGCAGAAATTTGCCAATCTCCGGAGCTACTACGCCTTCATGTGGGGCTATCCCGGCAAGAAGCTGCTGTTCATGGGACAGGAATTCGCTCAGTGGAGCGAATGGAGCGAAAGCCGCCCGCTCGACTGGAACCTGCTCCAGTATGCCCTCCACGAAGGCATGCGGCGTCTCGTGCGCGACCTCAACTTCACCTACCGCTCCAAGCCCGCGCTTCATGCCCGTGACTGCGAGGGCGACGGCTTCGAATGGCTGATCGTCGACGACCACGATAACTCGGTCTTCGGCTGGCTGCGCAAGGCGCCGGGCCAGAAGCCGATTGCCGTCATATGCAACTTCACGCCCGTCTATCACGAGCGTTACACCGTGTCGCTGCCCGCTGCGGGCCGCTGGCGGGAGATCCTGAACACCGATGCCGAGATCTATGGCGGCAGCGGCAAGGGCAATGGCGGCCGCGCGGAAGCCCGCGCCGGCACCGATGGTCGCGCTACGGCAATCATCACCCTGCCGCCGCTCGCCGTCATCATGCTCGAACAAGAAAATTGATGCGGGAGGACAAAATGACGGAAAAGCGGATCCAGCCATTGGCGCGCGATGCAATGGCCTATGTTCTCGCGGGAGGGCGGGGCAGCCGGCTGAAGGAGTTGACGGACCGGCGCGCAAAGCCTGCGGTCTATTTCGGCGGCAAGGCCAGGATCATCGACTTCGCGCTGTCGAATGCGCTCAATTCCGGCATCCGCCGCATCGGGGTCGCCACCCAGTACAAGGCCCATTCGCTCATCCGCCATCTGCAGCACGGCTGGAACTTCTTCCGCCCTGAACGCAACGAAAGCTTCGACGTCCTGCCCGCCTCGCAGCGCGTCTCGGAGACCCAGTGGTATGAAGGCACGGCCGACGCCGTCTACCAGAACATCGACATCATCGAGTCCTACGGCCCGGAATACATGGTTATTCTGGCCGGCGACCATATCTATAAAATGGACTACGAGCAGATGCTCCAGCAGCACGTCGATTCCGGCGCCGACGTGACGATCGGCTGCCTGGAAGTGCCGCGCGAGGAAGCGACCGGCTTCGGCGTCATGCATGTCGACGAAAAGGACGATATCATTGCCTTCGTCGAAAAGCCGGCCGACCCGCCGGGCATTCCGGGCAATGAGGATTTCGCCCTTGCCTCGATGGGCATCTATGTCTTCCACACGAGTTTCCTGATGGATGTCCTGCGCCGCGACGCAGCCGACCCGACATCCAGCCGCGATTTCGGCAAGGACATCATCCCCTACATCGTTTCCAACGGTAAGGCCGTCGCCCACCGGTTCGCCCGCTCCTGCGTCCGCTCCGATTTCGAGCGCACGCCCTACTGGCGCGACGTCGGCACGATCGACGCCTATTGGCAGGCCAATATCGACCTGACGGACATCGTTCCCGACCTCGATCTCTACGACAAGAGCTGGCCGATCTGGAGCTATGCCGAGATCACGCCGCCAGCGAAGTTCGTCCATGACGACGAGGGCCGCCGCGGCTCTGCGATCTCCTCGCTGGTCTCCGGCGACTGCATCATCTCCGGCTCGACGCTGTTGAGGAGCCTGCTGTTTACCGGCGTGCGTGCCAATTCCTATTCCCGCCTTGAAGGCGCAGTCATCCTTCCGAAAGTCCAGATCGGACGTCACGCCCGCCTGACCAATGTGGTCATCGACCACGGGGTGGTGATCCCCGAAGGTCTGGTGGTCGGAGAGGATCCGGAAATCGACGCGCGTCGGTTCCGTCGCTCCGAGAACGGTGTCTGCCTGATTACCCAAATGATGATCGACAAACTGGATTTGTGAACCTGATGAAAGTTCTCTCCGTCGCCTCCGAGCTTTATCCGTTGATCAAGACCGGCGGCCTGGCAGATGTTGCCGGTGCCCTGCCGCTTGCGCTGAAGGCGCATGATATCGAGACCCGGACACTCATCCCCGGCTATCCAGCAGTGATGAAGGCGATCAAGAAGGCGGTGAAACGGGTCGAGTTTACCGACCTGCTGGGAGAACATGCCACTCTGCTCGAGGCCAGGCATGAAGGCCTCGACATTCTGGTTCTCGACTCGCCAACGCTTTTCGAGCGCTCCGGCGGCCCCTATGTCGATCACGCGTCCCGGGATTATTCCGACAACTGGAAACGATTTGCCGTGCTTTCCAAGGCCGGCGCGGAAATCGCGGCAGGCGCGCTTCCCGGCTGGCAACCGGATCTCGTTCATGTGCATGACTGGCAGACGGCGCTGACACCTGTCTACATGCGCTATGCCGAGACACCGGAACTGCCGAGCCTCATCACCATTCATAACATCGCGTTCCAGGGGCAGTTCTCCGCCAACTACTTCCCCTATCTCGGTCTTCCGGCCCATGCCTATTGGGAAGCGCTCGAATATTACGGCACGATGAGCTACCTGAAATCGGGTCTTACGACCGCTTCGGCGCTCAGCACCGTCAGCCCATCCTATGCCGAGGAAATCCTGACCCCGGAATTCGGCATGGGTCTGGAGGGCGTGATCTCTGGCCGCGCCGACGATCTCTACGGCATCGTCAACGGCATTGACGCCCAGGTCTGGAACCCCGCGACCGATCCGCTCATCGCCACCCAATACGCCTCCGGCGCATTCAAGAAACGTCAGACGAACCGCGCGGCGCTCACCGCCCGCTTTGGCCTCGATGACGACGACGGCCCGATCTTCTCCATCGTTTCCCGCCTGACCTGGCAGAAGGGCATGGACCTGCTCGGCGAAGTGATCGACGACATCGTATCGGCCGGGGCAAAGCTTGCCATTCTCGGCTCAGGCGACAGCGCATTGGAGGCGCAACTGCTTGCCGCCGCCTCGCGCTACCGCAATCGCATCGGCGTGGTCATCGGCTTCGACGAGCCGCTTTCACATCTGATGCAGGCTGGCGCCGATGCCATCCTCATCCCCTCCCGCTTCGAACCCTGCGGCCTGACCCAGCTCTATGCGCTGCGTTACGGCTGCGTGCCGGTAGTCGCCCGAACAGGCGGCCTCGCCGACACCATTGTCGATGCCAATGAAGCCGCGCTTGCCGGCGGTGTTGCCACCGGAATCCAGTTCGGACCGGTGACCGCGGACGCCCTGCGCCGCGCCATCCAGCGCACGATGAGGCTCTATCGCGATCCCAAGGCATGGGCGCAGCTGCAGAAACAGGGTATGAAGAGCGACGTCTCCTGGGGTCGCAGTGCCGAGCGCTACGCCGAACTTTATCAACGCCTCGTTTCGAAAGGCCAGTAAGTCCATGATATCGACTGTTGCCACCAAGCCCTTCTCTGACCAGAAGCCCGGCACCTCGGGCCTGCGCAAGAAGGTCCCGGTCTTCCAGCAGGAAAATTATGCAGAGAACTTCATCCAGTCGATTTTCGATTCGCTGGAAGGCTTTCAGGGCAAGACGCTGGTGGTCGGCGGCGATGGCCGTTACTACAATCGCGAGGTGATCCAGAAGGTCATCAAGATGGCCGCCGCCAACGGCTTCGGCAAGGTCATGGTCGGCCAGGGCGGCATTCTCTCGACTCCCGCCGCCTCCCACGTCATCCGCAAGTACAAGGCCTTCGGCGGCATCATCCTGTCCGCCAGCCACAATCCCGGCGGCCCGACCGAAGATTTCGGTATCAAGTACAATATCGGCAATGGCGGCCCGGCGCCGGAAAAGATCACCGATGCGATCTTCGCCCGCTCGAAAGTCATCACCAGCTACCGCATCGTCGCGGCTGACGATCTCGATCTCGACAATATCGGCGCCTTCGAAGTCGGCGGCATGCAGGTTAAGGTCATCGACCCGGTGACCGACTACGCCGACCTGATGGAAGAGCTTTTCGACTTTTCCGCTATCCGCAACCTGTTCGGCCTCGGTTTCCGCATGGTCTTCGATGCCATGAGCGCCGTGACCGGCCCCTATGCCAAGGAAATCATCGAGGGACGACTGGGCGCGCCTGAAGGCACGGTGCGCAACTTCACGCCATTGCCGGATTTCGGCGGTCATCACCCGGACCCGAACCTTGTGCACGCCAAGGAACTCTATGACGAGATGATGAGCGGCAAGGACGCTCCCGATTTCGGCGCCGCCTCCGACGGCGACGGCGACCGCAACCTGATTATCGGCAAGGGCATTTTCGTCACCCCTTCGGACAGTCTCGCCGTTCTGGCCGCCAATGCCCACCTGGCGCCCGGTTATAACGGCGGGATCGCCGGCATTGCCCGCTCGATGCCGACCAGCGCCGCCGCCGACAAGGTGGCCGAAAAGCTCGGCATCGGCATCTACGAGACCCCGACCGGCTGGAAATTCTTCGGTAACCTGCTCGACGCCGGCAAGGTCACGATCTGCGGCGAGGAAAGCGCCGGCACCGGATCGAACCATGTGCGTGAGAAGGACGGCCTCTGGGCAGTTCTGCTCTGGCTGAACATTCTCGCCGTGCGCGGCGAAAGCGTGCAGGACATCGTTTCCCAGCATTGGGCGACCTACGGCCGCCACTACTATTCGCGCCACGACTACGAAGCCGTCGATACAGACGCCGCCAACGGTCTCGTGGACACCCTGCGGGCCAGGCTTGCAACCCTGCCCGGGACGAAGCTCGGCGACCTCATGGTGAGCGCCGCTGACGATTTCGCCTATCACGACCCGATCGACCAGTCGGTCAGCAAGAACCAGGGTATCCGCATCTTCTTCGAAGGCGGCTCCCGCATCGTCTTCCGCCTCTCCGGCACCGGCACCTCGGGCGCGACGCTGCGCGTCTACATCGAGCGTTACGAGCCGGATGCAAGCCGTCACGATCTCGAGACGCAGTCAGCCCTTGCCGACCTGATCGCCGCGGCCGAAAGCATTGCCGAGATCAGCAGCCGCACCGGCCGCGATGCGCCGACCGTCATCACCTGATTGCGACGGCTCCATGAACCCGATCGAAAGCCGGCATGGCGGAGTAGTTCTCACCGACACAGGCGCGGATTTTGCCGTCTGGTCCCGCCATGCCGAGCAGATCGATCTCTGCCTTTACGAAATCAATGGCGGCGCAGAAATCTGCCGCCTTCCCATGACCCGCGGCGAAGGCGACGTGCATCGCCTGCATGTCGAAGGCATAACCGAAGGCGCCCATTACGGCTATCGCGCCCATGGGCATTACGCCCCGGACCATGGCTGGTGGTTCGATCCGTCCAAGCTGCTTGTCGATCCCTATGCCAGGGAGCTGGACCGGCCCTTCGTGCACGATATCAGGCTCTCGACCTTCGGCGTCGATACCGCTCCCCTCGTTCCGAAATCGGTCGTGACGCGTGACCGGCTGGCGCGACCGATGATGCCGCTCGTGCCCAAGGGCGGCTTCATCTACGAGGTCGCGGTGAAACCCTTCACCATCCGCCACCCGGATGTGCCGAAGAACCTGCGCGGTACCGTCGCGGCACTTGCCCATCCGGCGGTGATCGATCACCTGAAACGGCTCGGCGTCGATGCCATCGAACTGATGCCGATCGTCGCCTGGATCGATGAGCGGCATCTGCCGCCGCTCGGTCTGACCAATGGCTGGGGCTACAACCCGGTCGCCTTCATGGCGCTCGATCCCCGCATCGTGCCGGGCGGCGTCGCCGAACTGCGCGACACCGTAGCGGCCCTGCATGCCGCAGGGATCGGCGTCATTCTCGATCTGGTCTTCAACCATACCGGAGAAAGCGACCGGCTCGGCACCACGCTTTCGCTGCGCGGATTGGACAACCTCTCGTTCTACCGCCATCTCTCCGACAATCCCGGCGTTCTGGTGAACGACACCGGCACCGGCAATACGCTGGCCTGCGATCATCCACACGTCCGCCAGCTGATCGTCAGCACCCTGCGGCATTTCGTTGTTCATGCCGGCATCGACGGTTTCCGCTTCGATCTGGCGCCCATCCTCGGCCGCTCCACGAGCGGATTTCATTCGAATTCGAGAACGCTGCAGGCGATCCTGCAGGACGATATTCTGGAGGATCGGGTGATGATCGCCGAACCCTGGGACATCGGTCCCGGCGGCTATCAGCTCGGAAATTTCCCGCCGCCCTATCTCGAATGGAACGACCGCGCGCGCGACAATATCCGGCGCTACTGGCGCGGCGATGCGCATATGACCGGCACGCTCGCAACCGCGCTTGCCGGCTCTTCCGACGTGTTCGCCCAGGATGGAGCAACGACCACCCGCAGCGTCAACTTCATTGCCGCCCATGACGGCTTCACGCTGTTCGACCTCGTCTCCCACAGCCACAAGCGCAACGGCAAGAACGGCGAGAACAACCGCGACGGCCACGACGAGAACTACTCGTGGAACAATGGCGTGGAGGGCGAAACCCATAACCGCACGGTTCGCCGCCAGCGCCGGCAGGACGTCATCGCTCTCCTGTCCACCCTCTTTGCCAGCCGCGGAGCGATCATGCTGACGGCAGGCGACGAGTTCGGCCGCACCCAGCACGGCAACAACAACGCCTACTGCCAGGACAATGAAATGACCTGGCTGAACTGGGAGGGGCTGGACGAGGAACTGCTGGATGCCACGATTAAGCTTTCCGCCATGCGCAAGCGCTTCTCGGTATTCTCGCAGACCGAGTTCTTCAACGGCGGCGGCGACGTCGAATGGATTTCCGCAAGGGGCGCTCCCATGACGGTCGCGGACTGGGAAGAAGCGGATGGAGGAACGCTCGGCATGATCCTTTCCACCTGGGACACGAAGCTCAACGCCGCGGTTCGCCTTGCGATCCTCTTCAATCGTTCGCATTCGGCGCAGGACTTCGTCCTGCAGCCCGCCGCCGGTCGGAAATGGCGCAAGCTGTCATCAGGCCGTAGCGCTCCGACGATCCATTTGAAACCGCGATCGGTGGAGTTTTACCTCGAGGCCTGATTATTCTGTCCATGCAGTCCGAGCCTATGGTAGAAAACCCGCCAAGCTGCTGTAAGCATTCTGATTTATCAATTCGATGAGGTTCTCGTGCCCGTTGAGATTTCATTGTCGGAAATCCCCGGTCTGGTTGGAAAGGAGATCGGGCTTTCCAGCTGGATCACCGTCGACCAGACGATGATCGACGCCTTTGCCGGCGCAACCAACGATCATCAGTTCATTCATGTCGATCCCGCTCGCGCAGCCGCCGAGACCTCGTTCGGCGGCACCATCGCCCACGGCTTCCTCACACTCTCGCTGCTTTCCGCGATGAACTACGACTGCCTGCCCAAGATCCGCGAGCAGACGATGGGCATCAACTACGGCTTCGAGAAGATCCGTTTCATGTCGCCCGTCCGCTGCGGCAAGCGCATTCGCGGCCATTTCGTGCTGTCCGAAGCGCGCTTCCGCGGCGCTGGCATGGTGATGACCACCTATGACGTCAGCATCGAGATCGAGGACGAGAAGAAGCCGGCGCTGACCGCAACATGGATCACCATAGTCCAGTTCGACCCGAAGGATCGCCCCGAGGGAGTGTGACCATGGCAGAGGCCGATATCGTTCGTCAGTCCTTCCTGCGTCAGGCGAAGGCATGCGGCGATCTCGGCTCTCCCTTCACCGCGCGGCTCTGCACCCTTTTGGCCGAAAGGCTGGATAAAGACACCTCGGTCGGAAGGCTCATCCTGAACTGGCAGGGCGACCCGACCGGCACCGGCGACGCGGTCGCCCTGCGCCTTGCAGGCTCCCTTCACGCTCTGGTGCTCTCCGGTTCGGACAGCTTTCTCGCCGCAGCCTATCCGCCTAACATCGTCGGCGACGAAATCCTGTGGCAGGCCTGCCGGGCAGCCTTCGAGCGTGACGCGGCATTCATCCTGCAACGCCTGCGCTCCGCCCCGCAAACCAACGAGGTGCGCCGCTCGGCTGCCCTGCTGCCCGGGTTCCTGACGATTGCGCGACTGTTCGGCAAGCCGCTCGTCCTGTCCGAAGTCGGTGCAAGCGCCGGTCTCAACCTGCAATGGGACCGTTATTCCTATGGCCTCGGCGACTTCACCTGGGGACCGGAATCATCCGTATCGCTGACGCCGGAATGGCAGGGACCTCTCCCTCCCCGAACCGAAATCCATGTCGCGGAACGATCCGGATGCGATCTCAATCCGCTCGACCCGGCCTCGCCCGAAGATCGGCTTCGCCTGATGTCCTATATCTGGGCCGACCAGAACGACCGTCTGGAACGCACCCGCCATGCCCTCGATATCGCCGTCGAAAATCGCCTCACCGTCGAAAGGGCCGATGCGATCGAATGGCTGGAAAAGCGGCTCGCGACCTCGCAGCCCCGAGCGGTTCACGTCGTCTATCACACGATTGCCTGGCAATACCTGCCGGAAGAGCTGAAACGTCGAGGAGAAGCCCTGATATCGGAGGCCGGTTCCCGCGCCACCGACGACGCGCCTGTTGCGCGATTGCAGCTGGAAGCCGATGGCAAACCGGACGGCGCGGCCATCACATTGCAGGTCTGGCCGGGGCAGGTCTGGCCGGGCGGCGAAAAGCACGAAATCGGCCGTGCCGATTTTCATGGTC
>QFQX01000011.1 GCA_003248775.1 Shinella sp. | reverse complement strand
AAGGGCGATTAGCTCAGTTGGTAGAGCGCCTCGTTTACACCGAGGATGTCGGGAGTTCGAGTCTCTCATCGCCCACCATCTTATCCCCTTGAAATCGTTAGAACCCCTTGCTTTTCAAGGCTTTCCGCCCATTATGACGTCACAAAACACGTCACAAAATGGGTTGTCGAATGGCTGGCAAACTCCGGCATTGGAAAGAGCGTAACGGGCGATTCTCGGCGCGCATCGTTGTTCCTCTTCATCTTCGCCCTTATCTCGACAATCGCGTTGAGCTTGAAATCCAGCTAGGCGGCGACCGGCGCGCAGCCCTTCGGAACCACGCCGCTGCCGTCGCTTCCATGCAAAGGCAGATCGGCCTTGCGCACCAGAAGCATGAGACGGCGACCGGGCAGCGGGCGAAGGCTCCCGCCTATCCCCTCACCGCTCAACAGATCGCCCTTCGGGACTACCAGAGCCAAATCGCCTTCGACGCTGAGATAAGGCAGCACGATCCCGGCTATGCGCGGATTGACCCCGATCCGGTCTTTGATGCGCATCCCTACCGCGACGGCTTCGCCGGCAAGCTGTCAGACGACGAGCTAGAGGAGCTTGTCGGCGCGCGCATTGAGCATGCCCGCCTTGCTGGCAATTTCAACGCCGTGAAAGGGTCGCCGGAATGGCGCTCATTGGCGCACGCGCTTTGCATTTCCTCCTATGAGGCCGTGGCCCGGCGCTATGAACGCAATGATGGCGACTTTACCGGCGAGCCGGCGCACCCGCTGCTAGTGACCGCCGCCACCATAGATGAAGACCAGCCGGAACCCGTCACCTTCGATTCCATCATTGACGACGAGGTGAAGCGCCGTGCACGCGGCAAGGATGCCAAGCCCCTGCCGGATCGCACCGTTAAAAAGTATCGCGACGATTGCACCGCCTTCGCCAAGTGGCGCAAGAGCAAGGATGCGCAGACTGTCACCGCCGCCGAAGGCAAAGCATGGATCGAAGCTTTGCAGGACAAAGGCGAGCTAGGAAATCGCACGATCAAGACCAAGCTCCAGAACGTGCGCACCGTCATCAATTGGGGCAGGTCCAACGATCCGGCCAATTTCCTCCCTGCCGGCAATCCCCTAACAGGCGTGAAGCTGCCCGACTTCATCACCACGCCCTCACACCTTCGCGCCTATACCATGGACGAGGCGCGCAAGGTTCTCGCCGCCGCGCGTAAGGAGGAAAAAGCCCTCTTCCGCTGGATACCATGGCTTTGTGCCTATTCCGGCATGCGCGTTAGTGAGGCCGGGAGTCTGCGCAAGGAAGATTTCTTCAAGGTCGGCGAGCGGTGGTTCTGGAAGGTAACGACCGCTGGCGGGCGCAAGCTCAAGAATGCCTCTAGCGAACGCCGCATTCCGGTCCACCCTGTCCTTATCGCCGAAGGCTTGATTGAATTCGTGGCAGCCGCCCCGGCTGGCCGTCTCTTCCGTGGCGATACGAAAGACGAAATCGACGTGCAGCCCCGCATATCAACATGGGTGCGCGGCCTCATCACGCTCGAAGAGCATGCCGAGCTTTCGCCTAACCACGGCTGGCGGCACCTGTTTGAAGACCTATGCCGGCGCGACAGGGTGCCGGAAGAAGCGCGCCATTACATAACCGGCCGAACGGACGGCAATAGCCAAGAGCTATATGGCCGCTCTGAGGTAATGCTTCCCGGCTTGGCCGATGCCATGGAGCATATCAAAGCCATTCCAATAGATCACAAATAACGATCTTTTTCGCGAAAATCATCAAATTTTGTGAAATAAAGGATTCACACGCGATTCTGAGTGTGCGAGAATCTTCCTCAAGTTGAATTTGAGGACGTTCTGTCGATGCTCGCAGGTTTAAAAAATGCGTTTGGTTTCTCGAAAGAGAAGAAGGCGCATTCCATCGAGAATATCCTTCTCGAAATCAGGAATGCAGCGTCTGGCATCACCGTCAACCCGCGCAACGCAACGGAAGTTCCTGCCGTTCATTGTGCCGTTGGTATCATTTCCGAGAAATCGGGCGATCTTCCCGCCAAGCTCTACCACCGCGAAACCCGCGTTGCTGCGAAAGGCCATCCGGCCTATCGACTGATCCACGACGAGGCGAGCCCGTTTGTCAGCGCCTCGCAGCTTCGCATTGACCTGACCCATGACGCGCTGCTTTGGGGCAATGGCTACGCCTTCGTTGTCCGGTCTTCCGACCAGCGCCCGCTCGGCTTGCAGCGCCTTAAGCCGTGGACGGTCCAGAACCGGACCTATGACGACGGCACGCCGTTCTACGTCGTCACGACCGCGAACGGGCCGGTGCAATACGAATACACCGATATCCTGCACCTTCAGCCCTTCGACAAGGTTGCGCCGATCTATTCCGGCCGCAAGGCGATTGCCCTTGCCATGGCATTCGAGCGCCATCTTGAAAGCCTTCTGACGAATGGTGGGCGTCCGTCTGGCATTATCACCGCAGAGAAGATGCTGGACACCGAAGCGAAGCGGAAGATTATCGAAAGCTGGTTTGCCACCCATGGCGGAAAGAATGCCGGCAATACGGCCATCCTTGACGAGAAAATGGGCTATCAGCAACTTGCTATGACGCTCACGGATGCGCAGTTCATTGAGAACCGCCTTGAGCAAATCCGTGAAATCAGCCGCGCCTTCCGCATCCCGCCGACCATGCTTTTCGAGCTTACGCGCGGAACGTGGTCGAATACCGAAGAAATGTCCCGGCAGTTTTACACGCTCACGCTGAAGCCTTGGCTGACGGCGTGGACGTGGGCCTATTCCAAGGTTCTTCTGACCCCGGCAGAGCGCGACGAATTCTATATCGAATTCATCACCGACGACCTTCTCACGACCGACTTCATGAAGCGTGCGACAGCACTCGGCCAGTATCGAAGCATGGGCGCGCTCACCGGCAACGAAGTTCGCGCCATGCTCAACATGCCGCCGCACCCGGACGGCGACAGCCTTTCCAATCCGCACATCACCACAACCACCAGCACGGCACCGGCAGAACCGGAACCGCCGAAGGAAGCCGCATGAGCAAGAATATCACCCTTCAAGTTTCAGGCACCGCAGAAGCAATCTCGGATTTCCTTGCTGGCTTGAAGCAGCCGGATACGCCGACCGAAAAGCCGCAGCCTTGGTGGGTAACGGAAACGCCATGGTTTGAACGTCACGGCAAGCTCACCGCTGAGGAGGCCGCCGACCTTGAAGAAGGCACCTATGGCAAGGGGCTTCATCTCGAAGAATGGCAGATCAGCGCCATCAAGCGGATTTACGGCGACGACGCCATGACGATTCCGGTGAAGTTCATTGGCGGGAAGTTCGTCCGATGATCTCCCATACCGCCTATTTCGGCGACGGCGTGAAGACCTTCACCCTCACCGATTCCGTCATCAAGGAACTTCAGCACAAGACCGACCTCGGCATTGGTGCGCTCTTCCTGCGCATGACGGCCTCGCAGTTTCGCGTTTCCGATATTGTCGAAATCATCCGGCTCGGCCTCATCGGCGGCGGCACCAGCCCGGCCGATGCGCAACGCCTTGTCGATGCCTATGCCGTGGATCGTCCCTTTGACGAGACGTTTCCGCTCGCTCTCGACATTCTCGATGCGCGGTGGAGTGGCAAGCCGGAAGTCGCCGTAGACGACAGCCAGGACGATTTGCGACAGGCCGCAATCAATGACGCCCTTGAACAGGTGCCGGCATGACCGGCACCGGCAAGCTCGAAATCAAGGCCGCAGTTTCCATTGATGATGCCGGCACCGTGACCGGCATCGCATGGCCCTTCGGCAAGCCCGACACCTACGGCGACCTTATCGAGCCGACCGCATTCCGGTTCGCCGCAGAAGTTCCGATGATTGTCGAGCACGAACAGCGGCAGGTTGTCGGTATCTGGAACGCCCATGAAGTGACCGACAAGGGCCTTGAGGTAAAGGGCCGCTTGTTTGTCGAAGGCGTCGGCCCAGCCCGCGAGGCTCGCCGTCACCTTGTCGCCGGTAGCATGGCTGGCCTGTCCATCGGCTACCAGCTTCATGAGCATAAGGCCCTCCCGGAAGGCGGGCGCGTCCTCACCGATCTCACGATCACCGAAATCTCGCTCTGCCGTCGCCCGATCCATCCCGCCGCGCGCGTCACCGAAGTCAAATCCATCATCGAAGGAAACAGCATGGAAAACGAACTGAAGCAGGAACCGGAAGCCAAGGCTGATCCGGTCGCATCCCCAGAAGAAGTGAAAGCACTCAAGGCCCGCATGGATGCCTTTGAGGCCAAGGCAAACCGCATTCGCGGCGTGAACGACAATCACCCGGACGGCCAGAACAACAACAGCGAGAAGAAGGCGCTGGAGATGTTCATGCGCACCGGCTCGGTTGCCGAAGTGAAGGCCATCGCGTCCGACAACAATCTGGACGGCGGCTATTTCGTCCTGCCGACCACCGATCTCACCATCCGCAATCTGCTTACGGACCTTTCGCCGATGCGCGGCCTCGCCGAAGTCGTCAATATTTCCGGCAGCGTCTATGAGCGCTTCTATTCCAAGGGCAAGCGCGGCGCGCGGTGGGTGTCCGAACGTTCCGAACGTCCGCAGGACACGGCAACCCCGGACCTCGCCAAGATTTCCTATGGCGTTGCGGAACTCTACGCCGCGCCGACGACGACGCGCACCCTGCTTGAAGACTCCGCCGTCGATCTGGCTGGCTGGCTTGTTAATAACGCTGTCCACGACTTCGCCGAAACGGAAGGCGAAGCATTCCTGACCGGCAGCGGCGAAGACAATTCCCCGAAGGGCCTCCTGACCTACCCCATCACATCAGAAAAGGACTTCACCCGCGAATGGGGCAGGTTCCAGTATGTGCCGGCCGGCGCAACCGCCCCCACCGACAAGCAGCTTACGGATGCTCTTGTTGCACTCGTCGCCAAGCTGCGCCGTCCCTACAAGGGCAACGCCGTCTTCCTCATGAATAGCAATACCGCGTTGCGTCTGCGCCAGATCGTGGACGCGAACGGCCATCGCCTTTGGGCTCCGACCGGCAACCTCATCGAAGGCATCGAGCATCCGCTTCTCGGCTATCGCGTCGAGATTGAAGAGGGCATGCCCGACATCGGTTCCGGTGAGCACCCCATCGCCTTCGGTGACTTCCGGCAGGGTTACGTGATCGTGGACCGGCAGGGCGTCCGCGTCGAGCAGGATTCCACCACGCAGAAGGGCAAGATCATCTTCGACACCTACAAGCGAGTTGGCGGTGGTGCCGGCGACTTCAACGCCGTCAAGTTCCTCAAGATCAGCGCCAACTAAGGAAAACCGGCCATGAAGGATACCTATCACGATAACAAGGCCGTGCAGGCGCTCGCCCCGGCCGTTGTCTCCGCAGCCGGAAACGGCGTTTCCGTTGACCTGGCTGGCTTCGACAGCGCGCTTTTCGTCATCAATACCGGCGCTATCGTCGGCTCCGGTGACTTTGGCGTGAAGCTTCAGGAAAGCGACACGACCACCGACGCCGATTTCGCCGACGTTGCCGCTGCCGACCAGCTCGGCACGATCCCGGCCACGCTCGCTGCGAATAGCACCTATCGCGTCGGCTACATCGGCAGCAAGCGCAAGCGCTATGTCCGCGCCGTGGTGACGAAGGCAGGCGGCACGTCCATCGCGCTCGCCGTCTCGGCCGTTCTCGGCCATCCGCATATCGCACCGATCGCAGCCTAAGCCATGAACAGGCGGCGCGCATACGAACAGGTGGAAATCAGCTTCGGCGGCAACGCCGTGACGCTTCGCCCTACCCTGCGCGCCGCTACCATCCTTGAAGAGCGATTCAGCTTCCCGGCACTGTTTCGGGCGCTGGACGAATGCAATCTTCCTATCATCTCCGAAATCATTCTGGTCTCCGATAGCAGCGGCAACCAGAATGCAGCGGCCTTGCTGTCTGCCGTTTCAGCAAGGCCGCTTTCCCCCTTCCTCGACGCCGTGCGCCAACCGCTCGGCGAACTCGTTTCCATGTTCATTCCGGCACCTGTCCAACCGTTGGACACGGCACCGCGCACCGGCAAAGAGATACCGTGGGCGGAATTTTATGCTGGCCTCTATGACGTTGCTACCGGCTGGCTTGGCTGGACACCCGAACAGGCATGGAGCACCACGCCGACCGAAATCACGCGCGCCCGTGACGCCCATATCGAGAAGTTGAAGGCGATCCACGGCAGCGCGGATGACAAACAGCACCGCCCGGACGTGGACGCCGAAGCCCTGTCCGAACTTCTCAAGTCCGACGATCTCGACCCTGAGTTTGACCGTGACGGCCTTCATGCCCTCAAAGGCAGGACGCGCAAGCCATGAGCGATCTTCGCCCGCCCCGCTTCTGCCCTACCTGCCTTCAGAACGTTCCGCATGGCGTCCGGTGCGAATGCCAGATCGCGTCCACGCGCGCCCGTAACCGTCGCCATGATGCCGTTCGCAGCTCGGCATCGTCACGCGGCTATGATGCGGAATGGCGTGCAGCAAGCCACGCCTACCTGCTTCAGCACCCCTATTGCGCAGAGTGCGCCCGCCGTGGCCGTGCCACCGCAGCAACCCTTGTCGATCATGTGATCCCAGTTCGGCTTGCCCCACATCGGCGGATGGATCGCACCAATTGGCAGAGCCTTTGCACGCCCTGCCATAGCTCATGGAAGCAGAAGCAGGAGCGTGCACTATGAGGACGTCAGTAATCGTGCGGACTCCAGTCATTGTTGGCGCGCATCGCTTGTCGGTATTCAGTTTCGCTGAACCTAAACGCATGCGTGTTGTTTGTTTGACAAAGCTTGTAATCGCCCTGACCAGTGACGTAGCTAATAAGCTTGTCTCGGTTGAGACATACCGGACAAACGTAGTGCGAAGGCTGTCCATTAGCGGCGCTCGTCCTGAGCTTGAGCACAATATCGCCTTGTCCTGTCTCGAACAGTTCGTAGCGGTCTTTCTCTATTTCAAACTCCTGCTGACGCGCCAACTCTCTGCTTATCGTTTTAAGTGCATCACTAAGCTGAACATTCGTCATGTTCGCCATCGTCAATTCGCTGGCCAGCGTGTTGAGAAGCTTGGACGCCTCGCCGCTGTCTGGTGCCTTATCTCCCTCGAAAAGTCCTTTAATCGCGCCAATGGTCGAAGCCGCCTTACCAGTAAGCCCTACGGCGTTGGTAGCAAGTCCAAGCGCTTCATTGATGATCGTCAAATCCATCGTGCCCTCCACGCGCATAGGTCTGATTCCAGAGCTTACTCATGGCCAGCCAGCGCACAAGCAGAGCCGGGGGTGGTTGTCGATTTCTCAGCGTCGTTAGGGACCGGCGGGGGGAGGCACGCATGAGATTGCGTCCATATAACTTTTTCATGAGCGAAGGCTAATTCAGCATGGGTATTGTCACCCTTTCATTCTTCAAGACCCACCTCGGAACCGACGATTTGCTGGACGTTGACGCCCTCGGCGACCTCGGCAACGCGACGGACGAACTGCTTCAGCACTATCTCGATGCGGCCGAAGAATGGGCTGTTTCTTGCATCGGAAAGCCCATTTCTGAATTCGATCCGGTGCCTGCATCGATCAAGCAGGCCGTCTGCATGATGGCTGCGCACCTCTACCAGAACCGGGAAGCAGCCCTTGTCGGCGTCAATGTCTATGCATTGCCGCACGGCGCGGCCGATTTCTTGCGCCCGTATCGCGTCGAAGTGACCGGCCATGTCGCAGAATAAGAGCCTCACCGAACAGTCGGCGGCGCTGGCGAAGCGCCTTGAAGCCGTCCCGCAGGAAATCCTTGAGGCCCTTCGCCCGGCGCTCATGAAGTCCGGCGAAGAAGTTGCCGCAGCCGCAGCGACCTTCGCGGAAGCATCCCGCGATACCGGCGCGCTCATCGACAGCATCGCCGTGACCGGCCCCGGCGAGACCACGCCCGCTTATGCGGAAGGCGGTGGCCGGCGCACCGCCGGCCCTAATCAGGTTCTCGTCACCGTGGGTAATGAGGACGTGCGCCACGGCCATTTTGTCGAGTTTGGCACCGTCAAGCAGGAGCCGCAGCCGTTCCTTCTGCCGGCTGTCCGCACCACCAAGCCCCGTTTCGAGCGCCGCATGAACCGCGCCGTTGCAGCCGCAGTGAAGAAGTATACGCCCCGATGATTGAACCCTCCCTTGCCCTTCAGGCCGCTATCGGCAATGCCCTTGCCGCAGACCCGGCCGTTACCACTCTTGTCGAGCCGGCCCATATTCGCGGCGGGCAGATGCGCCCCGATCACTTCCCCTGCATCCTCATAGGGAACGGACAGACCATCTTTCTCGGCAACGCGGCCGGCAGTCAGTATGTCGCCCGCGCCTATGTGGACGTGCATATCTGGTCCGAAGAGGAAGGCGCGGACATGGCAAAGGCCATCGGCTTCGCCGTCATGAACGTGCTGAAGGCCGCGCCCGTCACCAGCGGCTTTGCAATCGACGCATTCGAGCCGCCGGCTGTCCGGTGGATGCGCGACCCTGATCCGGCGAAGTCCTATTGTCACGGCGTCATGACCTTTGAGGCCGTTATGCGGTGGAGCGTCTAATGCGCGCCGGCAAGCTCAATCGTGTCATCCTCATTGATCGGCTGACTGAAACCCTCAATGAGAACCGGACGCCGGTTTCCACCTGGGCGAATATCGCCACGCTGCGCGCCGAAGTTCTCCAGCATTCCGTTGATGAGACGGAAGCCGGCAGCGGCGAACGTGACGCCGACGCCATCACCTTCCGCACCCGGTTCTTCAGCGGCCTTTCGACCGCCGACCGAATCCGGTTCATGGGCGGCATCTATAATGTGAAGGGCTGGACCGAAATCGGCATCCGCCACGGCCTCGAAATCAAGGCGGTGGCAGCATGACGCGCGGCCTGAAGCCTTCGACCATCGTTCCCGGTAGCTCGCCGGTTTCTGCCGTGCCGAAGACGCCTTCCTATCTGTCCAAGGAAGCCAAGGCGGAATGGCGCAAGGTCGCGCCGATCCTTGCCGTTGAACGGAAGGTTCTCACCGAAGCCGATCTTGCGACGCTCGAAACCTACTGCCTGCACTATGGTCTTGTCCGGCAGGGAGAGCGGGAAATCGCGCTGAATGGCCTTATCGACGCCAACGGCAAGCGGAACCCCGCCTATGGCATCATCAAGGAATCGTCCACGCTGCTTGCCCGATACGCGGCGGAACTCGGCCTTACGCCCGCTGCCCGGTCCCGCGCCACGATCTCGGAAGCCGCGAACGATGACGAGGATTTCCTTTGAGCGCCCTTGTCACCTACCCGGAATGGCTTTTCGACGGCTCGCCCATTGAAGACACCAATGGCGACGGCGAACGGGCCGTGCAGTGGCTTCGCCGGAACAAGCACCCAAAGGAAACAGCGCCGGGTAAGCCGTTTAAGTTGGCCGAATGGCAGGAGCGGATTATCCGCGCCATCTTCGGCCCCCGCAATCCCGATGGCACCCGTAAGATCAAAAAGGTGGTGATCCAGCTTGGCCGTGGATCGCGCAAGACGGCGCTCGCCGCCGCTATCGTCCTGCTTTGCCTCTTCGGCCCGGAGAAAATTTCCGGCGGTCTCATTCAGTCCGCTGCCTTCGCTCGGAAGCAGGCGCGCGAACTCTTTGAAGAAGTGTCCCTCATCGTGTCGCAGGATGCCCGTTACAAGAAAGTGGCCCGCCTTCGCGATTACAAGAGCCAGATTCAGAACGCCAAGACCCGGACCCGCTATGAAGCCGTTTCCTCGGAAGGTCTCGGCCAGCACGGTTCCACGCCGTCTGTTATCGTCGCCGACGAGCTTCATGCATGGACGACGGAAAAGCACCGCGAGCTTTGGCGCGTGCTGTCTTCGGCGCTCGACAAGACCGATAACGGCCTCATGGTGGTTCTCACGACTGCCGGCCGTGGGCAGGAGACTCTTGCCTATAAGGAAGTGGCCGCCGCGAAGAAGATTCAGCTTGGCGAAATCCGCGATCCGCACGTCCTGCCAGTGATCTTCGAGGCCGGCGCGGATGCCGATTGGAAGGATGAGGCCATTTGGCACAAGCTGCTTCCCGGCCTCAAGGATGGCTATCCGTCCCTTCGCGCCTTGAGGGAAAGGAAGATCAAGGCGGAATATTCTGTCATCGAGCGCGAGATTTTGCAGCAGCTTTATCTCGGCGTGTGGATGAATCAGAGCGCCAGCCCGTTTGTGGAGATGGCGGCCTATGACCGTTGCGGCGCTGTCCCGGTCGATTTCGCAAGCCTGAAGGGCAAGCCCTGTTTCCTCGGCGTGGACCTGTCCGAAGTCTCAGATTTGACGGCAGTGGTTGCCGCATGGCCCACCGATGATCGCGGGTATATTGTCCGGCCGTGGTATTTCTGCCCCGCCGACGCGCTGGCGAAGAAGTCGCGCGTCGAAGGCGTCAACTATCAGGAGTGGGTGAAGGCCGGCCTCATCACGCCGACGCCGGGCGCAGCCATCGACTACGAATTCGTAGAGGCGGAAATCCGTCGCCTCTGCAAGGAATACGACGTTCGCCAGATCGCTTTCGACCCTTGGCGTGCGCAGAAGACGCAGCAGAACCTTCTCGCCGACAGCCTGCCGGTGGTCGATTTCCGGCAGGGCTTCATTTCCATGTCGCCGGCCTGCGATGAGGTGGAGCGCGCTATTCTGGACGGCAAGTTCCATCATAGCGGCAATCCTATCTTGCGCTGGAACTTCGACAACGTTGCCGTGGTGCGCGATGCGGCCGGCAATCGAAAATTCGACAAGTCCAAAAGTCGCGACAAGATCGACGGCGCTGTTGCCGCCCTCATGGCTGTCCGGTTTGCCGCGATCTATCAGGACAACCGTTCCCGCTACAACGATCCCGATGCCGAAGGCATCATGACCTTCTGAAGGATATAGAATGACGATCCCGCTTCCCGGCCTTGTGGTCGATATCGAAGGCCGCGTTGACAAGCTTGAGAAGGCCATGGCGAAGGCGAACGGCATCCAGCGCCGTAGCACCAGCACAATGGAAGCCCGCGCCCGCCAGTCTGCCCGCAACATGGAAAACACCTACGCGAAGGCCGCTGACAATATCGGTGCCAAGCTCCAGAACATGTTCGCGCCCTTCCTGAAGGGCGGGGCAGCATTCGCGGCTGTAGGTGGCGCGGCCCTTGCCGTTCGCGAAATCGCCGGCTCGATTGCCGAAGTCGAGCGGGAAGCCCGGAAGGCTGGCGTCACGTCGAAGGTTTGGAGCCAGTGGACCTATGTCGCCACGGCAACGGGCATGTCGATCGATGGCGTCACCGACGCCCTGAAGGAACTCAATATTCGTGGCGATGAGTTTGCCAAGACCGGCAAGGGCAGCGCGCAGGAGGCTTTCGAGCGCCTTGGTTATACTGCGAACGACGTTGCCGAACGCCTGCGCGATCCGAGCCGCTTCCTTGATGAGATCATCGGCAAGCTCCAGAAGCTTGATACCGCAGCGCAGACCCGTATTCTCGATGAGGTATTCGGCGGGACCGGCGCGGAACAGATGGCGAAGGTTCTCGGCCTGTCCGTCGAGCAAATCCAGAAGCTGCGCAGCGAAGCGGCGACCTTCAGCGACGAACAGATTGAGGCGGCGAAGAAGATCGACGCCGAATTCGCGACCATGTGGCGCAATGCTACCGTGCGCATGAAGGCATTCGCCATCGACGCCGTGGGCGTGCTGTCTCAGGTGCGCGATGCCCTCAACCCCGGCAAGGACGAATACGATAGGCTGGTTGCCCGCTACAACAGCCCGGAGGAACAGCTAAAGCGCCTTCAGAAGCAGCGCGCCGATATCCTCGCAGCCATCGAGCGCGAGAAAGCCAACACCGGCAACTTCCTTCAACAGGCGGAGCTTCGGAACCTCGAAACGGCGTTGAAGGCCGTTGACGAGCAGATTCATGAGGTGTCGGGCGGCAGCGACGAATTCAAGCAGTCGCTCAAGGAACTGTCCGCAGCGAGCAACACCCTGTCCGGCGCGTTCGGCGGCAACGTTTCGGCGGCAGCGAACTTCAAGGCGGCGCTCACCGAACTGAAGAACCTTGTGCCGGAGCTGAAGGCCGAACTCGACACCCTTGCGCAGTCCGACGCCATTGATGCCGCCTATCAGAAGGCCGTGCGCGGCGCGCGCACCATGGGCGAGGTGATGCAGGCAACCGACCTTGCAAACCGCGCCCGCAGCGTTGCCCGCTTCGGCAAGCATGACAATATTCTTGACCTCATCGCATCCGTTGAGAGCGGTGGCGACTATAACGCCACCCTCGACCATGGCCGTTGGACGGGTGGTGCGCAGAATCTCACCGGCATGACGTTGAATCAGGTGCGCGCGCTTCAGCGCCAGATGCTCGCAGACCCGGCCAATCGGGCCATGTATGGCGACGGCAAAGGCTCTTCGGCGCTAGGCCGCTATCAGATCACCGGCCGGACGCTGGACGGGCTTATCAAGGAACTCGGCCTGTCTGGTGATCGGCTCTTTGACGAGAAGACCCAGGATGAGCTTGCCCGCGCCCTATTGCGCCGCCGTGGTAACGATCCGGCCGGCCTCCGCAATGAATGGGAAGGCTTGCGCCGTGTAGATGATTCCACCATCCGCAACGCCTATGCCGGCACGCCTACCGCAGCGCAGCCGCTTGCCCCGACCGATGGCGAGGCCCGGCGCACCGAATTGCTCAAGCAGCAGGCGGAAGCCCGCCGTGGCCTCAACCAGTCCGTTGAGGACGGTTTGCGCCTTGCACAATTCGAGCGGTCGATTTCCGGCATGTCTGCCAGCCAGCAGCGTATCGAGCTTGAGCTTTACCGGCTTCAGGAAGAGGCCCGGCGCAACGGCATCACTCTGACCGACGCCGAGCTTCAGAAGATGCGGGAGAAGATCACGCTCACGCAACAGCTTGACGTGACGAACAAGCAGGTTGCGACCTCTGCGCAGGGATTGCAGACTGCGCAGCAGTATTTTGCCGAAAGCTTCACGTCGTCGCTGTCCGGCCTGTTGACCGGCACCACGTCGCTCAATGATGCCGTGCGCGGCCTCATCAACAGCCTTATCGATGCCGGGCTTCAGGCCCTGCTTCTCGGCAAGGGACCGCTCGCCGGCCTGCTTGGTGGTGGGACGGGCCTATTTGGAATGCTCTTCGGATTCAGTGAGGGCGGCTATACCGGCGACGGCGGGAAGTATCAGCCGGCCGGTGTCGTGCATAAGGGCGAATATGTGCTTTCCAAGCAGGCGACCCGTCGCGCGGGTGTCGCCAATCTGGACGCTCTGCATGCTTCCCTGAAAGGCTATTCGGCTGGCGGCTTTGTCGGCCCTGCCCCGACGCTCTCAATGCCGGACCTTGCCGCCATCAATGCCGCCCCGGTTCAAGCGATCTCGATTAGCGCACCGATCACGGTCAACGGCTCCGCCGGCACACCTGAGCAGAACGACGACCTGGCGCGGCGCATGGCGAAGACGATGGAAGCCACCATGCGCGGCGTGGTTTCGGATGAGATGAGGCGCCAGAGCAGGCCGGGCAACTTCGGCAATTCGAGGAGCCGCTAAAGGGCTAACACCTTCCTGTCATGCGACAGAGGTGTCGCATGACAGCGCCGGCATCACTCTGTTTCCGCCGTGGCGAGTCACTGGCGCGCGTTTAGGGTGCCGGATAGGGAAAGACACCCGAAAGAACCGGAAGACTCTCCACGGGCTTCTATGAGTCTTTTTGCAACCGGAAACCCGTTTCAGGACCGGGAATGGGTTTTTGCATCAAAAGCAGACTCCCATACTATATAGAGTGTATTTTAGATATTACTTACACGTAAGTAACTTAAATAGTATGGGCGTCCGATCTTGATGCAAAAACCTTCCCGGTCCTGAAATGCGCACCTTGTTTCACGACCTCCCCGGAACCCCATAACCTTCCGAGAAAAATCTTTGACCTTCGCAATAACCGGCGGCGGGACCGCTATAACTATGCAGCGCAGAGCGTGTCACCACGCACAGGCCGGGCGGTTCTTCCTTCCTCTCCCCGGCCGGCCTGAAATCGAAGGAGGAACGAAAAGAGGAAACCCGGATGCCGCGACCTCGCAAATATGCGAGCGAAGCAGACGCGAAAGCCGCCAAGCTCGATAAGCAGCACCATAGGCGCGCCGCAAAGCACGCTCTCAAAAAAGACCCTACGAAACGTAAGGACGCCGCCGTGAACGCCGAAGCCCTCCCCCTCGCCCCGGTAAACGATGAAACCATGGCGGCTATCCGAGAGATTTTGAATGAAGCCGGTGAATTGCAATGTTGGGGCGGCGGCATGATGGCGAGCTTTACCACCACAAGGAAGTGCGCTGCCATGATGGCGGATTGGGAAGAGGCGCACAAACTTCGCCTTCCCGTTCTCGACCAGACCGGGGAACCAGTTGTCTGGAGCTTTATGACGGAAGGCATCAACGGCCCTGTTACTCTCAGCTATCCAATGACCTTCGGCGAGCGCTGGAATAGGTTCTGCGGTCAGATGCGTTTTTTGCTCCATTGGGATAAGCGCGGCAACGCAAACCGGCGCAAAAACGAACTCCGTGCCGAACGCGAGCGGGTAGAGGCCAATGCCGCCGGCTTGACCGTGACGGAACTTCGCACCAGCAAAGACGTCAACGCGAAGCGTAAATGGCAGGAACAGACCCAAGCCGCTTACCATCGCGCCAAGAGCGAAAAGGCCCTCGCCAAGCGCAATGCCCGGATTGAACGGGAAGGCATCGAGCGCATGAGGGAACAGGAGACGTTCGGGCGCTTCTAGCGCCTGCCGCCTCTCATAAGGAAGCGCTTACTTATCTTAAGTTATTGTTTTATATAACATTTATTTCACATAACCTCTAGACGAGCGATTCGACGCGCCGTAAGATTCGTGCATCAACCGCAGAGACAAGGAGCCTCACTTGACGCGCAATATCTTCATTCCGACCGACGTTTTCGACAACCTGACTACCGGTTTTGCCAAACGCCTCAATGATGGCCTGTTGCCGCACCTCTCCGGCCGATTCGAGCCGCACCAGATCGCCGAAATCCTCGCTGACCTTTGCGTGCTGCCGGCCGACGTGATGCGCCAGATCATCATTGATAAGAACGCCGACGCCCGCCGCGATGCCGAAAGCATGGTTCCGGTGATGGCTCGGCCCGCTGCCTAGTCAGAATTTTCACGCCTCTCACAAATTTGGACTTTACAGTCCAATCAGATTGGACAATAATGTCCAAAATATTGAGGAAGCGAGATGAAAAAGAGTTGGGCTGAATACAAGAGAGAAGCGCGGAAGCGCGAACGCTTGGAACGACGGAAGCAAGCCGATGCCGTTGCGCCATATCTCCGCACTCCATTTTGCGATTTCTTCCAGCAGCGCACCGGGCATGATTTGTCATTTTACGCCGATGCGATGGGTAAGGAATGGTGGGAGTTTAGGGACGATCGGGGCATTGAGCCTCTGACTGACGGGGCGCTTGTTCAGGAAGACCTAGATCGCGCAGCGAATTCGCTTGGACGCGCCGAGTTGATCGCCGGCTGCCTCCTTGATGCGGCCGGGGAGCTTACACACCTAATCAGCGTGCATAAGTGTGATGAAATCACCGCCCGGATCGCCGAAATTGAGCAATCCGACCTGTCAGACCCGGAAGTGAAGAAACAGGCATTGGCCGACATTGCGCGGCTTACGAAGATGCGTGACCAGCTTAATAAGCAGGTTCGTTGGACCTTTCAGCAATGGAAGGTAACGGGCGAATAGCCCTCAAGAATGGGAACGGCGCGGCTCCATCGCCAAACTTCGCCTTGCCGTCCCGCAGTCTCAAAACATTGCACAACCCTATGAAAGGCTTTCAGCAATGAAGCAGCAGATTACCACGATCCAGTCCCCCACCGCAACGCTCACCGAAAAGGAGCTTTTCGGCCAATTCCTCAAAATGCATGTCCAGCATTGGACAAACTTCGGCACTCTCGGCCGGGAGTATAGGCCCGAAGACATCCTTCGTGCAGGCGGCGAATGGTGGGGCGTCATGGAAATCCTCAGCGAGACCTTCGCCGACAGTCTGGAAGACGAGAGCGATCCGACCGGCGGACTTAATGAAATGATCTCGGATTTGGAAACGTATCTCGAAAGTCTCCGCCTCATTCTTTCGGATTTCGACTCTTTGAAGGCTGTTAAGCTCATCATGCCGGAAGAGCCGGATGAAGACGACGAGGAAGCATACGAAGCATGGGAACTTGCAGCGAATGCGGCTGAAGACAACCCGCGCTATCGTCCGGTTATGGATGCCAGCGAAGCGCAGGAGGCAGCATAATGCTCAACTCGGCATCGCGAGCGAACATTGAACTTCTCGCATTGCGTCTTCGGCACAACGAAGACCGACATAAGGAAGATAGCACAATCGCCAAAGCTTTTGCTTACATCGCATGCGACCTTGAAGACGGCAGCTATGACGGCCAGTTGGCGGCACACTACCACGCCTTTTGCGAGGATGAGCGCACCGCCTATAGAACCGGGCGCGCGGCGGCGGCGGTTATTCAGGCGATTGAGGCAGACGCGGCGCTTCACCGGATGAATACGGATGATTTCTTGAAGGAAGTTGTTCGACACGCTGGCCTGCCGGAAAGTGATGGCGTCGAATTTTCTGATGACGATAACTAAATAGCTATTTAGCTACACATGAAAGGAGGCCCGCAAATCACGGCGGGCCTTTCTCATTTAAAGTTAATCTCAAACGTTCCCTCGGTCCTCATCTCGAACCTACGAAAAGGCAGAGGCATATGCATTGGAGCGATAAGCCTATATTCATAATCAATATAGTATGTCCCCTTGAAAACACTACCATCTACGAATCCAAGCGCCTGAGTATAACATTCGGCGTCAACCTGTATCGGCAACACCCCTCCTGGACCAAGAAGTGTTGTTGGAAATCTTGTTCCGATAGGAAGACTTATATTAATTATGTTCTGCATTAGTGTCGGGCGATTAATATCACCAGATAGAAACTCCTCGGCGGTGCTGAATGTCAAAGGATAGAAGCCGACTGCTTGGTGCAACTCATCCATCCCAGCGAATGCAGATTTTACGTCTACCAACGCAACTATAAGACCTTTTTCATCACGCGACACAAATCGCCCGCTTACAGCGTTTGTTAGACCATCCATGCTCTTGCCGAGCGGGATAGTTGCGATGGTTTTCTCGTAAATGATGTGTCCGCCAACGATCTCAACCGCAGAACCTAAACCCGGTCCCAGCGGCTTCCCCATGTCAATTTTTACATTGGCCCTCCGCTTCATGGGTTCCGGCCCGAGAAAGTTTTTCAATGCCGGCAACATGTCGTCGGTTTCATCCTTTTGCCATGTTAGCGCTGGTGCGTCAGGTTTCCCCACGCGATACAGACGGAACTCCCGCCCATTCGTGAGCATGTAGAATTCGGCGGCAATTTCCGGATGGGTCGCGTATGTATGCGCTTGATAGCTGTCATCCTTCGATAGCTCGATAGAAGGCTTTTTTGCCTCAACAACCCATCGTGCGTAGGAGACCACCTCACAAACGAAGTCTGGACGACCTCGAAGGATGGGGTCTTTTTGCCCATTTTTATGGCCTAGGAACGCCCTATCGTATTGAAGCGAAATTTGGCTGCGAAGATTGGCGTCCGGGTTGCCTTGGCTGTAACCTAGCGCTCTGCACAAGGGCCGGATAAGCTCGCCCGCCACGTCGTCCTCATTCATGCTCTCAATGTCATGCGATGGGAATATGCTCATAAGCCACCTCGATTCGTTGAGGCGAGTTTAAGCTTGTTTGCAATTTGTGGGCGTTGGGATTTAGACTATCCTGAATATCCACAGAGGCACACATGGTTTCCGGCTACGATAAGACCCCGCCAGATGATCAGTATGAGCCTGAATTCGGCTCCGGCACTCGCCTAGTCCTCATCGCCGTCTTCGCCATCATGGCGTTCGCGTCCTTCGGCTGGCTGTTCGTTTGATCGGGGATTGACTCACGCGGCAATAGGAACAAAATGAGAACAAATCTGTTCTCAGGAGTGCCACCTATGCCCGCCGAAGCTCGCAACGCCGACCCCGTAACCATGGAAGACGACCTAGCGCAGACCGTCCTTGATGCGCACGACGGGAACGCCCATGCGGCGATCCGCGAGCTTGTCGCCGATACGATCTTTCTCAAGGGCGAGCTTTACACGGCGTCCTGCCTGTTGAGCCGTGGCATAGGTCGGGGATGGACGCCACGCTTCGAGCGGGAGGAATGACGGGCAATCAGCCCTTCCCGGCCCTGTGGATAACCGCCCCGGAATGTCACAAAATTAGGGCCGTTACAATGTCACAAATTACGTTTTCCTAATATTTATTTTATACATTAAAATCAAATATTTACGACGACAAAAAATGAGAGATTTGAGTTTTCGAGTCTCTCATCGCCCACCATTTTTCCCTGGTATCGTTTGATAGACTGCTAGAACGGCGACGTACTGGTGAGCGCTCAGGATTAAGTCATGGGCGTTGAGGGCTATAGTCGTTGCAACGACACGAGTTGAGCCTTGGCCTGCTTCCAGACGCATCCGGCGACCTGGACGGGACAGGAAAAGATGTCTTCGGCACGGATATTCTGAGCTGGACAATAGCGCAGATCCTGTTTATACGCCCTCTCACACCGCCAGACGGTGCTATCGGGTGATTAGCTCAGTTGGTAGAGCAGCTGACTCTTAATCAGCGGGTCGTAGGTTCGAGCCCTACATCACCCACCATTTCTCCTTTGAAAATACATGATTCACTGATCTTCGTTGTGTTTTGGCGTCAGAACCGTCGGTTCGACTGATATGCTGACGATTGGGAGCTCCCTGTGGATGGCCACCAACCATAACAGGATATCGGCAGCCCCTTACCCTGCCCATCAATCAAAGGAACAATGAGAGGGCCGACAGATTTCCATCAGGGAATCAGAGACATCTTCGAAAGGTGATACGCTCCCTCCCCTCGAAATTTCAGAAGCAAACAATTTGCGACTATCCATCTCGGCGAATCGGCTCAGTACGTTTGATTCTGCCAGGAAACTCCGATTCGCCGCCAGTGACACAAGGTCCCACGCGCTGCATCGAGCAAAAGTTCGACAGGCCTTCTTTCTCAGGCAGCTTCGGGCGAGTCCCCATCATCCCGTGGAATCTTGTCGGACCATGCGATAAGTGCGGCATGGCCGGCCGTGTTCAGGCCATAAAGCCCCCGTTCGATTCGATCGAACCAGCCATAGACATTGGACTGCAGGATCTTGGCGACCTCTGGAGCGATCGGCTTAAGGTCGCGCGGACGGGCGGGACCGTTTGCGAGGGCTTCCGCGATCACGAGCGCCTGCTGGCGATATGCCGTCATCTGCGGAATACGAGTCGATCCACCGGCGATCGGATCTCCCCGGCGGCGGCGAAATTCTTCGACGATCCGGGAGCGGCGCTTGTTGTTGCGCCGGGGCTTCCAAGGTCCCGGCTCGACGATCACATCGACACGGCCCGTGGCGGCGACCGTCAGCAGACCGAATCCCAGGAAGTGGCAGAGTTTCTTCACCCGGGCATCGCCCTCCCGTCCACGCCCCTTCCTGGAAGCCTCGACGGCGAGCCAGACCTCGTCGCAGACGGCCGTGCGTTCCACAGCCTGCAGAACGAGCTCCAAGGTGAAGCTGCGCTTCAACTCGCCGATAACGACGAGTTCCGTCACATCCTGCGAAATCGCCACGACATCGCAGCTTCGTATTTCACCCTTCACCTCGAAGCCCATGCCTTCGAGGAACTGCTTTACGGGGGGATAGAGGTCTGCTTCCAAGTCGAAGGTCTCGTCGTGGGAAAGTTGGGCGTCAAACTACCGGGTGCTCGTTAACAAAGCGAAGGATTCTCGCTCGGTTGTGGATGTACGGGCGATCCGCGTTGGATGCCAGCCCTGTTGCGCTTACCGCAGGCGCCTGTTGCGAGATGCGCAATTCATGGGCAATTTTCGGACCTATCTATTTTATAGTCACCTTCACCGTTGCCATGCATCGGTGCGTTGCAATAGCCTCCCGTTCAAACCAGCGCCCACGCCTCCCCAAAAAGCCGGCGCGAACTCGAACAGGAGAAAATCCATGAATGCAACCTTGCTCGGTGCGCGCTCCGTAGAAACCGCAACGCTTCCGGTCATCGACATTTCCGGTCTCTCCTCATCTTCTCCGGAAAAACGCGCGGCCGTCGGCGAAGCATTGCGACAGGCCTGCCTCGACAAGGGCTTCTTCTATTGCGCCGGCCATGGCATCCCTCAGGGGCTAATCGATGCGGCCTTTGCCGAATCCAGGGCATTCTTCGATCGGCCGATTGCAGAAAAGCTGAGCGTCGACAAGGTGCATTCCTTCTGTAACCGCGGCTACGAGCACATGCGCGGCCAGACGCTCGAGGCGGGCGCTCCCGCCGACCTCAAGGAGGGCTATTATATCGGCCCTGACCTGGCGATGGACGATCCACGCGTCGTGGCCGGCCGGTTCAATCGCGGACCGAACCAGTGGCCCGCCGATCAGCCGGGTTTCAGACCCGTGATGATGGCCATTTCGCGGCGATGACCGACCTCGGAGAACGGCTGATGCGCGGCATGGCTCTTTCCTTGGGGCTGCCGGAGAATCACTTCGATGCATTCGTGCGCGAGCCGCTCGGAACGCTCCGCCTGCTGCACTACCCACCGCAGCCGAAGGATGCAGCGCCCAATGAAAAGGGTGCCGGAGCGCATACGGATTTCGGCGGGCTGACGCTGCTTCTGCAGGATGATGCCGGCGGACTGCAGGTGCATGATTCCGCGAGCGACAGCTGGATCCATGCCGATCCCATTCCCGGCACCTTCGTCGTCAATCTCGGCGACATGATCGCTCGCTGGACCAATGACCGCTATCGCTCGACGCTTCACCGGGTGGTCAACGAGAGCGGCCGCGAGCGTTATTCGATTCCCTTCTTCTTCGTCGGCAATCCCGATCACGTGGTCGAATGCCTGCCGAACTGCCTCGCCTCCGGCGAGGAGCCGAAATACCCCGTCACAACAGTAGAGGATCATCTGAAAGCCATGTACCAGCGCACCTACGCAGCAGCACCGGCATCGGCGGGCAAGGCATGAGCCGCAAGCTCCCTGTTCTTCTGATTCACGGCGCATGGCAGGGTTCCTGGGTGTGGGAGGCGTTTGCTCCCCTGCTCGAAGAATCAGGTTTCCAGCCGATCCCGGTCGACCTGCCCGGCAACGGCGTGGACGATACGCCGCCGGAAGCCGTCAATCTCGATCTCTACATTTCCCATCTGCGCTCGCTCATCGAGGCTGCCGGTGCGCCTGTGGCGGTGATTGCCCATTCCGGCGGCGGCAACGCCGCTTCCGCCTTGGGCGAGGCCATGCCGGAAGCCATTACGGGGATCGTCTATATGGCGGGCATGATGCTGCCTTCGGGCATGGGATTCGGCGACGTCGTGAAGGAAGCCCTGCCCTCACATCCCGAGGCAGGCGGTATCTCGCCCCATCTCGTATGGTCGGAAGATGGGCTTGTCAGCAGCGTGCCAGCGGAAGCCGCAGCACGGCACTTCCTCAACGACCTGCCGCCTGAGACAGCACTTGCCGCAGCAGCAAAGCTCACCCCGCAGCCGGAAGGTGGACGGGCGTCGGCCCCATCACTCACGCCCGATCGATTCGGCCAGATCCCCCGCCTCTATGTCGAGGCGACCGACGACCAGTCGGTGTTCATCTACCTGCAACGGCGGATGCAGGAACTGGTGCCCGGTGCCGAAGTGGCGACGCTGAATACCGGCCATGCCCCACATGTCTCAGCTCCCGGTTTGCTGATCGGACCCGTTGCCGAATTCCTGAAACGGACGAGCGCATCGAATTCGGGCGCATGAAATTCAGGACCGCAGAATTGAAGAAGGCCGGGCGATCATTCGCCCGGCCTTCCTGATTCTTCATATCGGAATGCCGATGGATCAGTTGGTGCCCTTCAGGTCGACCGGGAAGAACAGGGTCTCGCCCGAGCTGTCGTCCACGCCGTCGTTGTCGGTGACGGCAAAGGCCTTGCCGGCAGCGTCGAAGGCGAAGCCTTCCAGCTTGTCGACGACATAACCATTCGTAGCGCTCTTCAGGTCCGGGATGAAGTCATGTACTTCTTCCTTCTTCACCAGCGGCAGCTTGTCGCCGAGTTTTGCAGGCTTCAGGTCGGCAATGGCGACGCGATAGAGCTTCTTGAGCTTGGCATTGTCGCCCACCTGATTGTCACGCTCCACGATGTAGACGTAGTCGCCATGGGCGGTGATTTCAGAAAGACCGGCCCAACCGTTTTCAACCTTGTCGAGCGGATAGCTGACGGCGCCCCATTCCTTGGCCTTCGGGTTGTAGGAAACGAGCTTGACGGTGCCCTTCTCGTCGTCCTTCCATTCGCGCTGAACAGCCATCCAGAGCGTCAGGTCATCGCCCTTGCCGATAGAGGTGATGCCTTCGAGACCAAAACGGGTCTGGCCTGCAAGCAGTTCGACCGGGAGACCAATCTCGGACTTGATCTCACCCTTGGCATCGACATTGTAGATGCCGTGGCCGATGAGCTTGGCCGGATCGCCTTCGGAAGCGAGCCAGAAGCCACCCTTGCCGTCCAGCGTGATGCCTTCGATGTCGAGCTTCTGGGCTGCGGCACCGCCACGGGTTACCGGCAGAGCCTTCATGATGATAGCCGGCTTCTGCGTCGCGTCGATCGTGAAGATCGTCGGCTGCGAAGAATAGAAGCTGTCATTGACCGCATAGAGCGTACCAGCCTTTTCGGCATCGCCGACGAGACCGGAGAGAGCGCCCCAGCCGATCGGCGCGCCGTCGACGATGTCCGAACGGATCATCGGATAGGCGGGCGTGCCTTCGGCAAGTTCATAGATCATGACATGCGAGCGCGGGCCGCCATCTTCGCCGAGATCGGCTTCGTTGGCAGTCGCGAGCAGGTTACGGCCGGGAATGGCGACGGCGCCTTCCGGCGAGACACCCGACGGCAGGAGCTGCACGAGTTCCGGCTCGGCACCGGTGTCCTTATAGACCGCCGCGATGGAGCCGCGCTCGGAAAGGACGAAGAAGTACTTCTGGCCGTTGAAGGTAGCGGCTTCCAGGCCTTCGAGCTCAACACCCTTGGACTTGGCGCGCTTATCCGGGAAGTGACCGATCTGGGCGATGGCGAGCTCCAGAGACGGGCCGGACTCATAGAGTTCCTTGCCGGTCTTGTCGAAGATGGTGAAGCTGCGCGAACCGCCTTCATAGTCGCCTTCGTTGGCGATGACGAAACGGTTGTCGTCCAGCCACTTCAGGGCGTCTGGCTCGCGCAGGACGCCTTCCTTCTTGCCGGTGAATTTCAGCGCGCCTTCGCTCTTGGTGTCGATGCCGGCGATATCGACCTTGCCGGCCGAGAAGTGGTTCTTCACTTCGCCGGTCTTGCCGTCGATGATGACGATATGATTGTTTTCCTGGAGCGTCAGGCCAATTTCGCCGAGATTGTTGATCGAGACGAATTCCGGTTCCGGGTCTTCCGGGGCGATTTCGGCAAGACCTGTCAGGGTAACGCGCTTGATCGAAGCGCAATCGGCAACGCCGTCCTTCAGCGCGACGATGACGAGATCGCCGGCCGGCATCTGCGGCAGCTTGCCTTCGTTGAGCTCTTCGTCACGCTCGTTTTCGATGGCGATGGCAGCAAAAGTCTTGTCGGGAGAAATCGCGATGGAATCAGGTTGACCGCCGAGATCGCAGGTTGCGTCGATCTTCTTGGCCGCAACATCGACGATGGCGAGCTTGCCGGACGGCTTCTGCCTGTTCTCCGAGGTGTTGATGGCAACCAAAGCTTTTGTACCGACCACGGCGACGGAGGTCGGCTCGCCGTCCATCATCAGCGCGCTGCCGGCCTTCGGGGCCTTGGCGTTTGTGATGTCGATGAAGCCGATCGCGCCGAGCGGGCTGTCGGAATAGATCAGCGTGTTGCCGTCTTCGGTCGCCGTGATGATTTCAGCCGAAGTCGTGGAGAGCTTCTCCTTGTCGGCCGGCAGGTTGGTGGCGACGGGGAAGGACGAGATACGGTTGAAAACCTGGTCGGCCGCGGCCGGCGCCGCAACAGAAGCCAGCAGCGCGGCCGTCAAGGCGGCGCGGGAAAGGGAATACTTCATGGGGGAGGCCTCCTGTTTCCATGAGTAAGGAACAGGAGGCTTTTGCGTCACGTGCATGACACGCACATGACATTTGGCGAATTTTGTCAGGATTGGGGCAAAGGCAGCGGACCGCCTTCGTCGCCCTTTTCTTCCCCATAAGGTTCCCGCTCCCGGCGCATCTCGCTAATCATCAGGAAAAGCGAGGCGCCAAGGATCAGGATTGCTCCGAGCCAGAGATATCCGGCAGGCGCATAACCAAAGACCAGCCAGCCCGCGAACACATTGAGCGGCAGCTTCAGGTCGTCGAATGGCTGCACGTAGGCCGCATCTGCGGTGCTGTAGGCAAGCGTCAGGAAATGCTGTCCGACCACGGTCAACAGACCGGCCAGCAGCAGAAGCGCCAGCACCATTCCGCCAGGGACAACGAAGCCCGAGGCTGCGGCAAGACCGGCATTGATCGGCGTCAGCAACACGAGCAGCCAGACCGTAATCGTCCCCGGTCTCTCATGAGCGGTCAGGTTCTTCATCATCAGTGACGCCCCGCCCCAGAGCAGGGCCGATAGAACCGGCAGGAAGGCGGCGGGAGAAAATGCATCCGACCATGGCTGCAGGATAATCATCGCCCCGCAGAAGCCAGAGAGCGTCGCCAGCCATCGATTGCAGCCAACCGTTTCTCCAAGGAAGACGCGCGCGCCGACGATGATGAAAAATGGCGAGGTCATTACCAGCGCGATAGCCTGCCAGATCGGCACGGTTGCAAGGCCGATCACCCAGGCCTGTACTCCAAGCGCTGCAAGGATAACCCGCACCAGGTGACGGCCGGGATACCGTGTCTTCAACGATCCGAGACCGAGCCGGAAAAGCAGTGGCAGAGAGAAAACGAGGGCAAAGGCATATTGCCAGAAGGCAGCGGAAACCGCCGGGAAGCCGAGGGTCATTGCCAGCCATTGGGTAACGACGTTGAGAATGGCGAAGGCGATACCTGCAAGTACCATGAAGGCGGCACCGGCGACTGCGCGGGAACGATAAGGAGCAAGGGAGCTCTGATTCATGTCTTTCTTCCTTTGAGAAAGAGACCAACACAAATCAGGACGCATGAGGACAATGCACGGGGAACAACAAGGCATTCCCCTCACCTGCCGCGCCGAGGCCTGAGCAAACGGCAACAGCCGGTCATGAGCCTTGGCCTCGGACTATTTATCCGAAGCGGGCACACCACCGATACCTCATTCTCTTCTATCCGGACTATGACCGTCGGCTCCGGAGTTACACCGGATCTGCTGACCCTTCCGATGCCTTGGGCTTTGGCAGGCGCTCGCGGGCTTGGGAACTGAACCCTTACCGCCGGTGGGGACTTTCACCCCGCCCTGAGAACGAATGCAGACCTCCATTTGGAAGCCCGCGAAAAATCGATACGTCAACGCGTCACGGCAGGCAAGCCGCATAAACGGAAAAGCCCGGCGCGAGGCCGGGCTCAAATTGCGATGCCACACCCTCGCTCCGTCGAGCGAAGGTCGTCAGCGGATTAGCTGTTTACAGCGTCCTTCAGGCCCTTGCCGGCCGTGAACTTCGGAACGTTGCGAGCCGGGATATCGACTTCAGCGCCGGTCGACGGGTTGCGGCCCTTGGAGGCTTCGCGACGAGCAACGGTGAAAGCACCGAAGCCAGCGAGGCGAACATCGCCGCCGTTCTTCAGCTCTGCCTGAACCGTTTCGAAAACGGCGTCGACGGCGGAAGCTGCATCGGCCTTGGTGAGGCCGGCCTTTTCGGCGACCGCGGATACGAGTTCGTTCTTGTTCATGTTTCCACCCTTTCTGACTGGTATGAAACGACTCAATGGATAAGTCGGGCGGACAATACGTAAGCATCTGCCCTACGCAACTGAAAAGCACCGCAATCGCCCGGAAAACAAGACGTTTCAGGGAGTTTGCACAAAAAAGGCTGGCGTTTTTGCCAGCCTTTTTCCGCTCGACGTGCCAATTTGGCAAGATTAAGGCAAAAGAGCCTCAATGCGCCATGGAAGCGCCCGTTTCATCGGTCCCTTCGACGGTGCCGATTGCCGGAGTTTCGACGGTTCCATCCCATTCAATCGGTTCAGGTACGCGAACCAGGGCATGCTTGATGACTTCGCCCATCCGCGACACGGGAACGATCTCAAGGTTGTTCTTCACGTTGTCCGGAATGTCCGCCAGATCCTTGGCGTTTTCTTCCGGGATCAGAACCTTTTTGATGCCGCCACGCAGAGCGGCAAGCAGCTTTTCCTTGAGACCGCCGATCGGCAGGACGCGACCGCGGAGGGTGACTTCACCCGTCATGGCGACATCCTTGGAAACCGGGATACCGGTCATGACCGAGACGATAGCGGTCGCCATGGCAATACCGGCGGACGGACCGTCCTTCGGCGTTGCACCTTCCGGAACGTGCACGTGGATGTCGCTCTTGTCGAACCGCGGCGGCTCGATACCGAAATCGACGGCCCGCGAACGGACATAGGATGCGGCAGCCGAGATCGACTCCTTCATGACGTCCTTCAGGTTGCCGGTAACCGTCATACGGCCCTTGCCCGGCATCATCACGCCTTCGATGGTCAGCAGTTCACCGCCCACCTCGGTCCAGGCCAGACCGGTAACGATACCGACCTGATCTTCGCCTTCGGCTTCACCATGCCGGAAGCGCGGCACGCCGAGATAGTCGTGAATGTTCTCGGCGGTGACTGCAACGGACTTCACCTTGCCCTTGATGATCTCGGTGACCGCCTTACGGGCGAGCTTCATCAGTTCGCGCTCGAAGGAACGGACACCGGCTTCGCGGGTGTACTGCTGGATCACGGCCATCAGCGCATCGTCGCTGACCGAGAATTCTTCCGGACGCAGCGCATGTTCCTTGATGGCCTTGGGCAGCAGGTGACGCTTGGCGATTTCCCGCTTTTCATCTTCCGTGTAACCGGCGATGCGGATGATCTCCATGCGGTCCATCAGCGGACCCGGAATGTTCAACGTGTTGGCCGTAGTGACGAACATCACGTTGGACAGGTCATATTCCACTTCCAGGTAGTGGTCCATGAAGGTGGAGTTCTGTTCCGGATCCAGCACCTCGAGCAGAGCCGACGACGGATCGCCACGGAAATCCATGCCCATCTTGTCGATCTCGTCGAGCAGGAAGAGCGGGTTGGATTTCTTGGCCTTCTTCATCGACTGCACAATCTTGCCGGGCATCGAACCGATATAGGTGCGGCGGTGACCACGGATTTCGGCCTCGTCACGCACGCCGCCAAGCGCCATGCGGACATATTCGCGGCCGGTCGCCTTGGCGATCGACTTGGCGAGCGAGGTCTTGCCGACGCCCGGAGGGCCGACGAGGCAAAGGATCGGACCCTTGATCTTGGTCGCACGAGCCTGAACGGCGAGATACTCGACGATGCGCTCCTTGACCTTGTCCAGACCGAAGTGATCCTCGTCGAGGATCTTTTCGGCGGCGTTCAGATCAACCTTGACCTTGGACTTCTTGCCCCAGGGCAGGCCCAGCAGCCAGTCGAGGTAGTTGCGAACAACCGTTGCTTCCGCCGACATGGGGCTCATGTGGCGCAGCTTCTTCAGTTCGGCATCGGCCTTTTCCTTGGCTTCCTTGGAAAGCTTGGTCTTGGAGATGCGCTCTTCCAGTTCGGCCATCTCATCGCGGCCATCCTCGCCGTCGCCGAGTTCCTTCTGGATCGCCTTCATCTGTTCGTTCAGGTAGTACTCGCGCTGGGTCTTCTCCATCTGGCGCTTGACGCGCGAGCGGATGCGCTTTTCGACCTGGAGGACGGAGATTTCGCCTTCCATGAAGCCGAGAGCCTTTTCGAGACGCTGCTTGACGCTGACGGTCTCAAGCATCTCCTGCTTCTCGGTGATCTTGATCGACAGGTGCGATGCGACCGTATCGGCCAGCTTCGAGTAGTCCTCGATCTGGCTCGCGGCGCCCACGACTTCCGGCGAGATCTTCTTATTCAGCTTGACGTAGTTCTCGAACTCGGAGACGACCGACCGGGACAGAGCCTCGATCTCGACGGCATCCTCAGCCGGTTCGGCGAGAATCTGCGCCGTTGCCTCGTAGAACTCCTCACGTGCGGTATAGGTATCGATGCGCGCGCGCGCCCTGCCCTCGATCAGCACCTTCACGGTGCCGTCCGGCAGCTTCAGAAGCTGGAGAACATTGGCGACGGTGCCGACCTCATAAATAGCTGACGGTTCCGGATCGTCGTCACCGGCGTTGATCTGGGTCGCCAGCATGATCTGCTTGTCGGAGCCCATGACCTCTTCAAGAGCGCGAATGGACTTCTCGCGCCCGACGAACAGAGGCACGATCATGTGTGGGAAAACCACGATGTCGCGCAGAGGCAATACGGGATAGATATTGCTCTCGTTTGCTGCAGACGTTTTCGACATTTCACTTCCTTTCCGACGTCCCAGGCAGGCCTGGGACCAAATGCCATACCCCGAAGGCGACAGGCATATTTCTTGCTCCTCCAAGAAATGGAGTTCTCAGAACGCGAATTCAAGCCTGCCGCCCGTGCACCGCCACCGAGATTGTGACGACGATATTACAGTCAGTGACTCAAACCTACAAATAACCCGTTGGTCTGGCCTGAAGCGAGACGAGTGGCCAGCCCGGCGATCCGATCTGCGGCCACGGCCGCGAGCGAAGCACTTCGCTCTTTTCTAACCCAAGCCGTGGCCGGCGAAAACTGGCGTGTTAACGATTTACGGTAGCGTCTGAGGCTGCCGACCAAAACAACACTGGAAAACAGCTCACGAAACGGAAAAGGCCCGCCACGAGGGCGGGCCTTAATCAAAATTTCAATCCGTCGCGGATCAGGCCGAGGCGTTTGCCTTTTCTTCCTGGCGGTCGGCGTAGATGTAAAGCGGCCGGGAATTGCCGTTGACAACTTCGTCGGAGATGACGACTTCGCGAACGCCTTCCAGTTCCGGCAGTTCGAACATGGTGTCGAGCAGGATCTTTTCCATGATCGAGCGCAGGCCGCGGGCGCCGGTCTTGCGGATGATGGCCTTGCGGGCGATCTCGCGCAGGGCGTCCTCGTGGAAGGTCAGTTCGACGTCTTCCATCTCGAAAAGGCGCTGGTACTGCTTCACGAGCGCATTCTTCGGCTCGGACAGAATCTGGATCAGCGCGTCTTCATCCAGATCTTCCAGCGTCGCCAGAACGGGCAGACGGCCGATGAATTCCGGGATCAGGCCGAACTTGACCAGATCTTCCGGCTCCAGTTCGCGCAACACTTCGCCGACACGACGGTCGTCCGGAGCAGCCACGGTCGCGCCGAAGCCGATCGAGGTCTTTTCGCCACGTGCCGAGATGATCTTGTCGAGACCAGCGAAGGCGCCACCGCAGATAAACAGGATGTTCGTCGTATCGACCTGCAGGAATTCCTGCTGCGGATGCTTGCGGCCACCCTGCGGCGGTACGGAAGCAACCGTGCCTTCCATGATCTTCAAGAGCGCCTGCTGCACGCCTTCGCCCGATACGTCGCGGGTGATCGACGGGTTGTCCGACTTGCGGGAGATCTTGTCCACTTCGTCGATGTAGACGATGCCGCGCTGGGCGCGTTCGACGTTGTAGTCAGCCGCCTGCAGAAGCTTCAAGATGATGTTTTCGACGTCCTCACCGACATAGCCGGCTTCGGTCAGGGTCGTGGCATCGGCCATGGTGAACGGCACGTCGATGATGCGCGCGAGCGTCTGGGCAAGATAGGTCTTGCCGCAGCCGGTCGGGCCGACGAGCAGGATGTTCGACTTCGCCAGTTCGACCTCACCGCCCTTGGAAGCGTGCGAGAGGCGCTTGTAATGGTTATGCACCGCGACGGAGAGGATCTTCTTCGCCTGCTTCTGGCCGATCACGTATTCGTCGAGGATCTTGATGATGTCCTGCGGCGTCGGAACGCCGTCACGGGACTTCACCATGGAGCTCTTGTTCTCCTCGCGGATGATGTCCATGCACAATTCGACGCATTCATCGCAGATGAACACCGTCGGGCCGGCAATCAGCTTGCGGACCTCGTGCTGGCTCTTGCCGCAGAAGGAACAATAAAGGGTATTCTTGGAGTCACCGCCGTTGCTACCGCTGACCTTGCTCATATCTTCATCCTTCCAGCACGCCGCCCCTCCGCCTCGACGGAGGGCGGTCACTCTCTATGCCCGGCGCTGATCGCCCTTCGGCCCCGAGCTCATTCGATCCCCAGAGGTACTAGCCGGTCCATGCGACCCAGAAACCGGGACCGGCGGCAACGAAACCCCTACACGACCGCAGGCTATGTCATAAAAATTCAACACAGCCTTAATAGTTACTATTAGCGCGTTCACAGCCAGATTAAACCCCTTACGTGATCACGACCGCTTTAGTTCATTAGCAGTCGTGACCATATCGCAACGAAGCATCAGGCTGCCGGCACGCCCTCGATTTCCTGGCGCGAGGTCAGGATCTTGTCGATCAGACCCCAGTCCTTGGCCTCTCCGGCTTCCATGAAGTGGTCGCGATCGAGCGTCTGCTCGACTTCCTCATACGTGCGGCCGGTGTGTTTTACGTAAACTTCGTTCAGGCGACGCTTCATCTTTATGATGTCACGAGCATGGCGTTCGATATCCGAAGCCTGCCCCTGAAAGCCGCCAGACGGCTGATGAACCATGATGCGCGCATTCGGCGTCGCGAAACGCATACCCTTCTCGCCGGCGGCGAGCAGAAGCGATCCCATGGATGCAGCCTGACCGATGCAGAGCGTCGAAACTGCCGGGCGAATGAACTGCATGGTGTCGTAGATCGCCATGCCGGCCGTCACCACGCCACCCGGCGAATTGATGTAGAGGGCAATTTCCTTTTTGGGATTCTCGGCCTCGAGAAACAGCAATTGCGCGCAGACGAGCGAAGCCATGGTGTCTTCGACCGGTCCCGTAAGGAAAATAATGCGTTCCTTCAGCAGGCGGGAAAAGATGTCGTAGGAGCGTTCACCGCGGTTGGTCTGCTCCACGACCATCGGCACCAGAGCCATGGCGGTATCAACTGGATTTCTCATGTCCGTCCTTTGTCAGCCTGTTCCCCGAACACTGCAAGCGCACGGGAATCACGTAAAATCTGTCAATCCCTACATAGAGTGTCCGCACCCTCGACTTCAAGACGCGAGCTTCGGATATCCTTAATCGTCAAGCGCCGGTCTCTGCCGTGGGCGTAAGGCTTTTGCGGCAAATTGCCTAATCTTTCCGAATGCCTGGGAAGCCACTTCACAAGAAACGGCTCATATGGTGAACGTTCGGTAACGTTCAATACGGGGACGGAAAAACTGGGGACGGCCACGGCATCGCCGTTTTCGTAGGAACTGATTAACCTGTCTTCATCACTTTGAAGTCATATTCCGACAAAACCAATTCAGGATCGACCACTGTGCTCGATGTCAAAACGGCGTTCCTCCTCTGGGCGACAGAAGCCGGTACGCTGGCTATGCTGCTGGCCGTCGTCTGGTTGCGTGCGCGCAGCGAAAAACACTACCTGATGTTCGCGCTGGGCTTCGCGGCGCATGCTACCGGTATCGCGCTCGTTACTTTCCGCGGACAGATCCCTGACTTCATCTCGATCCAGGTCGCAAACTTCATCGCGCTGTCGGCCTACGGCTTCTGGCTGTCAGGCGTCCGCTACCTTGATGATCGCCCGCTCCTGTCCATCGCAGCGCTTCCGAGCCTCATCTGGGTCGCCGGCAATCTGCTGCCCGTCGTGCGCGAAACATTCGCTTACAGGGTGGCAGTTTACGACATCGCGGCTGCGGCTGGCTACCTTATGATGGCAGCTGTTGTGACGACCGCGCAGTTCAACTCCAATCGCCTCAGAAAGACCCTGATCGCGATCTTCATCGCTCAGGCGCTCTTCAATCTGGGTTTTGCGATCATTACCCTGGTGGAAAACCCGGCGAACTTCAAAGCGATATCCTTCAGCGGTCTCGTCGGCATCGCCGGCATTGCCGGTTTCGTGGGTTCGATCGCCATTTTCGCCAAGATCCTGATGGATCGCTCCGCCGACAGGCTGCGTCTGCTCGCGCTGACGGATCCGTTGACCGGCGCGCTCAACCGGCGGGGTCTGCTCGACGAGTTCGAAACCATTCGCACCCGCGCCAGCGGGGCGAAACGCGATGCGGCATTGCTGGTATTCGACCTCGACCGCTTCAAGAAGATCAATGACAACCACGGACACCAGGCCGGCGATGCGGTACTGACGAGTTTCACACAATCCTGCCGGTCGCTTATGCCCGAAAACGCCTGCTTTGCCCGCAGTGGCGGCGAGGAATTCGCCGCTCTGCTGGATGTCGCCAGCATGCATGACGCCGTACTGGTGGCAGAGGCGATCCGCCGCACAGTCGCGGATAAGCCAATCGCCTTCGGAGGCCAGATCATCCGTGCGACAGTCAGCATCGGCATCGCCACTCTGCCCGCCGCGGAAGCAGATTTCGACCGCCTGATGAGCGGCGCGGACCGCGCGCTCTACAAGGCCAAAGCCCGGGGAAGAAACCGCACGGCCGTTCTGACCGGCGAGAAGGTGCTCTGCGTTCCCTCATCCACGCCACAGGCCATCGACGAGCAAGCGGACAGGCAGGTTGCGGCATTGCGACGCCTGCAGACGGTCGCCTCATCGCAACAGGATCTTTACCGCTCCTGAACACGCCCCCTTCCGGCAAAGCTCCGGATTGGCTAGAGAACGTCTCCATGACCGACCTGTCCTTCCTTTCCATCGACAAGGCTTCGCGCCGCGTCAGCCTCGACGGCCGCAATCCGGCTTTCTATTCCGATCCGAACCGCGTCTACACTGCGCTCCATGCGCAATGTCCGACCTTTTATTGGGAGGAGCAGAAGCAGTGGTTCGTCACCGGCTACGACACCGTCAACGCGCTTCTGCGCGACCGGCGCTTCGGCCGACAGATCCTGCATATCGCGACCCGCGAAGAACTGGGCATGCCTGAGCCTGCTGCTCACACGCGCCATTTCGACGCCGCCGAAGCTCATTCCCTTCTGGAACTGGAAGCGCCGGAACACACCCGGTTGAGGACGCTGGTCAATCGCGCCTTCGTCTCACGGCACGTCGAGAAGATGAAGCCGGAGATTGAGGAGCTTGCCAACCGGCTGATCGACGCCTTCGAAAAGGATGGCAAGACGGAACTGCTCTCGACCTTCGCCGACATCATTCCGGTGACCATGATCGCCCGCATGATCGGCATTCCCGATGAGATGGGGCCTCAGCTGCTCAAGTGGTCCCACGACTATGTCGGCATGTACATGTTCAAGCGCACCCGCGCGGACGAGGAAGCGGCCGATCGCTCGGCGCAGGAATTCGCCGACTACGTGCGCAGCATGATCGCGGAGCGTCGCGCCAATCCGCAGGACGATCTCCTCAGCCACATGATCCACACCGAGCACAAGGGTCAGTACCTCACCGAGGACGAGCTCATCTCGACGACGATCGTGCTGCTGAATGCCGGCCATGAGGCAACGGTGCACCAGATCGGTAATTCGGTGCGCGTCATCCTCGAAAGCAGCCTCTCACCTGCCGAGATGTTCCGCGACGAGAAAGCGGCCGAAAGAACCGTCGAGG
Source organism: Shinella sp. (assembly GCA_003248775.1). Taxonomy (GTDB): domain Bacteria; phylum Pseudomonadota; class Alphaproteobacteria; order Rhizobiales; family Rhizobiaceae; genus Allorhizobium. Next base: position 94,780 of record QFQX01000011.1, on the reverse strand, counting down.
AGACGCTGCGCATCTGCGCTCCGGTCCACATCTTCCAGCGTTATTGTCTGGAGCCGGCGGAAATCGATGGCGTGTCGTTCAAGCGAGGCGACAAGGTGAGCATGATCCTTGCCGCTGCCAATCTCGATCCGCAGAAATTCGCCGATCCACTCACCTTCCAACCGGATCGTAACGAAGCGCCAAACCTCTCCTTCGGCGCGGGTATCCATTTCTGTATCGGTGCACCGCTCGCACGTCTCGAGCTCAACATCGTGCTGCCGCTGCTGTTCCGGCGACTGCCCGGCATGCGGATCGCCGCTCCTCCGCAGGTGAAGGACGTCTATCACTTCCACGGACTGGAGCGGCTGGACCTCGCCTGGTAGGCGAGGTCTCCCACGGTCATTCGGCTGCCTGAACGACAGTATCGCGGCGGACCGTCTTGCCGATCGCGAGAACCGACAGGGCTGCGAGCAGGCACATGAAACCGGCGATGTAGACGGCCGGCAGGAAGGTCTCGTAATCCGTCCGGATATAGCCGGCGCCAAACGTGGCCGTCGCGGCACCAAGCTGGTGGGCAGCAAAGATCCAGCCGAACACAATGTTCGCCTTATCGCGACCGAAATTTTCCACCGTCAGTTTGACCGTCGGCGGCACCGTGGCGACCCAGTCCAGACCGTAGAAGACGGCAAAGATCGAAAGCGTCACATAGTCGAAGCCCGAGGCCGACAGGAAGATCAGCGACAGACCACGCAGGCCGTAGAACCAGAAGAGCAGCCAGCGATTGTCGAAACGGTCGGACAGCCAGCCGGCACCGAGCGTGCCGATGAAATCGAAGATACCGATCATCGCCAGCATGCCGGCGGCACTGACGGCAGCCACACCATAATCGCCGCAGATCGAAATCCAGTGCGTCTGGATCAGGCCGTTGGTGGAAAGACCGCAAACGAAGAAGGTGAAGAACAGGATCCAGAACACCGGCTTCACCGAGGCTTCACGCAGGGCGGCAATCGGCGCCACCAGAAGAGACGACAGTCGCGCCGAGCGGATTGGGGCCGGCTGCAGTTCACGGCTGCCATAGGGCGCGAGTCCGAGGTCGGCAGGATAGTTTCGCATCAACGCCAGCACGATCACCATGGCAAGCGCCAGCACCACGACATTGAGCGACAGGGCGACACGCCAGCCATAAGCTTCCGTGAGACTTGCCAGCAACGGCAGGAAGATGAGCTGGCCGGTCGCGTTGCTCACCGTCATCAGACCGACGACCACGCCACGGCGCGCGTGGAACCACCGGGTGGCGACGGTTGCGCCGAGAACGAGCGCCGTCATGCCGGTGCCGACGCCGACCACCACACCCCACAGCGCAACCATTTCCCAGAGTTCCGTCATGCGGAAGGACAGGAGAATGCCCCCACCGATCAGCGTGAGAGCCACGCCGATCACGGCGCGCATGCCGAAATGGTTCATCAGGGCAGCAGCAAACGGCCCGAGCAATCCGAAGAGCGCGAGGCGGATCGCCATGGCGGAGGAAATCTCCTCCGTGGTCCAGCCGAATTCACGGCTAAGTGGAGCGATCAGTACACCGGCCGATCCCATGGCGCCCGCCGTCGCCAGCATGGTGAGGAAAGTAATGCCGGCAACGACCCATCCATAGTGGATGTTACGCGCCGACAGGTAACCGGCCAGTCTGGCTGAAATCAAGGTCGTTCTCCTGTGGCTGCGGCCTGACGAACAGGCATGCAAGTTGGTTGCGTATTTCGTTAATTAGCTAAATCATCATCAATAAGCGCATCAAGCGCCGATACGATCCCTTCAAGACCACCAGGCCCAAGCCTCTTTGCGATACGGACCTGAACCTCCCCCCAGATCGGCAACGCCCGTTCCAGCACGACCTCGCCCTTGCCAGTCAAGACCAGTGCGTTCTCTCTGTGATCCTCCCCCGGCGCAGCAACCACGAGCCCCATGCGCTCAAGGAGCTTGGTGTTGCGCCCCACGGTCGAACGATCCAGTTCCATCTTCTTCCCCAGATCGGTCAGCGAAACCGGCTGGAAACGCCCGATGTTTCTCAGCTGACTGAACTGCGTGACATTGATGCCGAGCGGAGCCAGCGCCTCATCATAGAGCGACGTGAGGCGACGTGAGGCGTTGCGCAACGTGATACAGTAGCAGGAGGATTTCGTCATGATGCGGGTATATACCCGTTAATTGGCAAAACGCAACACTCCCGACGTCAGCGAGACACGGAAACCGCCGAGGGATACCGATCCAGCGATATAGGCAAGCGTCGATCAGGGTGTTGGAGGTATGTTCGCGGAGCGGGCAAGCTCCAGCCAGGCCTTGGCCGCGAAGGACAGATAGCCGCCACGCCGCCAGACCCAGGCCATATGCCAATCCATCTGCGGCGAATGCACCGGAATATGCGTGACACCCGGACGAACACGCCGTTCCGCGATCATTCTCGGCAGGAAGCCGATACCGAGGCCCGCCCCGACCAACTCGACAATAAAGTTGATCTGCCCGCTGCGCGCCGCAATCACCGGATCGAAGCCAGCCTCTCGGCAAGCATCCAGAATGATCGGGTTGAGGGCGAACCCGACATCGAACAGGACGAACGGCATGGATTGGAGATCGTGAAGAGCGACACCCTCCTGCCTTGCCAGCGGATGATCTTGCGGAATGAGGACATGCAGCGGCTCGCGTGTCACTTCCTGCCACTCAAAGCGATCCGGCACTGGCAGCAGTGAAGCGCCAAGCTCCACCTCCCCCGTCATCACCAGTTCTTCCAGCTTGCGACTGCCATGCTCGACAAGCTGGATTTCCACTTCCGGATGGCGGCTGCGGTAGATGGCGAAGAGGGGTGCAAAGAGTGCATCGCTGCCGATCGGCGGAAGGCCGAGTTGGAGGCGTCCGCGGCGCAGGCCACGTAGTTCGGAAAGCTCGGTCAGGAGGTCCTCGCGCTGGGTGAGCATGGTCTGGGCACGGCGAAACACGATCTCGCCGGCATCGGTCAGCGCAACCTTGTGGCCGGCTCGGTCGATCAGCTCGAAACCCAGCTCCTCCTCGAGCTGGCGGACCGCCTTGCTCACTGCGGACTGGGTGATGAACACCGTCCGGGCCGCCTGGGAAAAGCCACCCTGACGGATGACCTCGACAAATGCGCGAAGAGTGCGGATCTCCATGACTATTCCAATTCCGACTTATCTCTATAACATCAATTCATTTTGCTCATATCACGATAACGCCTATATTTCCAGCAACCACACAAGGTGCTGAAAATGTCATCCCGCAACATCACTCTCCTCGCCCGCCGCCAACTGCACTCGAACCGTCTGGTGCAGATCGCCATCATCGCAGCCTTCTGGCTGGCCGGAGAAACCATAGCCCGTTTGCTAGCGCTGCCGATCCCCGGCGGTGTCATCGGCATGGCGATGGTGCTGTTGCTTCTGGCGAGCGGCCGCCTGCGTCCGGCCAGCATGCGTAACGGCGCCCGCTGGCTGCTTGCGGAAATGTTGCTGTTCTTCGTTCCGGCGGTTCTTGCCGTCCTCGACCATCAGGAATTCATCGGCCTTCTCGGCCTCAAGGTTCTAGCGGTCATTCTGGGTGGCACGATCGCCGTCATGGCTTCCACCGCGATTGCCGTCGATATCGGCTATCGCTTCATGCTCGCCCATGGAGGCGACCGTGCCCTTCGCCACTAATCCCGCCCTGCTGACCGCATTCTGGTCGGCGGCCACCATCTTCTTCTACATCGTCTCGAAGATGATCTACCGGCGCTGGCCGCAGAGCTGGCTTTCGCCGCTGATCGTGACACCGATGGCGCTGATTGCGCTCGCCCTGCTGCTGCGGGCCAATTATGCGGAATATATCCACGCCACCCACTGGCTGGTCGCCATGCTCGGCCCCGTAACGGTTGCCTTCGCGATCCCGATTTTCGAGGAGCGCCATACGATCCGGCGCTACTGGCCGGTACTGGCTTTCGGCGTGTTCGTCGGCAGCGCCACAGCCATGCTGACGGCATGGGCGCTTGCGAGCCTGCTCAGCATCGACGGCGCGTTGCGCCTCAGCCTTCTGCCGCGCTCGATCAGCACGCCCTTCGCCATGACCATTTCGCAGGACATCGGCGGCGTGCCGGATCTGACCGCGATCTTCGTGGTCATCACCGGCGTCTGCGGTGCGGCTTTGGGTGAAACCCTGCTGCGCTTCCTGCCGATCCGCTCGACGCTTGCCCGCGGAGCTCTTTTCGGCATGGGCGCCCATGGCGCGGGTGTGGCGAAGGCCCACCAGATCGGCTCGGAGGAAGGCTCGATCGCCGGCCTCGTGATGGTACTGGTCGGCCTCGTCAATGTTCTGGCCGCGCCGCTGATCAGCATGCTGCTGCGCTGACGGCGCGACCTTTACCGTTCCAGCTCTCAGAGCTTGATGACGTAGTCCTTGAGGGTCGTCTCGATGACTTCCCAGGTGCCCTTGAGGCCCGGCCGCACGATCAATCGGTCACCCGCCCGCAGATGGATCGGTTCGCAACCATCCTCGGTAAGGATCGAATGGCCCTCGTGGATATGGAAATATTCCCACTCGTCGTAGGAAACCTTCCACTTGCCCGGCGTCGCCTGCCAGACGCCGGAAAAGAGCGAACCGTCGCGATCCTCGATGTTCCAGGTGGTGAAACGGGGATCGCCGGCGATGATCTGGTCGGCGGCGGGTGCGCCCTCTTCCGGTTCGATGCCAGTGAGGTCGAATGTCAGGGAATTCGTCATTGGTTCTCCGATGCGCCGCAGCCCGGGAGCTACGGCGCGGTTGCTATGATCAGACCTTGGCGAGTGACTGCTCAAGATCGCCGATAATGTCCTCGGCATCCTCGATGCCGACCGACAGGCGCACGACATCTGGCCCGGCACCGGCCGCAATCTGCTGTTCCTCGGAAAGCTGGGCATGGGTGGTGGAGGCCGGGTGAATGACCAGCGAGCGGGTGTCGCCGATATTGGCAAGGTGCGAGAAGAGCTGCAGCCCCTCGACAAGCGCCTTGCCCGCGGCATAGCCGCCCTTCACGCCGAAAGTAAAGACGGCGCCGGCACCCTTCGGTGAATAACGCTGCTGCAGCGCATGGTTCGGATCGTCAGGCAGGCCGGCGTAATTCACCCACGCCACCTTGGGGTGCTGCTTCAGCCAAGTCGCTACCCGCAGGGCGTTTTCGCAATGACGCTGCATGCGCAGCGGCAGCGTCTCTATGCCGGTCAGAAGCAGGAAGGAGTTCATCGGCGCGATTGCGGGACCAAGGTCACGGAGGCCGAGGACGCGGCAGGCGATCGCGAAGGCAAAATTGCCGAAGGTCTGGTGCAGGACGACACCGGAATATTCCGGCCGCGGCTTCGACAGCATCGGGAACTTGTCGGACTGCGACCAGTCGAACGTGCCGCCATCCACAATGATGCCGCCCATCGAATTGCCGTGACCACCGAGGAACTTCGTCGCCGAATGGACGACGATATCCGCACCATGCTCGAGGGGGCGAACGAGATAGGGGCTCGCCATGGTGTTGTCGACGATCAGCGGCAGGCCGTGGCGGCGGGCAACATCGGCAATGGCGGCGATATCGACGAAGGTGCCGCCGGGATTGGCAAGGCTCTCGATGAAGATGGCACGCGTGCGATCATCGATCTGGGCAGCGAAGCTTTCCGGATCAGCGGGATCGGCCCAGCGCACCTGCCAGCCGAAGTTCTGGAAGGCATGGCCGAACTGGTTGATCGAGCCGCCATAGAGCTTCTTCGCCGCAACGAAATTGTCGCCCGGCTGCATCAGCGTATGGAAAACCAGCATCTGGGCCGCATGCCCCGAGGCAACCGCCAATGCAGCGGTACCGCCTTCCAGAGCCGCGACGCGCTCCTCAAGCACGGCCTGAGTCGGGTTCATGATGCGGGTATAGATATTACCGAACTGCTTGAGCCCGAACAGTGCCGCGGCATGGTCGGCATCGTTGAAGACATAGGCCGTGGTCTGGTAGATCGGCGTGATCCGCGCGCCCGTCGTCGGATCCGGCTGGGCTCCGGCATGAACCGCCAGCGTGGCAAAACCCGGATTGTCTGTCGTCATGATTGTAACCTCCCTTGATTTGGTTGGGCGGATCATAACGTCTGGCCTTCGGTTGTCAGCCGGCTTTTTCGTCACGCCGGCGAGCGGCAGGCCCTGCAGGATTGATCGAAGTCAATGCGACCACATCGCCAGAGGCTCAGGATCGCCTCAAAATGGAGGTGTTTCGATGGAAACTGCAGTCAATAATGCTACCAGAACTGTTTTTTCGCGTCTGGCCGGCTGGTTCGCCAAGAGCTGGGAAAGCTCGGCCGAAGCCGACATGATCGCTTCGCTCGACGATTCGACGATCCGCAACATCGCCCATGATTGCGGAATTACGCCGGATCAGCTGATCGAGCTTGCCAAGGTTGGCCCCCATGCCGCCGACGAAATGCTGGCGATGATGCGTGCGCTGAACATCGACCCGACAGAAGTGGAGTTGCGTTTGCGCAACGAATTCCGCGACATGCAGATCACCTGCTCCCATTGCGCGTCGAAGGGCGAATGTCGCAAGGATCTGGCACGCGGCGTCGCTGCCGAGAACTTCGGTCACTACTGCGGCAACGCCGAGCATCTGAATGCGCTTCGCGCCAATCCGGATTTCCTGATCGCGTAAGACGGCACGCCGCGTCCCGGTCTTTCTCAGAGACCGAGGCGTGGGATTTCGATGGCCGGGCAATGGTTCATGACGACCTTGATCCCGGCCGCTTCCGCCCTTGCCGCAGCGCTATCATCACGGACGCCAAGCTGCGACCAGATCACCTTCGGGCGGGTTTTCAGCGCCAGTGCATCGTCGACCACCTCGCCCAGATATTCGGAAGCGCGGAACACATCGACCATGTCGATCGTTTCACCGATATCGGCCAAGCGCGCCACGGTCTTCTGCCCGAGGATATCCTTGCCCGCCTGCCCCGGATTGACGGGTATCACCTTGTAGCCGCGAGACAGCAGGAACCGCATGACACCATAACTGGGCCGGTCGGGTTTCGGCGAGGCACCGACCAGAGCAATCGTTCCGGTGCTCTTCAGAATTTCAGCGAGATAGGCATCTTCATAGCGGTCGTGATCGATAGGCATCGACATCCTCGTTCATGCTTATTCATGGCAATTTCAGGCAAATTGCGCTATGGTTTGCGCAACAGCAGATAGATGGGACTTGCAAAGTCGGCAACAAGGCATGAAAGAGCCGCGGACGCTTCCCTCGCCCCGGTTCGCTCCCGAACGAGGAAAGGCACATCGATGAAAAAGCTTGTTCTACTGGCCATCGCCGCAACAGTCGCCTCGTCACCAGCACTGGCGATCTCACGCTACAATTCCCCGTCGATGACATGCGAAGCGGCCCGCGCGGCCGTATTGAACGAGGGCGCGGTCATTCTTCGCTACCCGTCAAAGCGCGTGGCCGGCATGACGCTCTATGATCGCTATGTGCGAGACAACAATCAGTGCGAACAGCATGATTATGCCGCCCGCGCCTATGTTCCGACGCGCGACAATCCCCGCTGCCCGGTTCTGGCGTGCGAACCGGTCGATGACAATGACGGCTCTATGTTTCATCGCCCCTGGATTCGTTTCTGACACAAACGCGCTCAACGGCGATTGCGGACGTCTGCCGTTCAGGCAGCGGAGCGCGGCCGGGGTGTGTGCTGGAGTTCGTGAACCAACGGATATTCACTTACAAGCGCGCGATCCATCACAATCCTCACGCCGGCGGCTTCTGCTCGCGAGGCAGCCTCGTCGTCACGGACGCCAAGCTGCCCCCATATAACTTTCGGCAGTTCCGGCAGCTTCAAGATTTCATCGACGACCTCACCAAACTGGTCAGCTCGACGGAAGACATCGACAATATCGATATTGACTGGAATGTCGATGAGCCTCGCATAAACCGGCTGACCCAGTATGTTCTGGCCGGCATATTTCGGATTGACCGGGAAAACGCGATACCCCTTACCGAGCAGGAAGCCGGCAATCCAGTGGCTGGGGCGCCTTTTATCTACCGATGCGCCGAGAACTACTATTGTTGTTGCGGAATGCAGGATTTCGGCAAGATAGGCTGCGGGGTAGAAATCGTGTTCCACGGAAATCTCCTTCTGGCCGCATGCAGCCTCACGAACAATTCCCCTGCTCACAGCATATAACGCATTTCTTAATAAGGCCTGCCCGCAACCGATCAAATACAACCAGTTCCGGAATGCCGCCTCGTTACTCCGGCAGTGCAAGATGTCCATGCGCGTCCATCGGTGCAAACGGATTGTGGGCAACCTCCCAGAGATGACCGTCGGGATCGGCGAAATAACCGGAATACCCACCCCAGAAAATCTTCTCCGGCCTCTTCACCAGAGTGGCGCCGCAGGAAATCGCAAAATCGAAGACGGCATCGACTTCCTCGGGGTCCGAAACATTATGGGCGAGCGTGACACCTGAGAAACCGACAGGCGTATTTTCAACGCCCGCATCCTCGGCGAGAGCGGCTCGCGAAAAAAGCGCAAGCACTGTACCCTTGAGCTGGATGAAAGTTATGGCTTCCTGCGAAGCGCTCGACCGACTCCAGCCGAGCCGTTCATAGAAGGCGGTGCTACGCGCTAGATCAGCGACACCAAGAGTAATCAAGGATATGCGGCGATCAAGCGTCATAGGAGCCCCCCTCCGTTGGCCGATAAATTTTCCACAAAGTTCTTCCTATGTTCTTTTTTTGTTTTCATCAATATTAGTGTCGCCTTATAGTTGCAATCGTACGCATCGTAATCTTTTTATGATATAATTAATAGCTATAACGATATGCATCCAAAGCTAAAAGTACATTGGAAAAAGGAAACGTTACTCCTCGGTCCAATTCGGATGGCGCTTGTCCAGAAAGGCACTGATGCCTTCTGCGGCATCACGCGCAAGCATGTTCTCCACCATGACCCGGGCCGCATAGTCATAGGCTTCATCGAGCGGCATATCGATCTGGCGGTAAAAGGCCTCCTTGCCGATCTTCAACGTCAGCGGTGACTTCGATGAGATCACGGACGCATATTTGTCCACGACCTGAGCGAGATACTGCTTCGGCACGATCCGGTTGACGAGGCCGAAATCCTTGGCGGTGGATGCGTCGATCGTCTCCCCTGTCAGCAGCATTTCCATGGCCTGCTTGCGATGGGCGGCGCGACTGACCGCGACCATCGGCGTCGAGCAGAAAAGGCCGATATTGACGCCCGGCGTGCAGAAGGTCGATGTGTCCGTGCAAATGGCAAGATCGCAGGAGGCCACGAGCTGGCAGCCAGCGGCCGTCGCCAGTCCGTCAACCTCGGCGATCACCGGCTTCGGCAGATGCGTGATCTTCAGCATCAGGTCAGCGCAGAGCCGCATGGTCTTTTCGAAAAAAGCCCGGCCGCGATCCGGGTCTGTCCGGTGCGCCGTCATTTCCTTCAGGTCATGGCCGGCCGAGAACAGCTTGCCTGATGCGGCAAGGATGATAACGCGCACTTCAGGGTCGTTGCCCGCCGTCTCCAGCGCGCCTATCAAGGCCTCCATGGTGGCGATGGACAGGGCATTGGCGGGCGGATTGTGGAGTGTGAGGCGCAGCACACCGTGCGACAGAGCCGACAATACCGGCCCCTCTCCCACCTCGCCTGCATTCTTCTTGAACGACACCACTTCCGCCATGACAACCTCCCTGGCTTTTCGTTTTCATATCCTCGGAAGCCTGCCATAAATGCCGCCGGCTTCGCCATCGAAAATCGAGGCCTTGGACCAAGGGAGGAACCGTCCGACATGCAGCCGATCATGACCGCCGAGGAAATCAACCAGTTCATGGAAACGGATTTTCCGCAAATCCACACGGACGGGCGCGTATTCAAGGTGACGGCGGTGGAACCCGGGGCGGTCACGATGACCTTCGACCCGTCGGAACGGCATCTGCGGCCCGGCGGCACGGTCTCCGGTCCGGCCATGTTCGCGCTCGCCGACGTTTGCGCCTATGCCTCAGTGCTCGCCCATATAGGGCCGGTGGCACTCGCCGTCACCACCAGCCTCAACATCAACTTCCTTCGCCTGCCGAAGCCCCAGCCGATCACCTGCACATGCCGTATCCTCAAGCTCGGCAAACGACTTGCGGTTATCGACGCCATCCTCAGTCAGGAGGGAAGCTCGGAGCCTATCGCCCAGGCGACCGCCACCTATTCCATTCCGCCGAGAGGCTGAGAGAGCCGAAATGCAGCCGATTCCATGACTTCAGCGCCGCCATGCAATGAGGTAAAATAACACCACACCAATATGACTTTGTTTTTGCTGAACTTTTCCCAGAAGCCCCAAAATCCGGCGCTATTGACCGCAACACAGCCTCAGCTTATACAGCGCCCAAGTTTGCGGCCCACCCGGACCGCATTCTTTTTTCGTTTCGTGCATCACATGCGCGAAACCAAGCAACAAGAAACGCCCGATCGCCTCGCGGTGCACGGGTCCAAAACGGAAAGATAATACCATGTCTACCTTCGTTCAGAAGCCTGCCGAGGTGGAGAAGAAGTGGATCATCATCGATGCCGAAGGCCTCGTTGTCGGTCGCCTCGCCTCCCTTATTGCCATGCGCCTGCGCGGCAAGCACAAGGCCACCTACACCCCCCACGTTGACGACGGCGACAACGTCATCGTCATCAATGCCGAGAAGGTCGCCCTGACCGGCAAGAAGTATTCCGACAAGAAGTACTACTGGCACACCGGTTATCCGGGCGGCATCAAGGAGCGTACGGCTCGTCAGATCATCGAAGGCCGCTTCCCGGAGCGCGTCATCGAAAAGGCTGTCGAACGCATGGTTCCGCGCGGCCCGCTCGGCCGTCGCCAGATGAAGAACCTCCGCGTTTACGCCGGTTCCAACCATCCCCATGAAGCCCAGCAGCCGGTTGCCCTCGACGTGGCCAAGCTGAACAGCAAGAACGTAAGGAGCGCCTGATAATGGCTGACCTCTCTTCCCTGAAGGACCTCGGCACCACCGAGCAGGCCGCCGCTCCGGCGCATGTCCGCAAGGTCGATTCCCTTGGCCGCTCCTACGCCACCGGCAAGCGCAAGAACGCTGTCGCCCGCGTATGGGTAAAGCCGGGCTCCGGCAAGATCGTCGTCAACGGCCGTGACTTCACGACCTATTTCGCCCGTCCGGTTCTGCAGATGATCCTGCAGCAGCCGATCGTCGCTGCTGCCCGCACCGGCCAGTTCGACATCATCGCTACCGTTACCGGCGGTGGTCTTTCCGGTCAGGCCGGCGCCGTTCGCCACGGTCTGTCCAAGGCGCTCACCTACTTCGAACCGGGCCTGCGCTCGGTCCTGAAGAAGGGCGGCTTCCTGACCCGCGACAGCCGCGTCGTCGAACGCAAGAAGTACGGCAAGGCCAAGGCCCGTCGTTCGTTCCAGTTCTCCAAGCGTTAATCGCTGGATATCCGGAAACGGAATTCAAGGCGGGGTTTCGGCTCCGCCTTTTTTCGTTTTGGACGGTTCATCGGGTTTTCGAATTGGCGGATCGCTGCCCGTCGCCTATGTTCGGACAAATTCCGCAGAGAGAGACAGAGACAAGAGACATGGCGAGCAAATCCATCGACAATGCCTTCACCGCCAGGACAGTTCGCGGCGCGGCGACCGATCCGACCTATGCCGGCGCACTCTCCTTCATGCGCCGCAAGTTCTCGAAGTCGCTGAAGGATGTCGATGCCGCCATCCTTGGCATCCCCTTTGACGCTGCCGTCTCCAACCGGCCCGGCGCCCGTTTCGGACCGCAGGCGATCCGGCGCGCCTCCGCGATCTTCGACAACGACCCGCAGTACCCGTTTTCCCGCGATCTTTTCGAGAAGATCGCAGTCGTTGACTATGGGGACGTTCTGCTCGACTACGGCAATCACCAGAAAACGCCCGGACTGATCGAGAAGGAAGCCGCGAAGATCATTGCGTCCGGCGCCTATCTGCTCGGTCTCGGTGGCGATCATTTCGTGACCTGGCCGCTACTCAAGGCCCATGCCGCCAAGCATGGACCGCTGGCGCTCGTGCATTTCGACGCCCATCAGGACACCTGGGACGACGATGGCAAGCGCATCGACCACGGGTCTTTCGTCTGCCGCGCCGTGCGTGAAGGCGTGATCGACCCGACCCATTCGATCCAGATCGGGATCAGGACCCATGCGCCGGAGGATTTCGGCATCCATATCCTGCACGGCTACGAAGTCGAAGACCTCGGCGCTCAGGCAATCGCCGACCGGATCCTTGCCCATGTCGGCGACCGGCCCTGCTACCTCACCTTCGATATCGACTGCCTCGACCCGGCATTCGCTCCGGGAACCGGAACGCCCGTTGCCGGCGGCCCCTCCTCGGCCAAGATGCTCTCGGTTCTGCGCAAGCTCGGGCCGCTCGACATTCGCGGCTCGGATATCGTCGAGGTCGCGCCGGCCTATGACCACGCCGACATCACCGCCATTGCGGGCGCGACGGTCGCGATGTATATGCTCGGCCTGCGCGCCGAGAAGCTTGCGACACGCACCTGACATATTGATTCAGCATTCTCAGAAACAGATTCCGGAATTTCCACCAACCTCCTGACAGGGGACGATAAAATGACAGCGAAGATCTTCATCGACGGCGAACACGGCACCACGGGACTGCAGATCCGCACCCGCATGGCCGGCCGCCGCGACGTCGAACTGCTGTCCATCCCCGAGGAGGAGCGGCGCAATCAGACGATGCGGGAAGACCTGCTGAACAGCGCCGACGTCGCCATTCTCTGCCTGCCCGACGACGCTTCGCGGGAAGCGGTGCAGATGATTTCCGGCAACAACAAGGTCCGGATCATCGACACCTCGACGGCCTTCCGTATTGCCCCGGACTGGGCCTACGGTTTCGCCGAGATGGACAAGGCGCAGACGGAAAAGATCCGCTCCTCCCGTTTCGTCGCCAACCCCGGCTGCTACCCGACCGGCGCAATCGGCCTCATCCGGCCGCTTCGCGCCGCCGGCATCCTGCCTGACGGCTATCCGGTCACGGTCAACGCGGTCTCCGGCTACACCGGCGGCGGAAAGCAGATGATCGCCCAGATGGAAGACCAGAGCCGGCCCGACGCCATTTCGGCCAACAACTTTCTCTACGGCCTGCCCCTCAAGCACAAGCACGTGCCGGAGATGAAGACCCACGGCCTGCTCGACCGGGCACCGCTGTTTTCGCCCTCCGTCGGCCGCTTTGCACAGGGCATGATCGTGCAGGTTCCGCTCTTCCTGGACGACCTGAAGGAAGGCACGACGATCGAGACGATCCATGCAGCCCTTGTCGCGCATTATGCCGGGCAGGACATCGTCAGCGTCGTTTCGCTTGAGGACAGCGCCAGGCTGGGACGCATCGACGCCGAAGAACTGGCCGGTCAGGACACGATGAAGCTTTTCGTGTTCGGCACGCAGGGCGGCCCGCATGTCAACCTCGTCGCGGTTCTCGACAATCTTGGCAAGGGTGCTTCCGGGGCAGCTGTTCAGAACATGGACCTGATGCTTTCCGCCTGAGGCAGCGCATCAACGTTCTCAAGAATTGACGAACCTCAGCTTTGCCGTTCACTCAAAGTGAACGATTCGTCGTCTGATCGACGGATCGTTTGTCCCTGGTGATCTTGCTATATTCCGCATCATCAACAGATGAGGCGCGACATGAGCGACACCCGTTTTCCGGTCTATTTCATCCCCCATGGCGGCGGCCCCTGGCCCTTCATGCAATTCCCGGCGGGACCGGACGGCAAGAAACCGTGGGCTGATCTTTCGGACTTCCTGAAGTCGCTTCCAAAAGATGTTGGCCGCACGCCGAAAGCCATTCTCATGGTTTCCGGTCACTGGGAACGGGAGCCTGTACCGACCCTGAGTTCGGCCACGCGGCCCGGAATGCTCTATGATTATTCTGGCTTTCCGCCCGAAACCTACGAACTTACCTACCCCGCCCCGGGCGCTCCGGATGTGGCGCACCGGGCCAAACAACTTCTTGAGGCAGCAGGCATTCCGGCTGCGGAGGATGACAAACGCGGCTACGACCACGGCGTCTTCATCCCGCTGATGGTCGCCTACCCCGATGCCAACGTGCCCGTGGTGATGATGTCACTCAAGAACACGCTCGACGTTCCCAGCCATGTGGCAATCGGCAAGGCGCTGGAGCCGCTGCGTGATGAGGGCGTGCTGATTGTAGGCTCCGGCATGAGCTATCACAACATGCGGATGTTCTTCCACGACAATCCCGAGCACAAGCAGCAGGCCATCCGCTTCGACGACTGGCTGAGCGATGCGGTCGCAATCGAGGACCCGGACCAGAGGGCGGCAAAACTTGCGACCTGGGAACGCAACCCGGACGCACAGGCCTGCCACGTTCCAGACCACGATCACCTCGTGCCCCTGTTCGTTATAGCCGGAGCCGCCGGTCACGACGCCGGCCAACACATCTTCCGCGGCGAATTCCGCGGCAAGCCCTATTCCGGATACAGGTTCGGCTGAGGCTACAATATCAGGATCTGTTCTCTACAAGGACATCCGGCGGAAACTCGCCATAAAACCCGCGCCAGTGGGCGATGGCGAAGCCGAGGACGATGAGGGCGCCGCCTTGGTGGGCTAGAGCGGCGTCGAGCGGCACCTGCAGGAGCAGCGTCGTGATGCCGATGGCCGCCTGGATCATGATGAGGGCGAAGAGCACGACACTGCGGCGGGCGTGGGTCGTCTGGGGTGCGGCCCTCAGCGACTGGATCATGTGCCACAGCGCGACAGCCAGAAGCAGATAGGCTCCGAGGCGGTGGACGTACTGAACCGTCTTGGGGTTTTCGAACAGGTTGATCCACCATGGCTGCTGGATGAAGAGATCGGATGGAATGACCGCTCCGTCCATCAGTGGCCAGGTATTGTAGGCAAGACCAGCGTCGAGACCTGCGACAAGCGCTCCGAGATAGATCTGGAACAGGGCGAGGAAGGCGACGAGGCCTGCCCAGCGACGCGATGTCGCAGTCGGGGGAGCATCCCCGCTATGCGGCGACAGACCGCGCATGATCCACATGCAGGCGGCAAAGATCAGGCAGGCGATGACGAGGTGTGTTGCCAACCGGTATTGGGAAACGCTCGTAAGCTTGCTCAGCCCCGACGACACCATCCACCAGCCGATGAAACCCTGGAAACCGCCGAGAGCCAGCAATCCGACCAGCGGCCAGCGCAAGCGACGTTCGATTTTGCCCGTCAGCCAGAAATAGAGAAGCGGCAGGGCGAAAATGACGCCGATGCTGCGAGCCAGCAGGCGATGCGCCCATTCCCACCAGAAAATCGACTTGAACTCATCGACCGTCATGCCCTTGTTGATCTGCTGATACTGCGGAATGCGCTGGTAAAGCGCGAATTCCTCTTCCCATTCAGTCGCCGAAAGCGGCGGAATGACGCCATGAATGGGCTTCCACTCGGTGATGGAAAGGCCGGAGCCGGTGAGCCGCGTGGCGCCTCCCACCAGAACGAGACAGAAAAGCGTGACCAGCACGACGCCAAGCCATATGCGGATAGCCCGTCGATTGCGTCCGTTGCGCTCCATTGCCTGACGAACCTGGATCTCTGTGGTGCTTGCTGCGTCAGTCATCCTGCCATCCTCGTTTATGCTGTTGATTTGCATCACTTGGCCATGCAAAACAAGACCTCTGCCCCGTTGGTAGGCATTCACGCCTGCTCGCAATAGGCCCGTTCGCAAGAATACAAGAAGGATAAACGACGATGCCTGCCCGGTTGCGCTCGTTCATTGGCACGATCCTCATCATCATCCTCGTCGTCGTCTATGCGATCGTCGCGACCACCATCGCATCGAGCCTGCTCGCGACCTCGCCGTGGTGGGCGCATCTCCTCTACTTCCTGCTGTCCGGTCTGCTGTGGATCCTGCCGGCCATGCTGATCATCAAGTGGATGGCCGGTCCCGTCCGCAAATGACTGAAGCCGAGGCGGTTAACCGACCGATAACCGCACTCGGCGGAAAAACTGCGACGAAGCCCGTTCGCTAACCGTTTTTCCGCGCGTATGGGCTAGTCTCCCCGACAGTCTCGTTGGACGGGAGAGTGTTGTGCAGACATCGCCGGTGGAATTTCCAAGCCTTGCGGCCACGGACCGCTTGAGCCGCTCGGAACATGCGGAGTTTCCGCACACCGGCATAGCTCTAGCCAGCAGCGCCCTCGACATCACATTGCACGAGAGCATGGCGCCGCTCGAAAAGGAATGGCGCGCACTAGAAGACGATCCGATCAACTCGCTTCACCAGAGCTATGACTGGTGCCTTGCATGGGCGAAGACCCATCGCAATCCGCTCGCCATCATCAGCGGTAAGCGCGGGGTCAAGACTGCCTTCATCCTGCCGCTGGAAATCGTTCGCGCCAGCATGGTGCGGTCCGCGCAGTTCATTGGGGCGCGATACAACAACATCAATAGCGGTTTATTTTGCGCCGATTTCCGGAAGGAATCGAGCGCCGCTGAGGCGACACAGATCGCGCAGGCGATCACGAGGCTGCTTGCCGGCAAGGCCGATCTGGTCAACCTGCAGAACATTCCGCTGGAATGGCGCGGCGAGACTAGCCCGTTTGCGTCGCTCCCCGCCATCGAAAACCAAAACCACGCCTTCCAACTGCCGTTAGCGGCGGATTTCCAGAAAACCATCGGGCAATTGAACGCCAAGCGCCGGCGCAAGAAATTCTGTCGGCAGGTTCGGAGGATCGAGGCTACCGGCGGTTTCGAGCATTTCGTCGCCCGGTCGCCCCGGGAAAAGAGTGCCCTGCTCAATCTTTTCTTCGAACAGAAGGCAATCCGCTTCAAGGCGCTCGGATTGCCGAATTCATTTCAGGCACCCGAGACGCAGGCTTTCTTTCACATGCTGATGGAAGTCGATGGAAGCAGTCTCGATACGCCGCTGGAACTGCATGCCGTGCGTCTCAAGGGCCAATATGAAGGCCGGATCGCCGCCATCGCAGGCCTGTCACGCAAGGGCGATCATGTGATCTGCCAGTTCGGCTCGATAGACGGAAGCCTTCTGCCGGAAGCAAGCCCGGGCGAACTGCTGTTCTGGCTGATGATCGAGCGTTGCTGCGAGGAAGGTGCTGCGCTCTTCGATTTCGGGCTTGGCGATCAGGAATACAAGCGACGCTGGTGCACGGTCGAAACGGTGCAGCATGACATCCTGCTGCCGATCAGTGCCGCCGGTCATGTTGCGTCCTTCGCCCAGCGGGGCGTGGTGCGCACCAAGGCGGTGATCAAGGGCAATCCGCAGCTCTATTCGTTCATCCAGAGACTGCGGGCGCATGCGGACGACATGCCGACACAGGCGACCGGCACCGACAACTAAAGCTTTCAGGCCGCGTCGCGTTTTCCCTGCCCTGCTGAGGCCGTTGTCTTGCCGGTCATCAGTACGAGATCGGTGTACCCGACCTTTTCGAAGGCTTCCATGATGCGGGCAAGCTCTTCCATGTCAGGATCGGGCGCCGACAGGATGATTTCCTGTTCGCCGCTCCTGCTGAGCCGCGCAATGCCCTGAACATCGGCGGGACCGCATTCGACCAGGACCAGATCATAAGCTTCCGAAAGCGCATCGGTAATCATCGACAGGCGGTCGGCACCGCGCATGGCCTGCCGGATATCGGCATTGCCTTGCGGCACGATGTCGGCGTCGGAAAGGCGGTCCGGGTGGATCGTCTCGAAGAAGGGGGCCGTACCGCACAGGAGATCGGTGATGCCCGGAAGATCCCGGCGGGAAGCCATCAGCCAGGTCGGACATGCCGAACCCGTCATATCGATCAGCACGACTTTCAAACCGCGCTCCGCCACTTCGCGCGCCAGCATTACCGTCGCCGTAGAACCTTCGTCGCCAGAGGGCGAGATGGCCAGCGCGATCCCTACGTGATCGTCCACGAGATAGCGGGCGACAGCCTCGATGGAGAATTCGTCTTCCGGTTCCTCCTCCACAAAGTCGATAGCCTGTTCCATCTCCTCGGCCAGTTCATCGTCCGGGGCAACGGAGAGCAGGCTTGCCGGAAGCTCCTCGCGAGCAACGGCGACGGAGGCATGGGAAGCGGCGACATGCGAAGTCGTCTCCTCGGCGATCACCGTTTTTTCCAAGGCAACGGCTTGCGGCTGGGCAACCGGTTCGGCGGCAGGAGTATCGTCGACTTTATTCCTCGCCTCTGCGCGAGCCGGCACCAGTTCGGGAAGGTCGCTGTCAACCGGACGAAGCGCCCGACCGCTGAACAGTTCCGACAACATCACGACGATGGCGCTCAAGATGAAGGCGGCGAGTGCGACGACGATGGTAATCGGCAGAACCTTGGGAAAATTCGGCTCGTTCGGCTCGACGGCCTGCGAGACGAGGCGAGCATCCGCCGGGCTCGCATCCTTGGCCATGCGGGTGGTCGCCTCGCGATAGCGGGCGAGATAGGTTTCAAGAAGCTGACGCTGGGCGGTAGCCTCGCGCTCCAGCGCTTTCAGGCCAACCTCATCTTCGCCGGCGCGCGCGGATTCGGCCTTCACCGTGTTGAGCTGCTGTATCAGTTGCGTCTCGCGAGCGCGGGCGACGGTCGCCGCATTTTCAAGACCTGCCGCAACCCTGGAGGATTCGGTGGCGATCTGCTCACGAATTCCGGCAAGCTGCGACCGAAGGGCCTTCATCTGCGGATGGCCGTCGAGCAGCGTCGTCGAAAGATCGGAGATCTGCGCGCGGATCGTGGATTCCGTACCCTTCAATCGCTGAATGGCTTCCGAGCCGGCAACGGCTTCGAGCGTTTCAGTAGAGCGGCCTGCTTTCAACGCGGCGCGCACGTCTTCCGCCCTCGCCTCAGCATTGGCTCGCTCACCGCGCACACGTGCCAGTTCGGCGGAGATGTCGCTCAATTGCTGGGAAGAAAAGGTCGTCGTTTCGCTGAGCGGCAACAGGCCAGCCGAAGCGCGATAGTCAGCGACCTTCTTCTCGGCCTCCTGCACCTTTTCACGCAGGTTGGAGATTTCCGGCTCCAGCCAGCGCGCAGCCTCGGAATTGCTGTCGAGCTTTGCGCCGCTCTGGATCGCACTGTAGACCTTGGCGATCTCGTTGGGAATGGCGGCCGCAAGCTTCGGGTCTTCGGAGTTGAACTCGATGCCGATGACGCGCGACTTCTCGACCTGATAGACCTGCAGCTTTTCCTGGAAGGCCTTCAGCACGCGTTCCTCGGGCGCCAGATCGAGCGGGTTCTTCTTCAGTCCAAGAAGGACCAGAAGATGCGAGACGACGGAAGGATTGGTATCCGGGTCGAACTCCTCCAACTCGTAAAGCTTGAGATCGCGCACAACCTGCTTGATCAGGTCCACCGACTGAAGAAGCTGCACCTGGCTGACGATGTTCAACTCGTCGAGCACCGGCTCGGCCGTCGTCCCTACCCGGTCCGTCGTTGAATAATTTGGCTGCCTCGGCTCGATCAGGATGCGCGCCTCGCTGCGATAGCTCGGCGAGATGAGGTTTGCTCCGGCAAAGGCAAGGCCACCGGCGAGCGCGGTCGCTGCCAGAATGCGCAGACGTCTTTGCCACACGGCCCTAAAGAGCTGCGCCAGATCGATATCCACGTCCTGTTGCCCGTTGCCTACGCTCGACATGCCATACTCCCGGTACAAATCCGGACGGATAGTAAAGGAACATGGTAACCCAAGAGTTAACCGCCGTATTCTTGTAACGACGCCGGCTATCCTCTTCGCTCCGGCAACAATACCGTTCTTTACCTCGCGTTAACCCTAATCGAATGATAACGAGGCATAGGAATTCTGTACCGGGAGCGCGTCGGCGCATGTCATCGTTTGGTGTTAAGGGAATAGTCTGGCTGTTCGCCGCGCTGGCTCTGGCCGTGCTTGGCGGCTGCGCGACATACAAGCCCGCGCCTAAAGTCTTTCACGAGGCGACGATCCAGCCCTACCGGCTCGACAGTGGTGATCGCCTCCGGGTCACCGTCTTCGAACAGGCGAGCCTGACTAATACCTATACCGTCGACCAGGCCGGCTATATCGCCTTCCCGCTGGTCGGACAGGTGGCTGCCCGCGGCGCGACGTTGCCCCAGCTGGAAGGCGTGATCGCCCAGAAACTGCGGCAGGGATATCTTCGCGACCCCGACGTTTCTATCGAGATCGACCGTTATCGTTCCATCTTTGTCATGGGAGAAGTCGGCCAGCCGGGCCAATATGCCTATGTTCCCGGCATGACCGTGCTCAATGCGATCGCCGTTTCCGGCGGTTTCTCCACCCGCGCCAATCAGCGTGATGTCGATGTCACCCGCAAGATCAACGGGGAGATCCTGACCGGCCGCGTGCCGATCACCGATCCCATTCTCGCCGGCGATACGATCTATGTCAGAGAGCGGCTTTTCTGATCGATGCCGCACACCTCTCCCCTACGCATCGTGCACTGTTTCCGGTCCCCGATTGGCGGTATCTTCCGTCATGTTCGTGACCTTGCGGAACAGCATGCGCGCGCAGGGCACGAGGTCGGCATCCTGTGTGACAGTTCGACGGGTAGCGAGCACGAAGACCGGATGTTCGAGCAGATCCAGCCTTATCTCGCGCTTGGCCTGACGCGCATGCCGATCCAGCGCTCGATAGGTTTCAGCGATGCCGCAGCATTGCATACCAGTTACAAGGAAATAAAGAGCTTGCAGCCGGATGTGTTGCACGGCCACGGCGCCAAGGGCGGTGCGGTCGCACGCATCATCGGCTCAGCCTTGCGGGTCAAAAAGTATCGCGTTGCCCGCTTCTATTCGCCCCATGGGGGCAGCCTGCATTTCGATCCGAAATCGATGGCAGGCCGGGGCGTGTTTGCGACCGAGCGCATACTTGAGCGCATGACGGACGCACTCGTATTCGTCTGCGAATATGAACGGCAGACCTATGTGCGGAAAATAGGACGGCCGCGTTGCGCCGACCGCATGGTCTATAACGGCATCAATGATCGCGATTTCGCTCGCATACCGCCGCGCTCCGATGGCGTGCACTTCCTTTATCTGGGCATGCTGCGCGATCTCAAGGGACCTGACATCTTCATCGATGCCTTTGCCCGCACCGAGCGTATGGTCGGCCATCCGTTGAGCGCGCTCATCATCGGCGACGGGCCCGATCGCGACAAATACGACGCCATGATGCAGCAGCGCGGACTTGGGCGTCGCATCGGCCTGCTGCCCGCCATGCCGGTCAAGGACGCGCTCGCCATGTCCGATACAGTCGTCGTTCCCTCACGCGCCGAGGCCATGCCCTACATCGTGCTGGAAGCGCTCGGAGCCGGAAAAACCGTCATTGCATCCCGTGTCGGCGGAGTGCCGGAAGCACTCGGCCCGGAAAGCGAAGCACTGGTCGAACCCGGCAACGCCGAGGATCTGGCACGCGTGATGACGAAGGCCATCACCACTCCGGGCTGGGGCAATGCGGCCATGCCGAACCCGGAAACGTTCAAGGCGAAGTTCTCCGCCTCCACCATGGCCGGCCAGATCGCCGACCTTTACCTGGAGCGTCTTGAGGCGACATCCCTGAACTGACCCGAAGCCACGGTCACGCGGCAGGCGCGCTTGCGACTTCGCCACCACGCGCCAGCGGCGGGAAATCGGCGGGCGTCAACGTTTCCTTTTCAAGCAGCAGCCTGGAGCCGCTCTCCAGCTCGGACCGCCGCCCTTCCAGCACGTGTTTCGCCTGTTGATAGGCATCATCGATCATGGAGCGTACGGCAAGGTCCACCTCACGCGCGGTCGCCTCCGAATAGTCCTTCGGTCGCATGCGCATGCCATCGTCCAGCCACTGGCTACGTTGCGGCTCCAGAACCGCCTGCCCGACAGAAGCATCCATGCCGAAGCGGGTGACGATCTCGCGGGCGATGTCCGTTACCTTGGCAAGATCATCGGATGCGCCCGTCGATATCTCACCGAAGACGATGTCTTCGGCCGCGCGACCGGCCAGCAGGACCACCATGCGCTCCTTGAGTTCGGCGGAAGTGATCAGGAAGCGGTCCTCCGTCGGACGTTGCAGAGTGTAGCCAAGCGCCCCTATGGAGCGGGGAATGATCGAGACCTTCTGCACGGGATCGGCGGTCTTGAGCGCGGAAGCGACAAGCGCATGGCCCATCTCGTGATAGGCGACGCGACGGCGCTCCTCGGGATTGAGAATGCGGCTACGCCGTTCCGTGCCGGCAATCACCCGCTCGACGGCCGCGACGAAATCCTCCATCGCCACCTTGCCGGCGCTTCGGCGCGTTGCAAGGATTGCCGCCTCGTTGATCAGGTTCGCGAGGTCGGCGCCAGTGAAGCCGGGAGTCAGCCCCGCGATCGCATCGATATCGACATCCGGATCGATAATGACGTTCTTCATGTGAACTTTGAGGATGGCCACACGGCCTTTCCGATCCGGGCGGTCGATCACCACCTGCCGATCGAATCGCCCTGCGCGCATCAGGGCCGGATCGAGAATCTCGGGGCGGTTGGTTGCAGCGAGCAGTACGATACCGACGCGCGGGTCGAAGCCGTCGAGTTCGGCCAGCAACTGGTTGAGCGTCTGCTCCTTCTCGTCATTGCCGCCAAACCCGCCGAACGAATTGCGCGCACGGCCAAGAGCATCAAGTTCATCGATGAAGATGATGCAGGGGGCCGCAGCGCGCGCCTGTTCGAACAGGTCACGGACGCGGGCCGCACCCACGCCGACGAACATTTCCACGAACTCCGAGCCGGAAATGGAAAAGAAGGGCACGCCCGCTTCGCCCGCGACCGCGCGGGCCATCAGCGTCTTGCCGGTGCCGGGCGGGCCGACAAGCAGGATGCCCTTCGGAATGCGCGCGCCAAGCCGGCCATAGCGATCCTTGTCCTTGAGGAAGGAGACGATCTCCTCCAGCTCGGCTTCCGCCTCATCGATGCCGGCGACGTCGTCGAAGGTCACGCCCGTCTTACGCTCGAGATAGATCTTGGCCCGCGACTTGCCGATGTTGATCAGACCCCCCATGCCCTGGCGTTCGGCAATTCCCCTGAAGAAGAAGGACCAGAGGCCAAAGAAGACAAGAACAGGCAGGACCCATGACAGCAGCGTCGTGAACCAGTTGCTGTCGCTTGCTCCGCTGATCTTCACGCCGGCCTTTTCGAAGACCTCGGCGAAGGCCGGATCGACGCGGTTTGCCACGAAATACTTGCGGCCGTTCTGCGGCTCCTTGTACTCGCCCTGCACCGTCGTCTCGGTGAGCGTGACGGAGGCAACCCTGCCCTGGTTCACCGCATCCAGCATCTCCGTGTAGGTGAGCTGCGCATAGTCGCGGTAACCCATCCAGGCCTGGAACACCAGCAACAACGAGAAGGCAAAAAGAAAGTAGCTGAGGTTGAAAACGTGTTTCTTTTCCATGCGGGAGCGCCCTTCGCAAAGCCATCGGTAAAGAAGTCTTCCATCGCACGACCCATCCCGCAAGACTTTGATTTCCGTCAAATCGCGGATGGTGGGAATAACCGGTATAACTGCACCAAAACATGACAGATATTTCGCCATTGCATCGGTTTTTCTCTACCCGATCAAACGTTTCTTAGGACCTTTCCCTTAGGCTTCGGCCACAAAAGGTGAGATCCTCAAATGAACCAGATGGAAAAGCCCGAACAGTTCGACGTTGACGCGCTGCGCAAGAAGATCTCGGAAAACGCCGCCATGGGCGATGCCAAACCCGGCGCTGCGGAGAACGTGGAGATCAATCCGCTAGCCCGGCAGATCGCGGGACAGTTTCAGGAATCCAACTATTCTCCGACGATCATCACCGGCCAGCTCAGGTTGCTGGAATTCCTCTGCCTGCTCGCCTTCGGCCTCGGAATCCACTACTTCATCTCCGCCAATCCGGCGGAGCATTTCGTCGGCGTTCTGGCTATCAGCCTGATCGGATCGGGCGTTGCCCTGCTGCTGCTGCAAGCCGCCGATTGCTATCACATCTCATCGCTGCGGACGCCCTTGCGGTCGCTGGGACGCTATTTCGGTGCATGGACGGTAGCGCTGGCGCTTGTCGCGCTTTCGCTCTTCATCTTTGTCAGCAATGGTCTCGACTTCCAGAACTGGTTTGTCATCTGGTACGGTAGTGGCCTTGCCTTTCTGTTCATCGAGCGCAATCTCGTCGGCTTCGCCATTCGCCGCTGGGGCCGCAACGGCGTGATGGAACGCCGCGCCGTCATCGTTGGCGGCGGCCAGCCGGCCAAGGACCTGATCCGCGCACTGGAACAGCAGCCGGAAAATGATATCCGCATCTGCGGCATTTTCGATGACCGTGGCTCTGCCCGCTCGCCCGATGTGGTCGCAGGCTATCCCAAGCTCGGCACCGTGGCCGAACTCGTCGAATTCGCTCGCCTCGCCCGCATCGACATGCTGATTATCTCGCTGCCGCTCAGCGCAGAGGCGCGTATCCTGCAGCTTCTCAAGATGCTCTGGGTCCTGCCGACGGACGTGCGGCTCGCGGCCCATTCCAACAGTCTGCGTTTTCGTCCGCGCTCCTATTCCCATGTCGGTGCAGTGCCAATGCTCGACATTCTCGACAAGCCCATCCGCGACTGGGACTCGGTGGCAAAGCGCGTCTTCGACATCTTCTTCAGCCTGATGGCTCTCTCGCTCCTGTGGCCAGTCTTCATCGGCACAGCCATCGCGATCAAGTTGAATTCCAAAGGCCCGGTCTTCTTCATGCAGAAGCGCCATGGCTTCAACAACGAGGTCATCAACGTCTTGAAATTCCGCTCGATGTACACCGAGATGAGCGATCCGTCGGCCCGCAAGGCGGTTACCAAGGGCGACCCTCGGGTCACCAAGGTCGGGCGCTTCATCCGCAAATCGTCGATCGACGAGCTACCCCAGCTCTTCAACGTGTTGCGCGGCGACCTCTCGCTTGTCGGCCCTCGCCCGCATGCCGTGTCCGCCGCGACCCATGACCGGGTCTATGCGGAAGTCGTCGATGGCTATTTCGCCCGCCATCGCGTCAAGCCCGGCGTGACCGGGTGGGCGCAGATCAATGGTTGGCGCGGTGAAATCGACAGCGACGAAAAGATCAAGTACCGGACAGCATACGACCTCTTCTACATCGAAAACTGGTCGCTGCTCTTCGATCTCAAGATCCTGTTCCTGACGCCCATCCGGCTATTGAACACGGAAAACGCCTATTGAGTACGATAGAGGTCCAGGCTCCCATCGTTTTCAAGCCGCAACGTGCGGCAATGGCGATCATCGGCTCCGCGTTGGTCGCCTTCGGCGTTTTCCTGTCCGGCTTCGTCATTTCTGAACCAGCGCCTTATGAACTGGTTATGGTGCTTCAGGTCGCGATCTGGTTCCTGCTCGGACTGAAGATCTCCCGCGCGGTGGCCCCGCTGCTGGCATTCCTGCTGGTCTTCAACATCGGCGGCATCCTCTCGCTCACTGTGATGCGGGATCTGGCCGAGGGGCCGATGTATCTCGCGGTCTCCACCTTTCTGGCGCTGACCTCGGTGTTCTATGCGGCGATCATTGAGGATGATTACCGGCGGCTGAGGCTGATCTTCCGTGCCTGGGTGGCCGCGGCCGTGATTACCGCCCTCCTCGGCATCCTCGGATATTTTCATGCCTTTCCCGGTTCGGAAGCCTTTACCCGCTACGACCGCGCCATGGGTGCCTTTCAGGACCCCAACGTTTTCGGCCCCTTTTTGATCGCACCTTCGCTCTACCTGATCCATGGCCTGCTGACCGGGAGGCTTGCCGGAGCTCCGTTCAAGATCGCCGGGCTTCTCATCATTGCGCTCGGTGTATTCCTGTCCTTCTCCCGCGCGGCCTGGGCGCTCTTTCTCTTTTCCGCCATCGCGCTGGTGCTGATCCTGCTGCTCAAGGAACGTACCGGGGCTTTCCGGCTGAAGATCCTGCTGCTGTCTCTTGCGGCCGTCGTGCTGATGGTCATTGCCGTCACGATCGCGCTGCAGTTCGAACAGGTCCGCAACCTGTTTCTCGACCGCACCACGCTGGTGAAGGAATATGACGGCGGCCATCTCGGCCGTTTCGCCCGCCATCGGATCGGCTTCCTGAACGCTATGGAACAGCCGCTCGGCATAGGGCCAATGGTGTTCAGCAAGATCTTTCCGGAAGACGAGCACAATATCTGGCTGAAATCGCTGACCAGCTACGGCTGGCTCGGCTTCATATCCTATGTCTCGATGATGGCGTGGACCGTCACCATCGGCTTTCGCTATCTGCTGCGCAATCGCCCGTGGCAACCCTACCTGATGATTTCCTGGATCGTCGTCATCGGACACATGATCATCGGCAACGTCATCGATACAGACCACTGGCGGCACTTCTACATGCTGCTCGGCATCGTATGGGGCTGCGGCGCACTCGAATGGCGTTACCAGCGGGCGCAACGGCGATCCACACCGACATGACCATGCCTGATACGACCTCCCCTCTGCGCATCCTCCAGGTTCTGGAACCGAGCGGCGGCGGCTCCGGCCGTCATTTCGTCGATCTATGCGCGGGGCTGAAATCACGCGGTCATGCCGTGACTGCGGTCTACTCGCCCGTGAGGGCGGAGGAGCGCTTCGTTGCGGAACTCGAGGCCCTCGACCTCGAAAAGGTCATCGCACTCCCAATGCTGCGGGCTGTCGATCCTACAGATGCGTCCGCATGGAAAGCATTGGCCCAGGTCGTGCGTGCGGAAGGTCCGCTCGACATTATCCACGGCCATAGCTCCAAGGCCGGCGCGCTGACCCGCATACGCCTTCCCGGTCCGCACGTGCCTCGTATCTATACGCCGCACGCCTTTCGCACGATGGATCCGACGCTCGGAGCTAAAGGCCGCCTGCTCTTCGGCAAGGTGGAAACCCTGCTCGGCCGCTTCTTCACCGACCGGCTGATCTGCGTCTCGCAGAGCGAATACGAGCATGCGCTGACGCTCGGCATTCCAGCGGAATTGCTCCGCGTCGTCGTCAATGGTGTGGGAGAAATGCCGCAGGGAAACGGCTCGGCGATCCGCAGGCGCTTCGGCCTGCCGGAAGATGCCATCGTCTTCGGTTTCGTCGGTCGCCTCTCCGCGCAGAAGGCGCCGGAAAGGCTGATCGCCGCCTTTGCAAATATAGCTAAAAGCCTACCCGATGTGCACCTGCTGATGGTGGGGCATGGCGAAATGGAACAGGCGATACGCCGCGAGATTGGCAACGCCAACATTGCCGATCGGGTCATCGTCACCCCGGACATCACAGGGGCTGAAGCCATGCAGGCGCTCGACGTGCTGGTTATGCCCAGCCGTTATGAGGCGATGTCCTATGTGATGCTGGAGGCGGCAGCGAGTGGATTGCCGATGATCGTCACCGATGTCGGCGGAGCGCGCAATGTCGTCACGCCCGAGGATAATGGTATCATCGTCGCCAACAACGACGATCCTTCGTCACTCTCGAGCGCCATGAAAAGGCTTTCTGACGACGCGATACGCGCCCGCTTCGCCGACAATGCCGCCGTCCGCCGCCATTCCTTCGGCCTTGAAGCCATGGTCGACCAGACGCTTGCGGTTTACCGCGAAGTCCTGAGCTGATCCCTCTTTCGAACCGATTGATTTCGGGCGCGATTTCACCATATTGATCCTATGGCTACACCCGCACAGATCCGCGCCGCACGAGCGCTTCTCGGTATCACCGTCGATCAGCTTTCGGCGAAGAGCGGCATTTCCGCTTTCCTGATTCTTCAGACGGAAGCGGAAGAACAGGCCAATGTCGATCCATCGACGCTTCATACCTTGAAGCTGGCGCTGCAGGCATCCGGAATCATGTTTCTTGGCGATGGCGACAGCCCGCCCGGTGGCGTCGGCGTACGTTTTGCCGAGCGTGACGACGAAGATGACGGCGTGCGCCCCGAAGACCTGAACGCCGCCAACGACGACTGAGCACAATCCCACCGGAATGAAACAAAGGCCGATCTGCTTCATTCAGATCGACTCTCTGAACGGAACAAATTCCTTCGTCGCGGATTATTGCCCTGTTAAACAGATCAGGAGCAGTCATGAACCGGAATAATGGTCTTTATCTCGTCATCGGTGCGCTTGCCGTCGTCGTCATCGGCCTCGGCTATTACGTCTATCAGGAAGAGACCAAGCCAAAGGGCGTAGAGCTCAACATCGGCCGTGATGGCATGTCGATCGAAGAGAACTAAGACTTCCGCGTTCATCCCCTTCTCTAATAGGTGTCCGACAGGGCAGGATTGCGGATAAACCGCGCCTGCCCTGCCAGTCGGATCATCAGCCGCTTGCCATGAATGTGCGTGCCATGTGCAGCGGGGCGCTGAGCTGGCCTTCAAGCATGAAGGGCATTCCGCCCTCGCCCGGCGTCTTGCGCGGCTTCTTCAGAACCGGCAGGCCATGATCCATACCATCGACGAGGCAGAATTCAATCAACGGCCGGCCCGACTTATCGAGCCAGACGCGAGCTGCATTGCCTTCGATGGCGATATCATCACCGTCTTCATCGCGAAGGCCATAGAGATCGAGCCACTGCATCAGCGTAGCGCGGGCATTGGCGGTGGAGACCACGCGATCAGCGGTACCGTGCCAGATGGATATCGTCGGGCGCCAGTTGATTTCGGGTGAAACCGCGCGAACGAGATCACCCCATTCCTGCGGTGTGCGATTTGCGCCCGACTTCATCACCGACAGCGCGGTCATCGCGTCGCGGGCGGAGCCAAAGGGCAGACCGGCAACGATCTGGCCGGCAGCAAAGAGATCGGGATAAGTAGCAAGCAGCGCGGACGCCATGCCGCCGCCGGCAGACAGTCCCTGCAGGAAGATGCGATCGCGATCGATCCCATGCCGTTCGCATGCATTCTCGATCATCTGCCGGATAGACATCAACTCACCGCGGTCGCGCGCCACGGCGCTTGGCCGAAACCAGTTGAAGCAGAGGTTCGGATTGTTGGACTGGCGCTGCTCCGGGTAAAGCAGAACAAAACCGCCTTCTCTCGCGAGCATGCTCCAGTTGCTGCCATTGTCGAAATCCACGGCTGTCTGAAGACAGCCGTGCAGGACAACCATCAGCGCTGGTTTAGCCTGCCCCTTGGGCGGCACATATTCCATCATGCGCAGGTGCCCGGGATTGGTACCGAAGCCGGTGAATTCAGTCAGATGCGGACGAGGACCGCGAAGTCTGGGGCGTGCAGTCGCAACAGGCGTGATGACATCCGCGGCGCGGGTCAAACGCTTTTGCCACTTCTTTTGCTGGGCCGTTATGTAGGAAAACGGCACGGGAATTTTCATACGCATGGAAATGCAGTTTCCGTTCGATTGTTCGGCTCTCACTCCCACGGGGAAAGCCCGCCACGGATCCGGAACGGGCCGCACTCCGTTACTTCGGGTGCAACGCGCTCACGCTCCTCCAGCAGCGAACATAGCCCATATAATGCTGCAACGCAGCAATGATAGGGCAGAATCAGGAAATTTTGCCGAAAAACTAGGAGCGACGCGCCACAATTCCGGGAAAACCCGGAACCGTCGAATAATTTGCTGGGAAATCAAGAATTTAATGGTCGGGGCGGCGGGATTCGAACCCACGACCCCTTGACCCCCAGTCAAGTGCGCTACCGGGCTGCGCTACGCCCCGACCTGCCGTTAAGGCCTGATCCCATTAGGATTTCCGGCTCCGAAGCGCAAGCGGAAAAATGCAGCCTTGGACAAAAAGAAGAACAAAGCACGGGAAAAGAACGATTACCGTTCACGAAGTCCCACCAAAGTCCCACGGACGCAGCGGATGAGTCGCGCATACTCTCCTGATTGCGTGCCCGAGGAGCGCGGCTCCCCTCCCCGATATTGCCGCACGCGGCCTTCGCTCGTTTTCGACGCTTATAATTTCACGAGAAAATGAGTTTTTCCTCATATTGCATTGCGACATAATTTTGTGACTATCAGGGAACATTCTCTCCATTCGATGCTTAGGCTTAAGCAGGTGGCATGCGCCTCGGCGTTCCGCCTGTTCCGCAGGGTAAACAGCCATGGAGCCGTGAGATGCCTCTCATGACCATCTGCATCCTTGTCGCCGCTGTCGCTATGTTCTTCTCGTGGTCAGCCAGTGAAACCCAGGCAGGGGGCCGACTTGCGGCACCCTTTCTGGAAGAAAAGACCCCGACGACAGCCCCCTATGCCTTCGTAAAGCTTTGCGTGAATGCTCCGCGCGAATGCCGTCCGAAAGGCGGCGTGAGCCGAACCCAGTTGAACCGAAAGGTGGAGCGTGCGCTCGAAGCGGTGAATACCGGCGTGAATCAGGCGATAGCGCCGGGTTCGGACGCCAAGGGAAACGATACCTGGCGCCTTTCTCCGAAATCCGGAGACTGCGAAGATTACGCGGTCACGAAGCGAAAAAAGTTGATCGACCGCGGACTGCCTCCCCGTTCCATACGGCTCGCCATGGCAACCACGCCCAGCGGTGAAGCGCATGTCGTGGTGATCGTGAAAACGCCGAAGGCCGATCTGGTACTGGATAACAGAAATGACGAAATCAAGCCGGTCGACAAGGTCGATCTTAACTGGCTGATGATCGAGTCGGCTGACAATCCCAAGCGCTGGCGCTGGCTCTGATCGCTTGACGCGATCCCCGGCTTTAGAACACCGGAGGCTCAGCGAACCTGATCGAGGAGACGCTTGCATTCAAGGAGGTCGAAGAGCGCCTCCTGCAACAGGGCCCTGTCTTCCTTGCCGACCGAACTTTTGCCCACGGAAATTTCCGGCATGTCGTCGTCGCTGCCGCCAAATCCGAAGAAGCGTCCGCTGACCTTCGCCTTGGGACGACCGACAACCTGATCCTCGTCCGTCGGACCGAGCTTCGGCTCGTCGGACTTCTGGGCATTTGCCGCGATCAGTGCTTCCATGGTGGCCTGGTCGCCGGTAGCGACAGCCATCACAAACTTGTTACCGTTGGTCTTCAGGAGCTTCTGCACACCCTTGATGGTGTAGCCCTGATCGTAGAGCAGATGACGGATGCCCTTCAGCAACTCGATATCATCGGGCCGGTAATAGCGCCGACCGCCGCCCCGCTTCATCGGCTTGATCTGTGGAAAACGCGTTTCCCAGAAGCGCAGGACATGCTGCGGCAGGTCAAGGTCTTCGGCAACTTCGCTGATGGTGCGGAAGGCGTTCGGGCTCTTATCCAACTGCATGTTCACGCTCCATGGCTCGCGCGGCAACGCGACTCGCCGTTTATTTCAACGATTTGCAGCGATAAATTCAAGCACCCTATTAGGGGTAATCCTCAAGGGACCGATACACGAGAGCGTCAGGAAGCCGGATTCTGCGGCTTCTGCTTGGCCTTGCGCGACAAATGAGACCGCAGAATCCGCTGCTTGAGCACGTTGGACGCCTTGAAGGTCATGACCCGCCGCGGGGAAATCGGCACTTCCTCGCCGGTCTTCGGATTGCGGCCGATTCGCTCGTTCTTGCTGCGCACCTGGAAGGTCGCGAAGGAGGAAAGCTTCACGGTCTCGCCACGCACGATCGCGTTGCAAATCTCGTCGATCACGGTCTCGACGAGTTCCGCCGATTCGGTGCGTGAGAGGCCAACTTTGCGAAAGACCGATTCCGCCAAATCTGCTCGCGTCACTGTCTTTCCGGCCATGTGGTCCCGCCCGCTTAAATCAATGATCTTGTTGAAGCGTTATGAGAGTATTGCCCTTGGGCGTGACGGTCAAGCGCTTGTATGAAATCCTTTATTTCGAATCTCACGCTTACCAGCGGAGCAGGACCGCACCCCAGGTGAAGCCGCCGCCCATCGCCTCGAGCATGACGAGATCGCCCTTCTTGATACGACCGTCACCGGCGGCGACAGCGAGCGCCAACGGAATGGAGGCTGCCGAGGTGTTGCCGTGCAGATCGACGGTGACGACGACCTTTTCAGCGGGAATGCCGAGCTTCTTCGCCGAACCGTCGATGATGCGACGATTGGCCTGATGCGGAACGAGCCAGTCGAGGTCATCCGCAGTGGTCCCAGTGGCGTCGAACGCCGCCTCGATCACATCGGTGATCATGCCGACGGCGTGCTTGAACACTTCACGGCCCTCCATGCGGAGGTGGCCGACGGTGCCGGTGGTGGACGGGCCGCCATCGACAAAGAGCTTTTCCTTGTGCGTACCATCAGACCGAAGCTGCGAAGTCAGAACGCCGCGGTCGGTGGTTTTGCCCTCCCCTTCCTCGGCTTCGAGGACCAGCGCACCAGCGCCATCGCCGAAGAGCACGCAGGTCGTACGGTCCGTCCAATCGAGGATGCGAGAGAAGGTTTCCGCGCCAATCACGAGGACGCGCTTGGCCATGCCGCCGCGAATATAGAGATCGGCTGTCGCCATTGCATAGACGAAGCCCGAACAGACGGCCTGAACGTCGAAGGCAAAGCCGTGATGGATGCCGAGCCGGTTCTGTATATTGACCGCAGTCGCCGGGAAAGTGTTGTCCGGGGTGGACGTCGCACAGATGATGAGGTCGATATCGGCAGCCACGAGACCGGCATTATCCAGAGCGGCCTTCGCTGCGGCAGCACCCAGTGATGCAGTCGTCTCGCCTTCGCCGGCGATGTAGCGCTGATGAATGCCCGTGCGCTGCACGATCCATTCGTCGGAGGTTTCGACAAGGTCTTCCAATTCGCGATTGGTCATCACCCGCTTCGGAAGCGACGCTCCGAAACCGCGAACAACTGCACGGATCATATTAGTTTCCTACCCCTGGGATCATGCCGCTTCGGGACCGGCCGCAGAGGGGTGCCGGGCATGATATCTTTTCAGATCGTTTTCTATCTTCTGTGTCAGGCCATTGCGGGCCATGTCATAACCGACATCGATTGCCGCCGCAAAGCCCTCGGAATCCGTTCCGCCATGGCTCTTGATGACGATGCCGTTCAGTCCCAGGAAGACGCCGCCATTCACCTTGCGCGGGTCCATCTTCTCGCGCAGGCGATCGAAGGCGCCCTTGGCAAGAAGATAACCGATCTTGGCAAGCAGGGTCCGCGACATCGCCGAGCGCAGATATTCCGCGATCTGGCGTGCCGTTCCTTCTGCAGTCTTCAGGGCAATGTTGCCGGTGAAGCCTTCGGTCACGACCACGTCCACCGTACCCTTGCCGAGATCGTCGCCTTCGACGAAACCGAAATAGTCGATGGTATCGAGACCCGCCTCGCGGATCAGCCTGCCGGCTTCCTTGACCTCTTCCTGTCCCTTGATCTCTTCCACGCCAACATTGAGCAGTCCGACGGACGGGCGCTCAAGTTCGAACAGCGCACGGGCCATTGCTCCGCCCATCAGGGCAAAGTCGAGAAGCTGCTGCGCATCAGCGCCGATGGTAGCGCCAACGTCGAGAACAATGCTTTCACCGGAAAGTGTCGGCCAGATGGCGGCGATCGCCGGACGTTCGATGGAAGCCATCGTGCGCAGGCAGAATTTTGCCATGGCCATCAGCGCGCCGGTGTTGCCGGCGGAAACGACGACGTCAGCCTGACCGGTCTTAACGGCCTCGATCGAGCGCCACATGCTGGAGACGTAGCGACCACGGCGAAGCGCCTGGCTCGGCTTTTCATCCATGCCGACCGCAACTTCGCAATGATGGAAGACAGATTTTTCCTTCAGCTTCGGATACTGCGCCAGAAGCGGCAGGCAGCGTTCCTGCTGACCGAAGAGAATGAACGTCGTATCGGGATGCCGCTCCAGCGCCTTGGCAGCTCCGGGAATGACGACTTCAGGGCCGAAGTCGCCTCCCATGACGTCGAGAGAAATTCTGATCACTTATATCTGATCCTTCTTTTCGCTGCCGGGCGAAATTTTCGGCCAAAATACCGTTTTTGCCGCCACGCACAACCCACATCGCCGGGTTTCCGCAGCGCTTCAGTCCTTTTTCCAGTCCTTCAGTACCGCGAAAGGCGAAGGTTTCCGGTCGTCCTCAGCGGAACTCTCCTGATGGCCCGAGAAATCCACACCGGGCTTACGGGGGTAAGGGTCGATAGCGAGCGCCGCAAGTTCAGCAACAAGCGCACCGGCATCAATCGTATCGCCGGAAAAAGTCTCAGGCAGATCCGGGCCATCCGGGTCCAGAACCATTTCACCGGCCTCGTCGGTCACGATGCGTGCAAGCTTTGAGCCTTCCGGCACGAAAATCTGATCGATCTCCTGATCGATCGCGGTGGTGACAGGGTCCAGGGTCACAACGCAGGACTGAACAATCTCGCCCGTTACGCGCCCTTTGATGCGTACGCCGTCCTTTTTCCAGCGGGCGATCTGAAGATCCGCGACCAACTGTTTTACACCCAGCACTTTCCACAATTGCGCGAGCCAAGCGCATTCACGCTCATCAGCCTCTACATGAACCTGCACCGGATTGGCCGAGATATGGCCGACCTTCACCAGATATGTGAAGCCGGCGGCGTCTTTCCTGTTTGTCGTCATGTCAGTGTGTTCCTCCGGGAACAGCAAGTCGGACGGATCCGGTTTCGACCACGCCCTCATCCAGACCGGCCAATGCCTGCTCGGCCTCGATCATCCAATCGGCCAGCCCCTGCATCGAAGGCGCGGTCTCTGCCGTTTCCGGGTATATATTGCGTCGAAGCGCCGTCGCCAACTCCTCGCGCTCACCTTTGTCGAGGCAAGCCGCATAAGCTTCGAGGCGACCATAGAACATGCCCGCAAGTTTCTTCATGCGCTTCGGCACACCCTGATCGCCAATGCCGAGTTCGCGGATGGAATGATCGACATCCTGAAAAAAGGCGTCGACGATTTCCTGGGCGATCTCCTGACCGCTGCGAGACGAACGGGCGGTTCGGCGAAAGAACAGAATCAGGACGACAGAAAGCATCTCGAAGCGGCCCATAACGGTATCCGGCACACCGAGATCGGTATAGAAGAATGGTGTGCGGGCTGCAGATGTCAGAGCGGCATACTGGCGCTCGACGATAACCCGATTATGTTTTTTCTGCTTAAAGAAGCCGAATACCATCCAATTCCACCAAAAAGAACCGCGGTAACAAGCCCGCCTGCCCACGCTCTTGTTGCATGATTGCGAAAGCTGGTTTACCGAAGCAGGCGTGAATTGCAATGCCGTTTCTGCCCGCCTGCGATAGCCGGCAAGGCAACACCGGTCTCCGATCGCCGGACCGAAAGCGAGTTTGTCGCAGCCGGCCGTTCGTCCCCGGAAAGGCCACAATGGTATGCGCAACAGGTTTGGGGGCGTTTCTCAGAAGCGTCCGCCTCTAGAGTCATGGGAGACTTGCGGTTGGAAATGCGGTACCTCAGATCGAACAGAAACGTTCTCGGATGCACTGCTGTCGCGCTTGCTGTGGCGGTCGGAAGCCTTTCGGGTTGCACGACCCAGGAGGTCTTCCACAATGGTTACGTCGTAGACCAGAGCGCACTCGACCTCGTACCGGTCGGCTCCAGCCGCGAGCAGGTGCTGCTGTCGCTCGGTACGCCGTCCACGACCGCGACCTTTGACGGCGAAGTCTTCTATTACATTTCGCAGACACGTACGCGGTCGGCCGCCTTCATGAAGCAGCGGCTGGTGGAGCAGCAGATCCTCGCCATCTATTTCGACAAGGATGGCGTTGTGTCGCAGCGAGCGAACTACACCATGAAGGATGGCAAGGTCTTCGACATGATCTCCCGCACCACTCCAACGGGTGGCAAGGACCTCACCTTCCTGCAGCAGATTCTGTCCGGTGGCGGCGGCGCGGCCAACAGCATCAAGAACATGCTGGGCAGCAACTGATCGCTCGGCACGAGACCCAAAAGAAAACCGCGGAACATCGTTCCGCGGTTTTTTAGTTTGAACAGAATTTCCGGCTTCAGCCAGCCAGTACCGCCAGCAGCAGAAGTGCAACGATGTTGGTGATCTTGATCGCCGGGTTTACGGCCGGTCCCGCAGTATCCTTGTATGGATCGCCCACGGTGTCGCCTGTAACGGATGCCTTGTGAGCGTCCGATCCCTTCAGGTGCTTGACGCCATCCTTGTCGATGAAGCCATCCTCAAAACTTTTCTTGGCGTTATCCCAGGCGCCACCGCCCGAGGTCATGGAAATTGCCACGAAGAGACCGTTGACGATGACGCCCAGCAGCGACGCGCCGAGTGCCGCGAAGGCGGACGCCTTGGAACCGGAAATCAGCAGCACACCGAAATAGACGACGAGCGGCGCCAGTACCGGCAGCAGCGACGGGATGATCATTTCACGGATCGCGGCCTTGGTCAGCATGTCGACCGCGCGGCCATAGTCCGGCCGCTCCGTGCCCTGCATGATACCGGGCTTTTCCTTGAACTGGCGACGTACTTCCTCGACGATCGAGCCTGCGGCGCGACCGACTGCGGTCATGGCGATACCGCCGAAGAGATAGGGAATGAGACCGCCGAAGATCAATCCGGCCACGACATAGGGATTGGACAGGCTGAAGGAGATATCCCCGATGCCGGAGAAATACGGGTATTTGTCGCTGTTGGCGGCAAAATACTGCAGGTCGTTGGAATAGGCGGCGAAGAGCACGAGCGCGCCGAGGCCCGCCGAACCTATCGCATAACCCTTGGTCACCGCTTTGGTGGTGTTGCCGACCGCGTCGAGCGCGTCGGTGGACTTGCGCACTTCCGGCGGGAGATGCGACATTTCCGCGATACCGCCGGCGTTATCGGTCACGGGACCGAATGCATCGAGCGCAACGATCATGCCGGCGAGGCCGAGCATGGTGGTCACGGCGATTGCCGTGCCGAACAGGCCGGCAAGCTGGAAGGTGGCGATGATACCGCCGACGATGACGATTGCAGGAAGTGCTGTCGATTCCAGCGAAACGGCAAGCCCCTGGATGACGTTGGTGCCGTGACCGGTCACAGAAGCCTGGGCGATGGAATTGACCGGCCGCTTGTTTGTTCCGGTGTAGAATTCGGTAATCACGACGATCAGGGCCGTCACCACGAGACCGAGAATACCGCAGACGAAGAGGTTCCAGCCGGTGATGTCCTGACCGCCGGCAGTACCAACCGAACCCCAGCCGATTGTCAGCGCGGTGGCCGCGCCGAGACCAAGGATGGACAGGATGCCGGTGACAACAAGTCCTTTATAGAGAGCGCCCATGATCGACCCGTTGGTGCCGAGCTTGACGAAGAAGGTGCCGATGATCGAGGTAACGATGCAGGCACCGCAGATTGCCAGCGGATAGGTCATGGCGATATCGAGCGTCGGCGAACCGGCGAAGAAGATCGCGGCCAGAACCATGGTGGCAACGACGGATACCGCATAGGTTTCGAACAGGTCGGCTGCCATGCCGGCGCAGTCGCCGACATTGTCGCCGACGTTATCGGCAATGGTTGCCGGATTGCGCGGGTCGTCTTCCGGAATACCGGCTTCAACCTTGCCCACGAGATCGCCGCCAACGTCGGCGCCCTTGGTGAAGATACCGCCGCCGAGACGGGCGAAGATCGAGATCAGCGAAGCGCCGAAACCAAGGGCTACGAGCGAATCGATAACCTCGCGGGAACCGCTCTCATGACCGAGTATCGCGGTCAGAATGTAGAAATAGATGGAAACGCCGAGAAGGGCGAGACCGGCCACCAGCATGCCGGTGATGGCTCCGGACTTGAAGGCAATGTCGAGACCGGCCGAAAGGCTCTGGGATGAGGCCTGCGCGGTGCGCACATTGGCGCGGACCGAGACATGCATGCCGATAAAGCCGGCGGCGCCGGAAAGCACCGCACCGATCAGAAAGCCGATCGCGGCAGTCGGGGAAAGAAGGATCCAGGCAGCAACGAAAACAACGGCGCCCACGATGGAAATCGTCAGATACTGGCGAGCGAGGTAGGCCTGGGCGCCTTCACGAATATAGCCCGCAATCTCCTGCATGCGTGCATTGCCCTGATCGGCCGCCAGCACGGAGCGCGTGGCCCAGATCGCATAGGCCACAGACAGAAGACCGCATAAAATAACAACTGGTAGAACTGTCATTCGCAATACCCTCCCGTATTGCCCGCGCCTCACTCCTCGCGGGCGGTGACATCCGGACTCGGCCCCCTCCTCCGAGGTCGTCCGGCTTGGGGCGAGATTGCGTTGCGCTTTCCTTTACGTCAAGTCCCGCTGGTGTCGCGGCCCGGAGGGCTCAACCCTTCCTTGCTTCGGCAGATGCGCGCATCTGCAGGACAACCAGAATGAGGCAGACGATGGTGACGGGCCATACGACAAGGTTCATGACAGACCAGCCGAATGCCGTGAAAACCTTGCCGGAAGAGAAGGAGGAAAGCGCCACGGTGCTGAACAGGATGATATCGTGAAAGCCTTGCACCTTGTCGGCCTCATGCGGCCGATAGCTGGAGGCGACGATGGCGGTTGCGCCGATGAAGCCGAAATTCCAGCCGACGCCGAGCAGCACCAGGGCGCCCCAGAAATTCCAGAGTTCGACGCCCATGTGCGCGACGATTGCACAGGCCATCAGAATCAGGAGGCCCGCGGCGACCACCTTCTCCGTACCGAAACGGGAGATCAGCATGCCCGTAAAGAAGCTCGGGGCGAACATGGCGATGACATGCCACTGGATGCCGAGCGTCGCGAGTTCGGAGGAAAAACCGCAGCCGATTACCATGGCAAGCGGCGCGCCGGTCATCATGAAGGTCATCAGCGCATAAGAACTGATGCCGCAGATCATGCCGGTGATGAAGCGCTGGTTGGTGACGATTTCGCGCAGCGGCCTCGCCGGTTCGCCGTTTTCGCCGATTTTTCCTGCCGCGTCGGGTAGCTTCAAGAAGGCCAGAACCGCGATCGCCAGCAGCATCAACGGCACCAGGCCGATGAAAGCACCGGCGAAGGTGACCGGGGCCATCGCATCCTTCAGCCAGATGGCGAGCTGCGGCCCGACAATCGCCGATACGATGCCGCCGGCGAGAATCCAGGAGATGGCCTTGCCCTTGTAGAAGCTCGGCGAGGCATCGGCAGCCGCGAAACGGATCTTCTGGGTGAACCCACCCGAAAGACCGATCAGCATGAGGCCGAAAGCAAAGAGCCAGAAATCGGAGCGAAAAAGCGCAAGAGCCGCCACCGCGCCACCGGTTGCCCCCATCATCGCGCCGAGCATGAAGCTTTCCCGCCGCCCCAGAAAGCGCGAGGCGACAGCGACGACGATTGCGCCGAGAGCGACGCCGACGTTGAAGCCGGTGAGCGGAGCGGTCGCCAGGGACTTGTCTGCCCCCAAAAGCTGGAAACCTGCGAGACCGCCGATCGCAAAGCTGAGCGGAGCAGCCGAGCCCAGAATGGATTGGGCCGCGGCGAGAAGGAAGACATTGCGTCTGGCAGACCGCAACTGGCCTTCCAACCCCCGAGGCTCAGCAGCGGTCATTCCCGTCAGTCCTTCAGATTATTTATTTGCCGGAGCGCGCACCTGCTTGGCGATGCGGTCGAGGACTGCATTGACGAGCTTTGGCTCGTCCTGCTCGAAGAATGCGCGGGCGATTTCGACATATTCCGTGACGATCACAGCAATCGGCACATCCTTGCGCTCGAGCAGCTCGAACGTGCCGGCACGCAGAATGGCGCGGACAGTGCTGTCGATTCGCGAAAGCGCCCAGTCGTCCTGCAACGCCTGCCGGATCATCGGATCGATGGTCTTCTGGTCGCGCACGACGCCCGCGACGATGGAGCGGAACCAGGAGGGGTCGGCCTTCAAGTAGGTATCGCCATCGATCTCCTGACCGAGGCGATGGGCTTCGTATTCGGCGACCACTTCAAGTACGCCGGTGCCACCGATATCCATCTGGTACAGCGCCTGGACAGCGGCAAGGCGCGCTGCCCCGCGCTGGTTGGCGGATTTCACCGGCTGGTTTTCTTCCTTCGACATGTTGCGTCAGTTACCCAGTTTTTCTTTCAGCGCGATCATCGTCAGCGCAGCGCGAGCGGCGAAGCCACCCTTGTCCTTGTCGGAACGGCGAACGCGGGCCCAAGCCTGATCGTCGTTCTCTACCGTCAGGATGCCGTTGCCGATCGGAAGCGATTCGGAGACGGCAAGATCCATGATAGCGCGCGAGGATTCGTTCGCGACGATATCGAAATGATAGGTTTCGCCACGAATGACCAGGCCGAGCGCGACGAAGCCGTCGTAAACGGTGCCATCATCATCCGCCGCATCAAGCGCCATGGCAATTGCCGGCGGAATTTCGAGGGCACCAGGAACGGTCACGACGTCATAGGTCGCTCCGGCTTCCTTGAGAGCAAAGGTTGCGCCTTCCAGAAGCGCGTCTGCCATATCATCATAGAATCGTGCCTCGACGATCAGAAGATGAGGTGCGGATTTCTTCTTTGCCATGATTACGATCCCGGTTTTCAAAGAGAGTGCGGCCATTGGCCAGTCAGTGGGGTCAAACCACGGCGCATCGCCAATGGCAAGCGTTTTTAGCTGAACAGCCATCTGCGACGGAGTCGCAGCAATTCTCGTAGACAATCATTTGCCGGAACAAAACCATCCGCCCAAGGCTTTAGGCTCCAGTCAAAACGATGTGGCGAAGGGCAGCGCAGCTGTTACCGCCACAGACAAGGGAGGATTTCAAATGGGTCGTGGCATATTGCTCTGGCTTCTCGGAGTTCCGATTCCGCTCATCATTCTGATCATGCTGTTCTGGCGTTAACGCAGCAAACAGTCAGCGTCAGTCGGGACGGCGGAAGATCTTCAGACGATCCGGTCCGAAAGCGAGCGATCGC
Organism: Shinella sp.; assembly: GCA_003248775.1. Lineage (GTDB taxonomy): Bacteria > Pseudomonadota > Alphaproteobacteria > Rhizobiales > Rhizobiaceae > Allorhizobium. The sequence goes on along the minus strand of QFQX01000011.1, from coordinate 54,087 downwards.
TCAAGGACAAACTCCGGTGGCAGCCTCGCCGGAGTTACTGGAGAGGGAATACCGTCCGTCCCGACGACGACATCGCCACGGAAGAGCCAGATCTCGTCAATCAGTCCCATATCGAGGAAGGACGTGGCGATCTGAGCGCCCCCCTCCACCAAAAGCGAAGAAATGCCGCGGGCAGCGAGCGCAAACAACAATGCTCCGAGATCTTCCGATTGCAGGACCTCTACCCCGGCTGACCGGAGCGCATCACGGCGACCCGAGAAAAGTTCGTCATCGCCGGGCTCAGCAATGCAGATGACGGGAACCTCGTTCGCCGTTTTCACCAGCTTCGAACCGAGCGGCAATTCGAGCCTGCGATCGAGAACAATGCGGGTCGGAGAGAGGTGCTGAAGTCCAGGGAGACGAACGGTCAATTCGGGATCATCGGCCAGCGCGGTGCCGATCCCGACGAGGATTGCATCGGTTTCGGCGCGAAGCATCTGCACCTGGGCTCGCGCCAGAGGACCGGTGATCGCCACCTGTCCCTCCCCTTCCCGGCCGATCATGCCGTCCTGAGAAACGGCAAGCTTCAGAATCACTTGCGGGCGCGCCTTCGTCTGGCGGATGAGGTAACCGGCGAGCGCCTTGCGCGCCTCCTCCTCCAGGACGCCGCTTTTCACCTCCATGCCGGCCGCTTCGAGCATGCGAAGTCCGCGTCCCGACACCCGTTCATCCGGATCGGTCACAGAAACGACCACGCGTGCAACGCCGCTGGCGATCAGCGCCTCGGCGCAGGGGGGTGTCTTGCCGTGATGCGAGCACGGCTCAAGGGTGACATAGGCAGTCGCGCCCCTCGCCTTTTCTCCCGCATCGGCTAGAGCCTGCGGTTCGGCATGGGGCCGCCCGCCTTCAGCCGTGACGCCTCGGCCCACGATGACTCCGTCCTTGACGATCACGCAGCCAACGGAAGGATTTGTGGAGGTACGCCCGAGATTCCACTGGGACAGGCGGATCGCGGCCGCCATGAAGCGCTCGTCATCGGGCGCCGCGGCCAAGGATCACTCCATGCCGCTGTCGCGGGAGATCTTCGCATTGATCTCGGCGATCACCTGCTCGAAATCTTCCGCATGGGAGAAGTCGCGATAGACTGAAGCGTAACGGACGAAGCCGACATCATCGAGGCTCTTCAGCGCCTCAAGCACCTGCAGGCCGATTTCCTCTGAGGGAATTTCCGTCTCGCCCGAGCTTTCAAGTCTGCGGACAATGCCGGAGACCGCACGCTCGATGCGATCGTTGTCGACCGGCCGCTTGCGCAGCGCGATCTGGAACGAGCGCACGAGCTTGTTGCGATCGAAGGGCACCTTGCGACCGGTCTTCTTGACGACCATGAGCTCGCGAAGCTGCACCCTTTCGAAGGTGGTGAAGCGACCGCCGCAATCCGGGCAGATACGCCGCCGGCGGATGGAGGTATTATCCTCCGCCGGGCGGGAATCCTTGACCTGAGTATCGTCTGAACCGCAGAAGGGGCAGCGCATGCGTCTTCCTTACATGTAAGGATACATCGGGAAGCGGCCGGTCAGCGCGACCACCTTTTCCCGGACGGCAGCTTCGACGGCAGCATTGCCTTCGTCGGAATTCGCGACCTTCAGGCCATCGAGAACTTCGATGATGAGATTACCGATTTCCTTGAATTCCGCTTCCTTGAAGCCGCGGGTCGTGCCGGCCGGAGTGCCGAGACGGACACCGGAGGTGACGAAGGGCTTTTCGGGGTCGAACGGAATGCCGTTCTTGTTGCAGGTGATGTAACCGCGACCAAGCGCTGCTTCCGCCCGCTTGCCGGTGGCGTTCTTCTTGCGAAGGTCGACCAGCATCAGGTGGTTGTCGGTGCCGCCCGAGACGATGTCGAGACCGCCGGCAACCAGCGTCTCCGACAGCGCCTTGGCGTTCTTGACGATCTGGGCCGCGTAATCCTTGAATTCCGGCTGCAGCGCTTCACCGAAGGCGACCGCCTTGGCGGCGATGATGTGCATCAACGGACCGCCCTGCAGGCCGGGGAATACCGCTGAATTGAACTTCTTCGCCAGATCCTCGTCGTTCGTCAGGATGACGCCGCCGCGCGGGCCGCGGAGCGACTTGTGTGTGGTGGTGGTGGCGACGTGGCAATGCGGGAACGGCGACGGATGCTGGCCACCGGCAACGAGACCGGCGATGTGGGCCATGTCGACCATCAGGTAGGCGCCAACTTCATCGGCAATCTCGCGGAAGCGCTTCCAGTCCCAGATGCGGGAATAGGCGGTGCCGCCGGCGATGATCAGCTTCGGCTTGTGGGTGCGGGCCTTTTCGGCAACTGCATCCATGTCGAGCAGGTTGTCACCTTCACGCACGCCGTAGGAGACGACGTTGAACCACTTGCCGGACATGTTGACCGGCGAACCGTGGGTCAGGTGTCCCCCGGAATTCAGGTCGAGGCCCATGAAGGTGTCGCCCGGCTGCAGCAGCGCAAGGAAGACCGCCTGGTTCATCTGCGAACCGGAATTCGGCTGGACGTTGGCGAAGTTGACGCCGAACAGCTTCTTGGCGCGTTCGATCGCCAGTTCTTCGGCGATATCGACAAACTGGCAGCCGCCATAGTAGCGCTTGCCCGGATAACCCTCGGCATACTTGTTCGTCATGATCGAACCCTGCGCCTCAAGGACTGCACGGGATACGATGTTTTCCGAGGCGATCAGCTCGATTTCGTGACGTTGGCGACCCAGTTCCTTCTCGATCGCGCCGAAGATTTCCGGATCGGTCTCGGCAAGCGGACGGGAGAAGAAGGCATCTGTGTTCGACATGATTGAATGCTCCTGACGGGTTGATGCCAAGGGGTCTTAACGTCCCGAATGGTCAAGGGCAATACGGGACGCGACATTTGCGCATCAAAGAGCGATGATACGCCCGCCGCCGGGAAAGAATTCGGAAAGCGAGCTTGTGATCAGGAAGCCTTGCGCCACTGATGTTGTTCGACGAAGCGCTCCAGATCGAGTGCGGTCATCGGTTTTGCAAAGGCATAACCCTGCAATACATCGCATCCGAGTTCTTTAAGGATGTGCGCCTGCTCCATCGTTTCTACGCCTTCGGCGATCACTTCGATGCCAAGCGACTTGCCCATGTCAATAATAGAGGACACCAGCCGGCGCTTCTCTATGGAAACGAGGACCGGGGCAACGAACTGGCGGTCGATCTTCAAGCGCTTCGGATTGAGCTTTAGCAAACTGACGATTGAGGCATAGCCGGTGCCGAAATCATCAATTTCGATCTCGATGCCGAGTTCCTTGATCTGCTCGATATTGGAGGAGATCGACTCATCTGTTTCATCGAGGAATACGGATTCCACCAGTTCGAACGAAACTGTGCCGGGCTTGATTTCCAGCGCACGCAGATTGTCGAGCAACTGGCGGTCGTTCAGCCGGCGGGCGGAAACGTTCACTGCCACCTTTGGAACCGCAAAGCCCCTACTGTTCCAACGCTCCAGATCGGCGATCGCGCTATCAAGAATGATACCGTCGATCGTGCTCAGCACGTTGAGGTCTTCGGCGATACCCAGGAAATGTGACGGCGCCAGGATGCCCTTGGCAGGATGGTTCCAGCGCACCAGCGCTTCAACGCCGACGATCTCATGCGTACGCGCGTCGAATTGCGGCTGATAGAAGCTGATGAATTCCTTCTGCTCGATGCCGCGCAGGATGTCGTCCGCCGTCCGCTTGGTATCGACGATCTCGCGCTGGATCTCCTCGGAGAAGAATTCGCTGTGGCCTTTGGTGCGCTGCTTGACGCGGTAGAGGGCGATATCGGAATTGACCAGCAGGCTCTTGGGATCGATGTTTTCCCCCATGCCGACGGCAATGCCGATGCTGGCGCCGACGCGGCAAAGATGGCCCTGATAGGGAACGGGCTGGCGTATCTTCTCGATCAGTTCGTCGGCCTTGGCGGAAAGCGCCTCGTTGTTCTCCTCATCCACGTGGCTGACTATGACGAACTCGTCCCCGCCGACGCGGGCGATGAAGTCGTCTTCTCCAACGACGGTCTTGATGAGTTTCGCGACATGGATCAGCATCTCGTCGCCCGCTGTGTGGCCGAGTGTGTCGTTGATCTGCTTGAAACGGTCGAGGTCCACATGCAGCAATGCGACGCCGCTGCCGTCGCGGCGACAGGACTCGGCATACTGGGCCATGATGTTATCGAGATAGCGCCGGTTGGGCAGCCCGGTCAGGGCGTCGTGCAACGCATTGTATTCAAGGCTCGCCCTCGTCGCCTCAAGTTCGCGGTTGCGCGCCTCTGCAAGGTTCTTGGCAATCACCAGAGCGGCGTTGGCCTGCTCCATTTCTTCCTTGGCCACGGTCAGCTCTTCCAGCGTTTTCTCGTGACGGGCGATCTCCTTGATCAGCTCCGACTGGCTGTCGACGACGCTGGCGTAATAACTTGCCATGAAGAAGGCGTAGATGGTCGCGCTGAAGGCAGAGATCATCCCCGCATAGACCATGTTCTCAAGCGGGATGTTATCCGGGAAGCGCTCGCCCTGCAGAATATAGGCCGCCACGAAAACCGACAGGCCGAGCATAAGCTGCGACAGCACCGCCACGCGCGTCACCAGTGTCGCCCCCATATAGAAGAAGGCGAGCATCGGCATGACTACGTACCACATCAGGAAAGGCGAGCTTGCGCCCCCATAGTGATATGAGCCCCAGAGAATTGCGAAATTGAGGTTCAGGATCGAGAGCTGTGACAGCACGCCATAGCTGCGCGGAAACAGCTTGATGAGCGGCAGGAACAACCAGAAGCCAAAAATCGATGCGGCAAGGATCGTCACCTGCGGATAAGGGGCCGGGTCGATGACGAACAGACTCAAGGGTATCGGCGCGCCGGTTATGGGGCCGAACATATGACTGATCAGGAACATGCGGACACGCTTGCGCGTATGCACATCTTCTTTCAGATGCGCCGGCGTCAGCCAGTCGATGGCCGCCTCGAGCCGGGAAACAAGTGTCATGCGACAGCCTTTCAACCGCAGAGCTGGTCAACTCTGTGTGAAATGTGTTTCCAAACAGTAAATTCAATCGTTAAACGCTGTTAACATCGGCGAATGATGCCAAAAAAGGCAAACAGACGCTATCTACGCCTAACAAAAAGAATATAAGCCGTCGCTCAAGCAGCAGCTGACGCTGAAGTGCCTAGTAATTTTGAGGGGCTTTCGTTAACGGTTACACAAAGCTCCAGATCCGTGCGCGCCGCTTCGAGCGCGGAGCCGAGTGCCACAACGACACGATCGACATCGGAGCGGGTGTGATCCGCCATTACCTGGAAACGGAACCGGGATTCCGCCTTGGGAACGGCCGGATATTCCACCAGATTGGCGATGCCACCGAAGTCCGGCATACGGCGCGAGATCAACCGGCCAAGCGCTTCGCTGCCAACGAAAACGGGAACGATCGGCGACGGCAGACCCAACGCGCGAAGGCCTGTCTTTTCCACGGTCTTGCGAAGATAGAGAATATTGTCCATCAACCGCTGACGCCGCTCTTCCCCCTCCTCCGAGCGGATAATGTCCAGCGCGGTACCGACGACCGCGGCCTGAACCGGGGAAAGGGCATTGGAGAAGGTCTGCGTGGCGCTGAAGTATTTCAGATACTCCGCCGCAGCGCGGGTCTTCACCGATACAAAGCCACCGTTCGAGGCGAAACTCTTGGAGAAGCTGCCGATAAGGATATCGGCCGCGTCGAGCATCCCCGCGGTGCCAAGATTGCCGAGGCCGCCCGGCCCCATGGCGCCGAGATCGTGAGCGCAATCGATGAGAAGCGTCGCGCCATAGGTATCGCAGGCCTCACGCAGACCGGCAAAGTCCGGCATGTCGGCATGCATGGAGAAGAGACTTTCGGTCACCACCAGGATGCCGGCATCCGGAGACTTCTCGCGGATCTTGCTCAGCCGGCGGATAACGGCATTCGTATTCAGATGGGCGAAGTGATGGATGTTCTGGGTGGCCGCGCGCGCACCTTCCTGAAGGCAGGAATGAGCGAGCACGTCCATGACCACATGATCGTCAGGACGGACGAAGCCCTGCACGGACGCAAACCCGGCCGACCAGCCGGTTGGGTAGAGCACGACCTTCCTGCCACCGAGGAAATCCGAGAACTTCGCTTCGAGATCGAGCGAGTTGGCGGTATTGCCAAGGAGAGCCGCGGATCCGGCGCTATGCACGCCGTAGCGTTCGACGGCCTCGATTGCGGCTTGCTTGATGCGCGGATGGGAAGAAAGGCTGAGATAGTCCTGGGAAGCGAAATTGATACCCTGGAAGCCGCGATCGGCATCCGATCGTACCTTACAAAAGGTTGCAGGCGCGGTTTCGGTCGAACGGGCGTAAGGCCAGACGTCATTGCGTCGGCGAAGATCCTGCCATTCGAAAAAGCCGTCCGTGCGGCCAACAAGGTCGGGACCGGTCGGCGCCCGATAGTCCCTGAGACTGCCCTGAAGGGCTGATGCTGGAATACTGACTTTCCGGCTCGAGCTGCTCATATCCATCTGCGCACAGCCTCCAACTCAAAAACAACGGCTGCGCAGATGATATTTTCGGGCCCCGGTTTACACAACCGAAAATTTTAACAAATTTTTAACGATTATTATTCGTCACCCGATAAGTGTATATTAACCATAATGAAACGGTCCGGCCACTCCCAGGAAATGAGAGCGGCCGGAAATTGTGCTGTTATTGCGGCAGGATATCGTCTTCGACGGAACCGGAGACCTGCTCCACGCCGATATTGGTCTGCAGCGCGAGCTGGGCGTTGCCGTCTTTTCCGTAAATATCGTCACGGAACTGAACGACGCCGTCCTTCGCCGACCATGCGGTCAAATAGACCCAATGGACGCCGATTTCATCGGTGACCTTGATCGGCGTGTTGACACGGCTCGCGATCACGCGCTCGATTTCCTGGCGGTTCCAGCCAGGTGTGTTCTTCAGAACCCAGACGACGAGGTCGCGCACGTTCTGAACGCGCACACAGCCGGACGACTCAAACCGCATCAGCTTGTTGAACAGGCCCTGGGTCGGCGTGTCGTGCATATAAACTGCTTCCGGGCTCGGGAAGTTGATCTTCGTCGAGGACATGGCGTTGATCTTGCCCGGATCCTGACGGAACATCAGGTTTGGCGCCTTGGGCGCGAACCAGTCGATGCTCTCGGGCGACACTTCGTTGCCCTTGCCATCTATCAGGCGGATGTTGTTACGCGACAGATAGGTCGGATCCTTGCGCATCAGCGGCACGATGTCCTTTTCGACGATCGAGCGCGGCGCAGTCCAATATGGGTTCAGGATGATGTCCGAAACCTTGGATTCCACCAACGGAGAAGGACGGCTGTCACGACCAACGATTGCTGTATTACGAAGCGCAACCCGGTCGCCTTCAACGGCTTCAATATAGGCCGCAGGAATATTGACGACGATGTAGCGGTTTTCAAGCTGCTTGCTCGACATTTCCTGCAGACGTTGCAGGTTGACGTTGAGCTGCATCAGGCGGGTATCGGCGGAAACGTTGAGGGCTTTCAGGGAGAACTCGCCGAGAACGCCGTCTTCCGGCAGGCCATGGCGGGCCTGGAAGCGCTTCACCGCGCCATCGACATAGGTGTCGAAGGAGTTCGACATGCCAGCACCACGATCGAGGTCGCCGGAGATCATCAGGCGCTGGCGCAGCTGCTGCACGGACGGATCAATGACGCCGATCTTCAGCTTTACGGACGTGTTGACCTGCGGCCAGCCACCGTTGGAAACGATGGCCTGATAGTTCTGGATCGCATCCTGGAAGTTGAAGAGATTGCTACCGCTCAGCATCGGCGTGTTCGACACGACACTTGCCGTTGCACGGGAAGCCTGGGCGTCGAACTGGTCATCCCAGTTGCCGCGGCGCGGCGCACCAATCAGCTCATCGACCGCCGTCTGAGCGACTGCCTGGCCAGCGATTGCTGCGGCACCTGCTGCTGCGGCACCGCGCAGGACCGCGCGGCGTGACAAATCGACAATTCCAGATTTTTTCGACATCTTTCCTACCGTTTCCAGTTCAAACGAAAACCATGCTTTAAGCCGACCATGGTTAACAAACGGACGCTAGGGTTCGCGTTAGCGCGATTGCCGCTTCGGCACCACGATGAATATGCGACCGTTATTCCCTTCGGCGCTCCCATAGCAATATGGCCAATTCGTGGCTCCGGCTATTGCGCAGGAAGTCATGTTTCTGTCATATCAGCCTTAGTTATAAGTAATTACGATCAAAGAATTCCATGGCCAGCAAGGACTTTCACGGCAGGTTCAACAGCAGACTCGATATATCGGAATGCAAGTTCGAGACCGCCGGTTCACTAAAACGTGTCTACACCCACCCCGACATGCCGGACGTGGTGCTGAAGATCGTCGACCCGGAAAGAACATCCGGCGATGCCCGCCTGAAGGGTGAAAGCCTGGTCAAGCGAACCAACCCGCTCGGGGTTTATCGCGGTTTCCGGCGGGAGCTGACGCAATATTTGATCCTCAGCCGCCGTTGGAACGAGGACGAACGCGGCCCGCCACCGATTGCAGTGCCCTGCGGTCTTGTGTCGACGACGGCCGGACTGGCGCTAGTCACGGAAAAGATTGCCGGAGATGGCGACGAGCTTGCCCCGACACTCGAAAAACTGTTTGAAAAAGGCTTAGTGTCCATCAAGCACCTGATCGCATTCGACCGGCTGTTCAAGGATTGCATGGACATGCATGTGGTGCTTTCCGACATGCATATGCGGCAGTTTCTCTATAGCGAGAACCGCTCGGGAAGGCCGGAATTCGTCGTCATCGACGGCATCGGGGAGAAAAACATGATCCCGCTGCGTTCGCTCAGCCCGTATCTCAACAGACGGCGACTTCAACGCGCACGCGACAGCATTTTCGAGGCCATCTTCGCGCGCTACCCTGCCCTTAAGGCAGAGTGGACCGGGAAGCAGGCGAATGCATCCCGGCCAGAGCTCGAAAGCAAGCCTACGTCTTAGAGACGATAAAGGATCTGGTCGTTCCAGAAACGATCGAGACGCTGCAGCAGCTTGTTCATCTGGGTGAACTCGTCAGAGCCGATGCCGCCAACCTTTTGGATCGAGCCGATGTGACGCTCATAGAGCTTGGCAACGGTTTCGGCGATTTCCTGGCCGTTTTCGGTCAGGCTGATACGAACCGAGCGACGGTCGATGCGCGAACGCTGATGGTTGATGAAGCCGAGGTCTACCAGCTTCTTGACATTGTAGGAAACGTTCGAGCCGAGGTAGTAACCACGCGAGCGTAGTTCGCCGGCGGTCAGTTCGGAATTGCCGATGTTGAACAAGAGAAGCGCCTGAACGGCGTTGACGTCGCTACGACCCTGACGGTCGAACTCGTCCTTGATGACATCGAGAAGGCGGCGGTGCAGGCGTTCAACGAGATGCAACGACTCCATGTAGAGCGAGCGGATTGCTTCTTCCTGCGGTGCCAGGGTGTTCTGCTGAGCCTTGAGCTTGGTGTTCATGTCGGTCTGCCTCACTGTTTTATCTGGCGGCTTTGTTTTTCTCCCGCCTTGTGAGTGACCATATCCAATGCATATAAAATTCTACTTAAAACGCAGGCTTAACAAGAGTTTACCGAAAAGCCTGATGCCATTACGGTAAATCAAGCCTTATCTCTTCCTGCTTGTGGCGCTTTTCGAGCCACAACGCCAGACGGAAGACTATGTATACCAGCGCCACCACCGCATGCATGACCAGCACAATCGGATTGGAGCCGAAAGTGTCGTACCAGATAGCATGCATGAGGATTTGAGTGCAGGCTGCAAGCGCCCAGATGACCGGCCCCCAGGAGACCGCGAGCCACAGACCGAGCGCAGCGACGGGAAAGATGACCGACAGGCTGGCGCCCGCCACCTTCCACGGCAGGGAGAGGAGATCGAAGCGTCCCTGCCCACCCAGCGAATAGCCGACCAGCATCCCCCAGTATTGCAGGCCAAACCACAGGGAGGCGATCGCGACCACTCTCAGAAAGATCACGAACAGGATTTCCGCCAGGCTGCCTTTCGGTGCATTTTGAGAATCATGGTTCATGGGCGAAGCATATGCGCAAGCGGCGTCCCGTTGCCAGCCATGGCGCGACGATGCGCCTCTTTGCGGTTCCTCAATTTGGGACTAGAGCAGTACCCGCAGCGCTTAAAAGGAAGACGAGGCATTTCCATGCAGGACAAAATTCATCTGGTCGATGACATCACGGGGCACCGCCGCATGCGGCGAAATCGCAAGGCCGACTGGACGCGCCGCATGGTTCAGGAGAACCGGTTGACGGTCGATGATCTCATCTGGCCGATCTTCGTCGTTCCTGGCGAAGGCATCGTCGAGCCGGTCACATCCATGCCAGGCGTCAACCGAATGTCTGTGGATAAGGCTATCGAGGCCGCGAAGGAAGCTGCAGATCTCGGCATTCCGGCGCTGGCGACCTTCCCGAATATCGAAATGGAACTGCGCAACGAAACCGGTTCGCAGATCCTCGAAGCCAACAATCTCATCAACCGCGCGACGGCTGCGATCAAGAAGGCAGTCCCGAACATCGGCGTCATCACCGACGTTGCGCTCGATCCGTTCACCAGCCATGGGCACGACGGCATCCTGCGCGGGGAAGAGATCGTCAACGACGAGACGGTCGAACAGGTCGTGCGCGCCGCCATCCTGCAGGCCGACGCCGGCTCGGACATCATCGCTCCTTCCGAAATGATGGACGGTCGCATCGGCGCGATCCGCCGCGGCCTCGACGCCGCGGGCCACCAGAACGTCGGCATCATGTCCTATGCGACGAAGTTCGCTTCCAGCTATTACGGCCCCTATCGCGAGGCGATCTCCACCGGTGGACTGCTGAAGGGCGACAAGAAGAGCTATTACCTCGACCCGGCCAACGGCACCGAAGCGCTTCGCGATGCAGCATTGGACGTCGAAGAAGGCGCCGACATGCTGATGGTCAAGCCCGGCCTGCCCTATATCGACATCTGCTGGCGGATGAAGGAGGCCTTCGGCCTGCCGGTCTTCGCCTATCAGGTCTCCGGCGAATATGCGCAGATCAAAGCCGCCGGCCTCAACGGCTGGCTGGACGAAGAAAAGGTCATGCTCGAAACCCTGCTCTGCTTCAAGCGCGCGGGTTGCGACGGTATCCTGACCTATTTCGCCATGGATGTGGCTCGTCATCTCGCCAAACACGGCTGAAGCTTCTGAAGCTTTCGGGGGCAGACTGGCCGGAGCCATTGTTTTTCCGGCGTTTGCCCCCATATGCTTTCGTGAGTTCACAACGGAGCAGACGATGAGCCTCGACACCAACCCGACCTATGCAGCACCGGACGACTGGCGCGCCTATAGCGGTTTGCTGTCGCGAAGGGTATTTGCTTTCCTGATCGACTACCTGATTGTCGGGGCGCTCTGGGTTCCCGCGGCGATCCTGGTATTCTTCATGGGCGTCATTACGCTCGGTTTCGCCTGGCTTCTCTATCCTATCCTGTTCTTCGTGGTGGCTGGCCTCTATTTCGGCATGTCGCTTGCCGGACCGAGCCAGGCAACGCCTGGCATGCGCGCCATGGGCATCGCGATGGTTCGCCTCGACGGACGCAAGATCGACTTCTTCACCGCGATCGCGCATCTCGCGCTGTTCTGGATTTTGAACTCGGTTCTGACGCCGCTGATTCTGCTCGCCGGTCTTTTCATCGAGAGATCGCGGCTGGTTCACGACCTGTTGCTGGGTACTGCCGCCGTTCGCACGGCCTGACAAATGTCTGCGAAGGTAAAATCTGCGGAACACGCCGTCCCATAGCGGTCAGGCGTGTTCTTCTTTGATGACGGATAGTTGACGTTTTTTATTCTTGCGCCATGCTAATGAAAATGATGGTCGCCAGAGGAAATCGACCGGCAAGATGAACACCCAGACGTCTCCGTCTCCGCAATTCTACCTCACGGCGCCTGCGCCGTGCCCATACCTGCCGGGGGAAATGGAGCGCAAGGTTTTCACTCATCTCGTCGGCCCGCGCGCGACCGAGATGAACGACCTTCTCACGCAGGGCGGTTTCCGCCGATCCCAGAACATCGCCTATCGCCCCGCCTGCGAGGCGTGCCGCGCATGCATCTCGGTGCGGATCCTCGTTGACGAGTTCGAGCCGGGTCGTTCCTTCAAGCGGGTGGCCGCCACCAACAAGGACGTGGTCTCCACGGTCTTTCCCGCCCAACCCTCTACCGAGCAGTTTTCCCTTTTCCGTACCTATCTCGATCACCGCCACCAGGAAGGCGGCATGTCGGACATGTCGGCGCTCGACTATGCCATCATGGTCGAGGATACCCATGTGCAGACCCGCGTGATCGAATACCGGCTGCGTGCGCCCGGCGACGGGCTTGGCGGCCAGCCGCGAGGCGAATTGATAGCGGTCGCCCTGTCGGACCTGATGAGCGACGGGCTGTCCATGGTCTATTCCTTCTTCAACCCGGCTCTGGACAAGCGCTCGCTCGGCACGATGATGGTTCTCGACCACGTCAACCGGGCGAAGGCGCTCGGACTTCCGCATGTCTATCTCGGCTACTGGGTGCGCGGTTCCCACAAGATGGATTACAAGACCCGCTTCCTGCCGCAGGAGCACCTGACGAACCAGGGCTGGGAACGCTATATTCCCGACCCGGAAGCGGCCGAGCCCCCGAAAGAATGACACCACCCTCCCCTGCCGGTCGCTCCACCGGCCTCGCGCTGGCGACAGCCGGAGGCCTCTTCCTGTCCTTCGACATTCCGCTCGTCCGGCTTTCCGATGGTGGGCTGTGGCCGGTGCTTGGCCTTCGCAGCATGGCGATCTTCCTGATCGCGCTTCTGGCGCTTGCCGGAATGCGGCTTGTGACAGGGCGCTGTTCCGCGATCCGCCTGACAACAGCAACCTTGGTTGGCGGGTTGTTCTACGGCTTCAGCACCATGGCCTTCGTGGCCGCCGTGTATCATACGTCCTCGGCAAACGTCGTCTTCATCGTCGCATTCTCGCCGATGATCGCGGCCATCCTGTCATGGCTGTTCCTGAAGGAACCACCGAGCCGCTCGACGCTGATTACCATGGTAATCATGCTGGCCGGCGTCTCGCTGATCGTCAGCGGCGGCGTGTCATCAGGCCATCTCTTCGGAGATTTTCTCGCCGCCGTCGCCGCCGTGCTGATTGCCGGGGCACTCACTATCGGACGTGCCTCGCGCCAGCCGATGGGCTTCGTGCCGCTGCTTGCGACCATCATACCTGCCGGTTTCAGCCTCGTTCTTGGCTGGGACGAAGGGTTCGCCATGCAGGCTCCCGGTTGGGCGCTCCTCGACGGCATCGTGATGATGCCGCTTGCCTTCTGGCTGCTGGCAACCGCGCCTCGCTACCTGCCAGCGGCGGAAGTCGGCATGTTCTACCTGCTGGAAACCATTCTCGCGCCGGTGTGGATCTGGCTGATCTTCAGCGAGATGCCCGGAACGCCGACCCTGATCGGCGGCGGCATCATGGTGCTGGCCCTGATCGGCCATTCCCTGACACAGATATGGGCCGGGCGAATGGCCAACCGACGCAAGGCTGCCGCAGTACCGCTCGAGGTGAGGCAGCGCGAAGCCTGAGCCCACTCTCTACCCGTAGCGATATCGCAAGAACCTCTTCAAGATCCGATTGCAGCAAGCGGCAAGGATCAGCCGGAGAACTTGCCGCTGCGGGGGAAGCCCTTCGGAACGGTGCGGCCGGCAGCAGCACGATCACCCATCCATTCGGCAAGTTCGTCCTTCGACTTGCTGAAGACGCGACCGGCGCTGTCTTCCCAGGTCAGCCCGTCAGCGATCGCGAAGCACTTGATGTCGGAAATGCCGCCATCCTTGTAGCGCTGCAGGCGAACGCCCTTGCCGCGGGTCATTTCCGGCATTTGCACCATCGGGAACACCAGCAGCTTGCGGTTTTCACCGACGACGGCGACGTGGTCGCCCGATACCGGGACAACGAGCTTCGCCTCATCCGGCATGCCGACATTCATCACCTGCTTGCCCTTGCGGGTGTTGGCGACAATGTCGGACTCGGCAACGATGAAGCCGTTGCCGACGGTCGAGGAGAACAGAAGCTTGCGGCTGGTATCGTGCACGAAGGCAGTCAGCACGTCCTGATCGTTCTCCATGTCGACCATGATGCGCAGGGGTTCGCCGTGTCCACGGCCGCCCGGCAGCTTGTCGCCGCCAAGCGTGAACACCTTGCCGCCGGTGGTGACCAGCAGGATCTTGTCCGTGGTCTGGGCGGGGAACGCAACCTTCAGGCCATCGCCTTCCTTGAAGGTGAGGCTCGACGTATCGGAAATGTGACCCTTCAGCGCGCGGATCCAGCCCTTTTCGGAGACAACGACGGTGATCGGTTCCTTTTCGATCATCGCCTGCTGGATCGCCTCGCTGTCGGCGTCGGGCGCATCGGCAAACTGGGTGCGGCGGCGGCCGAGTTCGGTCGCCTTGGCATACTTCTTCTTGACCTCGCCGATCTCCCAGGAAATCGTCTGCCACTGCTTATCATCGGATGCGAGCAGCGCCTCGATCTCGGCCTTCTCCTTCGAAAGCTCCTCGTGCTCCTTGCGGATCTCGAACTCCTCGAGCTTGCGCAAATTGCGCAGCCGCATATTGAGGATGGCTTCGGCCTGGATGTCGGTCAGATCCCACCGGGCGATCATCACCGGCTTGGGTTCATCTTCCTCGCGAATGATTCGGATCACTTCGTCGAGATTGAGATAGGCGACCAGCAGACCGCCGAGGATTTCGAGGCGGCGATCGATCGCGGCAAGCCGGAAACGCGAACGGCGAACCAGAACGTCCTTGCGGTGTTCCAGCCACTCGGTCAGCACCTCGTTCAGCGCCATAACGCGGGGCACCTTGCCCTGCGACAGCACGTTCATGTTGAGCGGAATGCGGCTTTCAAGCTCGGTGAGCTTGAACAGCGATTCCATCAGCAGCGTCGCATCGACGGTGCGGCTCTTGGGCACCAGAACGATGCGGACGTCCTCGGCGGACTCGTCGCGGATGTCTTCCAGAAGCGGCAACCGCTTGGCGATCAGCAGTTCTGCGATCTTTTCGATCAGGCGCGACTTCTGCACCTGGAACGGGATTTGAGTGACGATGATCTGGTAGCCACCGCGACCGAGATCCTCGATTTCCCAACGCGCACGCACGCGGAAACCGCCGCGACCCGTGCGGTAGGTCTCCAGCATGCTTTCGCGGCTTTCGACGATGATGCCGCCGGTCGGGAAGTCCGGGCCTTCGATACCGCCCTTCTGGGGATTGGCCGGATCGGCCAGCAGTTCCTCGACGGGAGCGCCGGGGTTCTTGATCAGGTAAAGAGCGGCGTCGCAGATCTCGTGCGCGTTGTGCGGCGGGATCGAAGTCGCCATGCCGACCGCGATGCCGGAGGCGCCGTTCGCAAGCAGGTTCGGGAAGGCGCCGGGAAGGACGACCGGCTCCTCGTCTTCCTCGTTATAGGTCGGGCGGTAGTCGACGGCGTCCTGATCGATGCCTTCGAGCAGCAACGCCGCGACATCGGTCATGCGCGCTTCGGTGTAACGATAGGCAGCAGCGCTATCGCCATCGATGTTGCCGAAGTTGCCCTGCCCATCCACGACCGGGTAACGCTGAGAGAAATCCTGCGCGAGACGCACCAGCGCGTCATAGACCGACTGGTCGCCGTGCGGGTGGAACTTACCGATGACGTCGCCGACGATACGGGCGCATTTCTTGAAGGCCGAGTTCGGGCGAATGCCCATCTCGCTCATCGCATGGATGATGCGGCGATGAACCGGCTTCAGGCCATCGCGCACGTCGGGCAGCGCCCGGTGCATGATCGTCGACAATGCATAAGCAAGGTAGCGCTCCTCGAGCGCCGCCTTGAGATCAACCGGCAGAATATTGTCGCCGCCGTCATCCGGCGGAATAAGATTTTTCCCCATGGTTTCTCAAGTAGACGAGAAGGCCTGAAACGGCAAGGAATCAGCGTCATCCGGCTGTGGATTAACAGGGTCTGGCGTTGGCAGTGACAAAAGTCACCACCCTTTAACCTAGGTCAAAATGTCATGGCAAAAGCGATGGAAGTTTCGCAATCTGACAATATAAAGACATGCTGTTAGTCGTGAATAATGCGACTCTGCGCTTTTTTCTCCGAAAGGAACTCGCCTATGACCTTTTTCCGCACTTCCCGGCTGCTGCTGGCAGGCGCCGCCTTTGCAACGCTTTCCGGCCCGGCATGGGCGCTCGACGGCCAGGATCTCCTGAAGAAGATCAATGCCGCCTATGCGGCAGGCAGCGGCGCAATCTCCGCCGAATCGGTGGAAGTCGATGGCAGCGCCGTGATCCTCAAGGGCTCCAAGTTCACGACGACCGGCCCGCAGGAAAAGTCGATCCCGCTCGGTGACCTCACCCTCAAGGGTGTCAGCGAGGAAGATGGCGGCGCCTACTTCATCGAGCGCATTGATTTCCCGGCGGTCGATTTCACCGAGGAGAAGACCAGCGTCTCGGTCAAGGATCTCTATCTCGCCGGCGTGCATGTGCCGGGTAGCACTGAAGGCAAAGACTTCAAGTCGATGATGCTCTACGACGAAGCCCATAGCGGCGCGATCAATATCAGCGTCGATGGCAAGCCCGTCTTCACGATGGCCGAGGCTTCCGCCACCATGACGCTCGGCGAAGACGAGAAATCGCTCGCCTTCGAAGGCGGCGTCAGCGGCGTCAAGGCCGACCTCTCCACCGTCGAGGACGCCAAGAGCAAGGAAACGCTCGACGCACTGAACCTCAACACGATCGAGGGCGACGTCTCGTTCTCGGGCAACTGGGCGCTTGATACGGGCACGATCGATGTCGAGGAATACAGCTTCGACTTTGCCAATATCGGCCGCCTGAACCTCGCATTCAGCCTGTCCGGCTACACCATGGACCTCGTCAAGCAACTGCAGGAAACCGCCCGCACGATGCAAGGACAGGAAAACAACGAGCAGGCACAGCAGGCCGCAGGTCTCGCCATGCTGGGCCTGATGCAGCAGATGTCCTTCGTCAGCGCCGAGATCAGCTTCGAGGATGACGGCATCACCAAGCGCGGCCTCGACTTTGCCGGCAAGGAACAGGGCGCCACCGGCGAGCAGATGGCCCAGATGGTCAAGGCAATGCTGCCGATGATGCTGGCGCAGGCCAAGCTCGGCGCGCTGCAGAACGAGATCTCCAGCGCCGTCAATACCTACCTCGACAATCCTCAGAACCTGACGATCAGCGCAACGCCGGAAAAGCCGGTGCCCTTCCCGATGATCATGGGCGCGGGCATGGGCGCACCGGAAACCATTCCGCAGCTGCTCGGTGTATCCGTCAGCGCCAACGACGAATAAAACTCCCTCGTTTCGTTTTCAGGGGCCGTCCTTCGGGGCGGCCTCTTTCGTTTCGGGGGCGGCACCGCCGTCCGGGCTGGGCGAGGAAACCCGTTTCGGCAGGAACAGGACAAGTGCGAAAATCGCGCCTATGACCGCTCCGACCACAACGTCCAGGAAACGCACAAGGCCCGCCGTCGAAGGCCCCATGACCATCACCAGCAGCGCCGAAGCGCCGGCCTGAATGGGAACCACGGGAGCAAGGTTCAGCAGAGCGCCGATAAACACCCCGAGAAAGACGCAGAGCAATATCTGGATTTCGAGAAACGGGATCGGCAGCAGGAATGCCAGCTCACCTACCAATATCCCGATCGTCACTCCCACCATCATATTGAATGTCTGGTGGAGATGGTTTGGGATTCCCGGGGCGAGACAGATGATCGCCGTGATCGCAGCGAAGATCGGTTCTGGATGACCGAACATCCAGCGCGCCACATAAAACGACAACGCCGCGGCAATAGCCGCGGCGAGTGCATGTAGCAGAATGTCCCGGACCCGATCGGAGATCCAGAGCTTCATTCGATCAGTCTTTCTTCTGTGGCGGGATCACGCGCAGGCCGAGTTCGCGAAGCTGTGTCGGCGTTGCGTCGGATGGCGCGTTCATCAGGAGGTCCTGAGCCTGCTGGTTCATCGGGAACAGCGTGATCTCGCGCAGGTTCTTGGCGCCGACCAGCAGCATGACCACACGGTCGATACCGAAGGCGCAGCCGCCGTGCGGAGGCGCACCGTACTGGAAGGCACGATACATGCCGCCGAAGCGTTCCTCGACGTCGGCCTTCGACAGACCGACCAGTTCGAACGCCTTGACCATCAGGTCCGGCGACTGGTTACGGATCGAGCCGGAAGCGATTTCGAAGCCGTTGCAGACGGCATCGTACTGGAAGGCCTTGATCGAAAGCAAATCCTCGCCGTTCAGCGCCTCAAGTCCACCCTGCGGCATGGAGAAGGGGTTGTGGGCGAAATCGATCTTCTTTTCCTCTTCGTTGTATTCGAAGAAGGGGAAGTCGACGATCCAGCAGAATTCGTAGCGGTCGCGATCGACCAGGTCCAGCTCCTCGCCGGCGCGGGTACGGGCTTCGCCCGCGAACTTGTAGAACTTGGACGGCTCGCCGGCGACGAAGAAGCAGGCGTCGCCTTCGTCGAGGCCAAGCTGCTCGCGGATCGCCTCGGTGCGCTCCGGACCGATGTTCTTGGCAAGCGGGCCAGCACCTTCCAGCACAGCGCCTTCCTGGCGCCAGAAAATGTAGCCGAGACCCGGCTGGCCCTGGCTCTGCGCCCAGGCGTTCATGCGGTCACAGAACGCACGGCTGCCGCCGGTCTTGGCAGGGATGGCCCATACTTCGACCTTCGGGTTGGACGCGATCATGTTGGCAAAGACCTTGAAGCCGGAGCCGGCAAAATGCTCGGTGACCGACTGCATGACGATCGGGTTGCGCAGGTCCGGCTTGTCGGAACCGTACTTGCGGATCGCTTCGTCGTACGGGATGCGCGGCCATTCCTTGGTGACCGGCTTGCCTTCGGCAAACTGCTCGAACACGGCCGTCATCATCGGCTCCATCGTGTTCCAGACGTCTTCCTGCGTCACGAAGCTCATCTCGACGTCGAGCTGGTAGAACTCGCCCGGCAGACGATCGGCGCGCGGGTCTTCGTCACGGAAGCACGGCGCGATCTGGAAGTAGCGGTCGAAGCCGGCGACCATCAGCAGCTGCTTGTACTGCTGCGGAGCCTGCGGCAGGGCGAAGAACTTGCCCTGATGGATACGCGACGGCACGAGGAAGTCGCGCGCGCCTTCCGGCGAAGAAGCCGTCAGGATCGGGGTGGTGTATTCGCCGAAGCCGGCATCGACCATGCCGTTGCGCATGGCGGAGATGATCTTGGTGCGCTTGACGATGTTCTTGTGCAGCGTCTCGCGACGCAGGTCGAGGAAGCGGTACTTGAGGCGAACGTCTTCGGGATAATCCGGCTCGCCAAAGACCGGCAGCGGCAATTCCTTGGCGGCGGAAAGAACTTCGATTTCCTGCGCGTAGAGTTCGATTTCCCCCGTCGGCATGTTCTTGTTGACGGTGTCGTCGGTACGAGCCTTGACGACGCCGTCGATGCGGATCACCCATTCGCCACGAACGGTTTCGGCCAGCTTGAAGGCCGGGCTGTCGGGATCGGCCACGACCTGGGTGACGCCATAATGGTCGCGGAGGTCGATGAACAGAACGCCACCGTGGTCACGAACACGATGGACCCAGCCGGAGAGACGGACGGTTGCGCCCACATCGGACTTGCGAAGGGCGGCGCAGGTGTGGCTGCGGTAACGGTGCATTTTTCAGAGCTTTCCTGGACTAAGGTAACGGCCGAAAAGGCGCGCGGGCGACCATAGACAACCGATAAAAATCGGGCGGAAAAGCGCATGTACTGTCCGATTTGTCAAGGCTGGAGCATATGTCGCCCAGATTTCCGCTGTAACAGCGCAACCCTCTGCTCTACAAGGGGCATCCTGTGGCGGTTACGACTCACGATAGCCGCTCATGCGTGCAGGTACAATGAACGATATCCGCCCCCTCATCCCGCTTCTCATCACCGCAGGCATCCTGATCGGCGGCAACGGCCTGCAAGGCACCTTCATCTCGCTTCGCGCGCTGCAGGAAGGTTTCTCGACGTCGATCATCGGCATCATCGGGACGGGTTACAATATTGGCTTTGCGATCGGCTGCATCTATGTGACCCGTATCATCCGTTCGATCGGGCATATCCGGACATTCAGTGCTCTGGCGGCCATCGCGTCTGCGGCCTCCATTTCCATGCTGCTCTTCATTCACCCGACGAGCTGGTTCACGATGCGGCTTATCCAGGGCCTCTGTTTCGCCGGCCTATTCGCCGTCGTCGAAAGCTGGCTGAATGCGCGAGTCACCAACAATACCCGGGCAAGAACGCTCTCCATCTACCGCTTCGTCGATCTCGGCGCGGTGACTCTTGCGCAATACATGATACCGGCGGTCGGCATCAGCGGCTTCGAGCTGTTCGCCATCATCTCCATGGCGCTTACGCTGTCGCTGGTGCCAATCTCGTTTGCCGACCGGTCCAGCCCCTCCCCGCCGCAGGCCGTTCGCTTCGACCTGCGCGTCCTGTGGAAGGTCTCGCCGCTGGCGACCGTCGGCTGCATCGTCGTCGGCCTTACCAATTCAAGCTTCCGCTCGCTCGGACCGATCTATGCCGACGGCATCGGTATGTCGATCACCTCGATCGCGACCTTCATGAGCGTCGGCATCTTCGCCGGCGTCGTGCTGCAATATCCGCTCGGGCACTATTCCGACAAGCTGGACCGCCGGTTCATCATCCTGATATCCGCCTTCGGCACCTTCACGGCGGGGCTTTTCCTCGCATTCGTCGCCGGCACGAACGAGTGGCTGAACTTCGTCGGCATCTTCGTGTTCGGCGCCTTCGGCATGCCGCTCTACTCGCTCTGCTCGGCCCACGCCAACGACCATGCCGCCCCCGGCCAGCATGCGCTGGTTTCCGCCGGAACGCTGTTCTTCTGGTCCATCGGCGCGGTCATCGGTCCACTGTTTGCATCCTTCATGCTCGACCTCTTCGGTCCGCAGGCGCTCTTCATCTATACGACGGTGGTGCTCTTCGCCTTCATGGCCTACACGGTTCTGCGCATGGGAACCCGCAGCGGCGTCCCGACAGGCAGCCGGCGCCAGCGGTTCCGCAACCTGCTCAGAACCTCCACCTTCTTCAACAAGCTGGCGACGCCGCCGACCGAGAAAGACGACTGACTGCGGCAGTTTGGCCACCGTCGGGATATTGATGATTTTTCACCTCAAGTTTAAAGAGGTTTAAGCTCTTTCGCAGGAGAAGCCCCATGGCTCTGCTCACCCGTCGCAATCTTCTCAAAGCTTCCGCCGTCGCCGGCGCCTATGCCTCTGGTATGGCCTTCCTGCCGCGCCTGACCAATGCGCTTGCCGCCGCCGACGCGGTGACGCTCGAAGCCTACCGGCGAAGCGCCATGATCGATGGCAAAGCGGTGACCGAAGGCGTCATGAATTATCGTCTGGGCGGCGGTGATGCGGCGGATGCCACGCCTCCAGTGCTTCGCGCACGGCGCGGCGAGCCCTTCGCTGCCCGTTTCCTCAACAATCTGGACGAGCCGAGTACCGTCCACTGGCATGGCCTCAGGATCGACAACGCCATGGACGGCGTTCCTTTCCTGACACAGCCCTATGTCTATTCGGGCGACAGCTTCGACTATGCCTTCACACCGCCGGATTCGGGTACGTACTGGTACCATCCCCATTGCAACACGCTGGAGCAGATCGGTCGGGGCCTCGCGGGCATGTTCATTGTCGAAGACCCTGATGATCCCGTTTTCGATGCGGAAGTGGCGATCAACCTTCGCGACTGGCGGCTTGGCGGCAACAGCCAGTTCATAGAGCAGTTCAAGGCACGCGACGCGGCCAAGACCGGCACTTTCGGCACCGTGCGCACGGCCAACTGGCAGCTCGAGCCGAGCTATGATGCGCCCGCAGGCGGCCTTGTGCGCCTGCGCATCCTCGTGTCCGACGTCACCCGCATCTTCAATCTGAAGATGGTGGGCGCAGAAGCCCTCATCATCGCCATCGACGGTCAGCCTGTTCCCGAGCACATGCCGCTTGATACCGTGGTCATCGCGCCCGGCCAGCGGCTCGATCTCGTGGTTCGCATGCCGGATACGGAAGGCGAGACAGCAGCACTCGAGGACATCAGGCCCTCGACGCCGAAGATCGTCGCCCGGCTTCGCTCCGTCGGCTCGTCCCTGAAGCGAAGCCTTGGCGATGTAGCGCCGCTTGCTCCCAATCCTCCGGTCGAGGCGGACCTTGCCAATGCCATTCCGGTTCCGCTCGTGCTGAGCGCGACCGCGGAGAATGCGGCAAAAGACTCGATCTGCGGTTCGCTGGGCTATTCCTTCTGGGCTATCAACAAGGTGCCCTACCCCGGCGACAGCGCCGACCCGATGGATCCGCTGGCCGAAATGAAGCTCGGCAAGACCTACATGTTCAATCTGGAAAACGTGACGCCGCACGCGCATCCGATCCACATCCACGGCATGAACTTCAAGGTCATCTCGTCATCCAAGGGACCGGTTTCGCCTCTCGTCTCCGACACCTATCTCGTCCTGCCCGACGAAAAGGTGCAGTTGGCGGTGGTCGCGGACAATCCCGGTAACTGGGTCCTGCATTGCCACATCATCGAGCACCAGAAGACCGGCATGACCAGCTACGTTCGGGTCGTCTGACGCGCTTCATCCAGCCATATGGCCGATTGCGTGACTTGACAGCGGACAGCCCACACAGGCATCAACCTGCGACGACACCAGCGCAGGAAGCTGCCGTGACCGACCTTGCCGCCACGCTCCGTATCCTTGAGCCCTATCCCGGACTCTTCGCCTATTACGACGGTCGCATTCCCGGCAGACGCCTACGTTCGCCTGAGCGAAACTGGCTGGACGATGGCGCCTACAGCCTCGGCGTCGCCAGCTACGCCATCGTTTCCGGCAATGAAGCCCTCGTCTACGACACCCATATTTCCCTCGATCACGCCCGCGCCGTACGGCGTCATCTGGAAGGGCTTGGCGTCTCCCGCATTCGCGTGGTGCTCAGCCACTGGCACACCGATCATATCGCCGGCAACGCGGTCTTTGCCGACTGCGAAATCATAGCCAGCCGGCTGACGGCACAGGCGATGGCCGACAACGCCGCAGTTCTCGCCGCAAAGAACCCGTCCATCGATCCCGTCGTGATGCCGAACACTCTTTTCAATGAGCGGCTCGAGCTCGATGTCGGCAAATGGAACGTCGAACTCCTGCAGTTCGATATCCACAGCGCGGACGGAACAGTTCTCTTCCTGCCCGATATCGGCGTCCTTCTTGCCGGCGATACGCTGGAGGATACGGTCACCTATATTTCCGAACCGGAGCATACGCTTCGTCACATCGAGGAACTTGACCGACTCGCCGGGCTTCCCATCCGCCATATTCTGCCGAACCACGGCTCGGAGCAGCGGATCGGTGGCGGCAGTTATGCGCCGGACCTGATACAGGCGAACCGTGACTACCTCCAGCGCCTGATGGATAACGTTGCCGATCCCAATCTCGACAAGACCAGTCTTGCTGATTTCATCGCCCCGGAACTAGCTCATGGCAGCGTCATCTATTTCGAACCCTATGAGCGCGTTCATCGCGACAACATTGCCGCCCTGCGCAATAGAAAGTAGGTCGCACCACACTCCATGGCGGCAAATTGCGAAAACGGGGAGCAACTGTCGCATGCACCGCGACGGATGCCCGTTCGTATTGACATCCACGGTCGAAAGGAGAACTAAGGTTAACAACCTTTCTTACATGACCGAGCCGAAATGATTGAAACTACCGCCGCATTAGAGGAAGCGTGCCTCAAGCTCGCCCAATCGGATTTCATTACGATCGATACCGAATTTCTCCGGGAAACAACGTTTTGGCCGGAACTCTGCCTTATCCAGATGGCCAGCCCCGATCTTGAAGTGATCGTCGATCCGCTGGCCAAGGGTCTCGATCTTGCCCCCTTCTTCACCCTGATGGCCGATGATTCGGTGGTGAAGGTGTTCCATGCCGCCCGGCAGGACATCGAAATCATCTTCCATCTCGGCAACCTGATCCCGCATCCGATCTTCGACACCCAGGTGGCGGCGATGGTCTGCGGCTTCGGCGACAGCGTCTCCTACGACCAGCTCGTGCAGAAGGTGAAAAACGTCCATATCGACAAGACTTCGCGCTTCACCGACTGGAGCCGTCGCCCGCTTTCCGACAAGCAGCTCGATTATGCGCTGGCCGACGTCACCCATCTGCGTGACGTCTACCTCAAGCTCAAGTCCGATCTGGAGCGAGATGGTCGCGCCGAATGGCTGACGGAAGAGATGGCCATTCTCGAATCGCGCGAAACCTACGACCTGCATCCCGACGATGCATGGCAACGGCTGAAGATGCGGCTGCGCAAGCCGCAGGAACTCGCCGTCATGCAATATGTCGCCGCATGGCGCGAACGCGAGGCGCGCAATCGCAACGTGCCGCGCTCCCGCGTGCTGAAGGACGACGCGATCTACGAAATCGCCCAGCAGCAGCCGAAGGACACGGAGGCTCTCAGCCGCCTGCGTACCATCCCGAAGGGCTGGGAACGCTCCTCCTCCGGTGCAGCCATCATCGAACAGGTCAACGCTGCGCTTGCGCTTCCGAAGTCCGACATGCCGCACGTCCAGCGTCACAATCATGCACCGGAAGGTGCTCAGGCTGCCGTCGAGCTTCTCAAGGTGCTGCTGCGCCTGACCTCGGAAAAGCATGGCGTCGCCTCCAAGGTGATCGCCAACAGCGACGATCTGGAAAAGATCGCGGCCGAAGGCGAGAAGGCCGACGTTCCGGCCCTGCAGGGCTGGCGTCGGGAACTGTTCGGGGATCTGGCACTGAAGCTGATTTCCGGCGGCGTCGGCCTGCGCTTCGTCGACAAGCGCGTCGAAGCGGTGGAATTCTGAGCGGATGCCGGCTCTGCGACGCGCATCGCCTGACGACATCGGTTTCATCATGGAAACCGAACGTCTGCCGGGCTACGACTACTTCATCGGTCGTTATAGCGCGGAGGAGCACAAGGCATACCTGACGAGTGAAGCCTTCGCCTATCTGATCGGCGAAGACACGAACGGGGTGCCGGTCGGCTTCGCGATTCTCAAGGACCTCGACAATCGGGACGGCAATGTCTGCATCAAAAGGATTGCGGTGGCTGTTCCGGATCAAGGCTACGGCTCGCAGCTTTTGAGCAGCGCAGTCGATTTCGTCTTTCGCAAAACGGAAACCTTCCGTCTTTGGCTCACCGTGGTTCGCGGGAATGAGCGGGCGCTTTCCGTCTACCGGAAAAACGACTTTGTTGAGGAAGGTGCCAAGCGGCAATCCGCATTGCTTCCTGATGGCAACCGTGCCGATCTGGTCATGATGTCGATCCTGCGCCCCGAGTGGTCGGCGCGAAACTGAGGTCATCGCCGTGGAACTCCCCGCTCCGCTCCGTGCCGCCGTAGACCAGATACTTGCCCGCGAACCGCTGGAGCGGCTGCAACGCGCAAGCGAGAAGCTTTCCGACCGCTATCGCCGCGAGGTGCGCGACGGCAAGTTCCACATCGATGGAGAGTTGGCCGCCAAGGCTTATCTCGCCACCCGCCTGCCCGCCACCTTCGCAGCCGTTCGCGCCGCCCTTTCCATGGTCGAGGAAGCATCGCCCTCCTTCGCGCCGGAAAGCCTGATCGATGTCGGTGCAGGTCCGGGCACCGCCCTCTGGGCTGCGGCCGATTGCTGGCCGGAGCTCAGGCGGGCAAGCCTCGTCGAGGCAAGTGCCGCGATACGCTCGGTCGGTGATGCGCTCGCCAAGGCTGGACGAGTGGATTGCCAGTGGCTCGCAGGCGATCTCACCGGTTCCATTCCGCAGCTTCCCTCTGCTGACCTCGTGACGCTCGCCTATGTGCTGGACGAGATAGCCGAGAACGCCATACCGGCAGCAATTTCCCGGCTCTGGGCACTGACCGGCCACACCATCGTCATCGTGGAACCCGGAACACCAGCCGGCTGGCGGCGCATTCTGACGGCGCGCGCGACGTTGCTGGAGGCAGGCGCCCATATCGTGGCCCCCTGCCCGCATGCGGCGGCCTGCCCCATCGAAGCGCCGGACTGGTGTCACTTCTCCCGCCGCGTCGCACGCTCGCGCGTGCATCGCCTCGCCAAGCAGGGAGAGGTGCCGTGGGAAGACGAGAAATACATCTTCATCGCCGCCTCGCGGCATTCCGCAGAACCGCCGGAAGCCCGGGTTCTGGCTCCGCCGAGGATTTCCGGTGGCGTTGGACGGCTGAAGCTCTGTCGTACCGACGGCAGCGCCTCGGAGATCACCGTCAGCCGTCGCGACGGAGCAATCTTCAAGGCGGCCCGTCGTGCGGATTGGGGCGATGCCTTCGATGCGAGGGGAGATGGCGATGTCGCAGACGCTTGAACTCGACCTGCAAACGGCTGAAAAGTTTGCGCGTATCGCGCTTTCCCATGTCGAGCGGGAATACCCCCACAAGCCGGGCTTCGTCTTCGGCAACCCCGATAATGTGCGTTCACCCCGCGAGACGCACCCGGTCTTCTTCGGCAGCTATGACTGGCATTCCTGTGCGCACGGCTACTGGATGCTTGCCCGCCTCATCAACCGCTTCGCCGATCTCCCGGCCGCGCCTGAGATTCGCGGCCTTTTCGACCGACGGCTGACCAGAGACGCTGTCGCCGGGGAAGTCGCACTCTTCGAGCGGCCCGTGTCGCGCGGTTTCGAGCGGCCCTATGGCTGGGGCTGGCTGCTGAAGCTCGCGGCGGAACTGGAAGTCATGGAGGAGCGCCGGTTCGCGGATATCCTCCGGCCCCTCTCCGGACTTATCGCCGGTTACTTCAAGGATTTCCTGCCTCTCGCCACCTATCCGGTTCGTGTCGGAACACATTTCAACACGGCCTTCGCTATCCGGCTGGCGGCTGATTATGGTACGGCAGTCAACGACCAAACATTCATCGATCTTCTCCGCGCAATGGCTGTTCGCTGGTATGGCGAGGACCGGGACTGCCCTGCCTGGGGAGAGCCGTCCGGTGACGATTTCCTGTCATCTGCCCTTGCCGAGGCGGAATGCATGCGCCGCCTTCTGCCTGTCGAAACGTTCGCGGACTGGTTGAGCAAATTCCTGCCGAGGCTTGCAGAGAGGCAGCCGACGACGCTGTTTTCTCCCGCGAGCGTCTCGGACCGATCCGACGGCAAGATTGCCCATCTGGATGGGCTGAACCTCAGTCGTGCATGGTGCTTTCGCTCACTCGCCGGCACACTCCCCGTGAACGACCCGCGCCATGCTGTCCTGCAAGCGGCCGCCGATCGGCATCTTGCCGCGTCCCTGCCCCATGTCGCCGGTGACTATATGGGCAAACACTGGCTCGCGAGCTTCGCGGTTCTGGCTCTGGAGGCCTGATTGTCCGGAATTCTGTCATCGAGAAAACTGGTCGGGCTCGTCATCGCCACCGCAGTGCTTGCACTGGCCACTGCCGATCTGAGGCGGCGCGGCTTCATGTCGCCGCCGCTCGCCTCGGCAATCGCCATCTCGCTGCTGCTGGTCAATCTTGCCCTCGGCATCGCCGGCCTCATGACCCGGCAGAAGCTGGCCTGGGGCCTTTATCTGCTGGCGAGCCTTGCCACCTCGCTGGTGCTCGGGTTCGCGACGCCCGTCAGCGCTGCCATCACCCTGCTGCCTCTCGGCATCAGCGCCCTGCTTGACCTTATCCATGCATCCGGGCTCCCTTGGTGATCTTGTCGATGAATGAGCGGATGCAGAACGCCTGAGCGACAGTCACCGAAACTTCATTGAACGGCAATCGCCCTGACATGGGCGCTCCTTAAGCATGCCGCGTCTCAAACCTTCCCACGAATGGGTGACGCCGTGAAAAAACATCTCTTTGCCTCCGTATCCCTTTTCCTTCTCGCCGCTCCGGCCTTTGCCGACGAGGTCGCCTTCCCGGCGAAACTCGTTTCCCACGCAATCCTTCCGGCCAACACGATCATCGCCGCTCCCGCCGATGCTCCGGCCCATCTGAAGACTTCGGCCAAGTTCACCACGGCTGACCGCAAGCGCGCCGAAGGCCTCGGCACCGTTCCGGGCAAGGATGGCGTTCGTCCGACCGGCCTTTCCATGCCGTTCGACGGCCAGGCCGTGCAGGGCTTCTCCGGCATCAAGACCATGGAAGACGGCACCTTCTGGAGCCTTTCCGACAACGGCTTCGGCTCGAAGATCAACTCCAGCGACGCCATGCTGATGCTGCATCACATCAAGTTCGACTGGGATGCCGGCAAGGTCGAGCGTCTTGAAACCGTATTCCTCTCCGACCCAGACAAGAAAGCTCCCTTCCCGATCGTCATGGAAGGTGCCGAGCAGCGCTACCTCACCGGCGCCGACTTCGACGTCGAATCGATCCAGCCAGTCGCCGATGGCTTCTGGATCGGCGAAGAGTTCGGTCCCTACATCCTGAAGTTCACGAAAGACGGCAAGCTGACTGACGTCATCTCGACCAAGGCCGGCGAGACTGAAGTCAAGTCGCCCGACAATCCGACGCTCGTCGTTCCGGCCAACCCGATCGCCAAGATGGCGGCCTTCAACCTGAAACGTTCCGGCGGCTATGAAGGCCTCGCAATGTCGAAGGACGGCTCCAAGCTCTATGGCCTGCTCGAAGGCCCGCTCTTCCTCGAAGACGGTTCCGTCGAAAAGGCTGACGGCCTGACGGCTCTGCGCATCATCGAACTCGATGTCGCCTCCAAGGCCTGGACCGGCCGTTCGTGGCTCTATCCGCTGTCTGAAGGCGGTGAAGCCATCGGCGACTTCAACATGATCGATCGCACCACAGCCCTCGTCATCGAGCGTGACAACGGCGCCGGCACGGTCGAAAAGGCTTGCGCCGATCCGAAGAAGCCCGAGCCGACCTGCTTTGCCGTTCCGGCCAAGCACAAGCGCATCTACAAGATCGAAATGACCGATGAGAACGTCGGCAAGGCCGTTCGCAAGATCGGCTACATCGATCTCATGAAGATCTCCGATCCGGACAACAAGAAGCGCCAAGGCGGCGGTGAAGGCTTCTACGACATGCCTTTCGTCACCATCGAAAACGTCGACGTGGTCGATCCGACCCACATCGTCGTTGGCAACGACAACAACCTGCCGTTCTCGGCCGGTCGCGCCCTAGACAAGGCCGACGACAACGAGTTCGTCCTGCTCGAAGTCGGCGAATTCCTCTCTGCCAAGTAAGAGCAGTCGAAAACGAAAAGAGGCCGACGGCTCCGCTGCTGTCGGCCTCCCGATTCATTCCAGATCCATCGGATCATTCAGGCTTCAGCCAGAAACTCGATCCGATCTGGATATCCAAGAGCTGGATATTGCCATTCGCATCGTAGGTAATCCCTCCGGCCAACCCCTGTTGAGGTGGCTTTTCGGCGACAGTCAACGACGGGCTATAATAATTCGGATCGATGCCGTAATCGGGTTTCCAACCGATCGGGGCGGAACCGGGCGGCTGAACCTTCCAGGCGATGGTTTGATAACTCCCCACATTCGGCGCCTTCTGAAAGAAGGCAATATTGCCGGACTGGGATTGCGTGTTGGTGATGGTGATTTCGTAGGTCATCGCGACATGCACCTCGTCCTATCGATGACCGCAGGCTAAAGCGCTCAGCAAGGAACACAACGACCGGAATTGGGCGTATTTTCTCGGAACCTGAAAGGCCAGGCTGCCCCTGATCGAATACCGGAGCTTGAGAACCACCATCGGAAAGCCCTGGATAGGGACCGCACCGACTTCGGCAACACCGTTTCCTCACTATTCGAAAACGAAAGCCAGTCGCTTGCCCGTCAGCTTCGCCAATTGCTGGAGGCGACCGTGGAGGCGCTCGCCGGCGAAATCGCTGTAGGCGTGAGGTACGACGAATTCGAGGTCCAGATCGGGACGTTCCGACCGGCGGAAGGCCAGATCGTGAACGATGCCGGGCATCGATGCCGAGAAGAGATAGACCACGCGCAGCATGCCGCCGAGCAGCTTGGCGCGCTCAAGCAGGCGCTCGGTCGCAATGGTCGCCAGTGGACCGGTGCGACCGTCGTCGTAGAGGCCTTCGAAGCGATAATAGTTGGTTAGCGCGATGAAGGCACGGCCGGGATGGGTGATACCGACAAAGGACGAGTGCGCAATGATGTTGAGCGCCTGCAGCCCGCGATAGTCAGGATGGGCACGCCAGCTGAGATCCGCCAGCAGGCAGGCCGCCCGGCGATATCGCATATCCTCTTCGGTTTCGACGATATCGAAAAAGGGCATCATCCGGCCCGTCCATTCGGCAAGCTCGCGCGCATGCTCGGGCGAGCGGGCGCGCAGGATGGCGAGTTCATCGGCTGCGGTCAGCAGCGGATCCAGCGCCTGATCCTCTTCGGAAAGTAGCGAGAAGAGATAGCCTTCGCGAACGCCCTGCGCGGAGAAGGAGACCCGTGCGGGCTTCATCGCCTCCAGCACTTCCTGCATGGCGATGGCGCCGAAGGGAAGCAGCGAGCGACGGCTCTTGGAAATCGAAGCCCATGCCGGATCGCGCGAATTCGCGCCGGATACCACCTCTTCGAGGAAGGAGACGATCTCGTCGTAGGGCAGTTCGTAGCCCTGCATCATGTGAAGCGGATACTTGCGCAGTTCCATATGCAGCTTAGCGATGTTTCGCCAGGTACCGCCGACTGCATAGAAGGTGCGTCCAGCGCCCTTTTCGAGAAGCTTCGCGCCCTTGATCTGCTTGCGCGCAAAGGCGCGCGCCTTGGACAGCGAACCGCCCACGGTTTCCGACAGGCGCAGGCCGCCGAGCGGTAGCGTGATGCCCTTGCCGAGTTCGCGGCCCTTGATATCGATCAGTTCCAGCGAACCGCCGCCGAGGTCGCCCGCGATCCCGTCAGGATCGTGGAAGCCGCTGACGATGCCGAGAGCGGAATAAAGCGCCTCTTCCTCGCCGGTCAGAACGATCACCTCGTGATCGAGAATCTCTTCTGCCCTGCGGATGAACTCCGGACCGTTGGCCGCCTCGCGAGCGGCAGCCGTCGCCAGCACATACATCGCCGTGGCACGAGCCTGACGCGAGAGCGCGCCGAACCTGCGAAGGGCGGCAAGCGCGCGCGTAACACCCTCGTCGTCCATGCGGCCGCTGGACGCCAGCCCCTTGCCGAGACCGCAAAGCACCTTTTCGTTAAAAAGCACCGTCGGAGCTCTGGAAAGACCCTCGTAGACAACGAGACGGATCGAATTCGAGCCAATATCGACAACGGAAACAGGGGCAATGCCGGGCAAGCGCCCCTGCGCTTCAGATCTTGTCATGAAGTACCAGTTTAGCGTTTCCGACCGGATATGATACCGGCAATCAGTTTCGGCGCGCTCGATTTCAATGACTCACCACGTCCAGAAAGGCTCGGATTGGTCATGAAATAGTGCTGCGCGTTAAAAGGCTCCTCGCCGGGGCGTACTTCCATGCGCCTTGACGTCCCGTCGGCCAATATCTCGTAGCTCTGCTGGTTGTCAATCAGATTGCCCAGCATAATCTGTGATAGAACCTGTTCATGCACGGTAGGGTTGGTAAGCGGCACCAGCGTTTCGACGCGCCGGTCCAGATTGCGCGGCATCATGTCGGCCGAGCCGATATAGACCAGCGCCTTCTCCGAAGGCAGGCCGTAACCATTGCCGAAGCAGAAGATGCGGCTGTGCTCGAGGAAGCGGCCGACGATCGACTTGACGCGGATATTGTCGGAAAGGCCCGGCACCTGCGGGCGCAGGCAGCAGATGCCGCGAACGACCAGATCGACATCGACGCCCGCGCGGCTGGCGCGATAGAGCGCGTCGATGATCTCCGGGTCCACCAGCGAGTTCATCTTCATCCAGATCGCCGCTGGCGCGCCATTGCGGGCGTGGACGATCTCCTCCTCGATGTGCCGCAGGATGCGCGGACGCAGCGTGTAGGGAGAAACGGCCAACTTCATGCTCTCTTCCGGCTCGCCATAGCCGGTGATGAAGTTGAAGATGTTCGCCATGTCGTGGGCGATCTTCGGATTGCAGGTGAAGAAGGAAAGGTCCGTATAGATCTTCGCCGTCACCGGATGATAGTTGCCGGTGCCGAGATGGCAGTAGGTGCGGAGCTTGCCGTCCTCGCGACGCACCACCATTGACATCTTGGCGTGGGTCTTGAGTTCGATGAAGCCGAAGACCACCTGCACGCCAGCGCGCTCAAGGTCGCGTGCCCAGCGGATGTTGGCTTCTTCGTCAAAGCGAGCCTTCAGTTCGACCAGCGCGGTCACCGACTTGCCGGCCTCGGCCGCATCGACCAGGGCGCGAACGATCGGGCTGTCGTTCGAGGTGCGGTAGAGCGTCTGCTTGATCGCCAGCACGTCGGGATCGCGAGCTGCCTGCAGCAGGAACTGCACGACGACGTCGAAGCTTTCATAGGGGTGATGAACCACCATGTCTTTTTCGCGGATGGCGGCAAGGCAATCGCCGGCATGCTCGCGCACACGCTCCGGGAAGCGGGCGTTGTATGGCTCGAAACGCAGATCGTCACGCGGAGCTTTGGTAATCTCGGAAAGCGTATTAAGCGCCAGCAGACCCGGCAGAACCGCCACACGATTATCGGGAACGGCCAGTTCATGCACCACGAACTGGCGCAGCGAGACCGGCATTTCGGAATCGACCTCGATGCGGATCACCGATCCGCGGCGGCGACGCTTTAGCGCCGTCTCGAAGAAGCGCACCAGATCCTCGGCCTCTTCCTCGACTTCGATATCGCTGTCGCGAATGATGCGGAAGGTGCCGAAGCCGGTCACTTCATAGCCGGGGTAAAGGCGGTGAATGAACAGGCCGACGACATCTTCCAGCGTGATGTAACGGATGGTCGTCTTCTCGTCCG
This sequence comes from Shinella sp., assembly GCA_003248775.1. Classification (GTDB taxonomy): domain Bacteria; phylum Pseudomonadota; class Alphaproteobacteria; order Rhizobiales; family Rhizobiaceae; genus Allorhizobium. The sequence continues at coordinate 21,136 of QFQX01000011.1, read as the reverse complement.
GCAGGCGGATGAAACGGTCGAGCGTCGGCGGCAGGCGCAGCAGCGCCGTCATCGGCTCTCGATTGCGCTTGCTCTCCAGCTGCAGCCCCATCGAGAAGCCGAGATTGGGAATGAAGGGGAACGGATGGGCCGGATCGATCGACAGCGGCGTCAGCACCGGGAAGATCGATTCCTCGAACGAGGTTTCGAGCCAGCTGCGATCTTCCGCAGACAGCGCGGCCGGGCGCACGAACAGGATGTCTTCCTTGGCAAGATACTGCTGCAGCACCGCCAGCGACGCCTGCTGCTCCATCTGCAGGTTGTCGATTTCCTTGAGGATTTCGTCAAGCTGCTCAGCCGGCGTCTTGCCATCCGGGCTCTTGATGGTGATGCCCTGGCGAACCTGACCTTCGAGGCCGGCGACGCGCACCATGAAGAATTCATCGAGATTGGTGGAGGAAATCGACAGGAACCTGACACGCTCCAGCAGCGGATGGGCGGTATTCAGGGTCTCTTCCAGCACGCGGCGATTAAACTGCAACCACGAAAATTCGCGGTTGATGAACCGGTCGGAACTCGACAGGAGCTCGTCCGTGGCCGTCACCTCGGCGTCTGATACGTCGGCCGCGTCGCTTACCACAGAATCCATGTCTTCCATCCCTTTATCGGTTTCCCACGCCAATTATAACAGTTTGACGACAGTCCTGTGACAGTCACTCCGATCCGCTGGTCGCGTAGAGCTCGTTCAGAACCTCCCCGGCCAGTGTGCGGGTTATCCGTGTTCGACGCGCCAGTGCCAGCCGGTCGATCCTCTCCACGATATCCTGCGCCGCGGAGAAGGATCGCTCCATGCGCTGCACGATATAACCTACAATCTTGTCATCGACGTAAAGCTGGCGGTCGGCGAACAGTTTCACCATGACCTGCGAAAGCAGCGCCTCATCGGGGCTTCCGATCTCCACCATGGTCGCAGCCTTCAGGCGCGAACGCAGGTCCGGCAGCGCGACATTCCACGACGGCGGCCAGGTGCGCGACGTCATCAGCAGGCTGGTGCCATGCTCACGCACGGTGTTGATGAGATGGAAAAGCTCGACCTCGTCAAAGCCTTCCCTGTCCGCATCCTCAAACACCACCGGTCCGGTTTCCGCCTGACGGGAGGCATCGGCTCCAGCCTGCGGATGGACGTCAGCCGCCCCGCTCTGCTGCCGAAAGATATCGACCAGATGCGATTTGCCCGATCCCTCGGGTCCCATCAAGACCACAACGGGCGACGGCCATTCAGGCCATGAATCGATTATTGCGACGGCCGCCTCGAGGCGGTCCGATACCAGCAGATCGTCACGTCCCGTCGCCTTGCCGTGATCGAAGGCGAGCGGAAGCTGTTCGGCGATGCTGCGCCGCGACGCGACCTTCTTGATCTCACTCATTTACTTCTCTGAAACATCCTTCACGGGCGGCTCGCCGTCGGCAGCCGTCTGCCCGTAATACAAATCACTCTCAAGATATCTTGCCAGCGCAAAACGGACAAGCACGCCGATGGCGGCTGCCGCCGGAACCGCGACAAGAACGCCGACGAAACCGAACAGCGCGCCGAAGGCAAACAGCGCAAACATCAGCCACACGGGATGCAGGCCGACGCTCTGGCCGACAAGCTTCGGCTGCAGGATATTGCCTTCGATAAACTGGCCGGAGAAGAAGAACACCGCCACGATGATGAGGTGGACGTAATCCGGCCAGAACTGCACCAGCGCAACGCCGACCGCAAGCAGCAGACCGACGGTGGAACCGACATAGGGAATGAAGCTGATCATGCCGGTGAAGAAGCCGATCAGCAGGCCGAAGTTCAGCCCGATCAGCGACAAGCCGACTGCATAATAGATACCTAGGATCAGGCAGAGCGAACCCTGCCCGCGCACGAAGCCGGCGATGGTGCTGTCCAGTTCGGTCGCGATTTCGCGGACGGTGGCCACATTGTTGCGCGGTATCCAGCTATCGACCTTGGCGATCATCCTGTCCCAGTCGAGGAGCAGGTAGAAGGCGACGACCGGGGTCACGACCAGAAGCGAGGCGACATCCACCAGCGCCTTGCCGGAATTCCAGATCTGGCCGAACAGAGTTCCGATGAAGCCGACGCCCTCGGACAGATATTTGGAGAAATTCTCCTTGATCGTGTCCATCTGGGAATTCAGCCATTGCGGCAGCCAGGCGGCGTTCGACGTGGCGATGAATTCCTGTAATTCCGTGACATAGCCGGGAATGTGCTGGATGAACTGGTTGAGCTGGCTCGCCAGGATCGGAATGATGATCATCAGCGACAGCACGAAAACGATGACGAAAGCCGTCAGGATGACCACCGTCGCCATCATGCGGCTGAGGCCAAGGCGCTCCAGCCGGTCTGCGACGGGATCGAGAAAATAGGCCAGCGCCATGCCCGCAATGAAAGGCAAAAGGATCGCCCGGAACGTCATAAGGAAGAAGACGAAAACGATGAGGGCAGCAAGCCAGAACAGCAACTGACGCCGCAGACCCGTTCCGCTGATATGATGCACCATGAAGCATTCCTCTCGTCGCGCGTACTGCGCTGCGGTCTCGCGCGAATATGCGACAAGCCTGTCATAGGAATTAGGGTATGCGCAAAGCGCGGGCAAGATGGCTTACGGACAGAACACGCGGCAGCGGCAGTCCTCACTATTTAAGTCTCTTGCGAAAACAGCCGGAAAACATCGCGAATCCAGCCTCGCGACTTGCATGTCGAGCCTCTTCATGCAATTGCCAGCCGCATAATCGATACCCATCGGAGACACGGGATGAGCCAGTCTGGAAAGAACGGTCTGACCTATAGCGACGCCGGCGTTGACATCGATGCCGGAAACCTTTTGGTCGAGAAGATCAAGCCGGCGGTCCGCTCCACGCGGCGTCCCGGCGCTGACGGCGAGATCGGCGGCTTCGGCGGCCTGTTCGACCTCAAGGCCGCAGGCTTCAACGACCCGATCCTCGTTGCGGCCAATGACGGCGTCGGCACCAAGCTGAAGATCGCCATCGACGCGGGCATCCACGATACCGTCGGCATCGACCTCGTCGCCATGTGCGTCAACGATCTCGTGGTGCAGGGCGCAGAGCCGCTGCTCTTCCTCGACTATTTCGCGACCGGCAAGCTCGATCCCGAACAGGGCGCGGCCATTGTCGGCGGCATCGCCGCCGGCTGCCGCGAGGCGGGCTGCGCACTGATCGGTGGGGAAACCGCCGAAATGCCCGGCATGTATGCGGGCGGCGACTATGACCTTGCCGGCTTTGCCGTCGGTGCCGCCGAACGCGGCAAGCTCCTGCCGGCAGGCGATATCGCGGAAGGTGACGTCATTCTCGGCCTCTCCTCCTCCGGCGTTCACTCCAACGGCTTTTCGCTGGTCCGCAAGATCGTCACCCTGTCGGGTCTCTCCTGGGACGACAAGGCGCCCTTCGATGGCGACAAGACGCTCGGCGCGGCCCTGCTGGAACCGACCCGCATCTATGTGAAGCCCCTTCTCAAGGCGATCCGCGAGACAGGTGCGCTCAAGGCGCTGGCACATATCACCGGCGGCGGCTTCCCGGAGAACATTCCGCGCGTCCTGCCGAAGCATCTTGCCGCAGAAATCGACCTTGGCGCCATCAAGCCGCCGGCCGTCTTCTCCTGGCTGGCAAAGACCGGTGGCGTCGCCCAGAACGAAATGCTGCGCACCTTCAACTGCGGTATCGGCATGATAGTCGTTGTCGCGGCAGCGGATGCCGAGCGCGTCTCGGCTGTACTCGCGGCAGAAGGCGAGACCGTCATTCCGCTCGGCCGGATGGTCGCGCGCGCAGAGGGTGAACCCGGCACGCGCTATCAGGGTGTCCTCGCCCTATGACAACGCCGCGCAAACGCGTCGTCGTCTTGATTTCGGGCGGCGGTTCCAACATGCTGGCGCTCGCCACCGCCTGTGAGGCGCGGGACTTCCCGGCCGAAGTGGTTGCCGTCATCTCCGACAAGTCGTCGGCGGGTGGATTGGCGAAGGCCGCCGAGCGCGGCATCGCCACCTTCACCTTCGAACGCCGCGACTACGCCAGCAAGGCGGAACACGAAGCAGCGATCCTCGCCACGCTCGAAACCCTGTCGCCGGATATCGTCTGCCTTGCGGGCTACATGCGGCTGCTGTCGGGAGAGTTCATCCAGCGTCTCGAAGGCCGAATCATCAACATACACCCTTCCCTTCTGCCGCTCTTCCCGGGCCTGCATACCCATCAGCGGGCCATCGATGCTGGCATGCGGATCGCCGGCTGCACGGTGCACTTCGTCACTGAAGGCATGGACGAAGGCCCGATCCTCGCGCAGGCCGCCGTTCCGGTGGTCACCGGGGATACGGCCGACAGTCTTGCGGCGAGAGTGCTGACCGTCGAACACAAGCTCTATCCGCTTGCTTTGAAGCTTATGGCCGAAGGCAAGATCCGCATGGAAGACGGCCATGCCGTTCGAGAGCAGCAGGACACGGTTCGGCCGGACGACAAGCTGATCGGCGCATTCTGATAGCTGCGGTAAGCAGGCCGCTTGAAAAGCCTGACATCCGCGAGCAACATTCCTCCCTCATAGATTGAGAACGCAGGGAATCGCGGTGCCGACTTCACTTTATCGCTTCGTCTGGCGGGTCAGTGGCCTGCATCAGGTCGCTATCGCCATCCTTTCCATTTTGCTTTTTCTGCTCGGCACCGTTCCTCTCGAAATCCAGCGACGGATCGTCAACGACGCGACCAACCTCAAGCCATTCAGCGCCATCGTCACGCTGGTAAGCCTTTATCTCCTTTGCGTCCTCGCGGAGGGATCCGTGAAGCTCGCGCTGAACATCTACCGAAACTGGATCGGCGAGCGGTCCGTTCGCTGGCTGCGTCGCGTCGTCTTCGTAGCCGATACCGCCAATCCTGATGCCGTGGATATCACCAAGGAGGGAGCGGAACTCTCGATCGTGATCGCCGAGGCGGAGCCGATCGGCGGCTTTGTCGGTGGCGCGATTTCGGAGCCGCTGCTGCAGGCTGGCATTCTCATGTCCGTCACGGGCTATCTGATCTATCTCCAGCCGATAATGGCCCTCGTGGTGGTGCTGGTATTCTGCCCGCAGATCGGCTTCGTGCCCTTGATGCAATCGGCCATCAACCGACGGGTCGGCGCGAAGATCAACGTCACCCGGCAGATGAGTGCGGGTATCGTCGAGCGCGGCGCGGCACTTGACGCGGATGGCGTACAGGACAGGCGGATCGAGCAGATCTTTGCGCTCAACATGGGTGTCTACAAGATCAAGTTCACCATGAACTTCCTGATGAACTTCCTCACCCAGCTCGGCTATGCCGGAATTCTCGCTCTTGGCGGCTATTTCGTCGTCACCGGCCAGACAGAAGTCGGCACCATTGCGGCCTTCATCGCCGGTCTCGGCAAGATCAACGACCCCTGGGGCGATCTCGTCGACTGGTATCGCGCCGTGAAGGTGACGCAGGTCAAATACGAGATGGTTCGTACCGCGCCATCCGTTGCCAATCTCTCAGAAGAGGACGCTGCCGCCATCGCATTCTGAGGACGCAGCATGCCACGGCATACCTTATGCTAAAGCGTGTCGCGATCTTTCAGATTCGCTCTCTACGCTTTAAGTCGTTGTTTCATCACATGTCGTTGCCGCAAAACCGCTGCACACTTTTGCGCGACATGCTGTAGCCAATCATTAACCATTCCGAGGCAACCTTCCCTTGAACAACAAAGGGTTGCGGGACATGCCGATTCGTTTTTGCCATTTACCGCTGATTGCGTCAGCCGTATTGGTCACGGTGCTGCCCGCTCGCGCCCAGGACAATTTCTACTCCTCCTCCGATGGCTCGGTGAGCGCCTTTGCAGGCATCGGCCTCACCAATCTCCAGGCCGGAGAATATGTCTATGACGGAGGTCATAAGCTTAGCCAGCTAGACTGGGAAAGCAAGAACGTCCCGACCGCCAAGATGGGAGCCACGCTTGAACTCGGCTACAACTGGCGCCTCAAGGGAAAGCTCGACTTCGGCATGAAGGGCGACGGTCACATGGTCGACCGGGACTGGATGGACTATTCCATCGATGACTGGAGTCACCAGTCCGTTCATCCCGATACGAAACTCGACCATTATCTCAGCAGTACCATCGAAGCCGACAGGACGATTTATCAGACAGACAGCACAAGGCTCGCTCTTGGCGGTGGCCTTGGCTATTCGGACGTTCAGTGGAGCGCCTATGGCGGCAGCTACGTCTATTCCAGCTATTCCCTGCACGACACCGTTGGCAACTTTGTGGACGGAGAAAAGGGCATCACCTACCGGCAGAAGATTCCCGTCGCTTTTGTCTCGGCCAATGCCGAGCAACGCATCGGGGCGCTGACACTGGCCGGCGGCCTCCAGGGCGGCGCGACCTTCGGTATCAGCGATATCGACGATCACTGGCTGCGCTACCTGCGTTTTACCGACGACATGAAGCCAGCGCCGATGATCGGAGCCAATGTCTCGCTCGACTACCAGCTTCTGCCATCCGCCTCGATCTATGTGGCCGGGGACTACCAGAAAGTCTATCACGCCAAGGGCGACACGAAGGTCGAAAGTACCCTTTACCCGGCATCGGCCAAGTTTGACGACGCGTCCGGCGCCGACTTCCAGGCATGGTCGGTATCCTTCGGCGTCAAGGGCACGTTCTGAAACCGGGGACTGCCGGTTTCGGACCAGGTTGCAAATCTTCCCCGTGCAAGCAAGTGAAAACCAATCGACTCACTTTTGGCCCGGGTCATTCCCAGAAATGGCCGGTACCACCCGTTGAAGAAGAACGGCAAAATCGTAGTGTCCGATCGCATTGGATAGTACGACTAAGGGTAAACGCATGTCTCTTCTTCGCCCGAAGACTGCCTTTCTGGCGGGTCTTGTATTCTGTTCTCCGACTCTTGCGACAGCAGCAGACAATTTCTTCACTTCTCCCGACCAGAGCTTTGCCATTTATGGCGGTATCGGCTTCGCCAACATCAAGGCCGGGGAATATGTCTATGACGGCTCCCACAAGCTCAGCCAGCTCGACTGGGAGAGCAAGGGCGTCACGCTATATACGCTTGGCGCCATGGCTGACCTCGACAAGAACTGGAGCGTGAAGGCTGATGTGAACATCGGGGCCAACGGCAATGGCCGCATGGTCGACTATGACTGGCTCGTCTACTCCATTGATGACTGGACGCACCGTTCCACCCATCCCGACACCAAGCTCGATCACTATTTCAACGGCTCGATCGAACTGGACCGCGACGTCTACTCCAACGACGCCACGACACTCGATCTCGGCCTGGGCTTCAGCTATTCGGATGTGAAATGGAGCGCCTTTGGCGGCTCATACATTTACAGCACGTCCGCTCTGCGCGACACTGTTGGAAGCTTTGCCGACGGCGAGAGGGCCATCAGCTATCGCCAGAAGATCCCGGTCGCCTTCCTCGCAGCGAATGCGGAACACAGAATCGGCGCCTTCACCCTCTCCGGCGGCGTGAAAGGTGGCCTCAGCTTCGGCATCGAGGATATCGACGACCATTGGATGCGCGACCTGCGCTTCTACGATTCCATGGGGGCCGCCCCCATGCTCGGGGCCAATGTCGCCGTGAACTACGAATTCACGCAGAACGCCGCGTTTTACGTCGCCGGCAATTTCGAGAAGGTCTTCCGAACCAAGGGAGACGTCCGCATGGTCGACACGACGGGCGCAAGCGACGACGAGCATTACTCCAACGGAGCCGGCGCCGATTTCCAGGCGGTATCGGTCTCCTTCGGCCTCAAGGGCAAGTTCTGAACCTCCCGAGCCCCCCCGCGGACGGCCAGCCATGCCGTCCGTCTGGCCGCGAACGTACCTTTGCGCGTTCGCGGCCTTTTTTGTCTTTGGGTTATAGGATCTCAGATCTCGCCGGACAGCCGTGCACGGTTCAGCGCCGCCCATTGCAGCAGCATGATCGTCTTGGCGTCGAAGATTTCTCCGCTTTCGATCATCGCCAGTGCCTCGTTCAAGGATAGCTCATAGAGCTCGAGGTCTTCGTGCTCCTCGTCCAACCCGCCGCCAGCCGCTACTCTATCTCCCTCGCTGACCTCCGCGTAGAAAAAGTGGATCTTCTCGGTGATCGCACCCGGCGACATGTAAGCGGAGAACAGCTTGCGAGGCTGCCTGATCTCGAAACCCGTCTCTTCGAGCACCTCGCGGATCAAGGTTCCTTCCGGATCCTCTCCACGCTCCATGGAGCCCGCAGGAGCTTCAAGGACAAAAGGAGTCTCCCCCTGAAAGTAGACTGGAAGCCTGAATTGCCGAACCAGCACCACGACGTCGCGGCGCGGATCGTATAGCAGCACGGCAACCGCCTCACCGCGATCGAACACCTCCCACTGCAGGCGGGCTTGCTTGCCATCCCGGCCGTAATCGAAGACGACGCGCCGCAGGGTGCTCCATCCCTTCCACACGGTCTCGTCGCTGACGATATCGATTCTGGTCCTGTCGAAACGGCTCATTCGCCATCCTTCACAAGCCAGACCTTGTTGTCGTGGAAGGCTGCGCCGCCATGGGGGGCCACGCAATCGCCCCCGGTCAGCACATTGATGCCTTCTCCGTCGAGATGGGCCTTGTTGGGCCACAGCCCCTCGGCGACCAGCACGCCCGGCTTCACCGCATCGGTGACCCGCGCGTGGATCCTGATCTCGCCGCGGACGTTACCCATGCGCACGACATCACCCGCGGCAATGGAAAGCCGTTCGGCGTCGCTCGTATTGAGCATGACCTCCGGCCGGCCCTCCTTCTCGAAGGAAGTCTTTGTTTCCGCGAAGGTCGAATTCAGGAAGTTTCGGGCCGGCGATGTCGCGAGCCGGAATGGATGCTCAGCGTCGACGACCTCGATCAGGTCGACATGATCAGGCAGCTCCGGCAAGGCCGCGACGGGGCCGAGATTGCCGACATTCGCCGGCGGCTTGTTGGGAGACTTGCCCGTCACCCAATCCGGGCGGAAGCGGAACTTACCGTCGGGATGACCGAAACCATCGAGGAAATGGGCCTCGCGAAAATCAGGCTGACAGTCGATCCAGCGCCCGGCCTTGAGTTCCTCATAACCCGCTTGACCGCTTGCCTTCAAAAGCCGGTCGATATGCTCCTCTTCCGAGAGACAGAAGCCCGGATAGTTCGACACGCCGAGACGCTTCGCCAGTTCCTCGATCACGAAGAGGTTGGTGCGCACCGTTTCCGGCGGCTCCACAAGCTTTGGTCCCAAAAGGATATGGCTCTGGCCACCGGCGCGATAGATATCGTCATGCTCCACGAACATGGTCGCAGGCAGGACGATATCGGCGACTTCAGCCGTTTCCGTCATGAACTGCTCGTGGACGGCGACGAAGAGATCGTCACGCAGGAAGCCCTGCTTCACCAGTCGCTGCTCGGGCGCGACATTCATCGGATTGGTGTTCTGAATCAGCAGCGCCGTCACCGGTCCGCCATGACGCAAGGCCTCGGCGTCACCGGTCAGCACGCGGCCGATCTGCGACTGGTCGAGCATGCGGATCGACGGGTCCATATAGCCGGTGCCCATCAGTTCCGACTTGTTCAGCCGGAAGATATCGCCGTTGTTGTGGAAGGCGCCGGCGCCTTCGTATTGCCAGAGGCCGAGGACGGTCGCGACAGACAGGGCCGCATGCATGGCGGCGGAACCGTTGCGCTGGCGGGCAAAGCCATAGCCGAGGCGGAAGAAGGTCTTCTTCGTCGTGCCGACCAGTTTCGCCAGCGTTTCGATCTCATCAACAGTAAGACCGGTGATGGCCGCCGCCCATTCCGGCGTGCGGCTCGCGAGATGCGCTTCAAGACCGGCCGGGTCATCGGCATATTTCGCCATGTATTCGCGGTCGGCATAACCGTCGCGGAAGGCGACATGCATCAGCGCGCAGGCAAGTGCTGCGTCGGTGCCCGGACGGACGATCAGGCCGAAATCGGCCTGCTTCATCGTCGGGTTGTCGTAGATATCGATCACGACGATCTTCGCGCCGCGTTCCTTGCGGGCGCGGGTCGCGTGGGTCATGACGTTGACCTGCGTGGCCACCGCATTCGTACCCCATATGACGACGCAATCGGATTTCGCCATTTCACGCGGATCGGGTCCGCGAAGCGCACCGGTTCCCATGACATAGCCGGTCCAGGCCATGTTGGTACAGATCGTGCCCATGAAGCCGGAATAGCGCTTGGCGTGGCGCAGCCGCTCGATCGAGTCGCGCTGCACCTGCCCCATGGTGCCGGCATAGAAGTACGGCCAGATCGCCTCGGAGCCGTGCGCCGCCTCCGCCTTGACGAAAGCATCGGCGATCTCGTCAAGGGCAGCTTCCCAGGAAACTTCCTGCCAGTCGCCAGCGCCCTTTGCTCCCTTGCGCCGCTTCGGGGTCATGAGCCTGTCAGGATGATAGAGACGCTCGGCATAGCGGGCGACCTTGGCGCAGATGACGCCGGCCGTGTAGGTGTTATCTGGTGCACCGCGCACACGGCCGATGCGGCCATCCGGCTCGAAATCGACGTTGAGCGCGCAGGCGGAGGGACAGTCGTGCGGACAGACCGTGTGACCGGTCTTACGAATAGGGCTCGCGATGTTCATGTCTTTTGTATATTCCAAGCCCGAGAACGCCAAAAGGCCCATTCCGACAAATCATCGAAACCATCAGGACGCCAGATGAACTATCGCCACATCTACCATGCGGGCAATTTCGCCGACATATTGAAGCATGCGGTGCTGGCGCGCCTGATCGTATACCTGCAGCAGAAGGACAAGGCCTTCCGCCTGCTCGACACCCATGCCGGCATCGGGCTCTACGATCTTTCCTCGGAAGAAGCCCAGAAAACAGGCGAATGGAAGGACGGCATCGGCAGGCTGCTGGAAGCGGAGCTGCCCGCACCGGTCTCGGCCTTTCTTGCTCCTTATCTGGATGCGGTGCGCACGCTCAATCCCGACGGCTCCATCCGACTTTACCCCGGTTCGCCGAAACTTTCGCGCATGCTCTTCCGCCCGCAGGACCGTCTGTCCGCGATGGAACTACACCCGGACGACAGCCGCGCGTTGTCGCGTCTTTTCGAAGGCGACTATCAGGTGCGCGTGACAGAACTCGACGGCTGGCTGACGCTCGGCGCCCACTTGCCGCCGAAGGAAAAGCGCGGCATCGTTCTGGTCGATCCGCCTTTCGAGATCGATGGAGAATACGACCGGCTGGTCGATGGTCTTTCCCGCGCATGGCGGCGGTTTTCGACCGGCGTCTATTGCCTGTGGTACCCGATCAAGAAGGGCGCGCCGATCGTGGCCTTCCATCAGGCACTCAAGGAGCTTGAGATCCCGAAGATGCTCTGCGCCGAGCTTTCGGTTCGCAGCGACCGCGAAACGACCGGCCTTTCCGGCTCCGGCCTCATCATCGTCAACCCGCCCTACACGTTGAAGGACGAGTTGCATGCGGCATTGCCGGAACTGAAGCGGGTGCTGGCGCAGGATCGTTTCGCCTCGCAGCGCTGCTTCTGGCTGAGGGGCGAGGAATAGGCCGCAGACTGAGACCGGGAAGCCGGATCCATTGACGTTGCCGGTGTTTCTCAACATTGTGACGGCTCATTGGGGAGATTCATCATGACGAACCGTCTGCTGATCCGCGCCGTGCTGTCGCTTGCCAGTCTCATGCCCCTTGCCCTTATGATGTCCGTTGCCATCGCCACCGAAAGTCTGGCGGCAATGCCGTCCTGCGAGCAGGTCGCTGGCAAAGTCGGCTCCCGCTTTGCTGTCGACAATCGCGAATTTCTCAAGAGCGATCTTGCCGTGCAGGACTTCGGCACCATTCGCGAAAGCCGCTTCCAGCCCGCCGACGAGACCCATCGCGTCGAACGCCGCTATTGCAATACGACGATCACCGGAACCGATGGCCACCGCCGCGCGCTCTGGTACGTGATCGAGAGCACCTGGGGGCTGGCCGGTGTAGGCTACTCCGTCGAATACTGCGCCAGCGGTCTCGACCCGTGGTATGTCTACGGCGCCCATTGCGCCTCGCTGCGCTAAAGCATGTCGCGCAAAAGTGTGCAGCTGTTTTGCGGCGACGACATGCGATGAAACAAGGCCTTGAAGCGTATGGAGCGAATCTGAAAGATCGCGACACGCTTTAGGCAGGATTGATAGACGAACGCCATGTCCCGATATGCAGGTTTCATCGCCCTCGCCGCTCTGGCACTGGCCGCTCTCGTCTACACTTTTCTGAAACCCGAGGGGCAACCACCCCTCTCTCCGCCGCAGCAGGAAAGCGCAGCGCAGCCTCCCGCTGCGACACCATCCCCGGTGAAGCTGCCGCGCGGAACCGGCTTCGATTACTATGTGTTGGCGCTTTCCTGGTCACCGACCTTCTGTTCGCTCAATCCGGGCGGCGGGAATCGCGATCAATGTGGGCCATCGAAAAGTTATGGCCTGATCGTGCATGGCCTGTGGCCGCAATTCGAACGCGGCTATCCAGAATCCTGCCCGACAGACGCTGCACAACGCGTCCCGGAAAGCGTCGGTCGTCCGATGCTCGACATCATGCCCAGCATGGGGTTGATCGGACATCAATGGCGCAAGCACGGAACCTGCTCCGGGCTCGGTCAGGCCGACTATTTTGCCCTCACCCGGGCCGCCTACGAAAAGGTGACGACACCCGTCGCCCTTGCGACGGCCCGGAAAGAGACGAGGATTTCGCCTGCTGTTCTGGAAACCCAGTTCCTCGACGCCAATCGCGGCCTCGATCCGCGCGGCATCGCCGTCACCTGCGAGGACGGCAAACTCGACGAGATCCAGATCTGCCTGACGAAAGACCTCGAATTCCGCACCTGCCCGGACGTGGACCGCAACAGCTGCCGGCAACAAAGCATTTCAATCCCGCCCCGGCGGTAAAGACCGCACCAGAGAATGGATCACCCATGAAGCTGCTTTTTTCCTCCACCTCGCCCTACTCCTCGAAGGTCCGCATGGCGGCCCGCTATCTCGGGATCGATCTCGAGGAGATCACCGTCAACACCAATGACGATCCGCCGGTGCTGATCAATGCCAATCCGCTCGGCAAGATCCCGACGCTGGTAACGGACGATGGCGACGCCATCTTCGATAGCCGCGCCATCATGCATTACCTGCACCGCATTTCCGGCAAGAGCCTCTATCCCAAGAAGGACGAAAAGCGGACGGAAGCAGAATTGCTGGAAGCGCTCTGCGACGGGATCAACGACTGCCTGCTGGCCATCGTCTACGAAAAGCGCCTGCGTCCGCCGGAACTGGTCAGCCAGGCGGTCATCGACCGGCAGTGGTCGAAGGTCGTTCGCGGTCTCGATCATCTCGAAGCCAACATGCCGAAAACCGGCAAGAAGCTGCATGGCGGCCATTTCGCCATGGCAAGCCTGCTCGGTTACCTGATGCTGCGCTTTCCCGGCCAATGGGAAAATGGTCACACCGAACTGACGGCATGGCCGGCCAAGTTCACCAAGCGCTTCGAGAATTACGGCGCGCTGCGGCCTCAGACCTGAGGCCACAGGAATTCAAGGCAACAAAAAAGCCGGGCTCCCGCCCGGCTTTTTCGTGAGTTCGATCCTGACAAGGATCAGAACTTGACGCCCATACCAACCTTGACGCTGTGGTCGTCAAAGCCCTTGGTAACCTTCGCACCGTCGAGATCGAAGTCGCGCTTCTGGTAGTCGCTGTAGCGATACTCGACGCGCGCCATGACGTTGTCGGTGACCATGGCTTCAACACCGGCGCCGACAGTGTAACCAGCGGCAAGGCGCTCGTCGGAGTCGGTGGCACTCTTCAGCTCATTGTTGGTAACGGCAAGACCGGCCGTACCGTAGACCAGGAACGGGTTCAGGTCATAACCGACGCGGCCACGGATCGAGCCGTTGACACCCTGGGTGCCCTTGTAGCCAGCGCCGGCATTGCCGTCTTCGCCAGCATAACCGATATCGGCTTCACCACCGTAAACGATCTGGCCGTTCTGCATGTTGTAACCGCCGTAGACGGCGCCGCCCAGACCCTTGGCGTCGCGGTTCTTTGCACCGTCGAATTTGCCGAAGTCGTAGGTGGCCATACCGCCCACATAGGCGCCGGACCAGTTGCCAGCCGGAGCTGCATAGTTGTCCGTGACGGCCGGAGCCTCCGGAATCTGGTCGACGGCGTCGGCGGCACTTGCAGCCTGGATAGCAGCAAAGCTCGTGGCGGAAGCCAGAAGAATCATAGTGAGGGTACGCATACTTGTCTCCTTTCAGTTCACTGCCGCGCTTAATCCTTACAAACAGCGGCGAGAACGATAGTTAGAAATCCCTGCCCGTTCCGAAGGAATAAATGGCGGTGAAATGAGGAATTGAAAGAGCCAAAATATGAAATGATTGTGGCACACCGGTGACCAAATTGGGATGTTGCTTTGCGACAACACGAAATTTGTTAACCATAACAAATTCTAAACGTCGCATTACTCAATTAATCCCGAATTAAACTTAAGTTAATCAAAGTATTTCCCAAGCGTCTGATGCGAAAAGATTTTGACTACCCCTGTTCAACACGCTGTTGCACGACATATATGCGCAGCAGCATCACAGGTAATCGGGTTGGATCGCAATGAAAGCAAGCATACCGAAGACAGCTCTGGTGACCGGTTCCGCAAAGAGACTTGGCGCGGCCATTGCGGAAGACCTGGCGCGCCACGATTTTGCCATCGCTATCCATGGCAACGGATCGTTTGCCGAGGCCGAGGTGCTTGCCGCACGATTACGCTCTGAAGGACGCAAGGCGATCGCCTTGAAAGCCGATTTGTGCGACGCCGAAGAAACTGCCGAACTGATGAGGATGGCGGCGGCCGAACTCGGGCCTGTCGGCCTTCTGGTCAACAATGCCTCGGTGTTCCTTGAAGACAGCGCCGAAAGCTTCAATGCCGACCATTTCTCCCAGCACTTCGACCTGCATGTGCGAGCGCCCTCGATACTCTCAGCCGCCCTCCTCCAGCAATTGCCGCCCGATGCCCATGGCCTGATCGTCAACATCATCGACCAGCGGGTTCTGGCACTTACACCAAGATTTTTTTCCTATACATTGTCGAAGTCGGCGCTGATGACGGCGACTCACACCATGGCGCAGGCCTTTGCCCCGCGTGTCAGGGTGAATGCGATCGGTCCCGGACCGACGCTGAAGAGCGCGCGTCAGGCGGAAGCCGATTTTCAGGCACAGATCGATGCGCTGCCGCTTGAACAGGGTCCGCGGCTGGAGGAATTCGGGCGGACGATCCGCTTTCTTTTTGACACACCGTCGATCACCGGCCAAATGATTGCGCTGGACGGCGGACAACATCTCGCCTGGCGAGTGCCGGGCGCCACGGAGATCAATGAATGACCGGAGGAAAGCTGCCGGATGGCGGCATTCTCTACGACGAGACGGAAGAAGAAGACGATGACGCCGTCGTCGAACCGGAAGCTCCGCAAGCCGCGACCTCCATCGACTGGAACGAGGGCGGAGCCAGCCATGAGGGGCTGACAGGCGCAGCGCTGATCGGAGAATTCGTCAAGCAGTTGCCGAACGGCCCCGGCGTCTACCGCATGCTGAATTCCGATGGCGACGTTCTTTATGTCGGCAAGGCGCGCAGCCTGAAGAAGCGCGTCAGCAACTATGCGCAGGGACGGCTCCATTCCAACCGGCTGACGCGCATGGTGCGCGAGACCGTGCACATGGAATTCGTCACGACCCGGACCGAGGTCGAGGCGCTTCTCCTGGAAGCGAATCTGATCAAGCGCTTGCGGCCGCGCTTTAACGTTCTGCTTCGCGACGACAAGAGCTTTCCCTATATCCTGATCACCGGCGACAGCCGCGCCCCCGCGATCTACAAGCATCGCGGCGCACGGGCGCGCAAAGGCGACTATTTCGGCCCCTTCGCGTCCGCCAGCGCGGTTGGCCGGACGATCAATTCGTTGCAGCGGGCCTTCCTGCTGCGCACCTGCACCGACAGCGTGTTCGAGACGCGCACGCGGCCGTGCCTGCTCTATCAGATCAAGCGCTGTTCCGCCCCCTGTACCCACGAAATCAGTGACGAAGGCTATGCCGGTCTCGTCAAGGAGGCCAAGGACTTCCTTTCCGGCAAGAGCCAGAACGTCAAGGAGGCCATGGCGCGGTCGATGAACGAGGCGGCCGAGGAGCTGGACTTCGAACGGGCCGCCGTGTTCCGCGACCGCCTTGCCGGGCTCTCGCATGTCCAGAGCCATCAGGGCATCAATCCCGCCGGCGTCGAAGAGGCCGATGTCTTCGCCATCCATCACGAGGGCGGGCTTTCCTGCATTCAGGTCTTCTTCTTCCGCACCGGACAGAACTGGGGCAACCGCGCCTATTTCCCGAAGGCAGACCCGCAGCTCACCGGTGCCGAGGTGCTCAATGCCTTCCTCGCACAGTTCTACGACGACAAGCCCTGTCCCCGGCAGATCCTCCTCTCCGAAGCCATCGAGGAGCAGGATCTGCTGGCGACGGCGCTCACAGAGAAGACAGGACACAAGGTCTCGATCCTCGTGCCGCAGCGGGGCGAGAAGAAGGATCTGGTGGATCACGTCAGCGCCAATGCGCGCGAGGCCCATGGCCGCAAGCTCGCCGAGACGGCATCGCAGTCGCGTCTGCTTGCAGGTTTTGCCGAAACCTTCGGCCTTGCCTATGTGCCTCGCCGGATCGAGATCTACGACAACTCCCACATCATGGGCACCAATGCCGTCGGCGGCATGGTCGTGGCGGGGCCGGAAGGCTTCGTCAAGGGGCAGTACCGCAAGTTCAACATCCGCTCGACCGACATCACGCCGGGCGATGATTTCGGCATGATGCGCGAGGTCATGACGCGGCGGTTCTCACGTCTGCTGAAGGAAGAAGGCAAGCCGGACCGCTCGGTTCCCGTGGACGATTCGGCGGATGCCCCCTTCCCGGCATGGCCCGACGTTATCCTGATCGACGGCGGTCAGGGGCAGATGACGGCGGTGCGCGCCATTCTCAATGAACTCGGCATCCGCGACTGCGTAACGGCCATCGGCGTCGCCAAGGGTGTCGACCGCGACGCCGGCCGCGAACGCTTTTTCGCGGAAGGCAAGCCGGACTTCACCCTTCCGCCGCGCGACCCGGTTCTCTATTTCATCCAGCGTCTGCGCGACGAAGCGCACCGATTCGCGATCGGTTCGCACCGCGCTCGCCGCAAGAAGGAAATGGTGAAGAACCCGCTCGACGAAATCTCGGGGGTCGGACCGACTCGCAAGAGGGCTCTGCTCCAGCATTTCGGCACCGCGAAGGCCGTTTCGCGTGCCGCCATGTCCGACCTTCTGGCGGTCGACGGCATTTCGGAGGCCGTGGCGCGCCTAGTCTACAATCACTTCCATGAAAACGCCGCAGACTGACGTCACGAAGCATGTGACAGGCGGCGTTTTCTTATAGACGATTCAGAAAACTTGGGTTGACGCTACAGGTTTAAAGCCGTCATCTACGAACGAAATCTTCCGGCAGCAGGGCATCATGGCATCGCGCGCATACAATCTTCCGAATATCCTGACATACGCGCGCATCGTGGCCGTGCCGATCATCGTTCTCTGCTTCTTCGTCGAGGGTAAATTGCAGAGTTCCGACTTCGCCCGCTGGACGGCGCTGTGGCTCTTCATTCTCGCCTCGATCACCGACTTCTTCGACGGTTATCTCGCCCGCATCTGGAACCAGACGTCCAATATCGGCCGCATGCTCGACCCGATCGCCGACAAGCTGCTCGTGGCCTCGGTCCTGCTGCTGATGGCGGCCGACGGCACGATTGCCGGCTGGACGATCTGGGCGGCGATCATCATCCTGTGCCGCGAAATCCTCGTTTCCGGCCTTCGTGAATATCTCGCAGCACTCACGGTATCGGTCCCGGTGACACGCATCGCCAAGTGGAAGACGACGATCCAGATGGTCGCCATCGCTCTCCTACTGGCCGGTTCGGCGGGCGATGCCTATGTCGACCACCTCATCCATGGCGTATCCGCTGCGGGTGATGCCCATTCCGTCCTGCCGATCATCACCTATGCCGGCATCTTCATGCTGTGGATCGCGGCAGCACTGACCATGTACACGGGCTACGACTACTTCAAGGCCGGCGTGAAGCACATCGTGGACGAATAGGCATGGTGAAACTCGTCTATTTCGCCTGGGTGCGAGAACGGATCGGCAAGGGCGAGGAAGAAATCGAGCTTCCCGCAGACGTGAAGACTGCGGGCGATCTGATCGCCTATCTCGCGACACTCGGCGAGGAATACGAAAACGCCCTGCAGTTTCCCAAGGCCATTCGCGTTGCAATCAACCAGGAACATGTGGAGCATGACGAACCCATCGCCGGCGCGCGCGAGATCGGCCTGTTCCCTCCGATGACCGGTGGGTGATCAAGGCAGGTTACGACAGGCAATCCGCTTTGGTTCGCGTTCCCGGTGAACACATCAAGGAAGAGAGCATGACCATCCTTCCGACCATCCGCGTGCAATCCACGGATTTCGACGTTGCGACGGAGACGGCTGCGATCACCAACGGCCGCCGGGATATCGGCGCACTCGTCTCCTTTACCGGCCTTTGCCGCGACGAGGGCGGCGCGCTTTCCGCGCTTGAACTGGAACACTATCCCGGCATGGCCGAGGCCGAGATGCGTCGCATCGCGCTGGAGGCAATCGAGCGCTTCCAGTTGCAGGCCCTCACCGCCATCCACCGTTTCGGACGCATCGAATCCGGCGAGCGGATCGTGCTGGTCATCGCCGCCTCGCCACATCGGCAGGCCGCCTTCGACGGCGCCAATTTCGTGATGGACTATCTGAAGACTGCCGCCCCCTTCTGGAAGAAGGAGCATATGCAGGACGGCACGAGCGGCCAGTGGGTCAGCGCCAAGGATGCCGATGACCGCGCCCGCGACAAGTGGAGCTGAAGCGATTCCAGCAAAGGTGTGCAGCGGCCTTGCGTCCGGAATTACGTAAAAAAGGGATCAAGCCTTTCAGGGAATGACGCGTTCCCGACGGCTTGCCACCAGCAACAGCACCAGCGCTGAAATAATCGCGGCATCCCGCCAGAGGATCGGCGCGTAGCCGCTCCATAGCGTTTCCGAGAGCCCCACGACGGCTGCTCCAGCCGCCGACCTCAACGGCATGGAATAACCGCCGACCGCAGCAATCAGCACGACCTTGAGGCCGAACAGCAGGCCGGAGGCAAAATCCATCGAGCCATAATAGGATGTCGCGAGGATGCCGCAGATCGCGGCAATCGATGCCGCGGCCACATAGGACAGAACGAAGACGCCATCGGCATTGACGCCGCAAAGACGCGCGGCGCGTGGATCATCCGCAACCGCCCGCCAGTCCCGGCCCAAACGCGTGCGCACCAACAGCAGATGCCCCAGGACGACAAGGCCGGCCATGAGCACGACACTACCGATTTGTATGACCGTCAGGCCGACATCGCCTCCCTCCCCCTGCCAGAAGATGACGCGCACGTTCAGAAAGGGAGAGAGCCAGAGTTCACGGCTGTTCATCGACAGACGCATGATTTCCGAGAGCAGGATGACCAGCGCCAGAGACGCCACGATGACTGCATTTGCGCTCGCACCATGCAATGGGCGCAGCACATGCCGGGCAATGCTCCAGCCGGCAACGGCCGTATAGAGAAACGAAACGGCAGCCGCGAGCGCCAGCGTGGCCGGCAATATGAGGAACAGCCTGTTCCAGCCGATATGAGCGAACAGCAGGAATACCTGCCCTGCAAAGGCAAACAGAGCGCCGTAGGTGATATCCGGGCGGCGCGTCATGCCGAAGGCCAGGGCATAACCAAACGCCAGCGCCGCATAGAGCGCTGAGATCGGCACGGCATTCGCCAGTTGCTGCAACAGGTAGGCCATCATTTCCTCCCATGATTTTTATAACTGGTAAAGCGCGATTTACCAGTTATAATTTTTGCATGACCTTTACCTGGACCCCTCACCGTTTTGCCGGCGGCGCGTTGGCGTTCGATGTCGCGAACAGCGTCATCCTGCGCTTCGATGCGGCCCGCACCATCGACCGCTTCGCGGAGCATGGTCAGATGGACGCTTTCGCGGCTGCGGCCTCAACCTTCTCCGCAGAGAAGGCGCTGTTCGGCGAACTCGTGGCCGCACCTCCGGAAAACAGACGGGCGCTGATCGACTTGCGCGAGGCGATCGACCACTATTTTCGCGGACGCATACTGGGCACAGACAACCGCCAGCTTCTCGCCGATCTGCTGGAGGCGGCGGCTGACGCTCTGAGGTCGGCTACGAGCGAACAATCGCTGGAATCCGCGACCGCGCGCTCCGCGCTGGCGCTGATCAGTGCACCCCAGCCGGAACGTTTGAAGATCTGCGGCAATTGCGGTTGGCTGTTTCTCGACAAGAGCAAAAACCGCAGCCGCATGTGGTGCGACATGGCGGTCTGCGGCAACCGGGTGAAGGCTAGCCGGCACTATCGCAAACACAAGGAAGACCAGCCATGACGGCCCGGCCAGCATGCGTCCTGCTTCTGCTTTCCCTCGCGCTGCCGCTTGCAGTCTGTCAGCGCAAGGAGGAAGGGCCGCTTGCGATCTCCGGCAAGATCTTCGTCTTCAACTATCGGGTTGCGAGGGCCACCTATCTGCTGACCCTTGCCCGCAACGCACCCCTGCCCGATGAAAGCTATGCGGAGGCCACATTCGAGAACCCGGCGGGAGGCGAACCGCTCAGGATTCGGGAGAAGATCTTCCCCTTCTGGGACAAGGTCACGCTCGAAAGCCCGGCCGTTCACTGCGTGCGCAAGGAACATCCCTATGCCGTCTCGATCCGCATCGTCGACGCCTCGGGAAAGCTGCTTCAATCCCTGGAGACGACCGTGGTCTCCAGCATGGACCAGAGCGTGCTGCCGGCGAAGCCGCTGGTGATTGGACCGGTCTACACGGAAAATCCGGAGGTTTTCAAAGCCGACGGAACCGTGGACTTCTCTCCGGAGAAGGTATGCGACTATGGCGAAAAGTAAGGCTAGGTCGGATGGACATTCATCGCATCCATATCATGGCTGCGATGAGATGAATGACGCCTTGGAAGTGGACGATCCTGCGTTCGTATCGGG
>QFQX01000050.1 GCA_003248775.1 Shinella sp. | reverse complement strand
AGCGTATCGCGATCTTTCAGCTTCGCTCTCTACGCTTTAAGTCCTTGTTTCATCGCATGTCGTTGCCGCAAAACCGCTGAACACTTTTGCGCGACATGCTTTAGAAATCATCGTTCAGAAAATGTGTCCGGAAACGACCGCAACCTGTTGATTACGGATTCCTTCACGCGATCCAGCGGGCAATGCGATCCGTCGCCTCGAACATCTCCGTCATGGTTCCGGCATAGGACATGCGCAGCGCAAGATGACCTTCGACAGGATCGAAATCCATGCCGGGTGTTGCCGCCACATTGATCTCGGCCAGCATGCGCTTTGCGAACGCCATGCTGTCATTGGTGAAGCGGGACACATCGACGTAGGCGTAGAAGGCGCCATCCATCGGAGACAACAAGGGCATGCCGAGTTGCGGCAGGCGCTTCAGAAGAAATTCGCGGTTAGCCGCACAGCTCGCCTTGTATTGCTCCAGCTCTTCCCCCGCCCCCAAGGCGGCGATCGCGGCAACCTGTGAAAGTTCAGGTGCCGAGATATAAAGGCTCTGCGCCAGACATTCCATCGGCCTCACGGCCTCTTCGGGAAGAACCATCCAGCCGATCCGCCAGCCGGTCATGCAATAGTATTTCGAGAAGGAATTGATGATGACCGCATCGTCACCGAATTCGAGAGCGGTCGTATCTTCTCCTGCATAGGTCAGGCCGTGATAGATTTCGTCGGAGATGAGGCTGATGCCCTGCCCCTCGCAGTAGTCGTAAACGGCGCGCAATTGCTCGCGGCTGGTGACCGTGCCCGTGGGATTGGCGGGGCTCGCGATCAGAACGCCCTTCAGCCGTACACCGGCCGCTGCCTGGGCTGCTTCCAGGCTTTCCGGCGTCAGGGTGAAGCCAGTTTCGGCATTGACCGGAACCTCCACGACCTTCAGACCAAGGGCCGAAAGGATGGCCCGATAGGCGGGATAGCCTGGCCTTGCGATAGCCACGGCATCGCCGGCATCGAACAGCGTCAGGAACGCCAGGTTGAAACCGGCCGAGGAACCCGTGGTCACGGCGATCCGCGCGGGATCGACCGAAACGCCATGGCGATTCTTGTAATAGCCCGCCAGCTTCTGTCTGAGTTCGACAAGACCGAGAGCGTCCGTGTATCCGATGCGTCCATGGACAAGCGCATCGCGAGCGGCCTCGAGTGCCGCCAGCGGTGCCGGATGCCCGGGCTGGCCGACGGCCATGGAAATCACCGGCGCGCCGGCCTGACGGCGTCTGGTCGCTTCGGCAAGGACATCCATGGCGTGGAAGGGTTCGACTGCACTGCGTCTTGATATGGAAACCACGGCTTAAACTCTTTCTTCTGGGCGCCAGACATTTGCCGTATTATTCCGGTGTTCACAATGGCGAGAGCGTGACCTGGCGGCCCTTTTTCCGATTTCCCTTGCCGTGGGCCGCCGCTACGCTATTGCACAAAGTAGCGCTGCACCGAAAATGCGCTCCGACAGCCAAAGACCGCTTCGGCGGAAAAGGATCAAGAGGAAAGACATGACCCTGAGTTTCAGGAAACTCGCCGCCACGGCGCTCGTCATCTTGCCGGCGATACTGCCGACAGCGGCACTCGCGCTCGACGACGCGCAAAAGAAGGAAATCGGCGCGTTCATCAAGGAATACCTGATCGCCAATCCGGAAATCATGCTGGATGTGCAGGACGCTCTCGAGAAGAAGCAATACGACGCACGCCAGCAGCAGGCGTCGGCCGCCGTCGGCGACAACAAGGACGCCCTGTTCTCCTCCGAACACGACATTTCGCTCGGCAATCCGAAAGGCGACGTCACCGTCGTCGAGTTCTTCGACTACAACTGCGGCTACTGCAAGCGGGCGCTATCAGACATGGACAAGATCCTGTCCTCGGACAAGAACGTCCGCTTCGTCCTCAAGGAATTCCCCATCCTCGGTCCCGACTCGCTTGCGGCTCACAAGGTTTCGTACGCCTTCCGCCAGATCGCGCCTGAAAAATACGGTGAGTTCCACCGCGCCCTCCTCGGAGGCAAGGGACGCGCCAACGAACAGACGGCCCTCGACGTCGCTTCGTCGCTAGGCGTGAGCGAGGATCAGATCCGCGCCATGATGAAAACCAACCCGAACGACGCCCAGGTCAAGGAAGCCTACCAGCTTGCCACCAGCCTAGGCATCACCGGCACCCCCTCTTACATCGTCGGAAACGAAGCCGTGTTCGGCGCCATTGGCTCCGAAGCGATCGAGCAGAAACTCGCCAACGTCCGCACCTGCGGCAAGGCGACCTGCTGACGGACATAAAAGCCGTCTTCTCCGTTCAATCCCGCGATTTCCTTGGGAACGCTCCGTCGTTTGCCCGTAAGGGGCTTTCCCTTGCGGGCCTGCCAGTCTATAGGAGGCGGTTGAAAGTCGACGGAACCGCATATGAGCAAGATCATTTACGTCCTGAACGGCCCCAATCTCAATGCCCTCGGCAAACGGGAACCGGGGATTTACGGCGGCAAGACGCTCGCCGATATCGAGACGGACTGCAAAGCGGTCGGTGGCGAACTTGGTTTTTCCATCGATTTCCGCCAATCAAACCATGAAGGTGTGCTCGTCGACTGGCTTCACGAAGCAGGAGACAAAGCCGCAGGCATCGCGATCAATCCCGGCGCCTATGGCCACACATCGATCGCGCTGCATGATGCGATCCGGGCCATTTCGATACCGGTGGTGGAGGTACACATCTCCAACATCCATGCGCGCGAGGAATTTCGCCATAAATCGATGATAGCGCCCGCCGCTAAAGGCATGATCTGCGGCTTCGGCCCTCATAGCTACATCCTGGCGCTGCACGCGCTGAAAAACATCACGCAATAACAAGAATACAGGACCCCATTCCATGGCTGAAAAGAAATCGGGAATCGATCAGGCTCTGATCCGTGATCTGGCCAACATCCTCAACGAGACGGATCTCAGCGAGATCGAAGTCGAGCAGGAAGATCTGCGCATCCGCGTATCGCGGGCTGCACCGCAGGTGATGGCAATGCCGCAGATGCCGGCCTACCAGGTCGCGGCTCCGGCTGCAGCGGCCGTTGCCGCAGCACCGGTTGCCGCCGCGGAGCCGACCCGCAATCTTGCCAACGCCGTTGCGGCTCCGATGGTCGGCACTGCCTACCTCGCCCCGGCGCCTGGCGCCCGCCCCTTCATCGAAGTCGGCTCCATCGTGAAGGAAGGCCAGACCCTCCTGATCATCGAAGCCATGAAGACCATGAACCAGATTCCGTCGCCGCGTTCCGGCAAGGTCGTCGAGATCCTCGTGGAAGACGGACGCCCGGTCGAATATGGCGAGCCGCTGGTCATCGTCGAGTAAGCCGATGAGCACCATTTCCAAGATCCTTATAGCCAATCGCGGCGAGATCGCGCTGCGCGTCCAGCGCGCCTGCAAGGAACTCGGCATCGCCACCGTTGCCGTTCATTCCACGGCCGACGCCGATGCGATGCATGTCCGTCTGGCTGACGAGAGCGTGTGCATTGGCCCGCCACCGTCACGCGACAGCTATCTGAACATCCATCAGATCGTGGCCGCCTGCGAGATCACCGGCGCCGACGCCGTGCATCCGGGCTACGGCTTCCTGTCGGAGAACGCAAAGTTCGCCGACATTCTGGAAGCCCACGGCATTACCTTCATCGGACCGACCGCCGAGCACATCCGCCTGATGGGCGACAAGATCACCGCCAAGCAGACGGCTGTCGAACTTGGCATCCCGGTCGTTCCGGGCTCCGATGGCGAGGTCACTCCCGAAAACCTGATGGAAACGGCGCGCCAGATCGGCTTCCCGGTTCTCATCAAGGCAACCGCCGGCGGCGGCGGTCGCGGTATGAAGGTCGCCAAGACCGAAGCCGATCTGGAGGAAGCCTTCAACACCGCCCGGACCGAAGCGGCTGCCGCTTTCGGCAACCCGGCCGTCTACATGGAAAAGTACCTCGGCAAGCCGCGGCACATCGAAGTGCAGGTGGTCGGTGACGGTGCCGGCAATGCGATCCATCTCGGTGAACGCGACTGCTCGCTGCAGCGCCGCCACCAGAAGGTCTGGGAAGAGGCCAACTCCCCCGCGCTCAACGTCGAGCAGCGGATGCGGATCGGCCAGATCTGCGCCGACGCCATGAAGAAGATGAAGTACCGGGGCGCCGGCACGATCGAGTTCCTCTACGAAAACGGCGAGTTCTATTTCATCGAAATGAACACCCGCCTGCAGGTGGAACATCCGATCACCGAAGCCATCACCGGTATCGACCTCGTGCATGAGCAGATCCGCGTCGCTTCCGGCGCCGGCCTGTCCGTCACGCAGGCAGAAATCACCTTCCACGGCCACGCGATCGAATGCCGTATCAATGCCGAGGATCCGCGTACCTTCGTCCCCTCGCCGGGCACGATCACGCATTTCCACGCTCCGGGCGGTCTCGGCGTTCGCGTCGATTCGGGCGCCTATGCCGGTTACAAGATCCCGCCTTACTACGACAGCCTGATCGGCAAGCTGATCGTGCACGGACGCACCCGCGTCGAATGCATGATGCGCCTGCGTCGCGTGCTCGACGAGTTCGTCGTGGACGGCATCAAGACCACGCTACCGCTGTTCCAGGAACTGGTTACAAACCAGGACATCGCGAACGGCGACTACGACATCCACTGGCTGGAAAATTATCTGGCCAGAACCTCCGCATGAGGTGAATGAAGAATGGCAGGGCGCCGCAGCAGGGATCAGAGGATCACACCCGAACTCCTGTTGCGCGCCTATTCCATAGGCCTCTTCCCCATGTCGGATGCGGCCGACGACCCCGAGATATTCTGGGTCGAGCCTGAACTGCGCGGCATCCTGCCGCTCGACCAGTTCCATGTTTCCAAGAGCCTCGCCAAGGCTATCCGGCAGAAGCCCTTCGATATCCGCTTCGACACTGCGTTCGACGCGGTGATTTCCAAATGCGCCGAGGAAGTCGAAAACCGCCCCAGTACATGGATCAACGAAACGATCCGCGATCTCTACGGCGCGCTTCACCGCCTCGGCCATGCGCATTCGGTGGAAGCCTGGGAAGGGGATGAACTGGTCGGCGGCCTGTACGGCGTTTCGCTGGGATCAGCCTTCTTCGGCGAAAGCATGTTCTCCCGACGGACCAATGCTTCAAAGATCTGCCTGGTGCATCTGGTCGAGCGCCTGAAGGCAGGTGGCTTCACCCTGCTCGATACCCAGTTCACCACCGAGCACCTGAAAACCTTCGGCGCAATCGATATCCCCAAGGAAGGCTATCTGAAGCTCCTGGACAAGGCGATGCAGTCGGACACCCTGCCTTTTTGAGAGGCGGCAAGCCTCAACGCCTAGCCAAGATCCGTAAGCGGGCCAAAAGGCAGCAGGGTTATGCGGCGTTGAGATCTGCCGTTTCGCCGAACTGGATCAGCACGCGCGGGCTGGTCATGTCTCCGGACTCTTCGTCCACCTGAACCGAATAAGCGGCAACCCCGATATGACGCTCCGCCATGGCCGCTGCGATCTTCTCGGCGGAAGCGGCATTCGAAGCCTGACGCATCTCGCCCGGCACCAGGTTTCCGCGATTTTTCTTGAATGGCAATACGATGAACTTCTCGGACAGCGACATATGGGAACTCCTATTCGTTCTCTATTTGTTCAAACCCGAAGCAAATGTCAACAGAGCCGAGACCTGCTGCGATCAAGCCGGCATGTTTTGGCAAACTATCTGAATTAGTTGGTCTTTGCCGGCGCGGGAACGTCGGAGGCCTGCTTGCAGCCTGTCAGCCAGACGTCATAGATCGCGTGTTCGACGGCGTTCAACGCCGGGCTGTCTGCAAACATCCAGCCGGAAAAGATGCGGCGAATCTTGCGATCGAGCGTGATTTCGTCGACCTCGACGAAACCATCCACCTTCTGCGTTTCAGTCTCGTCGCGCGAGTAGCAGACCTTCGGCGTCACCTGCAGAGCGCCGAACTGGACGGTCTCATCGATATAGACGTCGAATGATGTGATACGACCGGTGATCTTATCGATACCGGCGAATTCAGCAACGGGATTGGAGACGCGGGCCGCCTTTGCAGGCTCGTTTCCGACCACAGCAACGACACCGACGGCCATCAGTGCTGCGCATACGATACCAGTGGCCGAGCCCAACCCGGAACGCTTCATATCCGCCATTCTCCCGCTTGTGTTTTCCGACGACCCATAAAGAAAAAGGGCCGCGTAACCTTGGCCCTATAGTCCAATTGTGGCCAAATCGGGTGTCAGTTGCCGGGCGTCCAGGCGTCGTAGTCGCCCGTGACACGCGGACGTTCGCCAGGAACGGCGAGAGAACCCGGGGGACGGTAGGCAAGCGCGGTACCGGTCTGGTTTTCACGGTGCGGCTTCTGCCATTCACGCGCCTTGTAGTCTTCCTTGCTCGGCGGAACGTCGGTGCGGTAATGCATCCAGCCGTGCCAGCCGGTCGGGATCTTGGAGGCGTCGGCGTAGCCCTTGTAGATTACCCAGCGGCGCGGAAGGCCGAAAGAGGTGGTGCCGCCCTCATAATAGACATTGCCCATTTCGTCTTCGCCGACGCGCTTACCATTGCGCCAGGTGAAGAACCGCGTTCCCATGGTCTGACCGTTCCACCAGGTGAAAACCTGCAAAAGAAGCTGCTTCATGTCTTTGTCCTTGGGCTTTGCCGACGAGGCAAGGCACTTGCTAAAAACGTCTTCCGCTTATGCAGCCTTGCAGCGCCATTGTCTAGTGATTCGCGCCGCGCCGGAGGTCATTTCAGCTTCAACTTGAAGCCAAGGTGACTCTGGGCAAAACCGAGCCTCTCATAGAAGCGATGAGCATCCTTGCGCGCGGCATTGGAGGTCAGTTGCACGGCCCGCATGCCCTTTGTTTTGGCCTCTTCAATGCAATGACGGATCATTGTCGCGCCAATGCCCTGCCCTCGGCAATCCGGGTGCGTGAAGACGGTTTCAACGATCATCGAGGAGCCGCCCCGACCGGAAAGCGTGGTTGTCACAAGGGTCTGGCAGGTGGCGACGACCTCGCCACCCCGCTCGGCGACATAGAGCGTTTCATTGGGAGATGAGGAGATGCGATCGAAAGCGGCAAGATAGCCGGGAAGAGCTGCCGGCTCCGTGGTATCCCCATGGCCACCGACGGTGTCACCCGCCAGAATGGCTGCGATGGCCACCACATCCTCTCTCAGTGCTTCCCTGATGACGATATCAGATCCCAGCATGCCTTATCCCTTCCCGTCCGTTTTCAGCGGAAGCTACAGAGTACTGCAGGACGGTTGTGTGACGGCGGGAGATTTTGCACGGGAATTTTCTTACATGCCAAACGGCGCGGATAGCGAGGCGAGTGCGGCTTAGAATTCCAGCCGCTTTTCCATGATGATCGCCGGCAGGCCGAAATTCGGCGCACCCCATTCCTCCATGCGATCGACCTCGGTGAAGCCGAGACGTTCATAGAAGGACATGGCGCGGACGTTCGGCAGCGCCACCTCGACCCGCATGATCTCGGCATCCGGAAAACAGGTCTCCAGCTCCGCGAAGATGTCGCGGCCGATCCCCTCGTTCTGGCAGGACGGCCGGACATAGAGCTGATGCAGCATCACCGTCTTCGCCATCTTGGGATACATGGCGGCATAACCGAGACCGCCGATATCCCGCCCGCTGTCGGCGACGAGAAACTCAGCGCCGCGCTTTCCGATGCGGGCCTTGATGGCGTTCGCCGAATGCCATCCATCGACCATCTGGCGCACCTTGTCTGCGCCGTAAAACGGATCGTAGGTCGCGTGGAAGGTTTCGTCGAGCAGGGTCCTCACCTGCTCGACGTCACGCTCGCTCGCGGTGCGAACGAAATACAAGGGATTATTCCTCGATGCCGAGCTTGGCCTTGACCAACGCCTGCACGGCCTGCGGGTTGGCCTTTCCGCCCGTCGCCTTCATCACCTGACCGACGAACCAGCCGGCAAGCGTGGGCTTGGCCTTAACCTTCTCGACCTGATCCGGGTTGGCGGCAATGATCTCGTCGACAGCCTTTTCGATGGCGCCGGTATCGGTCACCTGCTTCATGCCGCGAGCTTCGACGATCTCGGCCGGATCGCCGCCTTCCGCCAGAACGATCTCGAACAGATCCTTGGCGATCTTGCCCGAAATGGTTTCGGCCTTGATGAGGTCGATGATCGCGCCGAGCTGGGCCGGAGAAACCGGCGTTTCCTCGATGCCCTTGCCGGTGCGGTTGAGCGCGCCAAGCAGATCGTTGATGACCCAGTTCGCAGCCGTCTTGCCATCGCGGCCGGCAGCGACTTCCTCGAAGTAGTCGGCAATTGCCTTCTCCGACACCAGAACGGAGGCGTCGTAGATCGACAGGCCGAGATCACGGACGAAACGCGCCTTCTTGTCATCCGGCAGTTCCGGCAGGTCCTTCTTCAGTTCCTCGATGAAGGCATCGTCGAACTCGAGCGGCAGCAGGTCCGGATCGGGGAAGTAGCGATAGTCATGCGCGTCTTCCTTGGAGCGCATGGAGCGGGTCTCGCCCTTGTTCGGGTCGAAAAGGCGCGTTTCTTGATCGATCACGCCACCATCTTCGATAATACCGATCTGGCGGCGAGCTTCGTATTCGATCGCCTGGCCGATGAAGCGGATGGAGTTGACGTTCTTGATCTCGCAACGCGTTCCGAACTCGCCGCCCGGCTTGCGCACGGAAACGTTGACGTCGGCGCGCATGGAGCCTTCGTCCATGTTGCCGTCGCAGGTGCCGAGATAGCGCACGATGGAGCGCAGCTTGGTCATGTAGGCCTTGGCCTCGTCAGACGAGCGCATGTCCGGCTTTGAAACGATTTCCATCAGCGCCACGCCCGAACGGTTCAGGTCGACATAGGACATGGTCGGGTGCTGGTCGTGCATCGACTTGCCAGCGTCCTGCTCGAGATGCAGGCGCTCGATGCCGATCTCGATATCCTCGAACTGGCCCTGACGGTCGGGGCCGAGCGAGATGATGATCTTGCCCTCGCCGACGATCGGATCCTTGAACTGGGAGATCTGGTAGCCCTGCGGCAGGTCTGGATAGAAATAGTTCTTGCGGTCGAAGATCGAACGCTTGTTGATCTGCGCCTTGAGGCCCAGTCCGGTACGGACCGCCTGCTTGACGCATTCCTCGTTTATGACCGGCAGCATGCCCGGCATGGCTGCATCCACCAGCGATACGTTGGCATTCGGCGCATTACCGAAGGTGGTCGAGGCGCCGGAGAAGAGCTTCGAATTGCTCGTCACCTGCGCGTGAACCTCCATACCGATGATCACTTCCCAATCGCCGGTGGCGCCGGGAATGAAGCGTTTCGGGTCGGGCGTGCGCGTGTCAACTAGGGTCATCAGATGCTCGTGTCATGCGTGGAATTTTCAAGCCCGTGAGGTAGAACAAATGTGGCGGTGGCGCAAGGCTTGTCCGGCCTTGCGGGGCAAGACAGGAGGACCTCACGACCTCATCAAACGTTAATCCGCTTGATGCAGCATAGGTGTATGGCCATCGAAACGCCTCTTACGCTTCTCGCCATCGCTGCGCTCTACAATG
This sequence comes from Shinella sp., assembly GCA_003248775.1. Taxonomy (GTDB): domain Bacteria; phylum Pseudomonadota; class Alphaproteobacteria; order Rhizobiales; family Rhizobiaceae; genus Allorhizobium. The sequence continues at coordinate 19,991 of QFQX01000050.1, read as the reverse complement.
TCGTGGTGTTCTGCGTCTATTGGCTGGACAAGCACGCAGCCCGCAACGGTGAGCGGCGCGTACCAAAAAACCACGCTGCTTGCACTTGCCATGTTTGGCGGCGGCGCGGGCGCGTTGATTGCCCAGAGGCTTCTCCGCCACAAGACTCGCAAACAGCCATTTCCCGTCGCCTTGCCGACATTCTTCGTCGTGCAGATCGCAGCCGTGTCGGCCGTCCTCATCGCTCCCGAAAGCGCAGCAGCCGCATTGGATGCCGTGCTCCGTTCCTTTGCGGGAAACTAGAATTCCGCATAACCTGTGCCGGCCAGCTCTACGAGCTGCTTGGACATGCCGACCGTCTGCACATCGCGATCCAGCTTCGGGTTATAGGCAATGGTTAGCCAATGGACCGAATAGCCATGTTTCTCGAAGAAGCCGACAGCGTCCCGATTGAGAGCGTGCGTTTCCAATGACGCCTTCTCGAAACCCTGCTTGCGGATCTCATCCTCTATCTCTGCCAACAGGGCCGAACCCAGCCCCTGCCCCTGATATTGCGGGTCGATCCAGAAATCGGTGATATTCTCGTCGAGCTGTTCGCGGGCCGCCCATCCGGCCACGGCGCCGCCGCTTTCAACGACAGAAATCGTAATCCAGCGGCTGCGGGTGAAATTCTGGAATGCCTGGCGGGCATTTTCCAGCATCGGGCTCGTCTCGCCGACGGGGATCATCGCCTGTTCCCAGGAACGAATACCGATATCCGCAAGCAGATCGGCCTCATCCTGTCGTGCGGTACGAATATTTGCCATGCCTTCTCCCATGTTTTGCGGAGTAGAACACCCGCACGAAGGTTTGGCCAGAGGTTGCATTGCATCAAAAGCAGAAAACAAAATTCCCTTTTTATTCTCAAATCGATAAGTCCAGCAGGACCGGCCTTCTCATTCTCGCGCATCGAACCAGAAAACGGCCTCAATGATCGACTCGCCTGAATGTGAGCCGGAGCGAGATATGCGGCTGGGTGCAGCAGAGAACCCTGAGACCAGCGCTGATGAAGACCGCTCATCCGGGAGTTTCCAGGAAGGACGCCGCGCCTGGGAAGCGGAGCGGATTTCAAGCAGAAACGACTTCGCCGGCCACGATGTGACCGGCGACAATCATTTTCCGAATTTTCAGTGCGGGTTCACCACCACTTGGCGGGGGTGAACTTGCCGGCGGCCTGTTCGATGACATGAGCGGTCTTGAACAGCGTCTCTTCCTCGAACGGCTTGCCGATGAGCTGGAGGCCGAGCGGGAGGCCCTTGCTGTCGAGACCGGCCGGGACGGAGAGCCCCGGCAGTCCGGCCATGTTGACCGTCACCGTGAAGATGTCGTTCAGGTACATCTTCACCGGATCGGCGGCGAGTTCCTTGTCGCCGATGGCGAAGGCGGAAGAAGGCGTTGCGGGCGTCAGGATGGCATCGACGCCGGCGTGGAAGGCGATTTCAAAATCGCGCTTGATCAGCGTGCGGACCTTCTGCGCCTGCAGATAGTAGGCGTCATAGTAACCGGCCGACAGCACATAGGTGCCGATCATGATGCGGCGCTTGACCTCGGTGCCGAAGCCTTCCGCGCGGGTCTTCTCGTACATGTCGGCAATATCCTTGCCGTCGACGCGCAGGCCGTAGCGAACGCCGTCGTAACGGGCAAGGTTGGACGAAGCCTCGGCCGGAGCGACGATGTAATAGGCGGGAAGCGCGTATTTGGTGTGCGGCAGGGAAATGTCGACGATCTCGGCACCGGCTTCCTTCAGCCATGCGATGCCCTGCTGCCAGAGCGTCTCGATCTCGGCCGGCATGCCCTCTACGCGGTATTCCTTCGGGATACCGATCTTCATGCCCTTCAGCGACTGGCCGAGCGCGGCTTCATAATCCGGCACCGGCAGATCGACAGAGGTCGTATCCTTGGCATCGACCGACGCCATGGACTTCAAGAGGATGGCGGCATCGCGAACATCGCGGGCAATCGGGCCGGCCTGATCGAGCGAGGATGCGAAAGCGATGGTGCCCCAGCGCGAGCAGCGGCCATAGGTCGGCTTGATTCCGACGGTGCCGGTGAAGGCGGCCGGCTGGCGGATCGAGCCGCCGGTATCGGTTGCGGTGGCGCCAGCGCACAGATGCGCGGCAACGGCAGCAGCCGAACCACCCGACGAACCGCCGGGAACCAGATTCTCGTTCGAACCCTTCGCCTTCCACGGGTTGACCACGGGGCCGTAATGGGAGGTCTCATTGGACGAACCCATGGCGAACTCGTCCATGTTCAGCTTGCCGAGCATGACCGCACCATCATCCCAGAGGTTCTGGGTCACGGTCGATTCGTACTTCGGCTTGAAGCGGTTCAGGATATCCGAGCAGGCCTGGGTGTGGACGTCGCGGGTGGCGAAAAGGTCCTTGATGCCGAGCGGAATGCCTTCCAGCGCGCCAGCCTTGCCGGCAGCGATCCTCTCGTCGGAAGCCCTGGCCATCTCGCGGGCCTTTTCCGGCGTGACGGTGACATAGGCGTTGATCGCGTCATTGGCTGCCTCGATCGCCTGGATATAGGCGTCGGTCAGTTCGACGGCCTTGATCTCCTTCGAAACCAGTTTGGTGCGGGCTTCGGCAATGGTGAGGCTTGTCAGTTCGCTCATGATGTCTGTTCACTTCAAAATAGCGGCGCCCGGGAGGCAGCCAGAGAGGAAATGCAGGGCGGATGCGGTTGTCGAAAAGCGCAGAGGCTTATTCGACGACCTTCGGCACCAGGAAGAAGTTGCGGTCCGTTTCCGGCGCGTTGGCAACGATATCATCGGCCTTGTTGCCGTCGGTAACCACGTCGACACGCTTCTTCATCGCCATGGGCGTAACGGATGTCATGGGTTCGACGCCCGTCACGTCGACCTCGGAAAGCTGCTCGACGAAGCCGAGGATGCCGTTGAGCTCTCCCATCATGCGCTGTGCTTCTTCCTCGTTGAGGGCGATGCGGGCCAGATGTGCCACACGCTTGACGGTCTTGAGATCAACGGACATCGGTATTCTCCAGGTCTTATGTTTCCTTCGCTATAATGGCCGTCAGGCCATGGCGCAACGGGGATTTCTCAGACTTCCAGGCTCTGGCCCGGCTTCGGCGTCTCAACCTTCGTCTTCGTGCCCTCCATGCCGGCCACGAATTTCTCCGGCGTCTGGTCGATGATCGGGAAGGTACCGTAGTGGCAGGGGATGGCCGTCCGGAAATCGAAGAATCGCTGGCAGGCGAGTGCCGCCACAGCGCCGCCCATCGTAAAGCGGTCGCCGATCGGCACGAGGCCGATATCCGGCTGGTGCAGTTCATTGATCAGCTTCATGTCCGAGAAGATGTCGGTATCTCCCATGTGCAGCAACGAGGGCTCATCATCGATGTGCAGCATCAGGCCGTTGGCATTGCCGAGCGCGTGGGAAACGCCGTCCTCGGTGATCTGGGCCGAGGAATGCAGCGCATTGGTGAACGTCGCAGTAAAGCCGTCGAAGGCGACGGTACCGCCGGTATTGCCCATTTCGAGCCTGGAAACGCCTTTGGAACCGAGCCAGGCGGCCAGATCGGCGTTGGCGAGCACGGTTGCGCCGGTTTCATTCGCCAGACGAACGGTATCGCCGACATGGTCCCCATGACCGTGGGTCAGAAGAATATGGGTGACGCCGGCCGTTGCATCCTTGAGGTCGAGACCAGCGAAGCCCGGATTATGAGTGAGAAACGGGTCGATGAGGATGCTTGCCTTGGCCGTATCGAGACGGAAGGCGGAATGGCCGAGCCAGGTGATTTTCATGGAAGACTCCTTTGGGGGACAGGAAGGCGAAATTGTTTCGTCGGATAAAAATATGGCATATGGCCGTGACGGAAAGTAGCGACCAAGGCCACGGGTGAGGAAATCACGATGACGACACTGACGATCGAGGAACTCGCGGAGACCCTTGCGCCGCTGCAGCCGGTCGCCGGGCTGGACCTCGGCACCAAGACCATCGGCCTTGCCATGTCGGATATCGGCCTGCGTTTCGCAAGTCCGCGGCCGGTGATCAAACGGACAAAATTCACGAAGGATGCGGAAATCCTGCTCGATTTCGCCGCCCGGGAAAAGGTTGCCGCCTTCGTCATAGGCCTGCCGATGAACATGGATGGTTCGGCAGGCCCGCGCGTTCAGGCCACTCGCGCCTTCGTGCGCTCGATGTCGGAAAAGACCGATATCCCATTCGTCTTCTGGGACGAACGGCTATCGACCGTGGCAGCCGAACGGGCGCTTCTGGAAATGGATGTATCAAGGGCCAAGCGCAGCGAGCGGATCGACTCGGCTGCGGCAAGCTTCATCCTTCAGGGCGCGCTCGACAGATTGTCGATGCTGCGCAGGTCTTCCGATGCGGAAGGAGCTTGACGGGCCTTCCACCACGCGATGATCTTGCGACGGCGACGGAAACCGATGATGGCGAACACCAGAAGGCTGTCGAAGGCGATGGCGCGCATCACAAGCGGCGGTATGGTTTCCGGGGGAATGCCGAGGATCTGGCCGTAGACCTGGAATACCAGATCATGCGCCTGCCGGGTGAGCATGAAGATACCGAAGCTCATGTCGTAATAGGAGAGCCCGTACCAGCTTCCGAGCAGGGCGATGGGGGCAGCCCATAAAATCAGGAAGGTCTTCATGCCGCCCTCTCCTCATACATATTTGTCGACGGCCAGTAGCGCACCGCCCACCGAAGCAGAGCCATCACGCTCAAAACCGCGGCCGGAACGGCGATATCCAGCGCAAGTACCGCGAAAAACGCCATCATGACCAAAACCAAAGTCATTCTTGTCATTCTGGTTTTTTGCGCCCCGCTGATCCGGTCTGTCCCTGTGCGGGAAACTGACCCCTTAACAGGAGCGACGCAACGTAAACCATTTGTTAAGGTTAACGGCACCTGGGGATAACGCAAGAGCCGGCATCCGCAAAGCGCCAGAACGCACTAGATGACGCCGTCCAACCTCAGCCCGGCTCTTGTCGCGCAAGCGTCGAGAGAATGAAGTCCGCCCTCTCCCCGACACCGGCCCAGGGCACCTCGACAAGTTCATAACCAAGGCGCCTATAAGCGTTTTCCAGGTATCGAAAGGCTTCGATGGCTGGTTCCAGCCCATGACGTCGCTCGGCGTCGTTCCTGTAGATTTCCGGCCATGGCGGCAGCAGGAAGACCTGCCTGCGGTAGCGCAGCCTTTCCGCTGCCCGGAGATAAACCGGGAGAACGGCATGGCCCGCCTGTTCCAGCCCGGCAATCTGGTCTACGATTCCCCGGTCGAAAAAGGTTCGCCCTCCCCTGCAAGCCGCCTCCGTCATGAAATTGATCGAGCGGGAAATGGTCAGTTCGACAAATAGCGACAGGTTCGTCCACGGCAGTGCATCGCCATCGATAAAAAACTGCTCGCGAACCACCTGCCGCCCGGCTTCCTCGCATGTCGCAAAGCCTCGCCGCGACAATTCCTCGAGCAAGGTCGACTAGCCCCCGCCGGAGCAGCCGGAAATCATGACGAGATCGTCGCGCCGGGCAGCAATGTTTTCAAGGCGATATTCGCCTTCGTTCAGAACATGATTCATGAATGTCTCCCTTGCCGGCACGGCAACAGGTGATTGGGATCGGATCATCAGGGGGGAAGAAACGCGCGACGAGGGCCGGAAACGGCGCATGCGCATCGACACCGGGGAGATTATCCCCGGCTTGTTACAGACTCAAGATGAGAACACTCCGGTGACCTAAAAGGCGATCAGGTTGCTGCCGGGTAGAGAAGATCGAGGACGTAACGCGCATCGAAGCGGGCATCGAGCACGCCGTAGGTGTGACGCCATCCGCCGGCAAGCCGTGATTCGAGGAAGGCATCCGCGATCTTGCCGGCGCCCAGCCGGTAAAGTTCGGCCGCGGAAGCAACGAGTGCGATCTGCTCGATCAATAGGCGCGCCGCGCCCTCATCGCGCTCTGCAAGAGCGGTCGCCGCCCGCAGGACTTCGACCGTCTTCTTGCCGGATGGGCCGAGATCCCGTTCGAAGCCTGCAAAAAGCGTGTCGATCAGATCTTTGCCACGCTCAAGGACGCGCAGCACATCGAGTGCCATGACGTTGCCTGAGCCTTCCCAGAGCGCCGCCGCAGGCGCTTCCCGGTAATGACGGGCGATCGGCCGTTCCTCGATGTAGCCGCTACCGCCGATGCATTCCATCGCCTCGTAGATCAGCGCCGGCGCGATCTTGCAGATCCAGTATTTCACCACCGGTGTCATCACGCGGGCATAGGCCGCATCAACGGGGTTTTCGCGGGCACGGTCGAAGGTATCGGCAAGCTTGAAGGCAAGCGTCGTGGCGGCGGCGACGTCGAGTGCCATATCAGCCAGAACACGCGTCATGATCGGCTGATCGATCAGTTTCTTGCCGAAGGCGGAGCGCCCCCGAACGTGATGCACCGCTTCCGCCATGGAGGCACGCATAATGCCCGCCGAAGCCAGAGCGCAGTCGAGCCGGGTCAGCGTCACCATGTCGAGAATGGTGCGAATACCATCTCCCGGCGTGCCGAGCAGATAACCGAATGCATCCGAGAACTCGACTTCCGCCGTCGCATTCGAACGGTTGCCGATCTTGTCCTTCAGCCGCTGGAACTCGAGCCCGTTGGCGGAACCGTCTTCGAGCAGACGCGGCACGAGGAAGCAGCCCATGCCGTCCTTCGTCTGCCCCAGCATGACGAAACCGTCGCTCATCGGCGCGGACATGAACCACTTGTGGCCCGAGAGGCGGTAGATCCCCTCGCCCACCCGTTCGCCTGATGTCGAGATCGCCCTCACATCCGTGCCGGCCTGCTTTTCCGTCATGCCGATGCCAAGCGTCACAGCCGTCTTCTGCAAGGGCGGCTTGTTGGACGAATCATATTTCCGCGACAGGATCTTCGGCGCCCACTCCTTCTGTATATGCGGCGCGGCCACGAGGGCGGCGACAGACGCGCTGGTCGTCGTCAACGCCCCGAGATGGCCGGTTTCAAGTTGGGCCGTGAGGAAGAAACGGGTGGCGCGGGCCTTGTGCTCGTGACCACGGGCATCCGGCAGGTTTTCCCAGACGGAGGAATGCAGCCCGACGGACATGGAGCGGCGCATCAGCGCATGCCAGGCCGGATGGAACTCGACAACATCGAGCCGCTCGCCACGCACGCCGTGGGTGCGCAGCACCGGCGGGCTCTGGTTTGCCATGCGGGCGAGTTCCTGCGCCTCATGCGAGGTCACATATTTGCCGATGACGTCGTATTCCTCGCGCAGTCCGCGCGACAGGCTGGCCGTCAGATCGACGAGCAGCGGATCGGAACGGTAGGCGTTCACGCCGGACCAGGGTTTCGGCTGGTTCAGGGCGGCGAGTTTTTCTTCAGTCCGGTTCATTGAGCTCATGTCGATCTTCTAGCGGAAATGCGCTCGTTTAACATGGGGAGGGCGTGACTATCCACATAGCATATGCTTGCTCCCTGGCCCGGCAATCTTTATAGACCGCGTGACATCTCAGGAGGACGTCCATGGTCTTCTTTCCCCACCGCCACCTTATTGGCATCAAGGGCCTTACCGAACAGGATATTACCTACCTGCTCGACAAGGCCGACGAAGCCGTCAAAATCAGCCGTCAGCGCGAGAAGAAGACTTCCACGCTTCGCGGTCTCACCCAGATCAATCTCTTCTTCGAAGCCTCCACGCGAACGCAATCCTCGTTCGAGCTGGCTGGCAAACGCCTCGGTGCCGACGTGATGAACATGTCGGTCGGCAATTCGTCCGTCAAAAAGGGCGAAACGCTGATCGATACGGCCATGACGCTCAACGCCATGCGGCCGGACGTTCTGGTCGTCCGGCATTCCTCGGGCGGCGCTGCGGCGCTTCTTGCCCAGAAGGTCGCCTGCTCGGTGGTGAACGCCGGAGACGGACAGCACGAGCATCCGACACAGGCGCTGCTCGACGCGCTGACCATTCGCCGCTCCAAGGGCAAGCTTTCTCGCATCATCGTGGCGATCTGCGGCGACGTGCTGCATTCGCGCGTCGCGCGCTCCAACATCCTGCTGCTGAACGCCATGGGCGCGCGGGTGCGGGTGGTGGCTCCGCCGACCCTGCTCCCGGCCGGCATCGCCGACATGAGTGTCGAGGTCTACCACGACATGAAGGAGGGCCTGAAGGACGCGGATGTCGTGATGATGCTGCGCCTGCAGCGCGAACGCATGTCCGGCGCCTTCGTGCCATCGGTGCGCGAATACTTCCACTTCTACGGCCTCGACGCCGAGAAGCTGAAGGTGGCGAAGGAAGATGCGCTGGTCATGCATCCCGGCCCGATGAACCGCGGTGTCGAGATCGCTTCCGAAGTGGCCGACGGCCCGCAGAGCGTGATCGAACAGCAGGTCGAAATGGGCGTCGCGGTGCGCATGGCCGTGATGGAAGCGCTGCTCATTTCCCAGAACCAGGGTTCGCGCACGGAAGGAATGGGCGCATGAGCAGGCCTCTCGTCTTGAAGAATGTCCGGATCGTCGATCCTTCGCGTGATCTCGACGAAACCGGCACGATCATCGTCGATGCTGACGGCCGCATCGCGGCAGCGGGCAGCGATGCGCAGAACCAGGGCGAGCCCACAGGCGCAGAAGTCCGGGATTGCACCGGCCTCACCGCCATTCCGGGCCTTGTCGATGCCCGCGTCTTCGTCGGGGAACCGGGAGCCGAACACCGCGAGACCATCGCCTCGGCCAGCCGCGCTGCTGCCGCCGGCGGTGTCACCTCCTTCATCATGATGCCCGAGACCGATCCTGTGATCGACGACATCGCGCTGGTGGAATTCGTCCGCAAGACCGCCCGCGACAAGGCCGTCGTCAATGTCTATCCGGCAGCGGCCCTGACCAAGGGGCTCGACAGCAACGAGATGACGGAGATGGGTCTGCTGCGCGAAGCCGGCGCCGTCGTCTTCACCAACGGTCGCCACGGTCTTCACGACACGCAGGTCCTGCGTCGTGCGATGACCTATTCGCGGGAATTCGGTGCGATCATCGCGCTCGAAACGCGCGAGAAGTACCTCGCCGCGAACGGCGTGATGAACGAGGGTCTGCTGGCGAGCTGGCTTGGCCTCTCGGGCGTACCGAAGGAAACCGAGGTCATTCCGCTGGAGCGCGATCTGCGGATCGCCGGCCTCACCCGCGCAAAATACCATGCGGCCCAGATTTCCGTGCCGGAATCGGTCGAGGCAATCGAGACGGCCCGCAAGCGCGGCGCCAACGTCACCTGCGCGGTCTCGATCAATCACCTGACGCTGAACGAAAACGACATCGGCGAATACCGTACCTTCTTCAAGCTCTATCCGCCGCTTCGCTCCGAGGACGACCGGGTGGGCATGGTTCAGGCTCTGGCCGAAGGCAAGATCGACATCATCGTTTCGTCGCACGATCCGCAGGGTGTCGATACCAAGCGCCTCCCCTTCAGCGAGGCGGAAGACGGCGCGATCGGGCTCGAGACCATGCTGTCGGCTGCACTGCGGTTGCATCATAGCGGACAGGTTTCGCTTATGCGGCTGATTGACGCAATGTCGACCCGTCCCGCCGAGATTTTCGGCCTCGATGCCGGCACCTTGAAGCCCGGAGCCCCCGCAGACATCACCCTTGTCGATCTCGACGAGCCTTGGCTGGTGTCGAAGGACCTGCTGTTGTCACGCTCCAAGAACACGCCGTTCGAGGACGCTCGCTTCTCGGGCCGGGCCGTTGCGACCTATGTCGCCGGCAAGTGCGTGCATTCGCTCTAGAGCATGTCGCGAAAAAGTGTGCAGTGGTTTTGCATCCGAAATTGCGTGAAGACAAGGAGATAGAGCATTCGAGGCGATCCTGTTTTCGCCGGGAATGTTCCAGGATATAAGCCAAGGGGGAGAAAAACGTGCCTGAAGTGAACTACCTCGCCATCGGCTGGCCAGCCCTCATCGCGGTGCTCAGCCTCGGCTATCTTCTTGGCTCGATTCCCTTCGGCCTCGTCCTGACGCGGCTCGCCGGCCTCGGCGACCTGCGTTCCATCGGTTCGGGCAATATCGGCGCGACCAATGTTCTGAGAACCGGCAACAAGAAGCTTGCCGCCGCGACGCTGCTGCTCGATGCGCTGAAGGCGACTGCAGCCGCGGTGATCGCGCAGGCCGTATTCGGTCACAACGCCGGGCTACTCGCGGGTTTTGCGGCCTTCATCGGCCATCTCTTCCCCGTCTGGCTCGGCTTCAAGGGCGGCAAGGGCGTCGCCACCTATATCGGCACGCTGCTCGGGGTTGCGCCGTTGATGGTGCTGGTATTCGCCATCGTCTGGTTGTCGATCGCCTATCTCTCCCGCTACTCGTCACTATCCGCGCTGGTTGCAACCCTTGTCATTCCGGTTGCACTGTGGATACTGGGCGCTCACGAAGCTTCTCTCGTCACCTCGGCCATGACCGTCATTACCTACTGGCGGCACAAGCCGAATATCGAGCGGCTGATCGCCGGAACGGAAAGCAAGATCGGGCAAAAGGGATGACTGCATGCCGGCAGGTAGCGCGAGACGAAAAGGGATTGCGCTGACAGACCGGCAAAGGATCGCCTGGTTAAGGCTGATCCGCAGCGACAATGTCGGTCCCGCCACTTTCCGTGACCTCATCAACCATTTCGGTTCGGCCGAAACAGCAATCGAGGCACTGCCGGAACTCTCCCGCCGCGGCGGATCCACGCGTTCGATCCGGATCGCCTCCGAAGGCGAAGCCATGCGGGAAATCGAGGCGGCCACCCGCTTCGGCGCGCGTTTTCTCGGCATCGGCGAACCGGACTACCCATTCGCGCTGAGACAGATCGACGCGGCTCCTCCCCTTCTCGCGGTCAAAGGCGATCTCGCGACAGCGTCGTTGCCCAGTGTCGGTGTGGTCGGTTCCCGTAACGCCTCGATCAGCGGGGCGAAATTCGCCGCGATGATATCCCGCGATATCGGCCGCGCGGGTTATTCCATCATCTCCGGTCTTGCGCGTGGCATAGACACGGCCTCCCATCGTGCAAGTCTCGACACGGGAACGATTGCCGCCATGGCAGGCGGGCTCGATCAGCCCTACCCTCCCGAAAACCTTTCTCTCTACCGTGATATCTGTGACGGCCGTGGACTGGCGATCTCCGAAATGCCGTTCGGATGGGAGGCCCGGGCGCGGGATTTTCCCCGGCGCAACAGGCTTATCGCCGGGGTCTCCCTCGGTGTCGTCGTGATCGAGGCCGCGGCACGCTCCGGTTCGCTCATTACGGCACGTCTCGCTGGTGAATTCGGACGCCTGGTCTTCGCCGTTCCCGGTTCGCCGCTCGACCCGCGCTGCGAGGGTACCAACGGATTGCTGAAGGACGGCGCGATGGTGACGACTCGCCCCGAGGATGTCCTTCAGGCACTAGCACCGATTTCGCAGATCGATCTCTTCACGCAACCGCAGGCAGAAGAGCCTGAATCTGGGGAGCGTGACCGCCCGATGACGCCGCCGCCCAGCGACAGCGATCGTACGCGGATCATCGACGCGCTGGGGCCGACCCCGGTGGAGGTGGATGACATCATCCGCCACACGGGACTGGCGGCGCAATCCGTCTATCTGGTGCTTCTGGAGCTTGATATTGCAGGCCGCCTACACCGGCACGCTGGAAGCCTTGTTTCCATTTCCATGATGGATTGACAGTGCGCGACGGCCAGCCTGCACGTCGCCCGCCTCGACATAAGCCATCTCGATAAGATAGCAGAGCATTTCGGCTCCCTCGCTTTCGGCAACCGAGCGCAATTCGCCGAGCATCTGCCTGATATAGGCGATATTTTCCCGTGTATCGGTGCCGCCTGCGCCATTTATTTTCGAAACCATTCCATTGCTCGCAATTTGTGCCCGGAGTCCGCCGAACACCCTCAAATCATCTGGAGAAAACGATAGCCCATTTATCTTAAATTGCAATTCAAAGTTAATCTCTCAAAGGTTGCATTGCGTTGCATACAGCAGAAAATATGCGTTACCCCTTGACCGCAGGCGAATCCCTGTCCATTTCGGGGAACCGGTTTTCGAGGCGCAGTTCTCGAAACAAGGCCGCAAGAACGCCGCCGAATTGGAAGCACTGATTGAGGTGCAGAGAAAAACAATGAATGTCGTAGTCGTAGAATCTCCTGCCAAGGCCAAGACGATCAACAAGTATCTCGGTTCCGGATACAAGGTACTGGCTTCGTTCGGCCATGTGCGAGATCTACCGGCCAAGGACGGTTCGGTGCGGCCGGAAGAAGATTTCGAAATGCTCTGGGAAGTCGACAGCGCCTCTCAGAAGCGTATCAAGGACATTGCCGACGCGGTCAAATCCTCCGACGGCCTTATTCTCGCAACCGACCCGGATCGCGAGGGAGAAGCCATTTCCTGGCATGTGCTCGACCTTCTCAAGAAAAAGAAAGTTCTGGGTGACAAGCCGGTTAAGCGAGTCGTCTTCAACGCCATCACCAAGAAGGCCGTTCTCGATGCGATGGCAAACCCGCGCGACATCGACATTCCTCTGGTCGATGCCTATCTCGCCCGCCGTGCGCTCGACTATCTCGTCGGCTTCAACCTGTCGCCGGTATTGTGGCGCAAGCTGCCGGGCGCGCGTTCGGCCGGCCGCGTGCAGTCGGTGGCGCTTCGCCTCGTCTGCGACCGTGAAAACGAAATCGAACTCTTCGTCGCGGAAGAGTACTGGAACATCTCGGCGCTCCTGAAGACGCCCCGCGGCGACGAATTCGAAGCAAGACTGGTTTCCGCAGACGGCAAGCGCATCCAGCGTAATTCCGTCACCAATGGCACGGACGCCGGACGGATCAAGGAAATGCTGGAAAGCGCACGCTATGCCGTCGACAGCGTCGAGGCCAAGCCTGTCAAGCGCAATCCCGGCCCGCCCTTCACCACATCCACCCTGCAGCAGGCAGCATCGTCGAAGCTCGGCTTTTCCGCTTCGCGCACCATGCAGGTCGCCCAGAAGCTCTATGAAGGCATAGACATCGGCGGGGAAACCGTAGGTCTCATTACCTATATGCGTACCGACGGCGTGCAGATGGCACCCGAAGCCATCGACGCGGCCCGCGCTGCCGTCGCCGATCAGTTCGGCGCGCGTTACGTGCCGGACAAGCCGCGCTTCTACTCCACCAAGGCGAAGAACGCCCAGGAAGCGCACGAAGCCATCCGCCCGACCGATTTCAACCGGTCGCCAGAACAGGTGCGCCGCTTCCTCGATGCCGACCAGCTGCGGCTCTACGACCTCATCTGGAAGCGCGGCATTGCCAGCCAGATGGCTTCCGCCGAAATCGAACGCACCACAGTCGAGATCCTTGCGACCCGCGACAGCGAGAAGGCTGGCCTTCGTGCGGTGGGTTCGGTCATCCGTTTTGACGGCTTCATCGCGGCCTATGTGGACCAGCGGGAAGAAGGCGAAGGCGGAGATGACGACGAGGATGGCCGCCTGCCCGAGATCAATGCCCGCGAAGCGCTCGCCAAGCAGAAGATCAATGCCAGCCAGCACTTCACCGAGCCGCCGCCGCGCTACTCGGAAGCCTCGCTCATCAAGAAGATGGAAGAACTCGGCATCGGCCGTCCTTCCACCTATGCCGCGACGCTGAAGACGCTTTCCGACCGCGAATACGTCGTCACCGAAAAACGCAAGCTGATCCCGCATTCCAAGGGCCGGCTGGTCACGGCTTTCCTCGAAAGCTTCTTCACCAAGTATGTGGAATACGACTTCACTGCCGATCTCGAGGAAAAGCTCGACAAGATTTCGGCCGGCGAACTCGACTGGAAGCAGGTTCTGCGAGACTTCTGGAAGGACTTCTTCGCCCAGATCGAGGACACCAAGGAACTGCGCGTCACAAACGTGCTGGACGCCCTTAACGAGGCTCTGGCGCCGCTCGTCTTCCCCAAGCGGGAGGACGGCTCGGACCCGCGCATCTGCCAAGTCTGCGGCACCGGCCAGCTGTCGCTAAAGCTCGGCAAGTACGGCGCCTTTGTCGGCTGCTCGAACTATCCGGAGTGCAACTACACCCGCCAGCTTTCCTCGGAAGGTGGCGCGGAAGCCGAAGCCGGTGGCGGCAACGAACCGAAGGCGCTCGGCAAGGATCCCGACACGGACGAGGAAATCACGCTGCGGACCGGCCGTTTCGGACCCTATGTCCAGCGTGGCGACGGCAAGGAAGCCAAGCGTTCGTCCCTGCCGAAGGGCTGGACGCCATCGATGATCGACCTGGAAAAGGCGCTTTCGCTGCTTTCGCTGCCGCGCGAGGTCGGGGCGCATCCCGAAAGCGGCAAGATGATCTCGGCCGGCCTCGGCCGCTATGGACCTTTCGTGCTGCATGACGGCACCTATGCCAATCTGGAAACGATCGAGGACGTTCTTTCGATCGGCCTCAATCGTGCCGTCACGGTTCTGGCTGAAAAGCAGAGTAAGGGCCCTGGCGGACGCGGACGGGCAGCCCCCGCCGCGCTGAAGGAAATGGGCGAGCACCCCGATGGCGGTGCGATCACTGTTCGCGATGGCCGTTACGGTCCCTATATTAACTGGGGCAAGGTCAACGCCACGCTGCCGAAGGGCAAGGACCCGCAATCGGTGACGATAGAAGAGGCGCTTGCGCTGATCGCCGAGCGGGCCGCCAAGGACGGCGGCAAACCGGCCAAGGCCAAGAAGGCTCCCGCCAAGGCGACGAAGGCCAAGGCTGCGGATGCCGACGAAGCCGCGCCGAAGAAGAAATCCGCTGCCAAGCCCAAGGCCAAGGCGGCACCGAAGACGAAGAAGAGCTGAAATTGACAAGACCACCGCGCGATACCGACACTGACACCGCTCCCCGCAACCGGCGGGAGCGGCGCGCGGAAAAGGCAGCCGGTGCGGCCAGGAGCGGCAAGCAACCCATCATCCATGGGGCCGTTCCGCCGCGCGAGGTGCTGCTGGAATTCATAGCCGATAACCCTGATCGCGCCTCAAAGCGCGAAATCGCCAAGGCGTTCGGACTGAAGGGCGATGCTCGGGTCGAGCTCAAGGATCTGTTGCGTGCGATGGAAGACGACGGCCTCCTGCAGAAGAGCCGCAAATCGCTTGCACGTCCTGGCGCACTGCCGCCGGTCACCGTTCTCGACATCACCACACGCGACAAGGACGGCGAACTGATCGGCCGGCCGGCGGAATGGGATGAGGAACTGGGCGTAGCGCCTGCCGTTGCCATCCGTCAGTCGAGCGCGGACCGCGCCAAGGGCAAGGCCCCGGTCGGCGGTCTTGGCGACCGTGTTCTCGCCAAGATATTCCCGTCGAAGGATCGGGCCGGCCCTGCCTATACCGCCCGGATCATCAAGGTCATCGACAAGCATCGTAACGCCCTGCTCGGCGTTTACCGCGAAATGCCCGGCACCAGCGGCGGACGGCTGATGCCGATCGAACGGCGCGGCGAGGAATTGCAGATCGACGGAGCCGATCTCGGGGACGCCAAGGACGGCGATCTCGTCGAAGTGGAAGTGTTGCGTTCCGGCCGCTTCGGCCTGACCCGTGCCCGCGTGCTGTCGGTGGTCGGCTCGGTCGCGTCCGAGAAGGCGATCTCGATGATCGCCATCCATGCGCATGGCATCCCCTACATCTTCCCGCAATCGGTTATTGCCGAAGCCGAGGCGGCTAAGCCCGCGACCATGTCGCATCGCGAGGACTGGCGCGACCTGCCGCTGATCACCATCGACCCGGCGGACGCCAAGGACCACGACGACGCTGTCTATGCCGAACTGGACCCCTCTCCCGACAATCCGGGTGGCGTGATCGTCACCGTCGCGATTGCCGACGTCTCCTGGTATGTGCGGCCGAAATCCGCGCTCGACCGGGAAGCGGTGAAGCGCGGCAACTCCGTCTATTTCCCGGATCGCGTCGTGCCCATGCTGCCGGAACGGATTTCAAACGATCTCTGCTCGCTGCGCGAAGGCGTGGACCGCCCGGCGCTCGCCGCGCGCATGATCTTCTCCAAGGAAGGCCGCAAGGCGGGTCATACCTTCCATCGCATCATGATGAAGAGTGCGGCCAAGCTCTCCTACCAGCAGGCGCAGGCCGCCATCGACGGCAGGCCCGACGACAAGACCGGGCCGCTGCTGGAACCGATCCTGAAGCCGCTGTGGCATGCCTACGAGATCCTGAAGCGCGGACGCGAACGCCGCCAGCCGCTGGAACTCGACATGCCGGAACGCAAGATCATCCTCAAGGAAGACGGTACCGTCGACCGGGTGCATGTGCCTGACAGACTCGATGCGCACAAGCTGATCGAGGAGATGATGATCCAGGCGAACGTCGCCGCCGCCGAGACGCTGGAGAAGAAGCGCCAGCCGCTGGTCTACCGCGTTCACGACGCGCCGACGCTCTCCAAGCAGGAAGCGCTGCGCGAGTTTCTCGGCACCATCGGGCTCTCGCTGGCCAAGGGCAACCTGCGCTCCAATTCGTTCAACGGAATTCTCGCGAAAGCGCTCGATACGCCGCATCAGACCATGGTCAACGAGATGGTGCTGCGCTCCCAGAGCCAGGCGATCTACAGCCCCGAGAACATCGGCCATTTCGGCCTGAACCTCTTGAAATACGCCCACTTCACCTCGCCGATCCGCCGTTATGCCGACCTGATCGTGCATCGGGCGCTGGTGGGTTCTCTCGGGCTCGGCGAAGGCGGCATCACGCCCGAGGAAGAAGCTGTTCTCGACGATATCGCGGCGGAGATCTCGACATTCGAGCGCCGCGCCATGGCGGCCGAGCGGGATACCATCAACCGTCTGATCGCCCATCATCTGGCCGGTCGCATTGGCGATGAATTCGCCGGTCAGGTTTCCGGCGTCACCAAGGCGGGTCTGTTCATCGCCCTGCCGCAGTTCGGCGCCGATGGCTTCATCCCCGTCTCGACGCTTGGACGCGACTACTACATCTATGACGAGGCCCACCAGGCTCTGTCCGGCGAGAAAACGGGCACGGGATACCGTCTCGGCGATTCCGTCGAGGTGCGGCTTGTAGAGGCCATTCCGCTCGCCGGCGCCCTGCGCTTCGAAATGCTGAGTGAAGGCCGGCCCATGCCCGTTGCCGTGCGCTCCTTCCACAAGTCGACACGGCGCGGCGCGATGAAGAAGCCCGGGACAAGGCCCAACCGGCCACGGAGGTAAACACATGGAGGGTGTGAGGATGGAGGCAGGAAGCACACAGGAGCCGACAAGGTTCGGTGGAGAGGCATTGCCGGAGCGTCGTCTCGGGCAGTCGATCAAACGTGGTCTTCTCAACACGTGCCCGGCCTGCGGCAGCGGCAAGCTTTTCCGCGCCTATCTGAAGCCGGTCGATAACTGCGCGGCTTGCGGCGAGGAAATGTTCCATCATCGCGCCGACGACTTGCCGCCCTATCTCGTCATCATCGTTCTCGGTCACGTTCTGCTCGGTGGCTTCATGATGACGGACCTCGTCTTCCCTGCATCCGACTGGGTGCATCTGGCGATCTGGGTGCCGATTGCGATCATCACCTCGCTGATCACCATCCAGCCAATCAAGGGCGGGGTCATCGGTCTGCAATGGGCGCTGAGGATGCACGGCTTTGGCGGAGACGCCAGCGAGCCGGGAGAGTTCGGCCAGAAGACCGGCTCATGACACCCCATCCACTTGAGGCGCGAGACAAGGCTGCGGCCGCCGCGGCGAGGCTGCGGCCCAAGGATGCGGCGTCGATTATCCTCATCGACCGTACGGGCCGGGATCCGCGCGTACTGGTCGGAAAGCGTAGCAGCAAGCACGTCTTCATGCCCGACCTCTATGTTTTTCCCGGCGGCAGGCGCGACCGCCGAGATCGTAATCTGCCATTTCTGCGCGATTTGCACCCAACAGTTCTCACAAGGCTTGCTGGCGGCGGGGACGATCCTACGCTCGCCGGCCGCTGCCGGGCGCTGGCACTCGCTGCGCTCCGTGAACTGGAGGAGGAGACCGGCCTCGTCATAGGCAGCTTCGAGACAGGCGGCAGCAGCCGCAACCATTTCAGCGCCGATCTCGGCGCCTTGCGTTATGTCGCGCGTGCAATCACACCGCCCGGCAATATACGGCGCTTCGATACCCGCTTCTTTCTCACATTCTGCGACGAGACCGGCATCGACCCCGGAATGATCCGGGATTCCGCCGAACTGCAAGACCTGCGATGGCTTGACATGCACGATGTTTCAGGTCTGAACATGCCGGCGATTACCAGGACGATCCTGGAAGATGTCAGAACGCAGATGAAAGACGATCCGTCTTTACCTTTTGGAAGCGACGGACCGTTCTACTTCTCCCGGCGCGGCCGATTCTTCCGCGATACGATTTAAGGGCCGACATATGACAAAGCCGTCCAACGGCGACAACTGCCATCGCGAAGAGATTCACTGGCCGTCCCTCATCGCCGCCGTCGTCTCCATTTCCTCGGTCGGCATTGCCATTGGCCTCGGACTGCCCCTTCTTTCGATCATCCTCGAAAAGCGCGGGATTTCGTCCACGATGATCGGGCTGAATTCTGCCATGGCGGGCATAGCGGCCATGGCAGCAGCACCAGTGACCATGAAGCTCGCCCACAGCTACGGCGTCGCCAAGACCATGCTCTGGGCGGTCGTCATATCCGCACTGAGCGGTCTCGGCTTCTATTACGCCGATCAATTCTGGATGTGGTTTCCCTTAAGGCTTGCCTTTCATGGCGCGACCACCACACTCTTCATCCTCTCCGAGTTCTGGATCAATGCCGCGGCACCGCCGCGACGGCGAGGCCTCGTGCTCGGCATCTACGCCACTGTGCTCTCGGTTGGCTTCGCCACCGGCCCCCTGCTCTTCTCGCTGATCGGCAGCGAGGGCGTATTGCCGTTCATGGTGGCAGCCGTCGCGATCCTGGCTGCGGCAGTTCCGATCTACATCGCGCGTGGAGAAAGCCCAGCTCTCGACACCAAGCCAGAGAGGCACTTCTTCCGCTACATCCTCCTCGTCCCCACAGCAACGGCAGCCGTCTTCGTCTTCGGCGCGGTGGAGGCCGGCGGCCTTTCGCTCTTTCCCATCTATGCCACACGCTCCGGCTTCACCGAGTCGCAGGCAGCACTTCTGTTAACGGTGATGGGCATCGGCAACATGGTTTTCCAGATCCCGCTCGGCATGCTGTCCGATCATATGAAGGATCGGCGCGTGCTGCTCGGCGTCATGGCCACAGTCGGCCTAGCCGGCTCGCTTGCCCTTCCCTGGCTCTCCCAGAGCTGGGTATTGATGGCTGCCGTCCTGTTCTTCTGGGGTGGGAGTGTATCGGGGCTTTATACAGTTGGGCTCAGCCATCTCGGCTCGCGACTCACCGGCTCGGACCTCGCAGCCGCCAATGCAGCCTTCGTTTTCTGCTATGCGGTGGGTACTGTGGCAGGACCGCAAGCGATCGGCGCTGCCATCGATATTTCGGGCAATCACGGATTTGCATGGGCAATTGCTGGTTTCTTCGCACTCTATGTGTTTGTTTCGTTGGGCAGATTGTTTTTTAAACCCAAACGGACTTGACTTTTCGGGCGCGATTTGTAGTTTCGCGCCAGATTTGCCGTGGGCCTTTGATCGTCCGCGGCTTCGTTTATTAAAGGCAGGACGACCATGGCCAAGGCTACAACCATCAAGATCAAGCTGCTGTCGACGGCCGACACGGGCTTCTTTTACGTCACCACGAAGAACAGCCGTACGATGACGGAAAAGATGACGAAGACCAAGTACGACCCGGTCGCTAAGAAGCACGTCGAATTCAAGGAAACCAAGATCAAGTAATTTTTGATCTGACTGGTTTCAGTGGAACAGGCGCGTTGCCAATGCAGCGCGCTTTTTTCGTTTGTGATCTTGTCTGAAATCGAAACGGGCAATCTTTGGAAAGCCGGACCTTCCCGTTTCAAGGCACTACAGCATGTCGCGCAAAAGTGTGCAGCGGTTTTGCGGCAACGACATGCGATGAAACAACGACTTAAAGCGTAGAGAGCGAATCTGAAA
>QFQX01000105.1 GCA_003248775.1 Shinella sp. | reverse complement strand
GGGAGCAATGCGAGCTGGACCGGGAAGCGCTGAGCCGGCTTCGCCGTTATTACAGCCGCCGTGTGTGGGCGGATTTGAAGCTCGACCAGCTCGAAGACAATGCGATCAATCGTGCCATCCGCAATCTTGGCGAAGCCATTCGCAACGAAAGCCTTCAGGCCGATGTCGCAGCGGTCCTGATGCAGGAGAGCAAACCAAAACGGGTGCTGCGGTCTGCTCCGCCGGAAGACGCGCAACTCACCTTTTTCGTGCCGACCGTCTACGATGCGCCGATCAAGGACGACGTCAACCTCATGGATGTCGCGCCCTTTTCACTCAGCAAACGCGCCAATGCCGGCATTATCCGTTATGAGCTCAAGGACAGCCTGATCACGATCGAGGGGGGTGCAGAGACCGGCCTGGCAACAGTTTTCGACTACGACATCTTCCTCAACATGGTCTCTCACCTTGCCGACGAAGTGCAGCGTTATCGCCGGGAAGAGGCCAAGGGGTTGCGGCCAAGCCTGCCGCCAAAAACCTATCGGCCGAGTGCCTCGCACATCCTGAAATTCTGCCGCCGTTCGGATGGAGGCAAATCCTATGAGGATCTCGAAGCCGCCCTCGACCGTCTGGCCAATACGACCATCAAGGTCGTCAACCTGTCAAACGGGCGTCGTCGCCAGGTCGACAGCCGCCCGCTGATTGGCGGATACAGCGTGGTCAGCCGCACCAATGCCAATCGTATCGACATGATCGAGATCACCATTCCTGATTGGGTCTATACGAGCGTGGTGCGCAACGAAAAGACGATCCCGCTTCTGACCCTGCATGAAGATTATTTCCTCATCAGCTCCGGTCTTGGCCGCTTCATCTATCGTCTGGCCCGCAAAGCCGCCGGAAAGGGAGATGCAACCTACAGCATACGCGAAATTCACAAACGAAGCGGTTCGGCGCAGGAGTTTCGAAAATTCGCCTATGATCTGAGGGAATTTGTCATCCGGACACAAGCCTTCCCCATGCCCGACTACGACCTTTCCATCCAGGACGGCAAGGATGGCATGGTGCTGGCCATGAAACGACGAGACGAGAGAAGCAATTCCTCCCTCGCGTTCGCAGACGACAACACATAAAAACTGACACCTCATTTTTGTCGTAGAATTCCGTACATCGCCGACGACAAAATGGTCCGCGAGATTCCGTACATCGCCGACGACAAATCACGTCGTTCCCCCTCGGTTTTGGCGATCGTAAAACCGTACTTGAGCGACTTTTTTCCGTACTTGGCCGACGACATCCCGTACATCGCCGACATTTTTCCGTACTTGGCCGACGACAAAAATGGATATCTAATTGATTACGTTGGGTAAAAAGGCCATTTTTTTCGCTAAAACTATTTAAAACACTCAAAACACGACAAAAACAAAAGAAGCCGGACAAAAACCGGCTGTAGAGGGGCTTATGAACAGAGCCGACCTCCCCAAAAGAGAAGACGGAATTACGACAAAATCAGCGAGCAGGTTGCAGCAGGCTGGCTGCACGAAAGAAAAGATGTCGCCACGTCGGTGAAGTCCAGCCTTGAAAACAGGCAGGCAACAGGCGCTTCAAGCTTGTCAGTTTTGACGACCATATTCCCGCTCAAGCAACAAGACCGCCTTTTCAAAGGCCTCGCCCAACACCCAGCCCTGGGCATCGGCCAGAGCGTAAAACTGAACGATCGTTTCCGGACGCACCTTGAGGTTCAGTTGTGCAGATCGCCCTGTTCGACGACGTCTTGGATGTTTGGTTTTATCAATCTTTTCGGCGACGACAGGCTGTTTTGCCTCACGGCTTTTGAATTGGGTTTTTGCCGCTGCCTCTTCGACCTTCAATCGATCAGGTCGGGAGATGGCTTTCGGCCGGAACTCACTCAGATCAAAAGGATCTTTCGTGGATGCGGTATCCGCCGGGACTTCATCCTCTCCAAAACCCAGGCTCGGTCGTCCGACCATCACGCGGCCCTCCCCTCGTTTGCCTGTAGAGCTTTCAGCCTTGTAACAACCTCGGCCGCAAACTCCATGGCGTTCTGGACGGCCTTGTCGAGGTTACTGACCTGTCTGGGATCCAGATTGCCCAACAGGCCGCCAAAATCGAGCAGATCACGATAGGCCGCCCGTTCAACGATAGAATTCGACATGACAACAATGCCAGCGGTGTCGAGCTGCTGGCGCACATTTTTGAGCGACCGCGAGGTCACAGCCGCACTCACCCTTGTCAGCAACACGGCGTAAGGAATGTCGCGCTTGGCCATGCGGGACTGGTTACGGATGAGCTTGATGGTTTTGGAAGCGCCCTTGGCATCCATCGAGGCGCCTTGGGCTGGAATGATCACCAGATCAGACATGCCTATGGCGTTCGCGACCATCAGGCTTGCTGTTCCTTCCAGATCGATGATGACGAACTGATATCGGTTTGCGGCTTCCTCTATGACATCGACGATCGAATCCTCTGTCACATCGCTGACGATCTCGATATTGGCCGGTTTGCCCGGCAGTGCACCCCATTGGGAGATCCATCGTTCGGGATCGGCATCGATGATGACGATGGACGCTCCTCGCGCTGCAAGTTCGCCCGCGAGCAAGAGAGCGGAGGTCGTCTTGCCGGCGCCGCCCTTTGGGTTTGCAAATGAAATGACAGGCATGGAACATCCTCGGTTTCAACATCGGATCGGATACCATAATCGATATCAGATAGCTACCAGATACCAATGAATATCGAGTAGCTATCCGATATCAATATAGTAGCTAGTAGCTATCTGGTATCCATTGATACCCAGTGGGGCGCTGAAACAACCAAAGCCTGGTCAAGCCGACAACGGCGACCCAAAAGGCATTTCCGTCATAAACCGCCATCGACGAAGAAACGTGTCCCGTTGACCTATGACCGCAAGCTGCTAAAACGCGCCGATAGCATGACGGTCCCAATCGCCTGCGGGATATCAGCGCGACCAACGAAAATGAATCGACTAGGGAACGGACCGTGAAATTCGGCACAGCCAGGCTTCAAAGCCTCGTGAAAGACCTTGAGGGTCATGCATCGCAAGCGCCTGCAACTGCATTTGCGCAACAGCATAATGCATCAAACGATGCTGCCGAATACCTGCCTTTAATCGCTACAGGTTCGACGAAGGAAACGGCGTATAGCGCCCCGTTTTTTTCGCAGCTCGACGCCGGAAAGACAGCGTCAATTTCAGGACAGCTTAGACCGAAGTCAGCCCTTCGGCTTCATACGAGCGGAACGGTGATTCATGCCCCGATGGAGTTTGGTCATGACCACCTGTGATGTCCTAGTTTGAACGCAAGCCAATGATTGAAATCCATCCCCTAGCTGGAGAGTTTGATGAGCCAGAAGATCATTCCCGTTATCATGGCCGGCGGCAAGGGGACCCGACTATGGCCCCTGTCGCGCGCCAGTGCGCCGAAGCAGTTTATCAAGGTCGTCAACGACAAGACGCTCTTCCAGGAAACATTGGAACGGGTTGCCGATACTGAAACCTACGAGGCTCCTGTCGTTATCACCAACCAGGATTTTCGTTTTCAGGTCGCCGAGCAGGCGCGTGAAGTTGGGGTGGCCTTGTCGGGTATTCTGCTTGAACCGGTTGCGCGCAATACAGCCGCGGCCGTTGCGGCGTCCGCCTTCTTCTTGACCGCGCGTTTCGGGGACGATGCTATTTTGCAGCTCCTCGCCTCTGATCATGAAATCGCAGCCGATGCCGATTATCGTCAGGCGATCGCGATTGCTCGCGAGACCGCGCTGAGCGGCAAGATCGTCACTTTCGGCATTACCCCAACAGAAGCCGCGACCGGTTACG
>QFQX01000010.1 GCA_003248775.1 Shinella sp. | reverse complement strand
GTCGCGATCTTTCAGATTCGCTCTCTACGCTTTAAGTCCTTGTTTCATCGCATGTCGTTGCCGCAAAACCGCTGCACACCTTTGCGCGACATGCGTTAGCCGGAGATTATCTCGCGAACCGCTTGGCGCCGGCGACGCAGAGAATGACGGCCGTGGTGACCGCGACCATGGACCAGCTCACGGCCTCCCCCAGCAGGGTTGCGGCCAGCACCAGCCCGAAGAACGGCTGGAGAAGCTGCAGCTGGCCGACGGCGGCGATACCGCCCTGCGCGAGCCCGCGATACCAGAATATGAACCCAACCAGCATGCTGAAGACCGAGACATAGGCGAGCCCAAGCCATGCGGGCCGGGCTGCTTCCGCGAAAGATTGCGGCATGGTGAGGATGGCAAGCACGGCCATGACCGGCAGTGACAGCACCAGCGCCCAGGAAATGACCTGCCAGCCGCCGAGCGTGCGGGAAAGCCTCGCGCCTTCCGCATAGCCGAGCCCACAGACGATGATGGCCGCGAGCATCAGCAGATCCCCGACCGGCGATGCCGAGACCCCTTGCATCAGCGCAAAGCCCGCAACCAGCGCGCTGCCGAGACAGGAGAACAGCCAGAAGGCCGGTCGCGGACGCTCGCCGCCCCGCAGCACGCCGAAGATGGCGGTTGCGAGCGGCAGAAGCCCGATGAAGACGATGGAATGCGCCGAGGTGACATGTTTCAGCGCCAGCGCCGTCAGCAGCGGAAAGCCCACGACGACACCGAGCGCCACCACAGCCAGCGAGATGAGATCTGCCCCCTTCGGGCGCTTTTCGCGAAAGAGCAGAAGCAGGAAAAGCGCCAGCGTGCCGGCGATTGCCGCGCGGGCGACAGTCAGGAATACCGGATCGAAATCGGCCACCGCCGCGCGGGTCGCGGGCAGCGAGCCGCTGAAGATCAGTACTCCGATAAAACCGTTGATCCATCCGTTTGTCGTCTTGTCCATCCTGTCTTTCCTTCGTTCACTGCAACGACAGGTGATAGGGTATGGCGGATAGATTTTTCAGGCACAGTCCATTACAGTTTCGACGAACTGTAATGGTTGAATGAGCAATACGGATGCTGAACACCATCGAGGCAGATACTAGAACCCGGGTCGGGCAGGTCATGGCGACCATCCGGCAGCGGATCAGCGCGCGGACGCTGGCGCCGGGGGCGAAGCTTCCCTCGATCCGAGGCCTTGCCAGGACGATGGCGGTTTCCACCTCGACCGTCGTCGAAGCCTATGACCGTCTGGCGGCGGAAGGGCTGATCCTGTCGCGGCGCGGGTCGGGCTTTTATGTCGCCGGGCATTTGCCGCCGCTGACGCTTGCGGAAATCGGTCCGAAACTCGACCGGGCAGTCGATCCGTTCTGGGTATCGCGGCAATCGCTGGAGGCCGGAGGCGACGTGCTGAAGCCGGGCTGCGGCTGGCTGCCTGCCTCCTGGATGCCGCAGACGGAACTTCGCCGGTCGCTTCGCCATCTCTCCCGGGCAGAAGACAACACGCTCACCGACTACAGCACGCCTCTCGGTCTGCTGCCGCTGCGCCATCTCCTGTCACGACGCATGGCGGAGCATGGCATGCAGGTATTGCCCGACCAGATCATGCTGACGGAATCGGGCACGCAGGCCATCGACCTGCTCCTGCGTCTTCTCGTCGAGCCGGGCGACACCGTGCTGGTGGACGATCCCTGCTATTTCAATTTTCTGGCGCTGCTGCGGGCCCATCGGGTCAAGGTCGTGGGCGTGCCTTATACGCCTGGCGGCCCCGACATGGCGCTTTTCACTGCTGCGCTCACCGAGCATCGGCCGCGCCTCTACATCACCAATTCGGCGCTCCACAATCCGACCGGCGCGACGCTCTCGCCGGTCAGCGCGCATCGTATCCTGAAGCTTGCCGATCAGGCCGGGCTGACCATTATCGAAGACGATATCTTCGCTGATTTCGAGCTGGAACCCGCGCCGCGGCTTGCGGCCTTCGACGGATTCGAGCGGGTCATCCATATCGGCAGTTTTTCGAAGACGCTGACAGCGGCCGCCCGTTGCGGCTTCATCGCCGCAAGGCGCGACTGGATCGAGCGGCTGATCGACCTGAAGATCGCGACCAGCTTCGGCGGCAACGCCCTTTCGGCCGAGCTCGTGCTCGCGCTGATGAAGGACGGCACCTACCGGAAATACATGAACGGCCTGCGCGACCGGCTCTCCCGCGCCATGGGCGAAACAGGGCGGAAACTGAAGGCGCTCGGCATCAAGCCATGGATCGAACCGCGCGGCGGCATGTTCCTCTGGTCGGAACTCCCCGAAGGCCTCGACGCCGCCGACGTCGCCCGCCGGGCGCTCGCCGACAACGTCGTTCTGGCCCCGGGCAACGCCTTCAGCGTCTCGCAGACGGCGACGCGGTTCCTACGTTTCAACGTTGCGCAATCCGGTGATGCGAGGGTGTTTGCGGCGGTAGAGAGGGCGATGCGGGGGTGATGGGGGGCGTCCTGACGTTTCTTTGCATTGAATTCCGCGTGGGACTGCTATCGGCCCATTGCGGACCTGAGGTCTCGGCAGCTCTTGGCCCAAACCGCACACGTGGCTGCATCTGAAAACGAAGGTGTTTGCTTTGTGTTGCCGGCCGTTCACCGATTGTTGCATAGTCCCAAGAACCGACGCTGATCGAGAACTGGAGCACTTCGAGGCGCTGATTTAAACGGATCACTGATTTATTTTTAGGCCGTAGCGGAAAGCAGCGAACATGAATCCAGAGCATGACAAGGAAACGCTAAGGCCTAAGGCTGGTGATAGATTGTGGTTTTGGTCTGCCGAAGAGCCGAGTGAATTCGAAAAAGTTATTGCGAATTCGCTTAAAGGCTCTCAACTCAAGTCCGAAATCTTTCACGTGAAAGTTTACGGGTGGAGTGGTGCGGCCATTAGCGAGATATATTCCGACCTGTCTGTACCCGTGGAATTGCCGCAAGATCGTCTCGTTGCATTTTTGGAAATTGGCGAGAAGATGAGTGTGAAAGTGCCATCTGAATCACTGATGCGTGCGACCGATGGGGCGCTATTCTCGATCAACATCAATCACCAAGACTATACGTTTCACAACCAGATATTGGTGATTGTCGCAGCAAGCCAAAAGGATCACGATGACGGCTACGCTACTCTCCGTGGTGCATCCGACATCTTTGGCTATCTCGCGCTGATTTTTGGCAGCAGCATTTCAAACGAACCAATTATTTCTTGTTATTTCAACACAAGCACTGAGAAATTTCTTACTTCGAGACTCCAAATAAGGCATGACTCTGATTTGGAAAGTGAAACATTCGGGATTAAAAGCTTTTTTGATCTCGACAGATTTAGACTCCAAATAAGGCATGACTCTGATTTGGAAAGTGAAACATTCGGGATTAAAAGCTTTTTTGATCTCGACAGATTTTCGGGGGAAGATGACAATATCCATGCCTCACTGTGGTTCGTGGGCAAGGCGTACAGTGAGAATAATCGTGCTGTAAAAATTGTGTTTTACCAGACGGCAGTCGAGATGCTTTATGGTTCCAAAGAACCGCACAAAGGCTTTCGAAAGCTGTACCAAGGCAGGTCAGGAGCCCACAGAGCAACCGATGCTGTGATACGCCTTAGGAAGCTACGCACAGACCTCGTTCACAAAGGTATGCTTGGGGACTTTCCTCATGAGTTGGAAAGATCGATCCAGCTCCTTTTGCTCGATGCCATCGTTGAGAAACAACATGGTTCACTTAGAAATAGCGCCTTTTTCGCGGCACTAAAGTTGGCGCAGAAGTCGAAGTAGACGTGCGCAACCTCTGCCAGAATGTCAGATTCTACGATCCATCAACAAAAATCAGTCGCCCGGCACCAAGCCCGTCCCGGATGTCCGTCGCCTTAGTTCGATGTCTCCTTCTGGCGCAAAGCTGATGGCGCCCGTCGCCCTTAGCTGCCGTTCATCAAAATTTTACTCCATCACTTCTTGCAAATATTGGTCGACGCACTTTGCCCAAAGGATAGGCTTGAACAGCAATGCGTGGCCCATGGCCGCTGCAACGAATTCCCCTTCGCCGCCCACAGACCGAAACTTGTCGAAGTTCGCTCTGCAGTGCTCGATGCTGTAATACTGATCAACTTTGCCATGCAGCCAAAGCGTTGGCACTCTTGCCGATGCGCCACGTTCGAAGAGACGAGGGTTGACCAATTCATGCGTTGGGCAACCCCGTCCTAGCCAGCCCCCACTGAAATTAATGGAGCCGCAGAACGTCCCCGGCCTCATGCCTGCATAAGCGATTGCCAAGATGCCTCCGCGCGACACGCCACCGATGACAAGCTGCTTCTGATCTACGTCAGATCGTCCGCGCAGATGTTTGACTACAGCATCCACGTCTTCGACCGCCCGCTCGAAGCCTGCTGTCGTAATAGTCACGTCACATGAGTAGCCAGAACCATCCGAACTTAGACCTTCACCATATGCTCCGCCCGATTTTCCTCTTCCTCGACGTTGGGGGAAGAGAGCTAACCATCCTCGCTCTAAAAAATAGTTTGCCACGATTTCGGGAGCCACCGTTCTTGAGTAAAGGGATATGTTATGTCCCCTTCCGGTCGAACCATGATTGAACACAATTGTCGGAAACGGACCATTGCCGACGGGCTTTGCGGCTACGATCTCCAATTGGGCATTAGGCTCAAGCGAGGGTATGAAGAATTTTTCAAATTTCATTGGGTCTACCACGTCATGCTTGTCTCTACGGCGCGTCAGCATTCTGAGCGACAGCCCAAAATTGGTCCAGCGTGAACGTCCATGAAGAATGCGAGCGATGTCCGCTTGTGGCGCAAAGCGGTCGAGCACAGGGTGCCTTCTCTCATCCCGGCCAGCCCCCCCGTATCCACGACCACGAAGCGAGCGAGTTCAGCTTGTAGTTTTTCGAGCAGCCAGGCAGACGGTTTGACGCTCCGACACCTGTAACCTTCCAATAAAGACGGCCGGCGCTTCAGACGACCTTGAGGGCCATGCCGACGGAGCGGGGTGCGGTTTCCTCGAAGCCGAACTGGGCGTAGAGGCGGTTGGCCGGAACGTCGGCGATCAGGCTGACATAGGCGGATTTCGGCAGCGTTGCGATGAAATCGGAGAGCGCCCGCATGATCCACTTTGCCAGTCCCCTGCCCTGATGCGCCGGGTCGATGGCGATGTCCGTCACCTGGAAGAAGCAGCCGCCGTCGCCGATGATCCGGCCCATGCCGACCACTTCCTCACCCCGCATCAGGCTGACACCGAAAATCGAGTTCGGCAGTCCCTTCTCCGCCGCCTCCCGGGAAAAGGGGCTGAGGCCCGAGACATGGCGCAGGCGCAGGTAATCCTCGATGGCGGGCACGCGGGCTTCGATGCGGTAGTCGCTATTGTCGGGCAAAAGTCCCCTCCCTTTTAGGTTTTATCCCAGCCACCCGTCGCGCAGCACCACGGTCTCCACCCCCGCAAAGCGGGCGATGCGGGCAAGCTCGGCCTGAAGCTTGTCCAGCCGGCCGGCTGAGAGTTTGACGCCCTTTTCCAGCCAGAGCCGTTTGACATCCAGCACGCCCGTCTTGCGGTCGGCCTTCATGTCGATGCGGCCGATCAGGCGGTCGCCTTCCAGAAGCGGGAAGACATAATAGCCGTATTCCCGCTTCGGCTCCGGCACGAAGATCTCGATGCGGTAGAAGAAGCCGAACAGGCGCTCGGTGCGGTTCCGGTCGCGGATCAGCGGATCGAAGGGGCTGAGTACGCGGATGCGGGCCGGCGGTTCCGGCGCATCGAGCAGTGTTTCCAGCCCCTCGGCGAAGGCGAAGGACGAGCGCGGCTTGCCGCCATCGACCGTTTGGATCGCCACTTCCTCCAGTTCGTCGCGGTGGCTTTCCACCCAGAGCTTTGCCTCCTGCGGACTGACCAGATCGAAGAAGGCGGCGATTTCGCCTGAGGTGGCAAAGCCCAGCCGCGTCAGGGCGCTCCGGCAGGCCCAGTCGACGAAGACGTCGTGATCGACCTCCGCCTCGAAATGCTCCCTGGGGATGACGCGTTCGGAAAGATCGTAGATTTTCTGGAAATTGTCGCGGCCGGAGATCGCCAGCTTGCCGGTGTGCCAGAGATATTCGAGCGCCGTCTTGGAGGGGTGCCAGTTCCACCAGCCGCCGGACTTGTGTTCCTCGGCCTTCACCTCGCGCGCCATGACCGGGCCGTTTTCCCGGATACGCTCATAGGTTTGCTCGAAGGCCTGATCGAAGCCCTCGCCCTGCCATTTGCGCCAATTCTCGAGGATCTTCGCCTCGCGCCGCACGAAACGGTGCTTCCAGTAAGGAAAGAAGGCCGACGGAATGATCGAGGCGTCATGCGTCCAGTGCTCGAAAAGCGTCCGGTCCTTCTCGATCAGGACGGACAGATGTTCCGGCCGGTAGGTCTGGTTGCGCGAAAACAGGATCTGGTGATGGGCGCGCTCCACCGTCGCTATGCTGTCGATCTGTACGAAACCGAGATCATGCACGAGATCAAGCAGCCCCGCCTTGCCAAGCGCCAGATGCGGCGGCCGGGAAAGCCCCTGCCGCTCCATGAAGATCTTTCGCGCCTGCGCATTGGAAACCGGAATCGTCATGAGCAGGAGGCTAGCGAATGTTCATGATATGTTCAATGCGTGATTTGGACCTTTCGGTTTCGCGGGGCAGGAGCCGAAAGGCGGTTCGTGAAATTGCCCCTCACCCCGCCCTCTCCCCGCAAGCGGGGCGAGGGAGACGAAACGTCACAGCAAGTTCCTTCCCCCCGCCTGCGGGGGTGAGGAGCGGTCCGCGCAGCGGAGCAATCGATCCCGTGAATCGATTGCAGCGACGAACGCCCGGAGCCCGAGCGACGGGCCGGGCGGCAGGAGGATGAGGGGGCGGCAATGCTTTGATATTCCCCTCCCCCGCCACAGGGTCTATAGAGACCCCCACTTGAATTTCTGGCACTTGAAAGTCGGGGGAAGCCGCTTGCAGATCACGTTCGACCGGGCCGAAGTGCGTTACGGCGTGCATGCAGCGCTTCAGCCGCTCGACCTTTCGCTTGGGGAACACCGTATCGGCGTGATCGGCCTCAACGGTTCGGGCAAGACGACCTTCGCGCGGCTGATCAACGGGCTGGTGAAACCCTCCGCCGGACATGTGACGCTCGATGGGCTCGATACGGTGAAGGACGAGAAGGCGGTGCTTTCCAAGACCGGCTTCATCTTCCAGAACCCGGCCAACCAAATCATCCTGCCGATCATTCGCGACGATATCGCCTTCGGGCCGAAGAGCCGGGGCGTGAAGGGCGAGGCGCTGACCAAGGCCGTCGACGGCGTTCTGGCGCAACTCGGTATCGCCCATCTGGCGGACCGGCGGCCGCATGAGCTTTCCGGCGGCGAGCTGCAGCTCGCGGCCCTTGCCGCCGTGATCGCCACCGGGCCTGACATGGTGATCTTCGACGAGCCGACCAACCAGCTCGATCTCAGGAACCGCGCCATGGTGCAGGCGGCAATCGATGCGCTGCCGCAACAGGCGATCGTCATCAGCCACGATCTCGACCTCGTTTCCGGCTTCGGCCGCGTGCTGGTGTTTCATCAGGGACGGCTGGCCTTCGACGGCGGGCCACAGGATGCGATTGCCCGCTACCGGGAGCTTGCCCTGTCATGAGAAGTCTTCATGTCGCCGGCGAGAGCCCGCTCCACCGCCTGCCCGCTACGGCCAAGATCGCCGGGCTGGCGCTTGCCGCCGCTCTCATCTTCCTCACCCGCGATCCGCGCTTCCTGGTGCCGGCGCTCATCCTGTCGAGCGGGCTTTATTTCAGCCTCGGCCAGCCGATTCCAGCCGCGATCAGGCCGCTTCGTCCGGTGCTTGCGACGATCCTGCTGGTCGGCCTGTTCCATCTTCTGCTGACAAGCGCCGAAGAGGCCATGGTCACGACACTCCGGCTTTCCACGCTGATGATGCTGGGCGCTGCGGTCACGGCTTCCACCACTGTCTCAGCCTTCATCGACACCATCACCCGCGCAGCCTTGCCGCTGGAGCGGCTGGGGCTGGTCAAGGCCGCCGATATCGGGCTTTCGGTCGGGCTGGTGATCCGTTTCGTGCCGGAGATCCTGACACGTTACGAAGCGATCCGCGAGGCGCACCGGGCGCGCGGTATCCGGCCGAAAGTTACCACGATCCTGGGGCCGCTGATCATTTCGACGCTCAAGGATGCCGACAACATCGCGGCCGCCATTGACGCGCGCGGCATTCGCGGCCAATGAGCAAGGGCTGGGGAAAATTCGCAGGTACCGCCCTTGCAGGCGGACATGCCCAAGGGAGACACAATGAACACCCGTGACCTCGTCCTCGTTTCGCTGTTTGCCGCAATCATCGTGGCGCTCGGCCTTATCCCGCCGATCACGCTCGGCTTCATTCCCGTGCCGATCACGCTGCAATCGCTCGGCGTCATGCTGGCCGGCGTTATCCTCGGGGCAAAGCGCGGGGCGCTGGCGCCGCTGCTCGTCATCCTGCTGGTCGCCATCGGCCTGCCGGTGCTCTCGGGTGGTCGTGGCGGTCTTGCCGTCTTTGCCGGCCCGACGGTCGGCTTCCTGATCGGCTGGGTTCCGGCGGCCTATATCACCGGCCTGATCGCCGAGCGCTTCGCGCGGCCGGCCATGGCGGCCCTGCCGCAGACGCTCGGCTTCTTCGCGGCGGCTGCCATCGGCGGTGTCGTGGTGCTCTATCTCTTCGGCATCGGCTATCTCGCCTTCGGCGCGGGCCTCGGGCTTGAAAAGGCTTTCCTCGGCTCGATGGCCTTCATTCCGGGCGATCTGCTGAAGGCTGCCGTTGCCGGTCTCGCCGGCCGTGCGGTGATGGTCGGCTATCCGCTGTTGCCGCAGCGGGTCTGAGCCAATTCGTGCCGGCGGCAATTGCGGCCGGCTCCGCTCAATGGCATTGCTACCAACGCCTGGCTCAATCCCGCCGCTGCATCCACCATGCGGCGGCGGCAGACCCTATGGCTCCGAGCCACGGCGCGAGCGAGACGGCGAGCGCTACGACATAGGTTTCGTAGGAGCGGCCGGCGAGCAGCCATTGAAGCATCAGGCCCGCAAGCCATCCGCCGACCGCGGCCACGGCCACCCGCGCGATACGGGTCTTCGCTCCCGGTGCGGCTCCCGTCTCGGGATTTCGTTTCCCGGAGACGATCCAGTACCAGATGCCCGCCACCAGAGCGCTGACCACCGCCACCGCCGGGCAGATGAAGAATGCCAGCCCCATGGCATTGGCGCCTTCAAGTTGAGACACCTCGAAGATATCGAAGGCCGCAAGTCCAACGGCAAGCGCTGCCAGATAGCCGCCGACCAGTGCGGCGAGCATGACAAGCAGCGTTTTCGAAAGTCTCATCCCCATTGAAATCCTCCCCTTCCCCGAAAGCCAGAGCACTTGCATATGAAAGGCATCGGGACACTCCGCACCAAACCCCCTCCCGCCTGCCGGCCACCCTCCCCACAAAGGGGAGGGTTAAGAATGCCGCATCGTCTCGCCCTCAATATGCGATGGCCTGCGCGCGAAAACTGGCAACAGCAGGTTTGCAGCGACACCGGTTCTTCACCAAAACCGAGACGTTTCTCCGTATTGCCGCCCACTGCCTTCGCTTCCTAGGATCATCCTTGCTTGGAGGAGTGTCCAGTCCGTGTTTCCTGCTCACGGGGAAGCGGCGTCCACGCAAGGTGGAGGACAGCAAGCGGACCCACCAACTTCGGGAGGAACTGCCATGAAATGGACTGCGCCGAAATTCATCGAAGTCAGCTGCGGCATGGAAATCAACCGCTACGCACCGGCGGATGGTGACGAACCCGTCCTGTTCTAATCGCTCGACGGGCACGGGGCGATGAGCAAACTTCGTTTCCTCGTGCTCGGCGCGGCCGCCGGCGGCGGGTTGCCGCAATGGAATTGCGGCTGTCGCAACTGCATGGCGGCGCGCGATCCGGCCTCGGGCGTGACGCCGCAGACGCAATCGTCGCTGGCTGCCAGCGCCGACGGCGAACACTGGGTGATTTTCAACGCCTCGCCGGATATCCGGGCACAGATCGAGAAAAATGCCAGCCTGCATCCTCGGGGCCTGCGCGGCAGCCCGATCGGCAGTGTCGTGGTCACCAATGGAGACATCGACCATGTCACCGGCCTCCTGACGCTTCGGGAAAAACAGCCGTTCACGCTGTTTGCAACGGCAGCGCTGATGGAAACGCTTCGTCGAAACCCGGTCTTCGAGGTTCTGGACCCTGCCCTCGTAGCACGGAAGGTGATCGCCCTCGACACAGTATTCTCTCCCCTTCCGGGGATGCGGATCCGGCTGTTTTGCGTGCCCGGCAAGACGCCGCTCTATCTGGAGGCGGAAGGCCTGCGGCTCGGCCAGGAGAGCGAGGATACGGTCGGAGTGGAATTCCTGATCGGCGAACGACGGGCCTACTACATTCCCGGCTGCGGGGCGATGACGCCGGCGCTTGGCGCTCGCCTCAAGGGAGCCGACCTCGTATTCTTCGACGGCACCGTCTTTACCGACGACGAGATGGTTGCAGCCGGCGTCGGCCACAAGACCGGGCGGCGCATGGGACACATGCCGATCACTGGTGCCGGCGGCAGCCTGGCAGCGCTTTCCACGCTCTCGGTCGCGCGGAAAATCTACGTGCACATCAACAATACCAACCCGATCTGGCAGGCGGGAGCGGAGCGCCGGCAGGTGGAAACCGCGGGCTTCGAGGTCGGCCATGACGGCATGGAGGTGAGCCTTGCAGACATCCACATCCCCGCAGATATCGACGTCGCCTGAAAAGGCCGCCTTCGAGGCGCGTCTCAGGGCCATCGGCACCGCACGTTATCACGACAAGCACCCCTTTCACCGGATGCTGCATGGCGGCGACTGTTCGATGACGCAGGTGCGCGCCTGGGTCATCAACCGCTACTATTACCAGAGCCGCATCCCGATGAAGGACGCCGCTTTTCTGTCCCGCTGCGAAAATCCCCGGCTCCGGCGCATCTGGCGCAGCCGCATCGAGGATCATGACGGCGGGTTGACGGAGGGCGGCGGCATCCGGCGGTGGCTCAGGCTTGCAGAAGCCGTGGGGCTCGATCCCGATTATGTCGCCTCGACCCGTGGCGTTCTGCCGGGAACCCGTTTCGCCGTCGACGCCTATGTGCATTTCGTGCGGGAAAAGACGCTGCTGGAGGCCGTGGCCTCGTCGCTCACGGAACTTTTCGCGCCGGCTATCCACGAAAACCGCATCGCCGGGCTGCTGAAACACTATGCCTTTGCCGACGACACCGCCCTCTCCTACTTCCGCCAGCGGCTGAACGAAGCGCCGCAGGACGTCGCCTTCGGGCTTGCCTATGTGCTCGACCATGCCGACACGCTCGAAAAGCAGGATGCAGCGGCGGCGGCGCTGACCTTCAAGACCGATGTGCTCTGGTCGCAACTGGACACGCTGCATTCGGCTTACGTGGCGCCGGCGCGCATTCCGCCCGGCGGCTGGGACGGACGCGAGGGCGTGACCGGCGAGATCGACGATCAACCCTTGCAGGGAGCGGCCGAATGAGCGGAACCGACGCCTCCGGCGCTCCGGCCGTCACCGTCGATGGCGGCACCGTCGCAAGGCTCGCCCGCGGCGTGAAGCTGCGGGAGGATCCTGTTCGCGGGCAGACGGTGCTGCTAGCCCCCGAACGGGCGCTGGCGCTGGATGAAATCGCGGTCGCCATCATCAGGGCGCTGGACGGCAAGCGCAGCCTCGACGAGATCGCCGGAGATTTCTCCCGACAGTTCGATGCGCCGAAAGAGGCCGTTCTGGCCGATGTCGTCGCCTTCATCCGGGAGTTTTCCAACCGGCGACTGCTGGAGCTTGCGTCATGAACGAGCACTCAAGTCCCGCCCGCTTCGTCACCCAGCGTCCCGCGCCGCCGATCGCCATGCTGGCGGAACTGACCCATCGCTGTCCGCTCGCCTGTCCCTATTGCTCCAACCCTCTCGAACTCACCCGCGCCTCGGAGGAACTCTCGACCGCCGAGTGGATCGAGGTCTTCCGACAGGCCGCCGGCCTCGGCGTGCTGCATCTGCATCTTTCCGGCGGCGAACCCGCTTCGCGCCGCGATCTTGTCGATCTGACGCGCTCGGCAGCGGTTTTCGGCCTTTACACCAACCTCATCACATCGGGCATCGGGCTGACCGAAGCGCGAATTACCGAACTTGCCGATGCCGGTCTCGACCACCTGCAGCTTTCGCTGCAGGGCACGACGCCGGAAAAGGCCGATGTCGTCGGCGGTTATGCGGGCGGCTATGCGCGCAAGATCGCCGTTGCCGGCTGGACGCGAAACGTGGGCATTCCGCTCACCGTCAATGCCGTCTGCCACAAGCAGAACATGCATGAACTCGAGGCCATGGTGGCGCTCGCCATCGAACTCGGCGCGCGCCGTATCGAGATCGCCACCGTGCAGTTTCACGGCTGGGCCGAACGCAACCGGCAGGCCCTAATGCCGACCCATGCGCAGGTGGAGGCCGCGAACGCCTTCGTGACGGAAGCGCGATACCGGCATGAAGGCGTACTGGTGATCGATTACGTACCGGCCGACCATCATTCCAGCTATCCGAAGGCCTGCATGGGCGGCTGGGGATCGAGCGGGCTGAACGTCACGCCATCGGGCCGGGTTCTCCCCTGCCATGCGGCGGAAACGATCAAGGGACTAAACTTCGACAACGTGCGGGAACGCGGGCTTGCCGACATCTGGTACGAGGGGAGCGCCTTCAATGCCTTTCGCGGCGATGACTGGATGCGGGAGCCCTGCCGAAGCTGCGCCCGCAAGCACATCGACCACGGCGGCTGTCGCTGTCAGGCCATGGCGCTTGCCGGAGATGCGCGCGCGACCGACCCCGTCTGCATGCATTCGCCGCTTCACGCAGCCCTTGCGGCGGCAGCAGAAGAGGATGGCCTCGCGGAACCTCCCGCATTCGTCTATCGGGGGCGGCAGCCATCCATCCAGCCTTGATAGGTCCACCTGCTCGACCGCCATCCGGAGCAAGCCGATGAACGATGTTGAAATTGGCGATCGTCAGTTCCAAGGCGGGAAAGCATTATTCATTGTGTTGCCGCATGTCGTTGATGCAAAACCGCTGCACACTTTTGCGCGACATGCTTTATGGTGCGCCGAGAAAATCAGACGGGGGAACAAGACATGTCGGCAATATTTGCGCGCATCGTCGCCATGATCGGCGCGGCGATGATCCTGATGCGGCGCTTCGGACAGAGCCCGGAAAAGCCGGCGATCGGCGGCGCACCGATCATTCCCGAGGCCAAGGCCCAACGTATTCCCACACTGAAGATGCCGACGGCCCGCGGCTGGATCGACGACCATACGCCGACGGCAGCCCCCGGCCTGAAGGTCAACGCCTTCGCCAAGGGACTGAAACATCCGCGCTGGATCCATGTCCTTCCCAATGGCGACGTGCTGACGGCAGAGGCGCTCGGCGTCAATGGCGGTCGGATCAGGTCACCCTTCGACTATGCCATGTATTCGACCATGAAGCGTGCGGCGGCCGTCGGTGACAGCCCGAACCGCATCACGTTGCTGCGCGACGCCGATGGCGACGGCGTGGCCGAGGAGCGCCATACCTTCATGGAAGGGCTCAACCACCCCTTCGGCATGGCGATGCTGCATGGCACCTTCTATGTCGGCAACACCGATGGTGTGGTCGCTTACCCCTATAGCGAGGGAGCAACCCGCATTGCCGCGCAGGGCCGCAGGCTCGCCGACTTCAAGCCAGCGGGCCACTGGACCCGCAGCATTCTCGCAAGCCAGGACGGCAAGAAACTCTATGTCGGCGTCGGTTCGCTCAGCAACATCGCGGAGAACGGCTTCGAGGCGGAAGAAGGCCGGGCCTGCATCTACGAACTGGACCTGGAGACGGGACGCAACCGGATTTTCGCCGGCGGCCTGCGCAATCCGGTCGGCCTTGCCTTCGAACCGACCACCGGCGACCTGTGGACCGTGGTCAACGAACGCGACGGCCTCGGCGACGAAACGCCGCCCGACTACCTGACATCGGTGAAGGATGGCGGCTTTTACGGCTGGCCCTATTGCTACTGGGGCCAGACGGTGGACGACCGCGTGTTGCAGAATCCGGGGCTCGTCGCCAGCGCCATCCGGCCGGACTATGCGCTTGGCGGCCACACCGCCTCGCTCGGCCTTTGCTGGCTGCCGGCCGGCACCCTGCCCGGCTTCCCCGACGGCATGGTGATCGGCCAGCATGGTTCGTGGAACCGCTCGACGCTTGCCGGATACAAGGTGATCTTCGTGCCCTTCGAGAACGGCAAGCCTTCCGGCCCGCCGCGGGATATCCTGACCGACTTCCTCGCTCCCGACGAAAAGCATTCCTACGGTCGCCCTGTCGGCGTCACCATCGGGCCGGATGGCTCCCTGCTGGTGGCAGACGACGTGGGCGACGTGATCTGGCGCGTGACGGGAGCGTAAACGGAGCCCGACCTATTTGGCGACAGAAAAATGGAAGAGGGCGGCCTTGCGGGCCGCCCTCTTCCATTCCGCAGATCGATGTGGGGATCGTTGCCGCACAGCAGCAGCGGCTCGGGTCCGGGAACTCACGCATGTCGCGCAAAAGTGTGCAGCTGTTTTGCGATCGCGACATGCGAAAACAACATCCTGAAGCGCAAAGAGCCAATCTGAAAGATCGCGACGCGCTTCAGGCCGCGCGGCGCGCCGACGGGGCTGCGTACCGCATTTCCTGCTGATCACGGCTCCCGCCATCGAGCCTGAAATGCCGGGCAAGTCCGGCGAGATTTTCCGCTTCCTGCGCAAGCGACTGGCTGGCGGCATTGGTTTCCTCGACCATCGCCGCATTCTGCTGGGTCATCTGGTCCATCTGGTTGACGGCGGTGTTGACCTGATTGAGCCCGACGGACTGTTCCTGGGTGGATGCTGCGATCTCGTTCACCAGGCCAGAGATCTCGGTAATCTGGCGCACGATCTGGCGCAGGGCATCGCCCGTCTTGCCGACCAGGGAGACGCCCTCGCCCACCTGCTGAGACGAGGTGGAAATCAGCGTCTTGATGTCCTTGGCGGCATTGGCGGACCGCTGGGCAAGCTCCCGCACTTCCTGCGCGACGACCGCAAAGCCCTTGCCCGCTTCACCGGCACGCGCAGCCTCGACGCCGGCATTGAGCGCCAGCAGGTTGGTCTGGAAGGCGATTTCGTCGATCACACCGATGATCTGGCCAATCTCCTTCGATGAGGATTCGATCTGCGACATCGCGACGACGGCATTTTCGACGATCCCGCCGGACTGTTCCGCCGATGAGCGCGCCGTAACGGTCACGTCGGCAACCTTGCGGGCGCCTTCGGCGGATTTCTTGACAGTGGCGGTGATTTGTTCCAGCGCCGCGGC
Source organism: Shinella sp. (assembly GCA_003248775.1). GTDB lineage: Bacteria > Pseudomonadota > Alphaproteobacteria > Rhizobiales > Rhizobiaceae > Allorhizobium. The sequence goes on along the minus strand of QFQX01000010.1, from coordinate 119,034 downwards.
GGTCTCCTCCAGCGAAGCGGCCTGCTGTTCGGTCCGACGCGAGAGGTCGTCGGAGGCGCGGCCGATCTCGACGGCGCCGCCCCTTACGGAACCGATCACCGTCACCACGGATCTCATCATCTCGTAGAGCTTTTCCGCCGCGGTGTTGAAATTGGATTTCAGCGAGATCGCCTTGGGCTGCATCTCGGCGGTGATACGATGCGTCAGGTCGCCGGCTGCGAGCGCCGCAAGCCCTTCATTGAGAGCGACAATGGCGATGCGGTCGTGCTCGGCTTCTTCCGCCGCCCTCTGCTGCATCAGCATCTGTTCGTGAACATCCGTCAGGGAACCGCATGCGCGGATGGTCAGACCATCGGCCTGATGGATACAGCCGCCCGTCGCGCGAAACCAGCGATAGGTACCGTCCCGCATCTTCAGGCGATAATCGACCCTGTAGCGTGCGCGACCTGTCCTGTCCTTCAGATGTTCGCCGAAAGCCGCGAAAGTTGGTCCCACGTCGTCCGGATGAAGCCTGTCGGCCCACGATTGCACGATGTTCGGGAAATCCTTGTCGGTCTCGAAACCAAGCATCCGGCGAAATTCCGCCGACCAGGTCCAGCGGCTTTGCGGATGCATTGCATCGCCGTTCAGCAGCACCGCCTCCCACAGGCCGACGCCGGACGCCTCGTCCAGCAGGCTAGAACGCTCGGTCACGACGGCCAGACGGGCCTTTAACTCTTCGACCTCCCTGGACCGGCGACTGTTGAAAAATGCCATGGCTCCCCCCATCACTTTGGAATATCGCATAAATTTCTGCCGAACAGATGGCGTGATTAAACAAAATACTGCTTAATAAGCCATAAATGACGAGCAGAAGCGGCTCCCTGGCCAGCAGTGTGTTTCCCCCTCTTATCGGGGGAGGCGTCGAGAGCGACATGACGCGCCGAATTCGGCGTTGCGGGTGGAACACGGCTGTCGCTTTCACGTTGTCAGGCAGCATTACCGGAGGGACGCACAATCATGAGCGACAGGCCGAACGGGTCGGGCAAAAGCCGCGGAACCATGGAGGAGCGACCGGCCCGCGTGACGGAGGTGCGCCGCAGGGCCACACACCGCGTTAGAGCGCGCAAGACCGCGCTCGATCTTGCCATGATCTGGTCCGTGATCGGCATCTTCGCGATCCTTGCGATAACGGCGATCCAGCTTGCCTCGAGCGTGCTGATTCCGATCACGCTCGCCGTGGTCGTCGGCCTGATCCTCGGGCTTGCGGCAGACCGGCTAGGGGCGCTCGGCATTCCCTCCATGCTGTCCGCGCTCATTCTGACGACGCTGTTTGCGGCGCTGATCTTCTTCATCGCCAACACGCTGATCGACCCGCTGAGCGACCTTGCCGCCAACGCCCCCGCCATGGCCGAACAGGCCATCGACCGTATCCTGCCCTATCTCCAGCGGATAAAATGGCTGCATATCACCAGCGCCAGCTTCCGCTCCGGCCCGATGTCGATGGAGGCGCTGATCGAAAACAGCAGCACCGTGCTTTCGACGGTCGCATCGCGGGTGACGCCCGCCGTGGTGCAGACGCTGATCTTCTTTGCCGCTCTCGTTCTCTTCCTCGGCAGCCGTCACGCAATCCGCAAGACGATGATCGTCGCTTTCCGCGACCGGGCGCGCAGGCTTGCGGCAATCCGTACCTTCAACGCCATCGAACAGGCGCTCGGCTTCTACTTCGCCACGGCGTCGCTGCTATACGCCGTGATCGGCATTTCCATGACGATCATCGCATGGGCGGGCGGGCTCGACATGCCCGTGCTCTGGGGTTTCTTCGCCTTCCTGTCGAGCTTCGTTCCGTTCCTCGGCGTCGCCGCCATGACGACGGCGCTGGCGATTGCGGGGCTTCTAACCCATGACAGCCTTCTGTTCGGCCTGCTGCCGGCAGCCGCCTTCTTCGCGGTGCATATGGTGATGGAAAATCTTGTGACGCCGGCGGTGATGGGACGGAGGCTCGAGATCAATCCCTTCGCCGTCTTCGTCGCCATCATCTTCTGGACGTGGCTTTGGGGCGCCATCGGGGCGATGCTGGCGGTGCCGCTTTCACTGATCGCGATCACCATCACCAGCGAGTTGCTGCCGCAGAACAAGTTGCAGCCAAACCTGCCTGACTGATCAGTCCCCAGGGATCAGGAGGCGGCCGCTTCCGGAGCCGCTGAGATTTCTTCCGCCGCGAGACGGGCGGCAATCTCCTCCGCGGCCATCGGCCGGCCGTAGTAATAGCCCTGGACATAACGGATGCCGGCTGCCTGAACGGCCCGTAGCTCGGCTTCCGTCTCTATACCCTCGGCGAGGCAGGCAACGCCGAGATTAGCCGCAAGGTCGGCAATCGCCCGGATGATATTGCGACCGACGGCCTCATCTTGCTTGAGGCCGGTCACAAAGCAGCGATCCATCTTGATACTGTGCAACGGGAAGCGATGGATGTAGGCAAAGCTGGAATAGCCGGAACCAAAGTCATCCAGTGCTATATTGCAGCCCATCGCATCGAGAATGCCCAGCGAGCCGCGAGCCCGTTCGAAATCGGTCATCATCGATGTTTCGGTGATTTCGAAAGTCAGCCGTTCCGGGGCAAATCCACTCTCATGAACGATCTGGACGATGCTGGCGATCGACCGGGGCGAGACGAGATCGACGGCTGACAGGTTGAAGGAAAGCCTGATGTCCTCGGGCCATGTGACCGCTGCCATCAGGGATTTCTTGAGAAGAATGCCCGTCATGTGCTCGATCAGGCCGGAACGCTCGGCGGCGGCGATGAAAAGAGCGGGGCTGACATTGCCGAGCGTTTCGCTGTTCCAGCGGGCAAGCGCCTCGAAACCGACGATCTTCTGCCGCATCAGGTCGTATTGCGGCTGGAAAAGCACGGCCAGTTCCTTGCCGAGATCGCTGCTGCGCAGAGTCTGGTCGATCCGCCCGAAATCGTTCATCTCCGCCTCATGGCGCTGGGAGAAGATCACCACGCCACCGCGGCCCTCGCGCTTGGCGCAGGACAGGGCGTGGTCGGCGCGCTCGTAGATCTGGCGGACAGTCTCGCCATTGGTCGGGTAATGGGCAAAGCCGACGGAAGCCGAAATCGAAATGCCGATGCCGGAGATCACGAAGGGCTCACGCAGCCTGTCGCAGATGTCTCGGCCAATCGAATTGAGAGCATCCCGGTTCAACGCCTTGGGGATAGCAAGCGCGAACTCGTCGCCACCGAGACGAGCGGTGACATAGGCCGGCGGGCAGACGGTTCTGATACGCCGTCCGACCTCGACCAGAAGCGCGTCGCCAATGGCGTGCCCGTGCATGTCGTTGACCGGCTTGAAGCCGTCGAGATCGATGATGCCGACGAATACAGTGCTTCCCGCTTCCGCGGCACCGGACACCATGCCTTCGAGAGCCGAAAAGAAATGACGCCGGTTGGGAAGACCTGTCAGGCTATCGGCGTCGGCCTGCAATTCGGCCCGGGCGCGCAGCAGGTCGGCAACGATGCGGGCACGCACCGCCTTGAGAATGGCGGCGCGCATCAGCAATCCCATTCCGAGCGCAGCGAAAGCCCCGGCAAGACCGATCATCATGTATCGGAGAAAGGCTTCCGAACCGCCCCGATCGGCAGCGAACCAGAGCATCGTCGTCAGGGAAAGCAGCGAGGACACGGCGATGACGCGGACACTGATGCCCGACGTGGCGAACAGAGGGATCGCCAGCACGAAATATACCAGCCGCTCGGGAACGAAATCCACAAGGAGCGTCACCGTGATGTTGAGGTATACGAGAAGGTTCATCACCAGATTGGTGAGTTCGAGGCTACGATAGCCGCCTTCCCGCAGAAGCCATTTCTGGTGAAGGCCGAGACTGACGATACAGGTCAGCAGGGAGAGCAGGCCAAGCATCTGAAAAGACCGGCCGTCTTGCCACAAGAAATGAAAGAGGGTTATCAGGCCATAGTAACCCGCCGCCGGAATGAGCAAGCCGCGGATGATGGGTTTGAAAGCACTGGCCATCTCCTCGCGCACGGTATCGGCGCAAAGATTGCCGATTGCCTCGTCGCTGTCGTCCAGGACGCGGGAGGGCCGGAGGGTTTCCGATGATGTCATATTTCTGCTGACCAATGCTGGATTACATATACGAAGGCGTGTGACGTCCGGCCCAGCCTTCATGCCAGCGTTGATCTCATCGGATCCATCCAGACAGTATCTGGTGTAACAACAACCCGTTGAAGAAAAATAAACGTCAGAGTTTATTACAGCGCTGTTCGATCTGATTGAATCAGATCGGCGCTCTAAGCCCGTTTGTCTGAAGCATAATCTTATCGATCCTCGTTTCACTCCGGTCGGATTATACTCTAATCCCAGCCGCCTCGATATTCAGAGGACGCCCCAAAAACGTCATCACATGAGAACGAAGTTCCTGGGTTGCGGTAGCGGCGGCAGGTCCTTTTCACCAAGCGCCTCGCGCATATTTATTTCGATTGTCTCCGCGATGGCGCCGATCGGAAGGTCATTCGGCAGATCGCCGAAGGGTTCCTCCAGTTCATCGCCGAGAGCATCGAGGCCGAAAAAGGTGTATGCAACAAGAGCCGTCGCAAACGGTGTCAGCCATCCCAGGACATCCGCAAAGCCGAAGGGCAGAAGGAAGCAGAAGATATAGGCGGTGCGATGCAGCAGCAGCGTATAACCGAAGGGGACCGGCGTGAAGCGGATGCGTTCGCAAGCTGACAGAACCGACGACATGTCGTGAAGGCTCGCTTCCAGTATCGAATACTCGATGTCGCTCAGGGCGCCTGCGGCCTTCAAACGCGCCGTCAACCCGCCCATTTCCCGCAGAATGAAATCCGGCCGGTTACGGCTTTCGAGGAAGGCGACATGACGCTCCTTCGGCAAACGCAGGAGGATGCGGCCATGATCGCCGCCGGGGCGCAAATGGATCAGCAGCGTGTAACAGAAGGCGATGGCAAGCTCCAGCAGGCGACGTCTTGCAACCGGCTCCCCGTCCAGCATACGGCCCTCGAGAATCAGCGATTGACGGGCGAGGCTTCGAGCCGCGATGACCAGTTGCCCCCAGTGCTTTCGTGCCTCCCACCAGCGGTCGTAGCAGGCATTGTTGCGGAAGCCGAGAAAGATGGAGAGCGCGATGCCGACCAGCGCCAGCGGCGCGCTGTTGAAGCCCGGAACAATAACCGGCCAGAACCGGTGCGCAAGGATCACCAGGGTCGACAGGCCAAAGACGAACAGCACCTGCGGAAAGATCATCGGCAGGACCGAACCGCGCAGAATGAAGAACAGGGCGAGAAGACCGGGCCGGTCGCGGACGATCATGGAACGTGCACCTCTGTTGCCCGGCTAAACCGGACCTGACATTCGTCTATCGCCTTCATAGGCGATTTTTCGTGAGCGTCCACCGGAAATCGATGACGCCAGAAAACGGAAAAATCAATTCAAACGGTTCAATCCATGCTTTCCGTCACGAGTGGAAAATCCCCTAGAAACTAAAGGATTATATTAGCATAAAAAATCTTGACACTCTTTATCATGTTTGCAATCCGAGGCATCGGAAAATCAAGACAGTCATTGTCCACTTTTCGAAAGGTTCTCCCGATGCTTCCTCGTCGCCTGTACACCAGCCTCGCCATTTCGGTTGCGGCAATGGGCTTTGCCGCAACGGCTTCCGCCGATCCGATCACCATCGTCGACCAGGCGGATCGCACCGTCACACTCGAAAAGCCGGCCGACCGCATCGCCTCGATCCCGATCCCGATGGCATCGACGATCATTGCCATGGATGGAGGCACCTCCAAGCTCGTCGGCATGAACCCGACGGCAAAATCGGCGATTGTGGAAGGCGTTCTCGGCAGGATCTTCCCCGAGGCGAAGGACATTCCCTCCGACATCACCGCGCCGAACTTCATTCCCAACATCGAGGAACTGGCGGCCACCCATCCCGATCTCGTGATCCAGTGGGCCGATTATGGCGCCGATCTGGTCGACCCGATCAGCAATGCCGGCCTCAACGTCGCGCTGATCTCCTACGGCACCGAGGAAAAGACCCGTTACTACCACAACATGGTGGCGACCGCGTTGGGCAAGCCCGAACGCGCAGCCCTGATCAACGGCTGGCGCGATACGGTGGCCAACGAGATGGCTGCCAAGGCCAAGGACATCCCCGCCGACAAGAAGCCGAAGGTGCTCTATCTCGGCCGGGCACTCGAGAACCTCACGGCATCGGGTAACAAGGGCAACTACAACGCCTGGTACATCGATCTCGTCGGTGGCGTGAACGCATCTTCCGACGTACAGGGCAACGGCACGACGATCAGCCCCGAGCAGATCGCCGAATGGAACCCCGACGTGATCCTGCTCAACAGCTTCGAAGCCAAGCTCGGGATCGATCGGATCTATGACGATCCGATCCTGTCGCTGACCAAGGCCGCCAAGGACCGCAAGGTCTACAAGATGCCGCTCGGCGGCTATCGCTGGGATCCGCCGAGCCAGGAAAGCCCGCTGACCTGGATGTGGCTCGCCAACCTGCTGCATCCCGACGTCTTCGCCTACGACCTGCGTGGCGAAATGAAGAAGGCCTACAAGACCCTCTACAACTACGATCTCACAGATGCCGATATCGACGGCATCCTGTGGATGGACATGCAGGGCGCGGAAACCGCCTACGCCCAGTTCAAGGCCAAGTGAAATGAGCGCGGTCGCGACTGAACCGGTGCGGAGCGGTGTCTCCGCGCTGAGGATCGGCGTCTTCGGACTGATGATCGCGGGACTGGTCGCGACCATGCTGTTTTCCATCGGGGCCGGCCGGTTTTCCGTCTCGGTGCCCCGCATCGCGGAAATCCTCGTCAACGGGGCTCTCAACCCCGGCACGATCCCGGACGAGATGGACGAGCGTATCGTTCTGCTGGTGCGCCTGCCACGAGTCTTGCTCGCGGCGCTGTCCGGCGCGGCACTCGCCGTCGGCGGCGCGGCGCTTCAGGGCGTCTTCCGCAATCCGCTGGTCTCACCGCAGGTGCTCGGCATCAGCCAGGGTGCGGCCTTCGGCGGCGCACTCGCCCTCCTCTTCGGTTATTCCGGCATCGTGCTGCTCGGCATGTCCTTCCTGCTCGGACTTTCAGCACTCATCCTCGTCGGCGCGCTCGCCCGCATCAACGGACGCACCGAGATCATTACGGTCATCCTTTCCGGCATGGTGGTCGGCGCGCTGTTCGCAGCACTGGTCTCCATCGTGCAGTTCGTCGCCGATCCGAACACGTCGCTGCCGGCCATCGTCTACTGGCTGATGGGGTCGTTCTCGACCGCCACATGGGCGAGGCTCGGTCTTGCCCTTCCCGGCATGGCTCTCGGTCTCTTCGCGATTTGGCTGCTGCGCTACCGGCTGAACCTGCTGGCGCTGGAAGACAGCGAAGCACGTTCGCTCGGGGTCAATCCCGACCGTGAGCGCTGGATCGTCTTCGCCGCCATATCGCTGATGACCGGTACATCGGTCGCGGTCGCCGGCATCGTCGGCTGGATCGGCCTCGTGGTGCCGCATGCCGCGCGCATCCTCGTCGGCGAGGATCACCGGGCGCTGATCCCGGCATCGGCCCTGCTGGGGGCCGCCTATCTCACCTTCATCGACACACTGGCCCGAACGCTGACCGCGGCCGAAATCCCGCTCGGCGTGCTGACCGCGCTGATTGGCGCTCCGGTCTTCGGCCTGCTTCTGCGTCGTCACTTCAGGGAGGCGAACCGCGCATGATCGGCCTCGAAAACGCCTCGGTCGCCTTCGGCCAGCGCACGCTTTTCCGCAATGTCAGCTTCTCGGTTCCCGTCGGCCGTTCTCTCGCCATCCTCGGCCCGAACGGTCGCGGCAAGACCACGCTGCTACGGGCGCTTCTCGGTTTCCAGCGGCTTGCTGAGGGAAGCCGTCACGCGCCAAAGGTTGCGGGTTATGTGCCCCAGCATGGGGCATCGCAGGCAAGGCTTTCCGGCCTCGATGTCGTGGTGATGGGCCGCGCTGCCCATCTCGGTCTGTTCGGCCAGCCCCGGCGCGAGGACAGGGAGGCGGCCGAAGCAGCACTGGCTGATGTCGGCGCCTCGGCGCTTGCCGGCCTGCGCTACGACCGGATGTCCGGTGGCCAGCGCCAACTGGTGCTGATCGCGAGGGCGCTCGCTACGGGATCGCAGGCACTGGTGTTCGACGAGCCGACCTCGGCGCTCGATCTCGGCAATCAGGCAAAGACGCTGGAACTGCTGGATGCGCTGCGCCTTCGTCGCAACTACGCCATCATCTTCACCACCCACGACCCGAACCACGCACTCGCCGCCGCCGACGACGTGTTGATGATGATGCCGGGCGGACGCGAGGTCCACGGCACCGTTCCCGACATGATCGAGCCCGAACGGCTGACCGAGCTTTACGGCGTTCCGATGCGCTGGGTCGATGTCGCCGGACCACTTGGCGAAACACGCCGGGCAATCCTGCCCGCATTCGCCGGAATCGAGGCAGCATGAGCACGATCTATCTGAAATCCGCCTATGGCAAACCGTCGCCGGGCATTCTGGACGCGGCGGCGCGCGGCGATGTCGTCATCGTGGAACAGGAGGACCTGACTGCGGAGGTGCTTGCCGCCCACAGGGGCCTCCTCACCGGACAGCAGCTCGACCAGAACGCTCTTCTGTCGCTGAAACCCGCGCTCGAAGCCTTTCTCGACGCCGGCGGACGCTGGTTCTTCAACGGTCATGTTGTGCGTCCACTGGTGGACGGGATGGCACAATACCGGCCGATCGACGCTCCGAAGCGGGCGGATTTCGACCTCTCGTCCATCAACCCGCATCCGCTTTACGACGGTCTCGACCTGAAAAAGCTGGAGGCCAACAAGGGCGTGGCCGGTTTCTATGGTCGCGGCTGCAATCCCCTGCCGGAGGGTGCCGTCGCCATCAACGGGCTGGGACCGGCTCAGGTGCCGGTCGACTGGGTCTGGGCGCGACCGGGCGGCGGACGCATATTCTCCCATGCCGGCAACGACCTCGCCAGCATGGGGATGGAATGGGGGCTCGCCCCGGGACTTTCCGCCCGTATCCTCGACTGGGTCAATGGCGGCCCCTGCCTCGACCCTTGGCCGACAAACCCGGCAAAGCCTGCCGACAACCTGCCGCTGGCAGAGGCGGAGGCCTATACCGGCCCGAAATCCTCGGACAAGGCCGGCCGGCGCATCGTCGTCCCCTCCTCCGGCACCTATTACAATATCCGCAGCCTCGAAGGGCCGCGTTATGCCGAGTATTTCGACGTGGTGACGACGCCGGAGGAACTTGGCAAGGTGCTTCGCCCTGATGACGTGCTCTGGGTGCCATGCCGCACACCGGCGCAACGGATGATCGCCCAGAAGGACGTCATCGCCCGGCATCTTGCCGCCGGCGGCACGGTGGTCGCGCTCGGGGAAAGCCATTCCAACCTCTGGCTCCCGGCCATCGATTTTACCGAGACGCCGACAAACTGGTGGTGGTGGCTCGACCCCGAGGCCGATCTCGGCGTGAGGGTAACCGATACAGCCGCTTCCCACCCGTTGATGAAGGAGATCGGCGACAAGGAGGTGACGTGGCACCTGCACGGCTGGTTCGTGCCGCCCGAAGGCGCCGATGTTCTCGCCCGTGACGGAGAAGGCCGCGCGATCCTCTACGTCGACGACATCTCGACTCCCGGACGAATGATCCTTTCTTCACTCGACCCGATGTTCCATCACGGTTCGCATTTCATGCCGGCGACGACCCGTTTCCTCGACCGGTTCATTCCCAATCTGAAGGCCTACACAAATGCATGACACGATCACCGTCCGCGAAGGCGGCAAGGACCTCACTTTCACCTTCGCCGATATCAACGCCTATCATGGCGGCGGATTTCCGGGTGGCGTAGTGCATGGGCTGAAGGCGATGCAGGCTGCCTTCCCCCTTCTCTCCGACACGCCGCCGGAGCGTCGCGAAATCACCGTGGTCACCGCCTTTCCCGGCCCCGGTGGCCGTGACGCCATCGAAATGGCGACGCGGACCCTGACGGACGGGCGACTGACCATCGACCGAAGCCTCGGCGGCAAGGATGTGATTTCCGATCCTCCCGGCCCCTATGTCTGGCGCTTCACCTACAGAGGCAGGACCGTCGAGGTGAGGATCAAGCCCGGCCATGTGCGCGAGGAGTTCGTCACGCTCGGTGCCAAGAAGGACAAGACGGACGAGGAAACCGCCCGTCACGAGGCGCTGAAGGTCGAGATGGCCGAACGTCTTCTGCCCTTGCCGGCCGGCGATATCTACGAGGCGAAGGTTCTCTGAGGTCGTCCCCCCGGAATACCGGAGCGGGCCAAGCCTTTCCATCCCGGGAAAAGATCGCCGGCGGTCAACACCGGCGATCCGCGTCACACGAGTGTCATACCGGCGGCCTATTCCCGCATCTGGTTTTCATAATGTGTAGAACATGCCCTCAGACAGTCTTTTTCCCCGCCTCCGCTTCGGCCTGATCGCCGATCCGCAATATGCGCCTATCGAGCCTAACCTGACGCTCAACCGTTACTACGAGAAGAGCATCGACAAGCTTGAAGAGGCGATTGCCCGATTGAATGCGGAGGACCTCGATTTCGTCCTGACGCTCGGCGATATCATCGACCGGGATTACGAGAATTTCGACCGTATTCTTGAAGTCTATGGCGGCCTTCGTCACCGGACACTGTTCCTGCCCGGCAATCACGATTTTTCCGTCGCGCCCGAGCATCTGGCGAAAATCCACGACAGGCTGGGCATGCCCTCGCCCTATTACGATTTCGTCTGCAAGGGCGTGCGCGTGATCCTCACCGATGGTAACGATGTCTCGCTGTTTGCGCCGCCGCCGGGCGATGCCCGTCGACAGGAGGCAGAAGCCCGGCTTGACGCATTGCGCACCGCCGGTGCCGCGAACGCCCAGACGTGGAATGCCGGCATGAGTGCTGCGCAGACCGAATGGCTGGACGAGCGGCTGAAGCTCGCCGAAGCGGCAGGGGAGTCCGCGATCGTGATGGGCCATTATCCGCTTGCTCCGGCAAACGATCACAATCTCTGGGGCGCCGAAGAGGTGGCCGCGGTGATTGCAGGTTCACCTGCGGCTCTCGCCTATTTCTGCGGGCATAATCATGCGGGCAATTACGGTCTGCTGAACGGAACCCATTTCATCAACATGAAGGGCATGGTCGATACGCCCGACGAGAATGCGTTTTCCGTTGTCGAACTGTTTGACGACCGGCTGGAAATCCATGGGTTCGGCCGCGAGAAAAGCCGCCAGCTGGTTATCACGCCGGCAAACAGCGAAGTGGTAGCCGGCTAGGCCAACTGGACGCGTGACGGCGCAGCAGAGCTTGCCTCGATCATCCTGTCGGTCGCAAGTGTCACGCCATAGGCCAGCAACAGAACCAGAGGCGCAAGCGGCAGCCCTTTCAGCCCGAGCAGAAGGGTTACAAGCGGTACGAAAGCGACAAGCACCGAGAGCGTGATGCGCAGCATGGCGAGGCTGCGGGGAAGCGCCGGCTCCGGCCGGGCGGCAAGGGCAGCGAGCGCCGCCAGCGCGCCGAGATCATGGCTTTGGGTGTAGGGCGAGATCAGGAAGGTGGCGTAGAGCAGGCTGCGGGAGCGGGCAAGCGGCGACTGAAACCGCATCAGGCTCCAGATGAAGGCGGCGATGGCGGCGAGCGCCACCGGCAGATGGAACAGCCGCGCGGCTTCGGCGGCAAAGCCGAGGCTGCGCATGGAGCCGAAAACAGAAGGCACCAGATTGGGGAAAAAGCCCCCGAGATTGTTCATCAGGTAGATCTGGTAGGGCGCGTTGAACGCGGCATAGCCGATCCAGCCATTGACGCCGACGAGCGCAAGCGACAGCGCCACCATCACGAGAGCCGTCACCACGGCGGCGAGGAAGGTGCGCCAGTTACCCTCGAAGATCAGCAGGACTGGCAGCAGAAGGCCAAGCTGCGGCTTGATCGTCAGCGCTCCGATGGCGATGCCCGCGAGCACGGGATGGCGGTCGCGAAGGCCGAGGCCATAGAGCATCAGCGCCGCCGTCAGATAACCGCTGTCGGCTGCAAGGATATTGGCCAGAAGGAAGGGCAGCAGAAGCAGCGCTGAGAACAGCGGAAAATTGCGCTCCTGCAGGCTGACGGCATGACCGTAAAGCGCCAGCGTCGCCATCAGGAAGACGAGCGCTGAAGGCAGATAAGGCATGAGGGCGAACGGCGCGAAGACCAGCAGCGCATGGGGCAGATAGCCCCAGTACTGCCAGCCGGCCTCGACGCCGAATACCGAGAGCACGTAGGAGGAGTAGATCTCCGCTCCGCGGAAAAGCTCCATCGCATTGCCCGAGAGCAGCAGAGAGGAACCCAGCCAGACGTTCACATGATTGCGGCCGGCAAACATATCGGAATCGGGATCAATAACGCCGAGCATGACGCCAACCAGCGCAGCGAGGAGGACGATCCCGACAAGCGAGATCACGGCGACAAGCGGCCGGTGCCGCCATCCCACACTCCACGCTTCCAGCGTCCCCGCCACGATCATGCCAAGCTCCCGTTTGGATGCGCCATCATATGATCTCGCCGTTAAGAAAGCACAAAACCGGAATTAAATACTCAAGAATGTTTCATCCATGGGCCATCCACCCATCCATCCATCCAGCGTCTCCTCAACGCATCTCCCTCTCCCCGGAAAAATGTCGGAGCCAGCGAACAAACGATAACACGATCCACACGGAAATTGCGGATCGCCGAACGCAGTTCGCACCAGCCGACAAGATTCATCGTATCAGAATAATAGATGAGCGCTATCGGTCGTATTCGACGCTCGGTTTGACGGTCTCCCGCATCCCGGTATGTCAGGTCGAGGGTCTGCTCGTCCCGGATCGCACCGCGGACTACAGCAAGATCGAGCGTTGCGGGCGCAGCCGCCACGCTGCCCCAGGCCTTCAGCACGGGCGTCTGCAGGCTGCGCCTCAAGGGCTCCGGCACGGCGGCGGAAATCTTGTCGTTGACGGTGCGCGCCGCCGCTTTGAGCGCAAGGTCGCCGGTCCGATCCAGAAGCGCCAGCCCCAGCACGATCGCCTCGGTTTCCTCAACGGAAAACATCAGCGGCGGCAAGTCGAAACCGGGGCGCAGAATGTAGCCAAGGCCACGTTCGCCCTCGATCGGCACCCGCATCGCCTGCAATGCGACGATGTCGCGATAGATCGAGCGGGGCGTGACCTCCAGCCGCTCGGCGATTTCGGCAGCGGTGACCGCATGGCGGGAAAGCCGAAGGATCTGAATGATCTCGAAGAGACGCGAAGCCTTTCTCATTTCCTCAACTCCCGGCGAGACAACTGACACAACGATGTCAGTTGGCGGCTTTTAAGAGAACCCACAAGCCCCTGTGAAACCGGAAAAATCCGACTTTCGGTGAATTTTCCCACTCAAGGATACTGACATGGATTACACACAAGCTCTCTGGTTGTTCTTTCTGCTGGCGTTCGGCATCGTGATCGTGCCGGGCATGGACATGATCTATGTCCTGGCAAGCGCACTTGCCGGAGGACGCAAGGCCGGCTTCACCGCGACGGCCGGCATGATGGCGGGCGGCACCGTGCACTCGCTTTACGGCACGCTCGGCACCGGCATCCTCGTCGCCTACGCTCCGCGTCTCTTCCTGCCCCTCGTGGTTGCAGGCGCAATCTACATGATGTGGATCGGCCTTTCGCTGGCAAGAAGCGCGATTATTGTGGACGCCGTCGATGGAGCGGGGCCGGCTACGCTCTTCACCACATTCCGGCGGGCGGTGACGACCTGCCTGCTCAATCCGAAGGCCTATCTTTTCGTGATCGCGGTCTATCCCCAATTTCTGAAACCCGCTTATGGGTCAATCCTCGCGCAAGGGCTCGTACTCGGACTGATGACCATTACCGTGCAGGGCGGGGTTTATGGCGCAGTGGCCATGGCCGGCGACAGAGCCCGCCACCTGCTGGCCGGGCGGCCCGCCATGACGATCTGGATCGGGCGCGTTGCCGGCGCCCTGTTGATCGCCGCAGCCGCGCTCACGCTTATCCATGGAATAATTGCGGCCACCCAGGTTTCCAATGAGATTTCTGGATAAAAATCAAATCTTTGACATCATTTTCAGGCATCACCGGAATGTGACTTCATTCCGCCTTGTGAATTTTGCAAACATCCAGAAGCCCCCAAAACCGCCGGCGCGTCCGGCCGATATGAACGGAGAAATCTATGAAGCTGAAACTTGTCATGGCCGCTGCCGCCATCGCCTGTCTCGGGATGAGTGCTGCGATTGCCGCGGACGAGCCGCAGGTCGTCCGGCAGCAGATGATGAAGAAGGTCGGCGGCGCAATGGGTGCCATCGGCGCCATTGCCAAGGGCGAGAAGCCCTTCGATGCCGAGGTCGTGAAGGCTTCGCTGACCACCATGTCGGAAGTTGCCAAGGCGTTCCCCGACCAGTTCCCGGCCGGTTCGGAAGTTGGCCTCGACACCGAAGCCAGCCCGAAGATCTGGGAAAACATGGATGACTTCAAGGCGAAGTCGCACGCGCTTGCAGCAGCAGCCGATGCCCAGCTCGCCGCCATGCCAGCCGATCAGGCAGGCGTCGGCGCCGTCATGAAGGCCGTCGGCAGCACCTGTGGCGACTGTCACCAGTCCTACCGCCTGAAGAAATAAACGTCGGGCGAAATGCCGGCCGCCGCACCTTGCGTGAAGCAGGGCCGGCACCGGCATTTCGCCGCGTTGTTCTTACAAGACAAGAAAGGCTGGAGGGTACCATGGCATCGAAACTGCTGAAGGGACTTGGCGCCCTGGTCGCACTTGGCGCGGCGGGAGCCGCTGCCTTCGTGTTCATTACCGCGCCAACGAGACAGGATCCCTCGCACTGGGCAAATCTCGGCGAACCGGATCTCGTCAACGGACGTGAGGTGTTTTTCGCCGGCGGCTGCGCAAGCTGTCATGCGGCACCCGGCTCGGAAGGCGATGCGCGACTGATCCTTTCCGGCGGCGCGCCGCTGAAGAGCCCGTTCGGCACATTCCACGCGCCCAATATCTCCAGCAGTCCGACGGCCGGCATCGGCGGCTGGACGCTTGCGGAATTCGGCGACGCTATGACCCGCGGCATCGGCCGCAACGGCGAACATCTTTACCCGTCGTTCCCCTATGGCTCCTATGCGCGCATGACGCCGAAGGATATCAACGACCTCTACGGCTTCCTCAAGACCGTGCCGGCCAGCGATACCGTGGCACCCGCGCATGAACTGCCGTTCCCCTTCAACATCCGCCTTGCTCTCGGCGGCTGGAAATTCCTCTACTTCAACGACGCGCCGCGCGTCACGCTCACCGCTCGCGACGACAAGCTGAAGCGTGGCCAGTATCTGGTCGAGGGGCCGGGCCATTGCGGCGAATGCCACACGCCGCGCGACGCGCTTGGCGGTTTCGAGGCCGGCAAGTGGCTGGCGGGTGGCCCGAACCCGGAAGGCGAAGGCAAGATCCCCAACATCACGCCCGGCTCGGAAAGCATCGGCTCGTGGTCCGAGGGCGATATTGTCGGCTATCTCGAAACCGGCTTTACGCCCGACTTCGACAGCGTTGGCGGCTCCATGGTCGAGGTGCAGAAGAACATGGCGGCGATTACCGCCGATGACCGTGAGGCAATCGCCGCCTATCTGAAGGCGATACCGGCGGTGAAATAACCGGGTCCGAAGGCGAGGCGCTTCGCAGTCAGCGCCCCGCCCTTTCAGGCTGACCGGGAAATGACGCCGGATCGACTGGGCAAAACGGAAGCGTCGCTGCAAGAATTCTAAAATACAGCATCGCGCAAGCCTGAGCCGACAAAATGCCCTCCATCACTTGGAGAGCGAAAACGGCATGAGCATCGAACGACGTCGAATGGAAAGCGCATTGCGCTCGTTGCTTCACAGCTATCCCGACCCGGCCCTGCATCGCTGGGTAAGCGAGACAGTCACCGCGTTCGAAAAACGGCTTTCCGGCATCGTCGATCCGCGAGAACGGGACCACGCCCAGCAGGCGGCGCTCATCCTGATCAAGACGACGCTGCAGAAATGGTCGGAGAATCCGCCGGTCCGGCACTGACGCAGAACGGCCTCACAGCCTGGAATTTCTCGACTGCTGCATGGCAGGCGATACGTCGACCGGCACCGTGATAGCCGGGATGCTTGCTGTGCGAGGCAAGCGAATTGCCTGTGTGCGCAACACCATCCAGAACGCCGGTCGCGGCAAGCGTGCTTGCCGCCGCGCAGATGCCGCCGACAACCCTGCCTTCGCGCGGCGGCCGTCAGGAATGCGGATCCCAATCGGCGAAGTCGTCCTGCAGGGCGACGATAATGCGGGGCATGCGATCTTCCTTCGGCAAACAGTGTTTCGTATGCTGTCGAGACTCAGGGCCACGACAGTCCGGGCTTCTACATTCAGGAAAGAGCCTGCATGTAGCGCATGCCGGTTACCGGACGCGGAACGAAATCCATGTGCTCGTAGAAGCGATGGGCCGCGAAATTGCCGGTGGCGGCGCTGACGGACAGGTAGTCGCAACCGGACTGGCGCGCCATCTCTTTGGCCCGCGCGACGAGATGCTGGCCGATGCCGTTGCCGCGCTGGCCGTCGCGGACATAGAGGTGATGCAGGTCCATGCCGCGCTTGGCTTCCTGCGCCTTGTAGAGCGGAACCAGAATGGCGTAGCCGATCAGGCCTTCGCCGCTATCGGCGACAAGGGCGGAAATCCATGGCATGGGGCCGAAAAGGTCGCGCTCCAGCTTTTCCGGCGTCATGGCCGACGCATCGCCATGATGGGCCGCGAGCGCGGCAATCATTTCGTTGAGCGCCGGCATATCCTGACGCTTGGCGGCGCGGATGATCACGACCGGGGGCCGTGGCATGGTGATATCGGTATCTTCGGTCATTTTCGCTTCCCTTTTTCGGTTACCGCCATCAGGGAGAGCTGCTGAAAACAACAAGGCCGCCTGACGGCGGCCTGTTGACAAGATGATCTGTCGGGCCGCCGGTTACCGGTAGGCCCAAAAATACGTGCAGGAGATGGTTGCGCGTGCGTCGATCATGGCCGCATGCAATGCACCCATTTCAATCGATTGTCAACGGGCGAAACCTGCGCGAGCCGAAGCCGCCATTTTCTACCGAACCGTAACGATATCGTGCCTTGTCTTTGCCGAAAAGCGCGCAAGAATAAGAGGGCTTGGATCTTGTGGATCACAGTCATGACATCTGATCGGAATTTCGAAAAAACGATCTCGCGCAGAACCGTTATCGGCGGACTGCTCGGCGGCATGTTGCTGCCTGACATCGCCAGCGCGCTCGATACCGCCGTGAACCCGCCGCTGATCGGCAGGGACTATGCGCACGATCGGCAAGCCTTCCACACCCATCTTTTGACCAAGGGGCCGGCACCGGACAAATACGAGACGCTCGATCCTCCGGCCAATGCGGAGCGCGTCTTCTACACCTCCGGTCACAATGGCAACCTGCATCTTGCGGCATGGGTTTCGAAACACCAGCCATCGCAAAAGCCGCGCCCCGGTGTCCTGTTCCTGCACGGCGGCAATGCCATGGGAGCCGGCCACTGGACGCTGATGAAACCCTATATCGACTCCGGCTACATGGTCATGATGCCGACGGTCAGGGGAGAAAATGGACAGGCGGGTTCGTTTTCCGGCTTTTATAACGAGGTGAATGACGTCCTGGCCGCGGCCGATCATCTTGCCGGCATGCCGGGTGTCGATAGCAACCGCCTGTTCATCGCCGGCCACAGCATCGGCGGCACGCTGACCATGCTGTCGGCCATGGCGTCGAACCGTTTCCGCGCCGCCGTTCCGATTTCCGGCAATCCCAATGCCTTCCGCTTCTTCCGGCGCTATCCGGAGGATATCCGCTTCGACGACAGCGATGTCCGCGAGTTCGAGGTTCGCACCGCGCTCTGCTATGCGCAGAGCCTCAAATGCCCCACCTATCTGATGCACGGAACCAAGGAGCCGCATCTCAATCAGGGCGCTCGGTTGATGGAAAAGCGGGCAAAGGCCGCCGGACTTCCGATCGAGGCCAGCCGGATCGAGGGCGATCACACCACTGCCCTGCCGAGAGCCATATCCCGTTCAATCACCTTCTTCCGGTCGGTATCGGCCTGATACGAAGACTACCGGACGATGGGATTGCCTTCCCGGTCGGTCCAATGCTTGACGAAGCCGATCTTCGTCAGTTTCAGGTTCTCATCCGAATAATGCACCACCTCGTCGGGCGAGCGTGTGCCGACGACGAGATAGCTGACCGGGCCGTCCGAGCGATTTTCCAGGCAATGCCCCGCAGCAACACCTGCCTTGAAGGTTGCGCTGTCACCCGGCTGCATCTCGGCGATCAGGTCGCCCTCGTGCAGAGTGACCGTTCCGGAGAGGACGAAGACGAATTCGTCCTCGCGTTCGTGCCAGTGCTTGCGTGACGAGCGGGAACCGGGCGGAAGCGTCTCGATGAAAGCGCCAAACTGGGTCAACCCGCCGGCATCGCTGAGCAACCTAGCGCTGTAGGGGCCGAGTTCGCCGTTCGGTCCCTTGCCGTTTTCCTGTTCGAGTGGCGCATCCTGCTGTCTGATCATTGGCATGAAAACCTCCTCAATGCTCGTGGTTGCAGAGACTGTGATCGGACAGCGCGCGAATGACGTAGCATTCGCCGACGCTGTGCGCTCCGCAATGGGAGGCGATGCGCTCCAGTTCGTCCTCAAGCTTCCTGAGGCGGGCGATCTTCTCGCGAACCTCGACCAGTTGCTCACGGGCGATATCGTCGGCGCGTTCACAGGGTTCGTCGGGATGACGACCCAGCGCCAGAAGCTCGCGGATCGCATCGATCGGAAAACCGAGATCTCGGGCGTGGCGGACGAAGGCAAGCCGCTCAAGATCGGCCTGCTCGTATCGACGCTGGTTGCCTTCCGTGCGGTCGGCAGCCGCGATCAGACCCATCTGCTCGTAATAGCGGATCGTCGGCACCTTGACCCCGGTGCGGCGGGACAAATCTCCAATCGAGAACATTTTCGGCACCCTCTCCCGCCCCTGAAATCTCTAGTCTCTAGAGAAATTAGGACTTCACACCGATGAAATCAAGGAGGCGGGTTGCGGACATAAAAAAGGCGCCCGAGGCGCCTTTGGTCATCCGCAGTTCAACGACACACTCAAGCGTCGTAGTCCTCGAGACTCGGCTCGTATTCCCGGTAAAGGTCCTCGACCTTCTGGGCATCGCTGCGGTCGTCGGTCACCATGACCCGCTGCGTCATAGATGCCACGGGCTTGCGTCCGCCCTCCACTACCCAGAGAGCGCTTGCCAGCGAATTGGAAGCCAGCGAGCTGCTGAAACCGCCCGAACCGACACTGCGGGGCGTCGAGGCAGGCGTCTGCTCCCCCGCGCCGTCTTCACCCTCGGCAGACCTGGGGATGTATCGGTTCTGGTAATAATAGCTGTTCAGACTGCTGTCGATTCGCATGTCGGAAGCTCTCGTTTCAAAAATTAACCATTCGTTAACCACTGAAGCTTGCGCGAAGCTTGCGCCTCGCAAGCGGGAGACACAAACAAGGCTTGCCTAAAGTTCAAAAGCGCGTAACGCGCACCGAATCGGAACGGTGCGACAAGGTTGCCGCAAGATGGCACTCCTGCGCCGCAAGACGTTTCGTCTACCTGAAGGAATTCAGCGGTCCGGATCAGACCTCGCCGAGGGCGTGCGCCATTTGCGACAGCTTGGCCACGGTGTTGATGTTGCGCGCCGTGCCGCGCTTGAGCACCGGCAGCTTCAACCGCGACCGGCCGGCGCCGATCGGATAGTGCACATAGATCTCACGCCCAAGGACGACGACCTCCTCGCCACCGGGCGCAACCAAACCGGATAGCGCATTGTCCGGCAGCGGTTCTGCGAAAAAGGTCACCAGCAACTGACTCGGGATTGCATCGGGAAAGGGATTGGCCGCAAGGATGGCGTCGAGTTCCGAGGCGCTGCGTACGAAAACACCCGGCGGCTTGCCAAGCTTCTCAGCCAGGGCCGCGTCCAGTCGCCCCACGACAGACGCAGCGTCCTCGTCATCACGAAAGATCAGGTTGCCACTCTGGATGTAGGTCGAGACGTCGCGGAGCCCAAGACTTTCAGCGAGCGCCTTCAACTCACTCATCGGGAGCTTGCCAGTCCCGCCGACATTGACGGCCCGAAGCAATGCAATGTGGACGGTCATGTCATGACCTCCCTTTTGAAACCTGAAGCGTCGTGCGTCCTGAAGGATGCACGACGCTTCGTTCATTACATCTTCCCCGCCACCTTGATCGCGAAGGCGTATTCGAAGGCGATTTCCTCGAGGCGCTGGAAGCGGCCGGACTTGCCGCCGTGGCCGGCGGCCATATTGGTCTTCAGGAGGATCGGGGCGTTACCCGTCGTTTTCTCGCGCAGCTTCGCCACCCACTTGGTCGGCTCCCAATAGGTGACGCGCGGGTCGGTGAGGCCGGAGAGCGCCAGGATCGGCGGATAGGGCTTCTCGCCGACATTGTCATAAGGCGAATAGGCGGCGATCCAGCGATATTCCTCTTCCGATACGATCGGGTTGCCCCATTCCGGCCATTCCGGCGGGGTGAGCGGCAGCGTGTCGTCGAGCATGGTGTTAAGGACGTCGACAAAGGGAACGGCGGCGATAATGCCGGCGAATTTCTCCGGCGCCATGTTGGCGACCGCACCCATCAGCATGCCGCCGGCGGAACCGCCCTCGGCAATGATGTTTTTATAGGAAGTGAAGCCCTCCTGCACCAGATGGTCGGCAACGGAGATGAAATCCTTGAAGGTGTTGACCTTCTTTTCCATCTTGCCGTCTTCGTACCAGGAGAAGCCCTTGTCCTTGCCGCCGCGGATATGCGCGATGGCATAGACGAAGCCGCGATCGGCGAGCGACAGGCAATTGGTGTTGAAGCCGGCCGGGATGGTGATGCCATAGGCACCGTAACCATAAAGCAGGCAGGGCGCGGAACCGTCGAGCTTGGTATCCTTGCGATAGAGAAGCGTGACCGGCACCTTCTCGCCGTCATGGGCTTCGGCAAAGACGCGGCGGGTGACGTAATCATCCGGGTTGTGGCCGGAGGGAACTTCCTGCGTCTTCAATAGCACGCGCTCGCGCGTCACCATGTTGTAGTCGAAGAGCTGCGACGGCGTCGTCATCGACGAATAGGAGAAGCGGATGACGTCGGTATCGTATTCGGCAGCCCCCTGCAGGCCGAGCGAATAGGCCTCCTCGGCGAATGCGATGGCATGCTCCTCGCCGGACCTGCGGTCGCGGATCATGATGACCGGCAGACCGTCGCGACGTTCCAGCCAGAGAAGATGGCGGGCAAACGCCATGTGGGAGAGGATCAGCCGGCCCGGTTCATGGGGAACGATCTCCTTCCAGTTTTCCTTGCCCGGCGCTTCGACCGGGGCCTCCATGATCTTGAAGTCCTTGGCGCCGCCGTCATTGGTCAGGATATAGAAGACGTCGCCGCCTTCGGTCATCGAATATTCGATGCCCTCCTCCCGCTTTGCCACCAGCTTCGGTTCCGCCGTCAGATCCTTGGTCGAGAGCAGGTAATATTCCGAGGTCTCGTGATCGTGGATGTCGATATAGATGTAATCGTCGAGCAGCGAGCCGCCGACACCCATGAAGAAGCCGGGGTCCTCCTCCTCATAAACGAGCCGGTCCGCGGACTGCGGCTGGCCGATGATGTGATGGAAAACCTTCGACGGGCGATGGTTCTCGTCCTGCAGCGTATAGAAGAAGCTCTTGCCATCCGGCGCCCATGCGCCGCCACCGCCGGTGTTCTCGATCACGTCGGGCAGATCTTCGCCGGTTTCGAGATTGCGTACGCGCAGCGTGAAATATTCCGAGCCCTTGTCGTCATATCCCCAGATGCCGAGGGCATGGTCGCTCGAATGGTCGAGACCCGCGAGACGGAAATAGTCCTTGCCTGCGGCTTCCTTGTCTCCATCGAGCAGAAGCTTCCGGCCTGCCTCGTCCTTATGGTCGGCATCGCGGGGAATGCGGAAATAACGCGGCTGCTCGCCGCCGGTGACGAAGGCGGTGCCGTAGGCATAGGGGCCGTCCTTCATCGGGATGGACGAATCGTCTTCCTTGATACGCCCCTTCATTTCGACAAACAGGACCTTCTGGAGGTCCTTCGTATCGGCCATGGCCGCTTCCATATAGGCGTTTTCGGCCTCCAGATATTTGCGCAACTCAGCGTCGAGCAGGCTCGAATCCTTGAACATCGCCTGCCAGTTTTCAGCCCGCATCCAGGCATAGTCGTCGGTGCGGGTGATGCCGTGCCTGGTGTCGGTGACAGGCTTTTTGGCAGCACTCGGGGCAGCGGGCAGATTGTTGAAGACGGACAAGGCAGGACCTTCCTTTTCAAGGAAAACATGTTGGCGTCAGAGAGAGATAGAGAGGGGCAGCGCGGCGATCAAGGCGAAATCCGACGGGGCGGAGAATGTTCCGGACTGCGACAGGCAAGCGACCTTGCGACGGTTTTCCACGGTTTGATCACGATCAATGCGCAGCCTGTGACACCTTGACCGCCCTCGCCCCAAATTTGATAAACGTCTATTTTTCCTCACTTTTGCGCCAAATTCTTCAAGCAAAAGTGATCAGTATTGCCTGCGACGGTCTCATTTGTGACGATTTGTCACAGGGTAGCCACTTAACCTTTTTCAAAAATAGGAGCAGGAAGCCCCCCGAAGAAGATCCTCCCAAGCTTTTTCTTCATAACGGACGGTCGCGTGGTCGGTGCCCCGGCCGCCGGCCGTCAAGCAACAACCGCCAACCTGCGTCGCCCCGGGCGAAGCGGGAGTGCTCTTGCTCGCCATGAAGACCGATATGACCATTCTCAAGAAGACCTTGCGCATCGCGCCCCTTCTCGCAGCCGTTTCGCTGCTTTCGGGCTGCAATTACGTGCTGCTGGATCCATCCGGCTGGGTCGCGCAACAACAGCGCGATCTACTGATCTATTCGACCCTGCTGATGCTGATCATCATCATCCCCGTGATGATCATGGTCGTCTACTTCCCGTGGCGCTATCGCGCCAACCGGCCCGACAACACCGATTACGATCCCGAGTTCGACCACTCGACAACGTTCGAAGTGTTCATCTGGGGCGTTCCAGTCCTGATCATCGCCGCTCTCGGTACGCTGACCTACATCTACACCCACAGGCTCGACCCCTACAGGCCTCTGGATGCAAGCTTCGGCAAGCCGATCGAGGTCGAGGCCGTCGCGCTCGACTGGAAGTGGCTGTTCATATATCCCGAGCAGGGCGTGGCAACCGTCAACGAACTGGCCATTCCAGCCGGTCGACCGGTCAACCTGAAGCTCTCCGCATCCTCGATGATGAACGCCTTCTCCGTACCGGCGCTCGCGGGCATGATCTATGCCATGCCCGCCATGGAAACGAAGCTGCACATCATTGCCGACAAGCCCGGCACCTTCTATGGCCGCTCGGCCAACTATTCTGGTCCCGGCTATTCTCAGATGGAATTCCAGACGCTCGCCATGAACGATGCTGACTTCGACGCCTGGGTTTCCAAGGTTCGCGGCAGCGGCACCAAACTCGACCAGGACGCCTATATCGAACTGGACAAGCCGTCTTTCTCCGTTCCAGTCGCCTACTACGCCGGCGTGATGCCTGATCTTTTCCAGCGTGTCGTGGGTCTCTGCGTCGAACCCGGCAAGGTCTGCATGCATCAAATGATGCAGCAGGACGAACAGGGCGGCGGCGGCCTCGACGGTCTGAAGGACAAGGGCCTCTACGAATATGACGAAAACAGGGCCCAGGACGGTTATGGCCAGCTGATCAGCTCAAATCGAGAAAAGCCCACCGCCGAGACCCTCGCAAAGGCGGCAAAAATCAACCAGCTGTGCACTTCCGAGACCCAGATCAGCGCCGCGGCTGCCGCCATGACGCTCGCCCCCGAGAAAGGAGCAGCAAGTGCTCTCTGAGAACCTTCAGCAACTGATCTTCGGGCGGCTCGACCTTACGGCCTTCCCGATCCAGGAACCCATCCTCGTCGGTACCTTCACTGCCATTGTGCTGGGTGGCATCGCGCTCCTCGGCGCGATCACCTACTACGGCAAGTGGGGCTATCTCTGGAAAGAGTGGTTCACCTCCGTCGATCACAAGAAGATCGGCATCATGTACATCATCATGGCATTCATCATGTTCATCCGCGGCTTCGCGGACGCCCTGATGATGCGTGCCCAGCAAGCCATGGCGGCCGGCGGAGCCGAAGGGTTCCTGCCTGCGCACCACTATGACCAGGTGTTCACCGCCCACGGCGTCATCATGATCTTCTTCATGGCCATGGCGATGATCACCGGCCTGATGAACTACGTCATGCCGTTGCAGATCGGCGCACGCGACGTGGCCTTCCCGTTCCTGAACAACTTCTCGTTCTGGATGACGGCGGCCGGTGCGATCCTCATCAACATCTCGCTGTTCG
This sequence comes from Shinella sp., assembly GCA_003248775.1. Taxonomy (GTDB): domain Bacteria; phylum Pseudomonadota; class Alphaproteobacteria; order Rhizobiales; family Rhizobiaceae; genus Allorhizobium. Next base: position 94,513 of record QFQX01000010.1, on the reverse strand, counting down.
TCGGCGAATTCGCACGCGTCGGCTGGCTCGCCTATCCGCCGCTGTCGGGTGCCGCGTATTCAACCGGGGTGGGGATGGACTATTACCTATGGTCCCTGCAGATCGCAGGCGTAGGTACGACGCTATCGGGCATCAACCTGATCGCAACCATTTTCAAGATGCGCACACCGGGCATGACCATGATGCGCATGCCGATCTTCACCTGGACATCGCTTTGCGCCAACGTGCTGATCGTCGCAGCGTTTCCGGTCCTGACAGCAACGCTGGCCATGCTGACGCTGGACCGCTACGTCGGCACGCACTTCTTCACCAATGACCTTGGCGGCAACCCGATGATGTACGTCAACCTCATCTGGATCTGGGGCCACCCGGAAGTGTATATCCTGATCCTGCCGATGTTCGGCGTATTCTCGGAAATCGTCGCCACCTTCTCGGGCAAGCCGCTGTTCGGTTACCGCTCGATGGTCTATGCGACAGCCTGCATCATGGTCCTGTCGTTCGTCGTCTGGCTCCATCACTTCTTCACGATGGGCTCAGGTGCGAACGTCAACACCTTCTTCGGCATCGCCACGATGATCATCTCGATCCCGACGGGCGCCAAGATCTTCAACTGGCTCTTCACCATCTACAAGGGCCGGGTGCGGATGGAAGTTCCGATGCTCTGGACTGTCGGCTTCCTGGTGACCTTCACCATCGGCGGCATGACGGGCGTTCTGCTCGCAGTTCCGCCGGTCGACTTCCAGCTGCACAACACGCTGTTCCTCATCGCCCACTTCCACAACGTCATCATCGGCGGCGTGGTCTTCGGGGTCTTCGCCGCGATCACCTACTGGTGGCCAAAGGCGTTCGGCTTCAAGCTGGACGACACCTGGGGCAAGCGTTCGTTCTGGTTCTGGTTCGTCGGCTTCTACTTCGCCTTCATGCCGCTCTATGCTCTCGGCCTGATGGGCGTGACCCGCCGTGTCTCCCAGTACATGGACACCGCCTGGCAGATCTACTTCATCGTAGCAGCCTTCGGCGCGGTGCTGATCGCAATCGGCATTGCCTGCACCTTCATCGGCTTTGCCGTCTCCATCAAGAACCGCGAAGCCCTGCGTTGCGGTCCCGATCCGTGGAACGGCCGCACGCTGGAATGGGCGACGACCTCTCCGCCGGCACCCTACAACTTCCCGCAGACGATCCGTGTCCACGGCATCGACGCCTGGTGGAGCATGAAGAAGGAAGGCTTCCGCTGGTCGACGACCTACCGGCCGATCCACATGCCGAAGGGCACCTCGATGGGCCTCATCCTGTCGCTCTTCTCGCTTGTCCTGGGCTTCGCGCTGATCTGGTACATCTGGTGGCTGGCAGCTCTCGCCTTCCTCGCCGCGATCGTCACCGGTATCGCCCATACCTTCAACTACGACCGCGACTACTACATCCCGGTCGATGAGATCGCCAAGCAGGAAGCGCTCAGCAAGGAGGCGCTGGCATGAACATAGCCGTCAACATCAAGTCTCCCGTCACCGTCATCGAGCAAGACGACGATCACGGTCACCACAAGAGCCCGACCTCCATCGGCTTCTGGATCTACCTGATGAGCGACTGCATCATCTTCGGATGCCTGTTCGCCACTTATGCCGTGCTCGGTCGCTCCTTTGCGGGCGGCCCATCTCCGGCAGACCTGTTCGAACCGAGCTTTGTCCTTGCCGAAACGGTCCTGTTGCTGCTGTCGTCGATCACTTTCGGCCTCGCCATGCTGCAGATGGACAAGTCCAACAAGTCGGGTGTGCTTGGCTGGCTCGCCGTGACGGGCGCGCTCGGTCTCGGCTTCATCGGCATGGAACTCTACGAGTTCTATCACCTGATCGAAATCGGCGCCGGCCCACAGCGCTCCGGCTTCCTGTCGGCATACTTCACCCTGGTCGGCACACATGGAATCCACGTCACGGGTGGCCTCATCTGGCTCGTAACACTGATGGTCCAGATTAGCCAGCGCGGCCTCATAGAAGCCAATCGCCGCCGCCTCTCGACGCTCAGCATGTTCTGGCACTTCCTCGACCTGATCTGGATCGGGGTCTTCTCCTTCGTCTATCTCGTGGGGATCGTACAATGAGTTCCAACGGCCACACCGCCGCTCACGCGGACCACTCCCACCACGCAGACCATGCACACGACAGCCATGGCGATCATGGCGGCCACGGCAGCCTGTCCAACCTGATGATCGGGTTTGCGCTCGCCGCGATCCTGACCATCATCCCCTTCGGCCTGGTCATGGCCGAAGTCGAAATGAGCAAGATGGCGTTGATCGCGATCATCATGGGCCTCGGCGCCGTGCAGATCGTCGTGCACCTCATCTACTTCCTGCACCTGAACAACAGCCAGGAAGAAGGCTGGACCATGGCATCCACCATGCTCACCGTGATCATCCTGATGATCGTGCTGGCTGGTTCGCTCTGGGTCATGCACAATATGAACGCGAACATGATGCCCATGGGCAACGACGCGATGCAGCAGATGATGAACGACGGCGAGACGACCGGCATCGCGCCGGAACCGGGCGCGGAACCCCAAACGAACTAACGACACTTGCGGGCGCCGAAACGGCGCCCGCTTCATTTCAAGGACAGTTCGCCATGACCGACCGCCGCTCGATCATCACCCGCCCGCGTTTCTGGATCGTTTCGGCGCTTGCAGCACTACTGACCACCGGCTTCGTATCCCTCGGCATGTGGCAGGTGCACCGGCTCTACTGGAAGCTGGATTTGATCCACAAGGTCGATGCGCGGGTCGCAGCACCCGTCGTGCCCGCTCCCGGTGAGAGCGAGTGGAACTCGATCACCCAGAGCAATGACGAATACCGCCACGTCATCCTGACCGGCACCTTCCTCAACGAGGACGAGGTGCAGATCTACACACCGACCGTTCTCGGCCCCGGCTTCTGGATCCTGACACCGCTGAAACGCGACGACGGCACCGTGGTCATGATCAACAGGGGCTTCGTGCCGGAAAACCTGAAGGACCCGGCCAGGCGTACGCCGCCGCAGGGCCAGGTGACCGTCGACGGGCTGCTGAGGATTTCGGAAGATCGCGGCTGGCTGTTTTCGCGCCCCAACGATACCGAAGGGAAGCGGTGGTTCCGTCGCGACATCGGCTCGATCACCGAGACGCTCGGGCTTTCGCCCGCGGCCCCCTACTTCGTCGACCAGGAGGCAGGATCGGATCCGAGCGTATGGCCACGCGGCGGCATGACCGTGCTGACGTTCCGCAACTCGCATCTGTCCTATGCGATCACGTGGTTCGCAATGGCCGCCATGACGTTGTTCATGTACGGCATATTTCTGCGTTTCGAGGGCTTCTTCGGCAAGAGCCGCGCCCGCCCGGAAGGCCACGAAGCCGACGACGACGAGTGGGAGTGATTTCCCCTCCCCTCGCGCCCCGCCGGCGATATGCGCCTCAGCCGTCGGTGCCGTGGGTCGAGCGCGCCCAGTCCATGTAGAGGTCGAGAGCCTTGCGCGCGACCGGGCCTTCCTGGAATTCACGATCGTCGAGGCGAACGACCGGGACGACCTTCGAATAATTGCCGGTGGTGAAGACCTCGTCGGCATTGACGAAATCCTCGACCGACAGCGTCACTTCACGCACATCGAACCCCGCCCGACGCAGCAGGCCAATGACGCGGGCGCGGGTGATGCCGGCGAGAAAGGTGTTGTTGGCGACCGGGGTCAGAACCACGCCGTCCTTGACCATGAAGACGTTGGAGGATGCCGTTTCGACGACATTGCCGTTCATGTCGCGAACCAGCGCATTGTCGAAGCCGCGGCTATAGGCCTCGTGGATCATGCGGCCGGAATTCGGATAAAGGCTGCCGGTCTTGGCACCGGTCATGGCCGTTTCCGGTGAAGGGCGGCGGAAGGGCGAAAGCGTCAGCGACGACGGCTTGGCCGAGTTCATCGGAGCTTCGAACAGGCAAAGGGCAAAGCGGGTCGATTCCGGATCGGCAGCGACGACAGAGAACGGCGCGCCATGCTCGGCCCAGTACATCGGCTTGATGTAGATCGCCGTCCTGCCGTCGAACTTCTTGACGCCTTCCCAGGCAAGCTTCTCGATCTCCTCTGCCGCAACCGTCGGCTTCATGCCCATGGATACGGCCGAACGATTGATGCGCTGGCAATGCAGGTCGAGATCCGGCGCGATGCCATCGAACCAGCGGGCGCCGTCGAACACGGTCGAGCCCAGCCACATGGCATGCGACACCGGCCCGATGAGCGGGGGATTGCCGGAGATCCATTCTCCGTCAACATAGGTCCAGGTTGCGGTGCGGGCGGATGTATCAACGGCCATGGCGGTCTCCTGTTCTTGTCGTTGAAGCCATCAAGGGCAGGCGATGCCTTAAGGTCAAGGACAAACTCCGCGCGAAAAGCCAATTGGCAACAATCCGTGGTGCGGACTTTTCGCTGCGCAAGATCTTTTCGTTGAATCAACAGCTTGTCAAATATATCGATCAAAATTAGTGATCGATCTCATGCCTTCGCGCCGTGCCCGCGGCGTGGCATAGTCCGGTCAATGGTTCGCCTTCAATCCGGCGATAGACAGACCCAGGTGGGGAAGAGATGACAGCAGCCTACGTCTTCGATGCCTATGGCACCCTGTTCGACGTGCATGCGGCCGTGCGCAGCCATTCCGAACGGGCTGGCCCCGACCATCTGCACTTCTCCGAGATGTGGCGTGCCAAGCAGCTGGAATATTCCTGGGTGCGCACGCTGATGGGCAGCTATCGTGACTTCTGGAAACTCACCGAAGAGGCGCTCGACTACACGTTCGCGCGCATGCCGGAGGTCGACCGGTCGTTACGCGCCGACCTGCTTTCAGCCTACTGGAAGCTCGACTGCTATCCGGAAGTGCCGGCTGTGCTGAAGAGCCTCAAGGCCGGGGGCGCGAAGGTCGCGATCCTTTCCAACGGCTCGCCCGACATGCTCGCGGCGGCAGTGAAGAATGCCGCGCTGGATACGGTGATCGACGACGTCTTTTCAGTCGATGCGATCCGCGCCTACAAGACGGCGCCGCAGGTCTATGACATGGTGACCACCAGTTACCGTCTCTATCCCCATGCCGTCTCCTTCCAGTCGTCCAATCGCTGGGATGTGGCCGGCGCGAAGAAATTCGGCTTCCGCACGGTCTGGATCAACCGCGCCGGCCTGCCGGACGAATATGCCGATCACGGACCGGACCTCATCCTGCCTTCGCTGGAGAGCCTGCCATCGTAATATTGTCGCCAGCGCCGGCCAGACATGGGGAACACCAATTCAAGGAAGCAAGCCATGGCATGGTCAGCCGAGCAATATCTCAAGTTCGAGAATGAACGCACCCGCCCCGCCCGCGACCTCCTTGCGCAGGTACCGCTTGGCGAGACCGGTCATGTCTTCGATCTCGGCTGCGGCCCCGGCAATTCCACCGAACTTCTGATCGACCGTTTCGGCGCCGCCGCCGTAACCGGGTTGGACAGCGATGAAGACATGCTGGAGAAAGCGCGCAAGCGTCTGCCGGAAACGACATTCCTTCAGGCTGACCTTGCCGGCTGGACCCCGCCGCAGCCCGCCGATGTCCTCTATGCCAATGCCGTGTTCCAGTGGTTGCCCGACCACCTGTCGGTGCTCGCACGTCTCATGGATCACCTGAAACCCGGCGGCGTGCTCGCGGTACAGATGCCCGACAATCTCGACCAGCCTACCCATCTCCTGATGGAAGAGACCGGAGCTGCAGGGCCATGGAAGGAGACTTTCGCCGGAGGGCGCCTGCGTCGCGCGCACCTGCCCTCCCCGGCCAGCTACATGGAACGGCTGTCGCCCAAGGCCTCCCGCGTCGATGTCTGGCACACGATCTACTACCACCCGATGGCCAATGCAGAGGCAATCGTCGAATGGGTGAAGGGCACGGGGCTTCGGCCCTATCTTGCAGCGGCCGGGACCGAAAATGAGGCAGCCTTTCTTGCCGATTACACCGACCGCATCCGGCAGGCCTATCCGCCCATGGCGGACGGGCGGGTGCTTCTGAAATTCCCCCGCCTCTTCGTCGTGGCGGTGAAGGCGTAACTTGTGTAAGAAGCGCTTCGTCAATCCGGAGGGTCAACCACCGGCCCTTCCATTCCGAAAGCACACTCCGATGAACAAGCCCTGGAAAAACCCTGTCATTCTCGCACTCGGAGAGGATGGCAGCGACGTGACGATCGACACGACGGAAGCTGCCTCCTGGGCGATGATCGAGGACTGGCCGACCGAGGACGGGCCGGCGCTCGACCGGGCGCTTCTGGTCTGCGCCGCCGTCCAGGCTGGAAAGAAGACGGACGAGGACGCCCGTCAGGCCTTCATCGCCGCAGCCGTCGAAGCCGGGATTGCCATCAAGAAGTGAGTGGCGTGGGCGTTCGTTTCAAACACTCCTATTCCTGGTGGCCCAGGACGTGTGTGGTGAAAGGCGATCGCCTAGCCCGAAACGATGGCGCTCCGCGGTCCCCCCTTGTGACTTGAAGATATCGGCCTGCAGCGCTCGCTAAAGCGTATCGCGAGACGCTCAGACCCGCGCCACGAATTCCCGGCGCACCTCCTCGGCGATACGGATGCCGAAGAAGATCATGAAGGCGCCGGAGACGCGGTTGAGCACGGTCGTGACCCGGGCATATTGCCGGCGGCTGAACGGTGTCGAAAAGGCGAACGCCACGAAGCTGTACCAGAGGAAAGCCTGCAGGCCGATCACGCCGAGAACGGCACCGTAGAACCAGCCGGGCGCTCCGGCCGGCAGGACAACACTGAACACGCTGGTCCAGAATACGGCCGATTTCGGATTACCGAGCGTAGTCACCGCTCCGGCCAGGAAGGGTGAGCGATAGACGGGCCTGCCGGTGTTTTCCAGACCGCCGCCGCGCGAACGCAGCATCTTCACGCCGACATAGATCAGGTAGGCCGCACCCGCGAGACGGACGATGCGGTAAAGCTCGCCGGCCTGCATCAGCAGCATGCTGATGCCCGCAAGGCTAAGCGAAAGCCAGACCAGGGAAGCACAGGTGACGCCAAGTGCCGCAACCAGCCCGACGCGGCGGGAAATGCTGGCCGAGCAATAGCTGACCACCACCGTATTCGGCCCCGGCAGCATCGCCATCAGAATGTGGATGGCCATGAGATGCAGGAGCGTGGCGATGGGGTCCATATGCGGTCGGCCTCTGCCCTTGGCTTGCGTTTTATTCCCGGTCGAGCGGCTCGGTGCCCTGAACCTTGCCGGCCCGGTCGAGGCGGATTTTCTCGATCCGGTTTTCGGCGGCGTTGAGCAGGGCCTCGCAATGCTTCTTCAGGAGTTCGCCCCGCTCGTAGATCGTGATCGACTCGTCCAGCGCCACGTCGCCGCGTTCGAGCCGCGCGACGATGCTTTCGAGTTCGGCAACAGCCTTCTCGAAGGAATAGCCGGAGATATCGGCGGGAACGGCGCTTTCGGACATGCTCAACCCTTCATCAGTCTCATGATATGCAGGCCCGCCGATTCGGCGAGACCTTCGAGATCATAGCCGCCTTCGAGAACGCTGACGACCCGGTTATGGGCGAAACGGTCGGCGACTTCCATCAGCCGTCCCGTCGCCCAGTCGAAATCTTCGCCCACAAGATTGATCTGCGCAAGCGGATCGCGGTGATGGGCGTCGAAGCCCACGGAAATCAGGATCAGGTCGGGCGAAAAATCGTGGAGCGCCGGCAGGACGCGGCTCTTGAAAGCCTCGCGGAAATGCTCCGAGCCGACATTCGGTGAAAGCGGCGCATTGACCACGTTGTTGCTGATGCCGGTCTCGTCCTTCTTTCCCGTGCCGGGATAGAGCGGCATCTGATGGGTGGAACAGAAGAGAACCGACGGATCGTCCCAGAAGATGTCCTGCGTGCCGTTGCCGTGATGCACGTCCCAGTCGACGATGGCGACGCGTTCCACGCCATGCTTCTGCTGCGCATGCCGGGCGGCGATTGCCACCGTGTTGAAGAGACAGAAGCCCATGGCCTTCGCCTTCTCGGCATGGTGACCCGGCGGGCGGGAGGCGACGAAGGCGTTGTCGTGATCGCCGCCCATCACATCGTCGACGGCGGCCATCGCCCCGCCGATGGCGGTCAGCGCCGCCTTCAGGCTTTGAGGCGAGGCATAGGTGTCGTTCTCGACGCGGTTGATGCGGTCCTCCTCTTCGGGGATCTGCCGCATGATCGAAAACAGATATTCCTCCGGATGGGCGAGCGTCACCGCATCCTCGTTGGCGATGGGCGCTTCCTTTCGGTCGAGCCCGGAGAAATTGGGATGCTCAAGCGCGATGTTGAGCGAACGCAGCCGATCCGCCCGCTCGGGATGTCCCGGCGGCGTGTGGTGTTCGAGGAAAACGGCATGCTCATAGAGGCGTGTGGTCATCGATACAGGTCCTTCGGCCTGCGGCGAACATAGTGCAGCGCACGGTCATGATCCACCATCCGCGCGGTTTTTCCCGCATCGTGGGGAAATGCCTCACGGCTGCAACCCTTGTTATGACGGGCCGAATGGTCTTAGATGGCTTAAATGGGTTGGGAAACAGAGGCTTGGGTGTGATGGACGATATCGAGCGTGTGGAGGTTTCCGGGTTTCGCGTACCCTTCCGCGACATCGACATGTATGGCCGCATGCACAATGCCGCCTATCTCGTCCACGCGGAGGCGGCCCTTGCCCATTTCTGGCGCTACCGGCCGCCGCTGGAGGACGAGCCGCATTTCGTCGCAAGCAAGATCGAGTGTCGTTTCCACGAGCCGCTGAGGCTCGACGACGAGGCGCGCCTGACAGTGCATATCGACAAGATCGGCGGCAAGTCCATCGGCTTCAGCGTGACCGTGGAAGCGGGAAACCGTCTGGCCGCCGAGATCGAGATGCTCTGGACGGCCATCGATCCCGTTACGGGTGAGCCGGTGCCGTTACCCGAAGACATCCGCGACTGGCTCTACACCTATCTGCCTTGAAACGAAGACGGCCGGCATTGCCAGCCGCTTCCGTCTCGTCCCGCTGATTGCGATCAGCGACGCAGGCTGCCCAGAATGCCGCGCACCAGCGCGCGGCCAACCGAGGTGGCGACCGAGCGTGCAGCACTCTTCATGGCGGCTTCGATCACCGTTTCGCGCTGATAGCCGGCGGTGCGGCGCGTGCCGCCGTTGCCGCTTTTCGAGGTCGTGCGCGGGGCTTCGTCCTGGCTGTCATTGCCGAAGCCCGGCAGCGTCCAGCGGCCGGCGGCGCTGTCGTTGCTCGCACCCTGGCTCGCCTGTTCCTCTGCCGCGCGTTTGGCGGCTTCGGCTTCCGCAGACTTGCGGGCGCGTTCCGTCAGGATTTCGTAGGCGGATTCCCGGTCGATATCCGTGTCGTAGATACCGGCGACCGGGCTGACCTTGATGACCGCCTGCCGCTCGCTGTCGGAAAGCGGGCCGACGCGACCCGATGGCGGGCGCACCAGCGTGCGCTCGACCATGGACGGGATGCCCTTGTCCTGAAGCGTAGAGACCAGCGCCTCGCCGGTGCCGAGCGTGGTGATCGCGGTTGCGCAGTCGAAGGCCGGGTTGGGGCGGAAGGTGTCGGCGGCGGTCTTCACCGCCTTCTGCTCGCGCGGCGTATAGGCGCGCAGCGCATGCTGCACGCGGTTGCCAAGCTGTGCGAGAATGGTCTCCGGCACGTCGAGCGGGTTCTGCGTGACGAAATAGACGCCGACGCCCTTGGAGCGGATCAGGCGCACGACCTGTTCGACGCGCTCGGTCAGCACCTTCGGCGCGTCGTTGAAGAGGAGATGCGCCTCGTCGAAGAAGAAGACGAGCTTCGGCTTGTCCGGATCGCCCACTTCCGGCAATTCCTCGAACAGTTCCGAAAGCAGCCACAGCAGGAAGGTGGCGTAGAGGCGGGGGTTCATCATCAGCTTGTCGGCGGCCAGCACCGAAACCGCGCCGCGACCGTCATTCGTCGTACGCATGATATCGGAAATCTTCAGCGCCGGTTCGCCGAAGAAGTGTTCGGCGCCCTGCTGTTCCAGCACCAGCAGGCCACGCTGCAGCGAGCCGACGGAAGACTTGGAGATCAGGCCGAACTGGTTGGAAAGCTCGGTGGCATGCTCGCCCATGTAATTCAGCAGCGCTTGCAGGTCCTTGAGGTCCATCAGCGGCAGCCCGCCCTGGTCGGCGATCTTGAAGGCGATGTTGAGCACGCCTTCCTGCGCCTCGGAGGCATCCATCAGGCGCGACAGCAGCAGCGGCCCCATCTCGGCGATGGTGGAGCGCACACGGTGGCCCTTTTCGCCGTAGAGATCCCAGAAGATGACCGGGAATTCCTGGAAGGCGAAGTCGTTGAAGCCGATCTGTTCGGCGCGCTTCGATACCCAGTCCTTCGCTTCGCCCATGGCCGCGATGCCGGAAAGGTCGCCCTTGATGTCGGCGCAGAACACCGGCACTCCGGCATTGGAGAAGCTCTCCGCCAGCACCTGCAGCGTCACCGTCTTGCCGGTGCCGGTGGCGCCGGTAACGATGCCGTGTCGGTTGCCGAATTTCAGCTCCAGATATTCCGGCTTGTTGAGGCTGTCGTCCGGATTGCGGCTTGTGCCGATGTAGAGCTTCCCGTTCTCGAGCATGCCTGTCTTCCCCGTTTGCGCGCGCCTGTCGGCCCAACGCCGGCATGCGACAACTTTCGTCGATTCATCACCTTGCTGTTATAAGGATAGTGTGAAACATCGACAACAGCGCGTGGAAAGCAACCGGAGTTGGAAAACGACGAGAGGTCGCCGTCCGGCGCTTGAGTTCGAAGAATAGTTCAATTACGTTGACGTTAACGTCAAATTTGCGCAGGAGGCAAACCATGAACGAACTCGTTACCCGCATCGCCGACAAGATCGGCATTGAACCCGATACGGCCGAAAAGGCTGTTGGCATGATGCTCGGCTTCCTGCAGCGCGAAGCCGCTGACGGCCCGGTCGCCAAGATGATCGAAGCCATTCCGGGCGCCATGGACCTCGTCGCCAAGTATAATGGCGAAGGCGAGGGCAAGGGCCTGCTCGGCGGCCTGATGAGCGCCATCGGTGGTGGCGGCATCATGGGCCTCGGCCAGCAGCTCATGGCCCAGGGCCTCGGCATGGGCGAGATCACCTCGCTTGCCAAGGAAACCATCGTGGTCGCCCGCGAATATGCCGGCGACGAAGTGGTCGATAACGTCGTTTCCTCCGTTCCGGGCCTCAGTCAGTTCGTCTGAGCCGAACGATCATCATCGAATAAGAAAAGCCGCCGGGTTCTGCCCGGCGGCTTTTTTGTTTGCGGTTGTCGCGGCTTTTCAGGCGGGTCTGATCCGGCTGGTATGACCGGCGACGCTATGTGTCGCCGGTCTTTCCCGTTCAGGCCTGTTCCGCTTCCGTCTTGCCGGAGTGTCGTTACTTCGCGGCTTCGACCTCTGTTCCTTCCGCGTCTTCCTTTGCCTTGCGGTGGCGCTGGCGCCAGTCGCCCAGGAAGAGCAGGATGGGGGCGGCGATGAAGACGGAAGACGATGCCGCGATGAAGATGCCGAAGATCATCGGAACGGCAAAGCTTTCCACCGCGCTGCCGCCCCAGATCGCCATGGGCAGCATGGCGAGGAAGGCGGTGGCCGAAGTGTAGAGGCTTCGGGCCAGCGTCTCGTTGATCGACAGGTTGATCAGGTCGCGGAAGGGCATGGATTTGTAGAGCCGCATGTTTTCTCGCATGCGGTCGTAGACCACGACCTTGTCGTTCACCGAATAACCGACCAGCGTCAATAGCGCCGCGATTGCCGTCAGGTTGAAGTCCAGTCCCGTGAGCGCGAAGAAACCTATCGTCTTTGTCACGTCGAGGATGAGAGTCGCGATGGCGCCGACGGCGAACGGCCAGTCGAAGCGGACCCAGATGTAGACCAGCATCGCAAGGCTGGCGAGCACGACCGACAGGATGCCGGCGGTAGCCAGTTCGCCGCTGACCTTCGGGCCGACGACTTCCGTGCGTTCGATCTTGGCGCTGGGGTTGATCTCGGCGATCTTGGCGCGAACCTTTTCGACGGCTTCGGTCTGTGCCGTTTCCGGGCCCTGCTGGCGTTCGAGACGCAGCAGCATGTGGTTGCGGTCGCCGAATTCCTGAAGCGCGACTTCCCCAAGCCCGAGGCTTTCGATGCCGGAACGATAGACGGCGAGATCGGCCGGCTCCTGCGTGGATACCTCGATCTGGATACCGCCCTTGAAGTCGACGCCGTAGTTCAGGCCGGGCGAGATGAAGAGTGCGATGGAGGTGATCGACAGCACGGCGGAGATGCCGATGCCGACGAGGCGGGCCTTCATGAAATCGATCTTCGTGCCGTCCTTGATGAGCTTGACCGGCAGCAGCGGACGGATGTTGATCGTCTTCATCTTGTAGCGGTTGGCAATCGCCACCATGGCGACGCGAACGACGGAGACCGCCGTGAACATCGAGATTGCGATACCGAGGCCCATGGTCACGGCAAAGCCGCGAACCGGGCCGGAGCCGAACCAGAACAAGAGCACGGTCGCGATGAGCGCCGTGACGTTACTGTCGATGATGGTCGAATAGGCCTTGTCGAAGCCGAGGTCGATGGCGGCAAAGGCGCTTCTGCCCTTGCGGCATTCTTCGCGGATACGCTCGTTGATGAGAACGTTGGCATCCACGGCAAGACCGATGCCGAGCACGATACCGGCGATGCCGGGCAGCGTCAGCGTCGCGCCGAAGAGCGTCAGGCCTGCGAATGTCAGGATGACGTTGAGGGTCAGCGCGATGACAGCCAGAAGACCCCAGCTACCGTAAAGTGCGATGATGAAGCCGACGACGAGGGCAAAGCCGACGAGGCCGGACATGATGCCCATCTCGATGGCGTCGCTGCCGAGGTCGGCACCAACGGTACGCTCCTCGATGACGGTCAGCTTGGCCGGCAGCGCGCCGGCGCGCAGCAGGGCTGCGAGCGTCGTAGCGTCAGAGACAGTAAACGAACCGGAGATCTGGCCGGAGCCGCCGGTGATCGGTTCACGAATGACCGGTGCAGAGAGCACCTTGTCGTCGAGCACGATGGCGAACGGATTGCCGACATTCTCGCGGGTGATCTGGGCAAAGCGAGTGGCGCCCGTCTGGTCGAAGCGGAAGCTGACGACCGGCTGGTTGTTCTGCGGGTCGAAGGCCACCCGCGCATCCGTCAGACGGTCTCCCGAAAGCAGAACGCGTTCCTGAACCGGATAGGTCTGGCCGCGTTCGTCCTGCAGCATGCGCACGCCGCGATCACCCTGATTGCCGAGAAGATGAAAGCTCATCTTGGCGGTCGAGCCGAGCAACGCGCGAAGGTTGGTCGGGTCCTGTTCGCCCGGAAGCTGAACGAGAACGCGGTCGCCGCCGACGCGCTGGATCGTCGGTTCGGCCACGCCGACCTGGTCGACACGCTGGCGGATGATTTCAAGACTTTGGTCGACTGCGCTGGACATCCGGTGGGTGATGCCGTTTTCGGACGGCTTGACGATGATGCCGTTATCGCCGGAATCGGTGATGTCGAGGTCGAGGCCGGTGCGCACGCCGACGGTGACCTGATTGCCGAGCTTTTCCAGTTCCTGCTTTGCCGGTGCACGCTGAGTAGGATCGGCAAGCGTGATCAGGATGGCGTTGCCCTGCCGCTGAACTGTCCGTGTGTCGATCTTCGCGTCACGCAGGCTTGAGCGCGATTCCTGCGTCAGATTCTGCAGCCATTCGTTTTCAAGCGACGGGCGGTCGACTTCCAGAACCAGATGCGAGCCGCCGCGCAGGTCGAGGCCGAGCGACACCTTCTGGTGCGGCAGCCAGCTTGGCAGGCCTGCAAGCTGTTTGTCTGAAAGAACGTTGGGCAGTGCGACAAGCACGCCCGCGAGGATGATGAGTATGTAGCTCACCACCTTCCACTTCGAGTTTCTCAATTTTATGCATCCAATTTGGCGGCAACGAACAGGCATGGCTGTCCGGCCGCGTTGACAATGTGCCGATGAAATGTCGGATGAAGGATCAGGCGGCCTTGAGCGGAGGCGCGCGCGGATTGAAGGCGCTTGGCGGCGCGAGATGATCGGGATTTCGGCCCCGTTCGATGGTTTGCGAAGCCCAGACGGAAACAGGCAGTTGAATGCCGTACACGGCACCGGAGGCATCGGAATTGTCCGATGTCCGCGCCTTGTTGCCCGGTCGCTGATCCGCAGTCAGGACGATCCGCGTGTAATCGCGTTTTCCTGCGATTGCGGGCTTGGAATTGGAGGACATGGCGTCCACCGACTGGGTTCGCGCCGGGTCTGTTTCCTGCCACGGATTCGAGCCCGATGTGGCAAACAGAGCAGCAAACAGCATGCACAGCAGGCCCGACACGGCTGCCGCCGCGGCGCTGAGATGCGATTTTTCCTGCTCTGTCGAAGCGTTTCTTATGGCGCGATATCCTTGTGTCGGCGTGTATATGGCACAAAACCACATCAAAAGCCATCGGACGACGCCGGTCTCTCGATTTCCTCTGGGCACGAATGCGCAGAAGCGGCCATTCTATTCCTCGACGATCACCAGTTCCGGCACGCCTTCGATCTCGAAGCGGATGTGGCCGCGTTCGGCGCGGCCAAGGCGGATCGGGCCGCCTTTTTCCTCCAGTCGCCGCCGAAGCAGGATGAGGCGGGTTTCGAGATTGTCCTTGAAGTCGGGGAGCTGCAGGCTCCGGTCGCGGCGGATTTCGCGGTTGAGGAAATCCTGCCGGCCGGTTGACGCGTATTCCTCGACGAAATGCTTCAGCAGCCGGCCGGGCACGCCGCGGATCAGATAGTCGTTGTCGATGAAGATCGAGCCGTCGCGGGGGTAGAAGCGAATGCGCAGCGGCCCGGCGGAAGCATGAGCGGCGTCGGCCTGTGCCGATGCCGTCATCTCCGGCTCATTCTCCGGCCGCTCGCGATCCTGCCCGGCCATCATCATCGAGAGCGCGAGATGTCCGGCAAGAATGCACAGCGCCTCCTCGTCGCGGTGACGGAAGGCGAAGGACTGTTCCGCCTCCACGAACAGAACGCCCAGCAACCGGCCCTGTGCCACCATCGGCACGGCGAGCTGACTGAGCGGTGAGGCAAGGGCTGGAAGAGGCAGAGGATCCGCGCCAGTGATGCCGGTTGCCGAGCCCACCGCGTTGACGTAACGCCGGCTGCGACGCAAGTCGCTGATGCGGACCGGTCGGCTCGTCGCGGCCGCCATGCCGATCACCCCGCAGCCGACAGTCACTTCCGAACCGATGCCGAAGCGGTCGTAGCCGTGGCTTGCAATGGTCGAAAGCTGCTTGCGCTCGTCGTCGGGCACCAGAACCATCGAGTGGCGGAAGCCGAACAGCGACGAGAGGCCTTCCAGTGCCTTGTCCAACAGGTGTTCGGTATCGGTTTCCGCTGAGAGCTGTACTGCCAGCCGGCGCGTGAGATCCATGTGGTCGCGCCGGTCCTCCGCTTCGGGGGGCAGGACTTCAAGAGGATAGGCGGCCGGCACTGGCCGACAGTCTTCCACCCGGTAGATATCGACGGCCTTGAGCTTCATGATCCCGCCCATGCCCTGCTCGACGCTCATGACCTCGAGATGGGCATTGACGCTTTCGAAGACCGGGCCTTCCGTCATCGAGTCTTCGTAGACGAGATCGAGAATGTATTGCAGGCCCAGATGCCCATCGACCACCATGACGGTCGCCAGGCCATTCACCGCCACATTCTCCGCCGTCTTGGAGAAGAACTGGTTGGACAGTGCCACATGGCTGTCGTCGATGTAATACACGTGGGAAAGATAGGAAGCGTTCGGCACGCCGTCGCGATCCGTGGTGGCGATGACGGAGGGGATGATCCCTTCGAAGGCG
Organism: Shinella sp.; assembly: GCA_003248775.1. Lineage (GTDB taxonomy): Bacteria > Pseudomonadota > Alphaproteobacteria > Rhizobiales > Rhizobiaceae > Allorhizobium. The sequence goes on along the minus strand of QFQX01000010.1, from coordinate 78,652 downwards.
TCACGGATGGTGCTGAGCCGGATCATTGAGGCCGGCTCCCCGTTTCCCCGAGCCGCCGGCCGGCTTCCGGACCCGGCGTCTGGACGAACAGATCGCGCGGAAAGAAAGTGATGCGCACAAGGTTGCGGTCACTGAGCGTGCTGGAAAGTTGCAGCCGGCTCACCCCGAGCGCACCCATTTCGGCAAGCATGTCGTTGACATACTGGCTGCCACGGGCCTGATCGATGGTGTCGGCTTCGCGCACGTCGATAATCGGCCCCTTGATCTGGTAGGCCTTGTAATTGTCCGGCTTGACGAAGGTAGCAGAGATCGGCGCTTCAGGCACTGCATGGGCCACGGCATCGGGCCACTGGCTCGCGGAGACCAGCAGCGAAATCCGTCCATTGGCGCAATCGAAACGCGCGCCCGTCGCTCGCCCGATCATCGGCCGATGGGCGTCGTTGCGTGTGGCGATGAGGATCATCACCCGCCCCTCGATGAAACTTGCGACCCCCGCCTCGATCACCGCTCTTCCCCTGTTTGTGCGCAATCTTAGGAAGATAGGAAAATTTTAGCAACGTGTTGCGGCCGTTAGGAAGCATTTAGGAAGCGGGTCAAAGCGGGGTGTCCTAAGAGCCTGCCCATCGCACCGGCGGGCTGTTCCGACCGGGCTGAGGACAAAGAGGAAAGCCCCCATGACCCACGAAGTATCGCTTAACGCCATCCCCGATCTCTCCGGCCGTTATGATCTCTACGGCGCCATTCACAAGGGCCTGCGCAAGGCCGGCTGCGACATGCTTTGCCGCATCGGCTCGACCGACTTCGAAAACGCCGACGAGGCCGAAACCGTGCTTGGCAATCTGCGCAGCTTCATCGTCTTTGCGGCCTCCCATGTGATGCACGAGGACGAGCACATCCATGGCGTGCTGCGGGCACGCGGAGCTTCGACCACTACTATCGAAGACCAGCACGACGATCACCGCGCCGCCTTCGCCACGCTCGAAAAACTGGCAAGCGACATCGAGAAGGCCTGGCCGATGCACAAGCAGGCGGCGGGCCGTAAACTCTACCTCGCTTTCGCCGCCTATCTCGCCGAAGACCTCGCCCACATGCACGAGGAAGAAACGGTAACGGCCCCGGAACTGTGGAGGATCTGCACCGACGAGGAACTGGCGACAATCGAGATGCACATCGTCGCCTCCATGTCGCCGGAAAAGAACATGGCTTTCCTGCGCCTGATGGTGCCGGCCATGAACCCGGTGGAGCGGGCCGCGATGCTTTCCGCCATGCAGCAGAATACGCCGCCGGAAATCTTCTGCGCCATCATCGAATTCGCCGTTCGCCCGAGCCTTTCGGAAAAGGCTTTCAGCGACCTATCCGGCCGGATCGCGCTCGCCGCCTGATGGGGCCAACAGCGTAAACATCAAGGAAACCATCATATGTACAAACTTGCCCTCGTTTTTCTCCTCGCCGCCCCGGTTCAGACCCTGGCCGAGGCGGCGACAAAGCCGGCGCCCAGCGGGACCTACGTCTCGGATCCTGCTCACACAAGCCTGACATGGCGGATCAGCCATTTCGGCTTGTCCAACTATACCGCGCGCTTTTCCACCGTCAGCGCAAATCTTGCGTGGGATGCGGAAAACCCTGCGGAATCAAAGCTCTCGGTTTCGATAGACCCGACTTCGATCCGAACGGATTTTCCCTTCCCGCAGGTCGAGGATTTCGACGGGAAGATCGGCACGACGTCTGATTTTCTCGCCGGAAAGCCGATTTCGTTCGAGGCGAAGAACATCACGCTGACAGGCGAGAATACTGGCACCGTGACCGGCGACCTGACGTTTCGCGGGGAAACCCATCCCGTGACCCTTAACGTCCGTTTCAACGGCTCCGTTGCCGAGCACCCGATGGACAAGTTGCCCCGGCTCGGCTTCTCCGCGACCGGCGTCGTCAAGCGCACCGACTGGGGTCTCGATTTCGCGGTTCCCGCCCTCGGCGAGGATGTTGCGCTTCAGATCGAGACGGAAATGGTGCCGCCCAAGAAGTGACGGAAACTGCCGGGCGACCATGGTCGCCCGGATGATCCTTCGAGATCTCATCGTTGAGGCCGCAGGCAATCCACCAGGAAAGCAACGGTTGCGGCGATCGTATCGCTGTCGCGCAGATCGTGATGATACGTGAGGTAGATATCCCGCGTGATATGCTCCCCTTCGTCGCCCGCGACCTGCAGGCCGTAGCTTGCGGCGACGAAATCGGGCAAGGCGGCGATGCCGACGCCCGCTGCTGCTGCCGCGCATTGAACGCTGAGATCGTTGGTTCTAAGCACGGTCTCGCGGCCGGCCGACATGCGTTTCAGCCAGACCTGCTGCGGCGTCTCGTCCAGCAATTCATCGAACAGGATGAAGCCGTATTGCTCGGGCTTTCTCGTCGCCAGATAGGCAGGGGAAGCAAGGAGCAGGTAACGCACGCTGCCGGCCTTGCGGATGATAAGGCTGGGATCGGTGGGCCGACTGAGCCGGACGGCAATATCGGCCTCGCGCCGGGTCAGCGAGACGTTGCGCACATCCGCAACCAACCGCAGCCTGATGCGCGGCCTCGCCTCGTAGAAGGCCGCAATCTTCGGCGTAAGGAAAAATGAGGTCAGCACCGGCGGCGCGCTCACCGAAATCTCCACCGGGGCCTCGCCCTCAGCTTCGAGGATATCGCGTTCCAGAGCGAAGACTTCGCCCTCCATGCGTCGTGCCCGTTCGGCCACCAGCCGACCCTTTTCAGTCAGCAGGTAGCGGCGGGGGCGCCGGTCGAAGAGCCGGATACCGGCCTTTTCCTCCAGCGCCTGCACCCGGCGGGCGACGGTGGCGTGATCGACCCTGAGGCGGCGGGCAGCCGCCGACAGCGACCCCTCGTCGGCAAGCGCCACGAAAAAGCGGAGATCGTCCCAATCCAGCATTGTGCAAATTCGCCCATTTGATGTGACCTATTAGGGAATAGCGCCCAATGCGGCTGTCGGGCAATAGCGGAGGCCTGAACCGCCGGAAAAAGGAGCTTACTCATGACGGATAATCAGGAAACCCGCCGCCTGAGGCGCGTCGTTCGGCTGACGATGGAGCCGGGAAGGCAGGAAGAGTTGCGCCTCGCGCTTCTGGATCTGCGCAAGAATACGCTTGAAGAACCGGGCTGTGCGGAGTTCGATTTCTACCGCTCGCTGGCTGACGATGCGGCCTTCCTGCTGGTCGAAGATTTCGCCGACAATGCCGCGCTGGAGGAGCATCTTGCCAAGCCCTACACGCAGGACTTCTTCAAGCTGGGCTTCCTGAAGTCGGCCGAGCCGATCTCGCGGGAGTGGCTGGCGTGAGCGGGGCGGCGCCTGCCGCTCTCTCGGCTGGAGAGCCCGCCCGTGCGGGACGCCGGAAGCTGCCGGCGCGGAGCCGGCATATCGTCATGCCGATGATCCTGTCTTTCCTGATGTCCGGGATCGTGGCCTCTATCGCCACGATCCGCGCAACCGGAGTGGCGCCGGATCTCGGCGCCATCATTCTGCAGGCATGGGCGATGTCCTACGTCGTGGCCTTTCCCACGGCGCTGGTCGTCATGCCCGTCGTCCGCTGGATCGTGGACCTGATCGTCGAGGCACCGGGCGGACGCGTAGGCTGAGCGGAAGACGCTCTCCGCTCAATTCCCGTTTGCTCAATCCCAATCCGGGGCGAGGTTTCCCGGATTGACGATCCGCCCATCGGGGCGGGCGAGTCCATGGATCGCGTCCATCTCCTCGGCCGAGAGCGAGAAGTCGAACACGGCGAAGTTTTCCGCCAGCCGGCTTTCGGTCGAGGTCTTGGAAAGCGCGATCACGCCCTGCTGCTGGATCGCCCAGCGCAACACAACCTGTGCTGCCGTCTTGCCATGGCGTGCGGCGATGTCCTGAAGCAGGGGATCCTTCGGCACGCGACCATCGGCCATGAGATAATAGGCCGTCACCGACATGCCGTAGCTGCGGGCGGCCGAAAGCACGGCGGTCTGGTCGATATAGGGATGATACTCGATCTGGTTGGTGACGATCGGCGCCTTGGAAAGCCGCACGGCTTCCGCCATCAGGGCGGTATTGTAGTTCGACACGCCGATGTGCCGGACCTTCCCGGCATCGACCAGCGCGTTCAGCGAGCCGATCTGGTCGGCGAGTGGCACGGGGCTCTTCGGCCAGTGCAGGAGCAGCAGGTCGACATGATCGGTCTTCAGTTTCTTCAGGCTTTCATCCACCGAGGGGATGAAGTCCTTGTTGGCGAATTTATCAACCCAAACCTTGGTGGTGAGGAAGATGTCGCCGCGCGGAATGCCGGAGTTTTTCAGGACCTCGCCGACATCAGCCTCGTTGCCATAGGCCTGCGCCGTGTCCACGTGCCGGAAACCGACCTTCAGCGCCAAGGGCAGGATCCTGAGGATTTCAGTACCCGGAATACGGAAAGTGCCGAAGCCGAGAGCCGGGATATGAGCGCCGTTTGCAGTGACGATCTGCATGGAAAACTCCTTTTGGTGCAAATGTAAAAAGGCCCGGGACGACGCCCGGGCCATAGGCCTGTTGTTTAAATGAGCCGTTCGCCGCCGACTTCAAGGTTGTTGCATGACAAAACCAGAGCATTGCCTGCGATCATTGAAACTCCTGCAATGCTCTAGCTATTTGTTCAGCACTTCCGGACGCAAAACCGGTTCCCACCTTTGCTGGAATTGTTTTAGGCGAGGGCGGCATCGACGATCACCAGCGGCCGCCCCTGCGTGCAGTTCTCGATGCGGGCGTCGACCCGGTAAACTTCGCGCAGGAGATCCGCGGTAATGACCTCTGTCGTCGGACCGCTTGCCACCAGCCGCCCGTTGGCCACCACCATCGCCTGATCGCAGTAGCGCATGGCGTGGTTGAGATCGTGCAGCGCGATCAGCACAGCGATGCCGCTCTCGCGGGCAAGTTCGCGCATATAATGCAGCACCTCGATCTGGCGGAAGAGGTCGAGCGCGGAGGTCGGCTCGTCCATCAAAAGGATGTCCGGCTTGCGCACCAGCGCCTGGGCGATGGCGACGAGCTGGCGCTGGCCGCCCGAGAGTTCGCCGAGATCGCGGAAGGCGAGATCGGAGATCTTGAGCGACGACAGGATGCGGTCGATATCGGCAAGTTCGTCGTCGGCAACCCTCCAGCCCGAACCCTGCTTGGCGGCCAGCAGCACGGATTCGTAGACGGTCAGGACGGCGTTGGCGCCGGTATCCTGTGGCATGTAGCATATCGGCCGGGAAAGCGCGCTTTCGCCGCTCAGATGCACAACGCCTTCTCCTTTCAGGAGGCCCGCAATGCGCTTGAACAGCGTCGACTTGCCGGCGGCGTTCGGGCCGATGACGGCCGTCAGTCCGCCGCCCTCGATGGTGCCGGAGGTAATGTCTTCGAAGATCCGGTTCTTGCCGTAGCGGGCGCCGAGGTTTTCGAGTCTGAGGGCTACCATGCGCGCCTCCGGTTGGTGAAGATCAGCGAGAAGAAGAAGGGAACGCCCACGAGCGCGGTGATGACCCCGATCGGCAGGATCGCGCCGGGGATCAGCATCTTCGAGACGACGGAGGTGACGGAGAGCAGCAGCGCGCCGCAGATAAGCGATCCAGGCAGGAAGAAGCGCTGGTCTTCGCCGACCACCATGCGGGCGATATGCGGACCGACGAGGCCGATGAAGCCGATGGTACCGACGAAGGAAACCGGAATGGCCGCCAGCAGGCTGACGAGCATCATGGTTTCCAGCCGGAGACGCTTGACGTTGACGCCGAAGGAGGCTGCCTTGTCGTCGCCGAGACGTAGCGCTGTCAGCGCCCAGGCGTTGCGGGCGAAAAGCGGCACGCAGACGACCAGCACGATGCCGGTGACGGCAACCTTGGTCCATGTCGCCTTGGTGAGCGAACCCATGGTCCAGAAGACCACGGCGGCGAGCGCCTGTTCGGAGGCGAGGTATTCGAGGAGCGAGAGCAGCGCGTTGAAGGTGAAGACCAACGCGATGCCGAGCAGCACGATGGTCTCCACCGTGACGCCGCGCAGCGTCGAGACGCCGTAGATGAACAGCGACGCCGCCATGGCCATCAGGAAGGCGTTGATCGGGATCATGAACTGGACGGCGGTCGGGAAGATCGCAACGCCTGCCACCAGCCCGAGCGCTGCGCCGAAGCCTGCGGCGGCGGAAATGCCGAGCGTGAAGGGGCTCGCCAGCGGATTGGCGAGGATCGTTTGCATCTGTGCGCCCGCAAGCGAAAGACATGCGCCGACGGTGACCGCCATCAGCGCCACCGGCATGCGAATGTCCCAGATCACCACCCGCAACTGGTCGCCAGCGGAGGACGGCAACAGAATGGTGGAGACGACTTCGCCGAGCGTGTAGCGGGCCGGGCCGAGCGCCATGTCGGCTGCGACGCTGACAAGGAGTGCGGCGACCATCAGCCCGAGGATCGCCAGACGCCGGGCGGAGATCGCCCGGTACTGGGCGCGCCCCTCGGCTGCCGGCAGTGTTTCGGTGGCAACGGCCATCAGGGCTTCCTTCCGTCTTGCTTCATAATTCGAGGAGCGGGCCGGCGGTTTGCGTTGCCGGCCCGCTACGGCTCAGAGGCCGGCTTTCAGGGAGGCGAAGTAACCGGTGCGGTAGGCGACCGGCAGGAAGCGTTCGTGCAGTTCCTTGAAGGTCGCTTCGGGGTCGAGATCGCCAAACAGGTCGGGATGCAGCCACTTTGCCATCTGCTGTACGGCGACGAACTGGTAGGGGCTGTTGTAGAACTGGTGCCAGATGGCGTGGACATTGTTGTCGGCAACCGCCTTGATACCGGTGAAGGCGGGGCGTTTCATCAGGGCCGCAAGCTTCTCGTCGGCCTTCGCCTTGTCAGCGCCGGGGCCGACACCAACCCATGCGCCGCCCGGAACGTAAAGTTCCCAGTTCGCGCCGGTGACGATCACCTGATCCGGGTTGGAGGCGATGATCTGCTCGGGGTTCACCGTGCCGAAGGTGCCGGGAATGATGTCCTTGGCCATGTTGATGCCGCCGGCGAGCTCGACCATCTTGCCGAAATTCTCATCGCCGAAGGACATGCAGCAATCGTCGGAATAACCGCCGGCGCGCTCGATGAAGACCACCGGCTTCTTGATGTCGCCGGCCTTGGCGAGCGTATCGGTGACGCGGGCGAGCTGCTCGTCGTGGAACTTTACGAATTCCTCGGCGCGCGCTTCCTTGCCGAACAACTTGCCGATGATGCGCATGGATTCATCGGTGTTCTGCATCGGCTTTTCGCGGAAGTCGATGTAGACGAGCGGAATACCGACCTTGGCGAGCTTTTCGATATAGCCGCTTTCCTCGGTTGCGGCCTTGGCTTCCGTGTTCATGATGATGACGTCGGGCTTCAGCGCAACCGCCTGCTCGATGTCGAACGTGCCGTCCTTCATGCCGCCGAAGGTTGGGATCTTCGCCATCTCCGGGAACTTCTGGAGATAGATGTTGTAGCCATCGAGGTCGGCCTTCTGGAAGTCGTCGCGCCAGCCGACAACGCGCTTGAACGGCGCATCCGTATCAAGCGCGCCGGTGAAATAGATCTGCCGTCCCTCACCGAGGATTACCCGCTCCACCGGCACGCTGACCTCGACTTCACGACCCGTGATGTCCTTGATCTTGATCGTTTCTCCGGCTTCGGCGGCGCCCGAAAAAAGCGCGAGCGATATCGTGGCGGCGGTGGCCACCCTGTTCAAATGGAGCACGTCGTCCTCTCCTGTGCAGTGGAATTCGCTGCGATCTATTATTTTATGACTTTCACAGTCAACTAATATCTTTTAGAACATTTCCAACATCACTCATATTTCATGGATGCCCGGAAATGCAGTCTGTCGCAGCCCTTTCGAACCACGGTCTTCGCGATGAAATCAAAGCCTACTGGTCACAGCGGGCCGAAACCTTCGACAACCAGCCTGGTCACGAAATTTTCTCGGAAGAAGAACGGGCCGCATGGCATGCGCTGCTGCGCCGGCATCTGGGAGAAGGTGGAGGACGTGCCGCACTCGATCTCGCCTGTGGCACCGCAGTCGTTTCGCATCTGCTCGATGACCTCGGCTTCAAGGTGACGGGGATGGACTGGGCGGAACCCATGCTGGAAAGGGCACGTGCCAAGGCGAAGGCGCGGGGGCGACAGATCCGCTTCCTGATGGGCGACGCGGAAAACACCATGGAGGCGGATGGTTCCTATGACGTCATCACCAACCGCCATCTGGTCTGGACGCTGGTCGATCCGCTGTCCGCCTTTCGGGAGTGGCATCGTGTGCTGAAGCCTGGCGGCAAGCTGCTGGTGGTGGACGGCGATTTCGTCAATCCGGGCCTTGTTGCCAGGCTCGCCAAACGTCTTGCCGCCGTGATTTCCCGCATGGGCAATGAGAACGGCAAGCCTCAGAACGGTCCCTCGACCGGTGCCATGGCCGAGACCCATCAGAGCATTCTGTCGCGGGTCTATTTCTCGCAAGGCGCCCGCGCCGAAGCTGTCGCCAGCCTGTTGCGCGAGGCCGGCTTCTCGACTGTCACAGTCGATACCGACATGCGGGCGATCCATCGCACCCAGAAGAAGAATTTCAGTTTCCTGAAGGGACTGGAGCGCGCCACGCAGCACCGTTATTCCATCTGCGCGGAGAAGTGAGGGGCGTGGATTTGCGGCGATTTTGCCTGTCGCCAATTGCGTGAAGGAGGGAAAAAGAACACTGCGGAGTTCCGCCAGCGATCTTAGCCGTCATCACGTACGACCGAACACTCGCCTGGTTCCAACCGCACGCACAAGACAGGCTTCCGTGCGCAGGATCATTTGTGGAGTGGTGTTTCGAAGGCAAGGATCGCCGCCCGTTTCGACGAGCACCTCAAGGCATTCATGCAAAGGCTGCAAGCTGCAGGAAAGCCGAAGATGGTCATTCGCATAGCACTTGCTCGAAAGCTCCTCGTGATGCTCAATGCAAAAGCACGTGACGCGCAAAAGGAAATCGCAACAACAACGTCCATCTGATCCCATCCTTGTGCAAGCGGGCTTCGCCTTTGCGAGCGGTCCAAGCGACTGTTCGGGTTCGATGGAACGACGGAGCCACCCCTTGCTCTGCCACGGGCTTTCAAGCCCAGGGGGTGCGGGCGCGGCTCCGTCACCGAAAGCGTTAGCGAGCGCTGCGGGCGGATATCGTCAAGTTGCAAGGGGTGACCACGAACCCAACGCCTGCCCCCACACTCACCCAACGAATGTACGCAACATGCCTCAACCGGTCAGCCCGCGATCGAGATCGGCGATAATGTCCTCGGCTGTCTCCAGCCCGATCGAGAGCCGGAAGACGGCATCGCCGGCATAGGTCCGGTAATCCTCGAGCTGCGCGCCTTCGAGGCGGAAGGTGGAGCGCATCATTTCGTCGGTATCGAGAAGCACGACGAGGCTGCGCTGGTGGCCGAGCGAAAAGGCGTAATGCACGACCTGCAATTCCCTGGCGAAACGCAGGGCCACGGCCTGCGGATCATGCGACTGGAAAGCGATCATGCCGCCGAAGACATCCATCTGCCGTTTTGCGAGATCGTGCTGCGGATGGCTTTCGAGGCCGGGATAGATGACCCGCGTCACCGCCGGATGGCCTTCGAGGAAACGGGCGACCTTCAGCGCGCTCTCCGACATCGCCCGCATGCGGGGATAGAGCGTATCGACGCCGCGCATGATGAGCCACGCCGATTGCGGCGATAGCGCCGCCCCCAGATAGACGCCGGCGCGCGAGCGGATCTTCGCCACCAGCTCCTTGCGGCCGCAGATCACGCCTCCCAGCGTATCGCCGTGACCGTTGATGAACTTGGTCAGCGAATGGATGACGAGATCCACACCGAATTCAATCGGCCGCGTGCCGACCGGCGTGGCGAAGGTCGAATCGACGGAAACAAGCACGCCATGGGCATGCGCGAGATCGGAAACCGCCTTCAAGTCAGTCAGCCGCAGGATCGGATTGGCCGGGTTCTCGCAATGAATGAGCCGCGTGTTCGGCCGGATCGCGGCGGCCACATACTCGATCCTCGACATGTTGACCGGGGTTACCTCGATGCCAAAATCCGGCAATACGCGCTGCGCAAGCTCGGTCGCGCCGGCATAGCAGACGTCGCTGACGATCAGGTGGTCGCCGGCCTTCAACAGGGTGAAGAACATCCCCGCGATGGCCGACATGCCGGTTGCGGAAGCCAGCGCTTCCTCCGCGCCCTCCAGAGCAGCAAGCCGCTTTTCGAGCTGTCGGACGGTCGGGTTGGTCCAGCGGGCATAGAGGAAAGGCAGATCCGCCAGATCGTCGACCCCTTGCGCGGAAAACGCCCCCTCACCCGGCACAAGCGTATTGTTCACCGACATGGACATGTTGGGAACGATGGCGCGGGTGGTCGGGTCGATTTCCAGTCCGGCATCGAGGGAAAGCGTTTCCGGACCGAAACGACGGCTGTTGGAAAGGTCTTGGGACATGAGCATCATCCGGGAAAATGGCCGCGAGAAGCGGTCGGCATGAAAGAAGGCCGCACCAGAGATGCGCGGCCACGGCTTTTGAAACGGTGCAAAGGTTTCCATGACCACTGCCTGAAATGCAAGGAATCTTCTGCCGAAAACAGTCGCCTTGAGGCAAAGCGTTTCTTCAATAGAAGATTGGAAAATGCCGCCTCTGAAAGGCCCGCACTGTCTTTTGCCGGAATTCGACCCTACATTAGCGACCGATACAAATGTGGAGGCCAAGACACATGTCGTTCTTTCCCGGAAATGATCCCGTTCCCGGCGATGCATTCGCCTGTGACGCCATTGAACACCTGATCATTCCGCGCACCAGCGACCTTGGTGGCTTCTCGGTGAGGCGGGCGTTGCCTTCTGCGCGTCGCCGTCTGGTCGGCCCCTTCATCTTCTTCGACCGGATGGGCCCTGCCCTCCTGAAGGCCGGTGAAGCGATGGACGTGCGTCCGCATCCGCATATCGGGCTTTCCACCGTCACCTATCTCTTCGATGGCGAGATCAAGCATCGCGACAGCCTCGGCACGGAACTGGTGATCGAGCCCGGCGACATCAACCTGATGACCGCCGGCCGCGGCATCGTGCATTCCGAGCGCACGCCGGAAAAACTGCGCGGCAACCCGTTTTCGATTTCCGGGCTTCAGACATGGCTGGCCCTACCCGACGACAAGGAAGAGATCGACCCCGCCTTTGCCCACACCGAAAAGAGCGCCATGCCGACCTTCGACGCCGCCGGCGCGAGCGGCCGCGTGGTGATCGGCAGCATCGGCGGGCTGACATCGCCGGTCAAATCCTATTCCGACACGCTCTATGTCGATGTGACACTCGTCCCCGGCGGCAGCTTCCCCTTCGATGCCAGCCATGAGGAACGGGCGGCCTATGTGCTATCAGGTGACGTGGAGATCGCGGGCGATGTCTTTGCCGCCGACCAGTTGCTGGTTTTCCGTCCGGGTGACGCGATTACGCTCCGCGCCGGCGCTGCGGGCTGTCATATCATGCTGTTCGGAGGAGCAGCACTCAATTCGAAGCGCCACATCTGGTGGAATTTCGTTTCCTCTTCCAAGGAACGCATCGAACAGGCTAAGGAAGAGTGGCGAAGCGGACGCTTCGATATCGTTCCCGGCGACGAGGAAGAGTTTATTCCTTTGCCCGAAGGCTTTTGACGGTTATATAAGCCCTTCGGCACCGTTTGTGAGGCATCGCGCTTTTGTCGTCCGGTTAAATCCTGTAAAGGCGGACGACACGCCGAAAATGAAGACAAGCTCAAGAGTTACGCGCCAGTGACACCCCTTCCCGAGACGCCCTTGCTGGACAAGGTCAAGCTTCCCGCCGACCTGAGAGGTCTTGACGACCGCGACCTGCCGCAGCTCGCAGCAGAACTCCGCAAGGAAATGATCGACGCAGTGTCGAAGACCGGTGGCCATCTCGGTGCCGGTCTCGGCGTGGTGGAACTCACCATCGCCATCCACAAGGTGTTCGAAACGCCCGACGATCGTCTGATCTTCGACGTGGGGCACCAGTGTTATCCGCACAAGATCCTGACCGGCCGTCGCGACCGTATCCGCACGCTGCGACAGGAGGACGGGCTCTCCGGCTTCACCAAGCGCGCCGAGAGCGAATACGACCCCTTCGGCGCGGCCCATTCCTCGACCTCGATCTCGGCCGGCCTCGGCATGGCGGTCGGCTCCGATCTTGCAGGCACCAACCGTAAGGTGATCGCCGTCATCGGCGACGGCGCGATGTCAGCCGGCATGGCCTATGAGGCGCTGAACAATGCCGGCGCGCTCGATGCGCGGCTAATCGTCATCCTCAACGACAACGACATGTCGATTGCCCCGCCGACCGGCGCGATGAGCGCCTATCTGGCGCGCCTTGCCTCCGGCCGGACCTATATGGGCTTCCGCGAGATCGGCAAGAAGCTCACCGCCTATCTCGGCAAGAACGTCGACCGGGCGATCACCCGGGCGGTCGGCCATGCGCGCGGCTATGTGACCGGCGGCACGATGTTCGAGGAGCTCGGCTTCTACCACATCGGCCCGATCGATGGTCACTCCTTCGAGCATCTTCTTCCGGTCCTGCGCAACGTGCGCGACAACGCGCTCGGCCCCGTGCTGATCCATGTCGTGACGCAGAAGGGCAAGGGCTACGCCCCGGCCGAAGCCGCCGCCGACAAGTATCACGGCGTCAATCGTTTCGACGTCATCACCGGCGCTCAGGCGAAGGCAAAGCCGAACGCCCCAAGCTACACCTCGGTCTTCGGCGAAACGCTGGTGCAGGAAGCCCGCCTCGACGACAAGATCGTCGGCATCACCGCCGCCATGCCCTCAGGCACCGGCCTCGACAAACTGCAGGAAGTCTTCCCCAAGCGGACATTCGACGTCGGCATCGCCGAGCAACATGCCGTCACTTTCGCCGCAGGCCTTGCGACGGAAGGCTACAAGCCTTTCTGCGCGCTTTATTCCACCTTCCTTCAGCGCGGCTACGACCAGGTGGTCCATGACGTGGCAATCCAGGGCCTGCCCGTCCGCTTCCCGATCGACCGCGCCGGTTTCGTCGGCGCCGATGGTCCGACCCATGCCGGTTCGTTCGATACCGGCTTCCTCGCCAGCCTGCCCGGCTTCGTGGTGATGGCGGCTGCCGACGAGGCAGAGCTGAAGCACATGGTGCGCACGGCCGTGGCTTATGACGACGGCCCGATCTCCTTCCGCTATCCGCGCGGCGAAGGCGTCGGCGTACAGCTTCCCGAACGTGGCGACATTCTCGAAATCGGCAAGGGCCGCGTGATCCGTCAGGGCAGCAAGGTGGCGCTTCTCTCCTTCGGCACCCGTCTTGCCGACTGCATGTTGGCGGCAGAAGATCTGGAAGCCGCAGGGCTTTCCACCACGGTTGCCGATGCCCGTTTCGCCAAGCCGCTCGATCACGACCTCATCCGCCAGCTTGCCCGCCATCACGCTGTGCTGGTCACGGTCGAGGAAGGTGCGGTCGGCGGCTTCGGCTCGCAGGTCCTGCATTATCTCGCGACCGAAGGCCTGCTCGACAGCGGGCTAAAGGTTCGTCCGCTGGTTCTTCCGGATATCTGGATGGATCAGGCAAAGCCCGAGACCATGTATGCCAAGGCCGGCCTCGACCATACGGGCATCCTGAAAACCGTCTTTGCCGCGCTCGGCCAGAGCGGCTTCGGCGTCAACGCGGCCGGATAACATTTCCGGCGAACAGAGGGAGGCCAGCATGCGTTCTTCTATCGTCGCCGGAATCCTGGCCATGGCGCTGGCCTCGCTCTTCGCCATAGGCCCTGCTGCGGCCGAGGACGCGGCGCAGGTTCAGCGCGATATGAAAGCATTCCTCAAGGAGGAACCGGCCTGCGCCGAATTCACCGACCAGTGCAGCATCTGCAAGGTCGAGAACGGCAAGGCCATCTGCTCGACGCCGTCCATCGCCTGCATCCGGAAAGACTATGCCTGCACCCGCAAGAGCGGGGAGTAATGGCGGCAAAATCACAACGGTTTCGTGGCCCTGAAATCGGGGCAGCGTTGCTACCGCTGGACTTCCGCCCCGCGCCCCGGTAGACCGGAGCCCAATCCAGACAAGAAATCATAAGAACGCAGCCCCAACCTGCGCCCAAGGGAGGCCGTGATGCAGATGTCCGCCATTGCCGAAGACTTCGCGCCCGACTGGGCGGCGATTGCCGTGGTGATCCTGGGCGTCACGGCGTTTTCCGTCGGACAGGGTCTGACCTATCCGCTGATCGCGCTGGTGCTGGAAAGCCGTGGCGTTTCGTCGAGCCTTGCCGGCCTTAACGCTTCCATCTTCGCGGCGGGGCTTGCCACCTCGACCCTGCTGATCGGACGGCTGACCACGATGCTGAGAGGCGACCGGCTGATCGTCGCCGGTCTCGTCGGGGCATCCGCGTCGCTGACGGCATTCGCTATATTCGATGCGGTCTGGGTGTGGTTCATCGCCCGCTTCCTGCTCGGGTTCTCCACCAGCATCATCTTCACCATCAGCGAGGCATGGCTGAACACCGCCTGTCCCGACCGCCTGCGGGGCCGGGTTTCCGGCATATACGGCGCCAGCATGTGCGCGGGCTTTGCCGCCGGGCCGCTCGCCATTCCCTTCGTCGGCACGGAAGACGGTTTCGCCTTCGCGCTGGTGGCCGTCTATATCGCCTTCGTGGCCTTCGCATCGGTGATGCTCGGACGCTTCGCCCGGACAAGGCCGGAGCGCTCGTCGGCCGGTGGCCTGATCCAGTTCGTGCGGCTTGCGCCCATTCTGGTGCTGATGGTCGTCGCCTTCGGCTTTTCCGATATCGCGGCGATCTCGACCATCCCGCTCTACTTCGTCGAGCGCGGCTATTCCGAGAACTTCGCCGCCTTCGTCGTGACCATGGTGGCGCTGCCGACGGCGCTTGCGCAGCCGCTGGTCGGCTACCTGCTGGACCGCATTCCGCGTGCAATCATCACCGTCGGGTCTGCGATCGCCTGCGGCGCAAGTTTCATGGTCCTGCCCCTCCTGACATCGGAGATCGCACTGCTGGTTACCGTTTCGGTGCTCGGGGCGGCGAGCTTTTCGCTCTATACCTGCGCGCTGACCCTGCTCGGCGACCGCTTCCGCGGCGGTCTGCTGGTTTCGGGCGCTGCCGCCTATGGCCTTGCCTATGCGATCGGCAGCGCCACCGGTTCGGGTGCGATGGGCGTCGTCATGGATAGCGTGTCACTGGATGCCGGACCGCTTTCCATCGGCATCACCATGCTGGTCTTCGCCGGCATATTCGCCTTCGGCCTTGCACGTCGTCCAGCGGCAACGAAGGGCTGAGCGATGCTCGAAACCTCGCCTCCCGAGATCTTCGACTGTCAGTCCTGCGGCGCGTGCTGCGCCTATTCGGCGGAATGGCCGCGCTTCTCGCTGGAAAGCGATGAGGAAATCGCCGCCATTCCCGAGGCGATGATCGCCAAGGACGAAAGCGGCATGAAATTCGAGAACGGACGCTGCGCGGCACTGACCGGCGAAGTCGGCAAGCATGTCGGCTGTTCCGTCTACATGGTGCGCCCGCATGTCTGTCGCACCTGCATGCCGGGTGACGAGGAATGCAAGATCGCGCGCGCCGAATTCGGCTTCAGCCTTGCGGGCCTGCCGGATCCGGATCGTTATTTCAGCTGATTGCCCGAGCCTCGGGGTCAGTGCTTGGGGATGGTGACGGAAATGGTGTCCGCCGTCAGTTCGCTGCCGAGTTCGACGGTCTGGGCCTGCTTGTCGTAGACGCAGATATAGCTGACCGTGGCGTCGCCGCCCTTGGCCTTGCCGTTCAGGACGGCCAGACCGAAACGTTCCGAGCCGAAGGGGTCGACCGCAATCGCGGCCTTCTCGATCATCGGCTCCGCAGCCTCGAGGCACTTCTTCTTCACATCGGCGGCAAACTCTTCCCATGCACCATCGGACGAAGCGAGTGCCGGAACGGCAAGCGCGAAAAAGGCCAGTGAAGCAGTAAGGCTGCGGCGCATCGAAAGCTCCTCAAGGTTTTGTTTCGACTGTTTTTAACGGACTGGAATGAATGCTGCGTGAAGAGGGCCGCCGGCAGTGAATTCTTTCTCCGGAATGGAACAATTTTGACCTTTGGCAGGTTGCCTCCCGGAAGTTCCGCTCCTATGTTCCCGTCACCCGCCGAATTCGCAATCTGTTGCCAAAAGGAGATTTTACCATGGCTTTCGAATTGCCCGCACTTCCCTACGCCTACGATGCTCTCGTGCCGTTCATGTCGGCCGAGACGCTGGAATTCCACCACGACAAGCATCACAAGGCTTACGTCGACAACGGCAACAAGCTCGCTGCTGAAGCCGGCCTCGCCGACATGTCGCTCGAGGAAGTCGTCAAGAAGTCCTTCGGCACCAACCAGGGCCTCTTCAACAACGCTGCGCAGCATTACAACCACGTCCATTTCTGGAAGTGGTTGAAGAAGGACGGCGGCGGCAACAAGCTTCCGGGCAAGCTGCAGGCTGCTATCGACAGCGACCTCGGCGGTTACGACAAGTTCAAGGCTGATTTCATAGCAGCCGGCACCACGCAGTTCGGCTCCGGCTGGGCATGGCTCTCCGTCAAGGACGGCAAGCTCGCCATCTCCAAGACCCCGAACGGCGAAAACCCGCTGGTTCACGGCGCCTCCCCGATCCTCGGCGTCGACGTATGGGAACACTCCTACTACATCGACTACCGCAATGCTCGTCCGAAGTACCTCGAAGCCTTCGTCGACAGCCTGATCAACTGGGACTACGTTCTGGAACTCTACGAAGCCGCAGCGAAGTAATCTTCGCTGCCGTTTCCACGGCTTTCTTGAACACCCGGCACGGAGACGTGCCGGGTGTTTCGTTTTTTCATCTACCGGCTCGCGAGACTTCCGCTCAGCCGGCGGGCTTGAGTGAGGAGATGATGTCCAGCAGGACCTTGCTATGCTTTTCCTGCTCACCCTTGGTTCCCCAATAGGTGACGACGAGGAGCTTGCCACGCTTCGGCGAGACCAGCGACACGCCAATGCTGACGTCACCGTCCTTGTCGGTGCCGCTCCAGTCGAAATTGGTCATTTCCATGCCGTTGAACTTGTCCTCGGACTGTTTCTGGGTGGAGGGATCGATCTTCACGCCGTTATCTTGCAGAAAAGCAAAGACATCATCGATCACCTTGTCCGTCGTGTCGCTTTCGGCAACGTCGATGGAGAGATAGATCGCGCCGTCATCGGAGGTCGCCTCGATGCCGGATTCCGTTTCGGACGGCCCCCAGCTATCGGGAATGGTGATGGATGCAATCGGTTCGTCGCTCGGAAATTCGAGCGTCGCGGCCTGGGCTGCGCCTGAGAGTGAAAAAGCCACGAGGGCTGCGGCAAGGATGGTCTTCATGGAGTGATACCTGCTGAGAGGAAAGATTCGAAAGCGAATGCCTCGTGTCCCCCGCGTACCGTGTTCCCCGACGCAGCCAGGTCCTGCTTCATTCGCCGATTGCTAGCGATAGCCCGAGATCATCGAGCTTGCCTAACTTTTTTGGGGAGAACACCGGACCGATATCAGGAACATTCCCGCCCCTTTCGCGTTCTCCCCGTCGAGAAGTTTCAACGAGACCGAAAGGAAGAGACCATGGCTTCGACCAATAACAGCGACATCATGAACGAGCTGCGCAGCCTTCAGGAACAGGTCATGCATTTCAAGGATCTGCTGGCCGAGGAAGGTGATCGGGTGTCGGGCCAAGTGCGTGGCCGCGCAGCCACGGCATTGAACGGAGCCTCGCGCAAGGCGCAGGACGTCGCGGCTTATGCCAAGGACGAGGCCGGCACCGTGGCATCCGTGGTGCGCGAGCATCCGGCAGCGACTTCCACGGCTCTGGTGACAGTGGGTATCCTCGGCGGCCTGATCGGTTATTTCCTGGCCAGCGCTACGCAGCCCTCGCGCAGCAGCAGCAACTGGAACTGGCGCTGAGGTCCGCAGGCCAAGGCGACCGCTCGCGCGGCTGCCGATAGCCTGGAACAGGAAAGCCCGGCATTGCGCCGGGCTTTCCTTTTAAGCATTGGGAAAAGGCTCAGAATTCCGACCATTCCTGCTTGGCCGCAGCCGCCGAGCCTCCACCGAAGGCGCTGGAGACGCGGCCCGCCAGCGCGCGAGCCGGAGAAGCCGCAGGCTGTGCATCGCGACCGGCAATCCGTGGTGCGGAAACCGGGCGCTCGGAACCGAGCTGGAACTGCGCAAGAAGCGCGTTTAGCGAAGCTGCTTCCGTCGCCAGCGAGTGGCTGGCAGCGGTCTGCTGCTCCACCATGGCGGCGTTCTGCTGGGTGCCCTGATCCATCGAATTGACGGCGGTGTTGATTTCCTGCAGTCCGGTGGACTGTTCGCGGCTTGCGGTAACGATCGCCGACACGTGGTCGCTGATTTCCAGAACCGCGTGGACGATCTTTTCAAGCTCGGTGCCCGTTTCGTCAACCAGCGCCACGCCGTTGCCGACCTGAGCGGAGGAGGTCGAAATCAGCGTCTTGATTTCCTTTGCGGCGTTGGCGGACCGCTGGGCAAGTTCGCGGACCTCCTGCGCGACGACCGCAAAACCCTTGCCGGCCTCACCTGCGCGCGCTGCCTCGACGCCGGCGTTCAGCGCCAGAAGGTTGGTCTGGAAGGCGATGTCCTCGATCACGCTGATGATTTTGCCGATCTCGCCGGAGGACTTCTCGATCTCGGTCATGGCGGCAACGGCATTGCCGACGACCTGACCGGAGCGCTCGGCGCCCGCCCGGGTGCGGGCAACGAGAGCGCCGACATCCTCAGCGCGGCGCGCGGTATCCTTGACCGTGGTGACAACCTGCTCGAGAGCGGCCGCGGTTTCCTCAACGGACGCCGCCTGCTGCTCGGTACGCTTGGCGAGGTCATCGGCAGAAGCGCGGATTTCCGATGCGCCGGCATTGATCGCAGCGGCGTTGTCACCGACGGAGCGAAGTGCGGCCTGGAGCTTGTCCATGGAGGCATTGAAATTCAGCCGCAGGGCATCGAGACGCGCGGCAAACGTCGCGTTGATGCGATAGGCGACGTTTCCGTCCGCGAGCGCCGAGAGGCCGGTGGCGAGCTGATCCATGGCAAAGCCGATCTCTTCGGCCTCGCGAGCCTTCTCAGCCTCGGCGTTACGGCGCTCCTCTTCGGCCTTGGCGCGCATGGCTTCGGTCTCGCCCGAAAGGCGCAGTTTCTCGACGGCGGCATCCTTGAAGACGACGACGGCCTTCGCCATCTTGCCCACTTCATCGCCCCGGTCGAGAGCCGGAACATCAACGTTGTGCTCGCCATCGGCAAGACGCGTCATGGCTGCGGTCATGCCGACGATCGGCACAACGATGGCGCGGGAAAGCTGCCAGATGAGGAAGACGGCGACAACGCCCGCAATGCCACCACCGACGACCAATGCCAGTTCAAGATTGAAGTGGGCGCTTTCCAGAGCCTGATGGTTGCGCTCGGATATCTCGCCGATCTGGGCCTTGATCTTCACGGCTTCCGCACGGAAGGCATCGAGCTGGCCCTTGGAAGCGTTGCGGCCGATCTCAACGATCTCGGAAATCGGCTTGTCCGTATCCTTGGCTGCGGCGAGTTGCGGCTCAGAAAGCTCTTTGTGGAAGATGTCGGCTGCGGACTGCATCGAGTCCAGCGAAGCGACGATCGACGGCATGTCGGCAGCAGCCTGCTTTGCTTCCCCGATATAGGTCAGCATCTTTTCGCGATTGGCAAAAACGTCGGCATAGGTGCTTTCGCTGCGGAACAGCAGATAGCCACGCAGGTTGACCGCCTGCTCCAGCATGGTTTCCAGCGCCATGTCGGAAAGTGCGAGAACGTGTTCGGATTTTCCCTGGTCCTGCGCGGCGAGCTTGGCGCGATAGGCCTCGACGAAAACGATGGCGGTCGCGATGAAGCAGCTTGCCATGATGCCGAGGAAGGTCAGGATCAGCTTCTTGTTGAGTGAAAGGTTCTTCAGGGACATGCAATCAGTCTCTTTCGCCTGGCGATCAACGAACACAGTTGCAATGAACCGAACGCTGCCGCCGCATCGGGCATGATTGCGCTTTCAATCGGGAATACCGATGATCCGCTACGCGAACGAACCATGGATATCCCCGACGAAGCCGCGGCGCGATCCATCATGGATGCAGCCCTATCTGCGGCCTTACAGGCAATCGACCAAGCATAGACCGATTGCCCTTATTTTTTCGTTATGGACTATAGACAAATTGCGGGCTTTCCCCAACGCAGGGGAAAGCCACTCAGCCAGGGTCATTCGGAGGCAACCAGCAGCAGGATATCGAGGTCCTTCTCCGGAATGAAATCCTCCGCCTTCATCTCGAACGTGGTCGGGCCGGTTTTCTTCACGCCCTCGCCGCAGAAACTGACGAAGCTGTTCGGCTTTCCCTTGTCGATGGTCAGCTTGAAATTCTTGATGGCCCCGCCCCAATTGGCGCCCGTCGTCAGTACATAGGAGATCCAGTTCTCGGTGTAATAGGGCCCCTTCCCGTCCTTGCCGGCCTTTTCCAGCTTTGCCGCGGTGCGCATGAAATCGTCATCGAGGCAGTAACGTTCCTTGTAGGTCTCATAGGCATAATCGGTCGGCTGCCCGTCCTCGATGAAGGTCATGGCGACCGTACCGCCGACGCTGGGCTTGTAGGAATGATGAACCTTCACATCCTTTCCCGCTGGAAAAGTGGTCTTCCACCAATAGACGGATTTCAGTGTCCAGAGCGGTGCTGCGTGCCGCTCCCAGCCGTTGCCTGCATCATATTCATCGACATAGACGAGGCCGCGCGACACCCAGTCCGCCAGCACATCCGCCGGCAGCTTTGCGAGCGCCTGCCCGGTGGCTTCGCTGAAAGGCTGTAGCGGCACAGCCTGCGCGGTCACGACATCCGTCATATCGATGCCTGTCGCATAGACGCGCTGCTGCAGTTCCGGCGTGATCGGTCGCCCGTCCTGGGTGACGGAGAAGCCGAGGAAGTTGTCCTTCTCCATGTCAGGGAGCGACATATTGACATCGGGCCCCGCAGTGATGTCCGGCATGGGAAAGGCGATGTAGGACACGATGTCCTTGTCGCTTCCGTTGTGGAAAACGTAATTGACCTCGACGCGATCGGGAGAAATGAAAAGCTCCTCCGAAGCCATCTCGACCTCAGTGGTCTGCACATAGACCAAACCGCCGGTTTTCACTTCAGCCATGGTGTCATTGGCAAGCGCGGGCATTGCTCCCAGAACGCCAATAGCGGCCAACAGAACGTGTTTCATCATCTCTCCTCCTTTTGATCCATCCGGCGACGCGCATCGCGATACGCCGAGTTAGCGGGGCAGAGATATGAAGGTCAATCGTGGAAGGTCACAGGCACTCGCGTCCTTTCAACGAAAAACCCTCCAGCCATGAACCGAAGGGTTTCGCACTATTCAACCGTGTTGGAGCCTTGCTCAGAACTCTGTCCACTCGTCGGCCTTGAGGGCCGTGTTGCCCTGAACCACGGGCATCGAGCGGCGGGCGACCGGTGCCGGGATCGACTTCGGTGCGCTGCGGATCGCCGGAGATGCCTCGACCGGAGCCTGGCGGCTGCCAGCCAGCTTGAAGCGGGCGATCAGATCGCTCAGGCGGGCGCTTTCCATGGCAAGGCTTGCGCTTGCGGCATTCGATTCCTCGACCATCGCGGCGTTCTGCTGGGTCACCTGGTCCATCTGGTTGACGGCGGTATTAACCTCGCTCAGACCGTTCGACTGTTCCCGTGCAGAGGTGGCGATGGCGCTCATGTGATCATTGATGACGAGGATGAGCTCCTCGATCGACTTCAGCGCGACGCCGGTCTCACTGACCAGCTTGACGCCGTTCTGCACTTCGGCCGCCGAGTTCTGAATGAGACCCTTGATCTCTTTCGCGGCCTGGGCCGAACGCTGGGCGAGTTCGCGGACTTCCTGGGCGACGACGGCGAAGCCCTTGCCCGCTTCACCGGCACGTGCGGCCTCGACACCCGCGTTGAGCGCCAGCAGGTTGGTCTGGAAAGCGATTTCGTCGATCACGCTGATGATATTGGAGATCTGGCTCGAGGATTCCTCGATCCGGCTCATGGCTTTGACCGCTTCCGAGACGACCGCGCCGGAGTGCGTGGCGCTCGCCGTTGCCTTGGTCGCTACTTCGCGGGCCTCTTCGGCTCGCTTGGTGGAGTTGGAGACGTTTACCGTGATCTGATCGAGCGCGGCGGCGGTCTCTTCAAGCGAGGCCGCCTGCTGTTCGGTACGGCGCGACAGATCTTCTGCACCGGACGAGATCTCGCGGGTACCGTTGTCGATGGTGCGGGTGGCACCGGCGACTGAGGCCAGCGTTTCGCCAAGCTGCTTCACCGCGGAGTTGAAGTCCGCCTTGAGGCCTTCGAAATCCTCGGAGACCTGTTCGGTGATCTGGAAGGTGAGGTCACCGCCTGCAAGGCTCTTCAGGCCGACGGCAAGGGCGCTGGTGGCTTCGAGCAGCTTGCGGCGAGCTTCCTCCTCGGCGCGACGCTGAAGGACGACACGCTGTTCCTCGTTCGAGCGGCGCTGTTCCTCGGCCTCATGCGACAGGCGGATGTTCTCGATCGCGGCGTCGCGGAAGACCTGAACGGCACCGGCCATGGCGCCGATTTCGTCGGCGCGATTGGAGAAGGGAATCGGCGAGGCGGTATCGCCACCAGCCAGACGGCGCATGGCCTCAGTGATCTTCTGGATCGGCGCGGCAATGCCGGTCATCGCGAAGATCGCTGCTGCGATAACGATCGCGAAAACGATGGCGACCGTGACATAGGTCGATATGACAGCTGAATGATAGGTGCTCTTGGAAAACTCGACGGACTTCGAGGCGCCATCGACATTGATCTGCACCAGATCCTCAAGGAGCCCCAGAATAGGCTGCATCATGGCACGCATATCGTCCATGACGGCCAGCGCCTCGTCATTGCGGTTGCTGCGGGAAAGGTCCAGCATCTCGCCGCCGCGCTTGTTGTAGGCGTTCACGCCGTCCTTGATCCGGTTCAAAAGGTCGCCTTCTTCCACGGAAGAAACCAGGGGCTCGTACTGCTTGAGCGCGCTTTCAAACCGTGCCAGCCGAGCTGCAACCGACTTATCGGCATCGGCCAGGGCTTCCGGCGTACGTGCGGTGACGTGGGAGAGATAGCCGATACGGAGATCGAAAATCGCGCTTTCCAGTTCCTTGGCCGTCTTGACGCTCGGCAACCAGTTTTCGGAAACGTCCGTGGAAGCCCTGTCGATGGCTTCGAACGAGCTGATCGTCAGCCAGGCGAAGGCACTGGTGATGAGTGCGATCATGGCAAAAATTGCAATGAGTGAAGTTTTTATGTTCGGGCGCGACATACGGTGTCTATCCTGGGGCCGCCGATTGCCGGCGGGCTGATTACTTTCGCCGCGGGCTCGACGTCATGACGTCCGCATGCACTTCTTCGCCGCTTCCATCGCGGTGCATCATGGCGACTGCGCGCCATCGGTATACCTATTCAACACTAATAAAAATTCTCTAAATTTCTAATATATACTATATTAAAGTTTATGCTTCTGAGCGGGCGGCGATTGCTCCATTGAACCGTCTCAACCGAATTTATCTCCCTTGCAGGCGCGGTGCGAAAGCGAATCCCAACAAACCGCTTGCACTCCGGCGTGCATGTCGCCATTGACAGGCGATGTCATCAAAACCCGCCCCCCAGCGCCTCGACCAGCTTCTGGTCGCCCTTGACCTCTTCGCCAGCCGCTCGCGCGCGCGCGACGCGATCCAGCGTGGCACGGTGAAGATCGACGGCAAGGTCGTCACCAAGCCGAGCCTCGTGTTTTCGGCCGATCATGAATTCTCGATCGACGACCCGGCGCAGGACTACGTGTCCCGCGCAGCGCTGAAGCTCGTCGCCGGGCTCGACCATTTCGAACTCGACCCTGAGGGACGCGAATGTCTCGATGTCGGGGCGTCGACCGGCGGCTTCACCGAGGTCCTGCTGAAGCGCGGCGCGGCCCACGTGACCTCGATCGACGTCGGCCATGGGCAATTCCATCCGCGGCTTGCAGACGATGAACGCGTCACCAACATCGAGGGCCTGAATGCCCGCTATCTCGAACCCGAGGATATCGACGAACGGCCCATCGATTTCATCGTTTCGGACGTATCTTTCATCTCGCTGAAGCTGGCGCTCGAGCCGGCACTCAATCTGGCCGAACCGGGCAGCCACTGCCTGCTGCTGGTCAAGCCGCAATTCGAAGCGGGCCGCGATGCGATCAGCAAGGCGGGTCTCCTGAAGGAACCGGAAACCGCGCCGCTCGTTGCGGCTGAGCTGGAACGCTGGCTTGTCGAAGACATGGGCTGGGAAAGCCTCGGCCTCATCCCTTCGCCCATTGCAGGGGGCGACGGCAACGAGGAATTCCTGCTGGCGGGCCGCAAGCCGGAGGACGAGGAATGAGCACGGAAACCGTCACCATCGACAGCCTCGGCGCGCAGGGCGACGGCATCGCCCATGGCACGGCCGGCCCGATTTACGTTCCCTTCTCACTGCCCGGCGAAAAGCTTGCCATCGCCCGCGTCAAGAACCAGGGCACAATCATCTCCTACACCGAGACCTCCAGCGAGCGCATCACCCCCGCCTGTCGCCATTTCGGCCCCGATGGTGTCGGCGGAAGCTGTGGCGGCTGTTCGCTGCAGCATATGGCCAAGCCCGCCTACAACGCCTTCAAGCGGTCGCTGGTCGTTTCCGCGCTTAAGTCCAAGGGCATAGACGTTCCTGTTAAAGAAATCATCGAGGCCGATCCCGGCCAGCGTCGACGCGTGGTGTTTGCCGCGCGGCGCACCGAGAAGGAACTGCTGATCGGCTTCAACCAGGCGGAAAGCCACCACATCGTCGCCATCGAGGAATGTCCCATCGCCTCGGCAGGCATCCTGTCGAGGCTGGATGCACTGAGAAAGATCGGCTGGGCCGCCACGACCAATGCCGAGCCGTTCCGGATGACGGTGATCGAAACGCTTTCCGGCCTCGACATCGCGCTGGACGGCATCAAGACACTCGCCGACAAGGACCGCCGCGCCATCACGGAAACGGTGCTCGCGATGCGCGGCATCACCCGCGTCTCGTTCAATGGCGAAGTGGTGATCGAACCGCAGAAACCGGTTCTCGACTTTTCCGGCGTCGCCGTATTTCCGCCGCCGGGCGCCTTCACCCAGGCGACCATCGCTGCCGAGGAAGCGATGGCGTGGCTGACGCTCCAGCATGTCGGCAAGGCCAAGCGCGTCGCCGATCTCTTCGCCGGCATCGGCACGTTTGCGCTCAGGCTCGCCCGCACCGCGCAGGTGCAGGCCGTAGAAAGCGAGGAGAAGGCCCTGAAGGCGCTCGACTTCGCCGCGCGCAACACGCAGGGGCTTAAACCCGTCAAGATAGAGAAGCGCGATCTTTTCCGCCGCCCGCTGATGACTTCCGAACTCAAGGTCTTCGATGCCGTGGTCTTCGACCCGCCGCGCGCAGGCGCCGAAGCGCAGTGCAAGGAACTCGCCCGCTCCTCCGTCAAGAAGATCGTCGCCGTGAGCTGCAATCCGCTATCGCTTGCCCGCGATCTTGCGCTGCTGACAGCCGGCGGCTATCGCATCGACAGCGTGACGCCGATCGACCAGTTCCTGTGGTCGCCGCATGTCGAAGTGGTGGCAACGCTCTCCAAGGGGTGATGGCCCGCAGCCGGTCCTTCAATAGGTGTAGAGCGTGCCGGAGCCGGTGACATTGGCGCAGCGGCAACGGCCACCGACACGGCCGGGCTCAGCCGGGCAAGTGAACTGCCCGCTCATCTTGGCGCTGGCCGGCGGATCAACAGCACAATAATAACGTTGCGGACGCACACCGGGCTGCGGCTTCAGCCGAATGGTCTGGCTGTTGACGATAGTTCCGCCGCTCTGGGCGAAAGCGACGGCCGTCGTCAGCGGCTCCAGCATGGCGGCAGCGGTCACGATCATTGCGAGCGCGAGGCTGTTAACTGAACTCTTCACCGTTCGGCTCCTCCGTTTTCCTGCGTCGATAAGAGACCATCAGTGATTAAGGAAGCACCAAGGGGCGAGATTATGGCCTCGCCGCTCCGGCTGTCTCCGCGTTATCCGCGCCCCTTCATGAAGCTCTGGAAGGAGGACATTGCCTCCGCGCTCTTCAGGCGCTCGATAAAATGGGCGATTTCCTCTTCCATGCGGGCGAGCAGTTCGCCGCGGTCGCCGCGCAGCAGGTCGCGGGTGATGCGCATGGCTTCCGGCGGCTTGGCGGCCAGCGAGGCGGCAAGTTTCAGCGTCTCGGGCTCGACGGCTTCCGGGGCAACGATCTTCCAGATCAGGCCCGCCTCCTTCGCCTCGGCGGCGGAGAAGCCCTCTCCGGCGGCGAGCAGGGCAAAGGCCCGCTGCTGCCCCATCATGCGCGGCGCAAGCAGGCTGGAGCCGGCTTCCGGCACCAGAGCGAGATCGACGAAGGGGGTCTTGAACAGGCTGCGATCGGAGGCAATCGTCATGTCGCAATGCATGTTGATGGTCGTGCCGATGCCGATGGCAAGACCATCGACGCCCGAGACGACCGGCTTCGACACGCTCCAGATCGCCTTCAGCACCTCGAAGGCCGCCGGCTGATCGACGGTTCCGGCCATGGCATAGGCGAGGAAGTCGGCCATGTCGTTGCCAGCGGAGAAGCAGCCTTCGGTTCCCAGCAGCGCAATGGTGCGGATCGCCGGATCGGTCTCGCCTTCGAGAAGGCCGGCGGTCATCTTCTGGTACATCGCCTTGGTGATGGCGTTCTTCTTTTCCGGGCGGTTGAAGCGGATCACCAGAACACCGGGATAGGCCTCGGGGCGTTCGATCAGGATGTGGTCGGTCATAAAATCTTTCCCAGTTGGCGTTGCACTCCCGATCGGGAGGCTGGTTCAAACGAAAACTCCCGTTCCGGCCTGCCGGTCTCCCCCACGAGTGGGGCGAGAACCTCGATGAGCCGCCCTGCGCCTGAACCGGATCAAAGCGGTGACGGAAGCCAAGCCCCTGCCCCTTGCAGGGAGAGGCTGGAGACGGGTACTAGCCGAGAAGAGCGCGCGCGGACGTCAGGCTCGCCTCGCCGTTGATCACGCGGTCCTTCAGTGCCGCCGTTTCGGCGATCAGGTTTTCGGCGGCGAAGCGGCAGAGCGCGACGCGCTCGAAACCGCCGGTCTCGGCATCGGCGAGCGCGCCCTTGGCGAGATAGGCGCCGGTCAGCGAAAGACCGAACAGCCGCTGGTAAGGGGTGGCGCCTGCAAGTGCTGCGGCGATGTTGCCCTCAGCGATCCGGGTGAGCAGCCATTCGGTGGCCTCATCGAGATCGGCAAGGCTCGACTCCAGACGGTCTGCCGTCGTGCCGAAACCATCCCGGTTCAGGCCGCGAACAGAGGAAACGATCTCCCTGAGTTCAGTGATGAAGCCCCTGACATGGTCACCGTTCGACAGCGGCAGCTTGCGGGTGACCAGATCGATCGCCTGAATGCCGTTGGTGCCTTCGTAGATCGGGGCGATGCGGGCATCGCGCAGGTAACGGGCGGCACCGGTTTCCTCGATAAAGCCCATGCCGCCATGAACCTGGATGCCGAGCGATGCGACATCGACGCCGGCATCGGTGGCGAAGGACTTGGCAATCGGGGTGAGCAGCGCTGCGCGCTCCTGCCAGTGGGCGGCTCGGTCGCCGCGCGCGTGGTGAGCCATGTCCGTTGCGTGGGCGCAGGTATAGCAAATGGCGCGCGCGCCCTGAGTCAGCGCTTTCATCGTCAGCAGCATGCGGGCGACGTCGGGATGCTCGATGATCGGGCTCATGCTCCCCGTCTGGCCAGAACCCGACCAACCCGGGGCTTTGCCCTGCGTGCGTTCCTTCGCGAAAGCCACCGCCTTCTGGGTGGCGGCCTCGCAGATCGCCACGCCCTGCATGCCGACAGCCAGACGGGCATTGTTCATCATGGTGAACATGCAGGCGAGGCCCTTGTTCTCCTCGCCGATCAGGTAGCCGATTGCCCCGGCTTCATCGCCGTAGCGGCCGTCGCCATAGATCATGGTGCAAGTGGGCGAGCCATGGATGCCAAGCTTATGTTCCAGCGAATGGCAATGGAGATCGTTGCGAGCACCGAGCGAGCCGTCGTCATTGACGAGGTATTTGGGCACGAGGAAGAGCGAAATGCCACGCGTACCGGCCGGCGCATCCGGCAGGCGGGCGAGGACCAGATGGACGATGTTGCGGGTGATTTCGTGCTCGCCCCAGGTGATGAAGATCTTCTGGCCGAAAATGCGATAGGTGCCGTCATCACGGCGCTCGGCGCGGGTCTTCATCGCGCCGAGATCCGAACCCGCATGGGGTTCGGTCAGGTTCATGGTGCCGGTCCATTCGCCGGAGACCATCTTGTGCAGGTATTTTTCCTTGAGTTCGGCGCTGCCATGGGCCGTCACGGCTTCGACGGCACCCATGGTCAGCGTCGGACCGAGGGCGAAGGCCATGGAGCCGGAATTCCACATTTCCAGAGCCGCGACGTTCAACATGTGCGGCAGCCCCTGCCCGCCGAAAGCCGGCGAAGCGACGAGCGAATTCCAGCCGCCCTCTGCCCAGTGACGATAGAGATCCGCCCAGCCGTCCGGCACCTCGACCTTGCCGTCCACAAGGCGTGCGCCCTGCCTATCGCCGATTACGGCAAGCGGCGCGACCTCATCGCTGGCGAAGCGTCCTGCCTCTTCCAGAATGGCGTCGACGAGATCGTCGCTGAGATCGCCCAACTGCCCCTGCTCCAGCGCATCGCCCATGCCCGCCACGTATTTCAGCGTGAAAGCAATTTCCTCAACCGGTGCCTTGTACATGGACAGCTTCCTCCTGCTTTGCCGTTGCCCCATCGGACCCTTTCTCCACCCGCGAAAGAGATCCCGCAACTGGTCTTTTGGCTAGTTTATTTTTACGTAAACGTCAAATCTTTTTGCGACATCGGCTCTTTCGGGACGATGCGGCAGCCTGCGCCCCGAAGCGGCGGCAGTCGTAACGATGCGCCCAAACTTGGACGATACAGCGCCGCCTGGATTGCCGTACCTCATTCAGATTACAGCGATCCCGGACGCCCCCTATGACCCTCGACCGATCTCTCGCACTCGTGACAGCAATCCTGCTCGCCACCATTCTCGGGCTGGGCGGCTACATTATCGTCGATGGCACCCGTCGCCAGCTCGAGGCCGCCAAGGGCGACGAGATGCAGGCAACCGCCCTGCTGCTCACATCATCGATGGCGCAATCGGCCAGCCTCTCGGCAACCCATGCCGACCGCATCGCCAAGGACCCGCTCGTGCTCGACCTGATGAAAAAGGGCGACCGCGAGGGACTGACCTCGCTTCTGAAACCCACCTACGACGCGCTGGCCAGCGAAGCCGGCGTCAACATGCTGCATTTCCACACCACCGACATCAAGAGCTTCCTGCGCGTGCAGGATCCCAAGAATTTCGGGCAGGATCTTTCGACGATCCGACCGATGATCCTTGCCGCCAACCGCAGCCATATCCTGCAGAAGGGGCTGGAAGTCGGGCTTGCCGGTCTCAGCCTGCGCGCGGTCGCCCCGATGCTGGAAGGCGAAACGCTGGTCGGCACGGTGGAGGTCGGCGTCGACCTCAAAACGCTGCTGGAAATCGCCAAGTCGGCATCGGGAGCCGATTACGCCCTGTTCCTCAGCCCGGCGATGACGGGCATCACCCCGAAGGACAGCGCCGTGAAAGCCGATGGTTCCGGGCTTGCTATCGAATCTGCAACCGACACCGCCCTTTTCCAGAAGCTCTACGACCGCCGCGCCATCGGCCTTTCCCGCGAGCCGACATCGGCCATGGTGGAGCTTGACGACCACCGGTACGGCACCTTCGCCCAGCCGCTTCTGGACTATTCCGGCCGGATGATCGGGACGATCTTCATCGTGCGCGACTTTTCCTCGATCGAAAGCGGCTTCCTGCGGTCAATCGCGATGGCTGTGATCGTTGCCGCAGTCGGCGGTATCGTCGTTTTCTCGATCCTTACCGTTGCTCTGCGCGCAATGCTGATCCGCCCCCTTGCCGATCTCGCCGACCATGCGGAAGCGTTGGCATCAGGAAAAACCGAAGGATCTGCCCCCGAAGGCAGCGACCATGGCGATCTCCGGCGGCTCAAGAACGCCATAGGCAGCCTGTCGGCCGGCCGTGGCGGCGCGGAGAGCAAGGTCAATGACGGAGGTGCCACGTGAAGCCGGCCCTCCTGCGCCTGATCCTTGCCTTCGCCGGCTGGCTTGCGCTCGCCCTTTCGGGAACGGCGATGGCGAACGAGACTCCTCGCCTGCCAAGAGGCATACACCTGCCGCTCGCCGTCCACTTCTCGATGCGCGTGCTGGACATTTCCAAGTTCAACGAGACTTCGGGTGAAGCCTCGATGACGATCGAGACCACCGAACGCTGGAAGGACCCGACGCAGGCCTTCGATCCCAAGACGACCGGCTTCGCCCGCTTCGACTATGTCGGCGCCGAGGCGGAGGAGAAGCTCGCCGGCATCTGGACGCCGGCAACCGAGATCGAGAACTGCATTGGCGAACCGCGATCCGGCTCCGTAGCGCTAACGATGCGGGCTGACGGCACCGTGACCCGCATCCAGAGGATCGATGCGGATTTCCGGGTCAGCGTCGATATGACGACGTTTCCGTTCGACCGCCAGAGGCTGACGCTCTCGCTTGTCACGCCCCGGCACTCGGCCGACGAGGTCATCTTCGTGATGAACGACATCGACCGGGAACTTGCCGCGGTCTCGCCGGAGCTTTCGGCCAACAGCTGGACCGCCCGGTCGCTGCAATTCGTGATGGAGCGTTTCTATGGCTGGAATGCCAAGCCCTTCGTGAGGATCAAGGCATCGACGGAGATACAGCGCAAATGGCAGCAATATGTGCTGCCGATCTTCGTTCCCTTTGCCGCCGTGCTATCGGTGTCGCTGTTCCTGCTATGGGCACCGGCCCGCCTGCGGGGCGACGAGGCACCGATGACCTATTCCGCCCTTCTCGCACTCGCCGCGCTTGGCTTCACCTATGAATCCAGCTTTCCCGGTGCCATCTCGATGAATTCTCCCGTGGCCTTCATGGTGTCGCTCGGCTATTTCTACCTCGTCCTCGTGCTTCTCGTCTCCATGCTGCTGACGGACGCCAACTTTCCGGGACGACGGCGATATCCGCATCTGGAAGAGACGATCCGCGCCAATATCCGCTTCTCCATCCCGATGAGCTTCCTGCTGATCTGCATCTGCTCCGTGCTGCTGTCACTGCTGTGACACAAAGACTGTAATCGAACTGTCACAATGCAGGCATAGAAGCGCTGGCGGGCCGTTTCCGGAGCTGACCGATGCATCCCCTCGCCACGAAAATTCCCGGGTTGGTCTGGGGCTATGTCATCAACGCATCTTCCGGCCGGGCGACCCGGTTTTCGCCCGAAACCGACCCCGCCGATATCGGGATCGAGGAAGGCAGCTTCGTCTGGCTGCATCTCAGTCTCGCCGATGCGCGCTGCACCGCCTTTCTGGAAAACTTTCCCGGTCTGACCGAGCAGGCGCGCGCAGCGCTGACCACTCACGAAGCCCATGCCGCGCTGACCGTGGACGAACAGGCATTCTATGGCACGCTTGTCGATTTCCAGCGGGAGTTCGATACCACGACCCGCGATATCGGCTGGCTGCATTTTGCGCTGGCCAATGGTTTCATCATTACCACGCGCCTCCAGCCTGTCAGGTCGATCGATCCGGTCCGGGCTGCGATCGAGAAGAACGCGGCGAAGTTCCGCCAGCCGATCCAGATCTTCGAAGCACTGGTGGTGGAGTTCCAGCGGGGCATCATGTCCGTGGTGCTGGAACTGACCGACGAACTGAACGCCATCGAGGACTTCGTCTATGACAGCGAGCTTCGCGACGAGCGTCGACGGCTTGCTCCAGTGCGCCGCGTCGTCGTCAGGCTGCACCGGCACCTGCGCACCATGCTGGCGCTGATGCGTCGCGCGGCGGCGGCCGATGACGATGAACTGCCGTCAGGCTTCGAGGATGTGGCGGAACGGCTGGTGAACCGGCTGGAGGCGGCCGACAACGACGTCTATGCGCTGCAGGAAAGGGCGCGGCTGCTGCATGAAGAAATCGATTCCAAGCTTTCCTCGGAAACCAACCGCCACCTCTACATCCTGTCGCTGATGACGGCCTTCCTGCTGCCGCCATCACTGGTCACCGGCTTCTTCGGGATGAACACCTCGTCACTGCCGTTTGCCGAGGGCATCGGCGGCACGCTCTGGGCCATCGGCTTCATAGCCGTCTCGATCCTTGCTGCATGGCTGATCCTCAGGCGCGCCGGCATCCTTTGAAACAGGCGCCCCGAAAAACGAAATGCCCGACCAGCGGCCGGGCATCGTGATCTCAATTGAAGGGCCTGCGATCAATAATAAGGCGACAGGCACTGACGGCGCGGGCCGTAGTTCGGCTGGAAGGTGTTGCTGTAGGAATCGTAGGAACGATACCTTGCATAGCACCACTCATAATGCCGCGGATTGATGCCGGCGGCGCGCGGCGGAGCCGGCGGTGCGGCCAAGGCACCACCAATGACGACACCTGCGCCGAAGGCGGCAAGCGGATACCACCAGCCGTCATTGTGACGACGATAGCCGGGGCGATAATCGCGATAGCCACGATAACCCTGGTAATAGCCAGGCGGAGGGCGGCGATAATAGTCGACCACGGTCACATCGGACTTTGCCGTGACGGGCGCGGTCACCGGCATCGCCTGCGACGGCACGAAGCTCGTCAGCACGACAGCGCAAGCCAGGGCAGCGGCCGCCCAGCGCTTCATCATGTTTGTCATTTCATTTCTCCATTCCCTGCTTAATCGGGATGCTCAAGGCGGGTCTTGCGCGACGGGGCGATGACAAATCATGGTATCGACAAGACTTGGCATCAGGCTATCCGGTTCATCCTGAACCCATTATTAACATCATAAAGCTGTAGGGAACCTGCGACACATCACTATTGATTAAAGACCAGTGTGAAGCCCAGCCCCGAACTTCGCTTTAGCGAAGAGGGAACGCAGCACGCGGATTATTGTTCCATCGCATTCTCGGGAGAAACGACAAAAAGGCGACGGTTTGCTCCGCCGCCTTTGATGAATATGGCCCTGCCCCAAGCGGGATCGCTGTCTCAGGCTTCGATCTCGAGGTCGCCCTTGGGACGCGAACAGCAGGCGAGAATGTAACCCTCGTCAATCTCGTCATCGAGAATACCGCCATTGTGGTTCATCTCGACCTCGCCCGAGAGCTTCATCACCTTGCATGTTCCGCAAAGACCCGATTCACAGGCGGCACCGATGCGCACGCCCGCAGCGCGGGCAGCTTGCAGGACAGTATGGCCCGGCTCGCAGAGACCTTCCTTGCCGGACGTGGTGAAGGCGACCTTGGTCGCAAGGGCACCATCGGAATGATCGGCAACCACCACCGGCAGTTCGGGCGCGACCGGCTGGAAGGCTTCCTCGTGGTAGTTCTTCATGTCGAAGCCAGCACCCGACAGGGCTTCGCGTACCGTCGCCATGAACGGTTCGGGGCCACAGCAGAACACGGTGCGCTCGAGAAAGTCGGGAGCAAGAAGCGCGATCTTGGCCTTGTCGATCCGCCCCTTGAGACCGGACCAGAGCTGACCACGGGCAATCTGCTCGACGATGAAGCCGAGCGTCAGGTGCGGCATCTCACGCGCCTTGGCTTCCAGTTCCCAGCGGAAGATGATGTCATCCGGAGAGCGGGCGCAGTTCAGGAACACGATATCGCTATCCGGCGCACGGTCGCCCATGTCGCGGGTCATCGACACCATCGGCGTGACGCCGGAACCGGCCGAAATGAAGAGATACTTCCGGCCGGGATGCCTGGCGTAGGAAAAATCGCCGAGCGGACCGATGGCCTTCAGCTTCATTCCCGGCTTCAGATTGTCAAACATCCAGCGGGTGCCGATCGAATCCTTCTGCGCCTTCACGGTCACGGCGACCGTATAGGGGCGCGAGGGGCTCGACGACAACGTGTAGGTCCGCATGACCGGTTCGGGCGCCGCCGGGATTTCCAGCGTGACGAACTGACCGGGCAGATAGCGGAACCAGTGGCCGGGCCGGTCGGGCCGGAAGGTGAAGGTCATCACATCCGGCGCCTCGGGCGTCACGGCCACACATTCGAGGCGATGCTCCCTGTCGGACCAGGGACGCATCTCATCGACATGACGATAGGTCACGGCAATCGTCATCTCAGGCAACCGCGGACAGGCGGGCCTTGTCGCCCTGCAGACGGTTGATCATGAAGTTTGCGTACCATTCGACGAACTGCATAACGCCGCCTTCGTGATCGGCCGAATACGGACCCGGCTCGTAGGCCGGCGAACGGATGCCGAAGGCATTTTCTTCCACGATGGCGCGGTCCTGATCGTTGGTCATGTTCCAGACGTGGGTCAGGTCCTCGATGTTGTAGTCCACGCCTTCGACGGCATCCTTGTGCACGAGCCAGGTGGTGGTGACGGCAGTTTCCTCGGCCGAGATCGGCAGCACGCGGAAGGAAATCGCGTGGTCGCCCAGCAGGTGGTTCCAAGTGGTCGGGTAGTGGAACAGCAGCATGGTGCCGATGTGGGAGATCGGAACATCATCCGACAGCGGCCGCTTGACCGCGCGCTTGCCGTCCATGGTGTAGCTCTCGGCATCCTGGATCAGCGGCATGCGGGCAACGCGGAACTGGCCGGTCGGGTCCATCCTGAACTCGCTTGGAAGGCCGGCGCCCTCGCAGCGGGCCCAATGCTCGGAGATGAACGGATCGTCCTTGGCGCCCTGAACGCCGGTTGCCGTCGGGGCTTCCGGATAGGTGCGGCAGAGTTCCGGGTGGTTGCCGGCGCAGTGGTAGCACTCGCGGTTGTTTTCCCAGACGAGCTTCCAGTTGCCCTTCTCGATGATGGTGTTCTTGTGGGCGACCTTGGCTTCCCACAGGCGGTGGGGTTTCATGTAAGGCTCGATGGTCGCACGGACCGGAGCGAAATCGGACGGCTCTTCGGCGAGGCAGACGAAGATGTAGCCGCCGACGCTTTCGCAGGCGACGTGCTTCATGCCGAACTGCGCCTTGTCGAAATCCTCGCCCATCTGGCGAGCGAAGACCAGCGACCCGTCGAGATCGTAGGTCCACTGGTGATAGGGACAGACGAGCTTGGCGGAAGCGCCGCTTTCCTTGGTGCAGACGCGGTGGCCGCGATGGCGACAGGTGTTGTGGAACGCGCGGATCACGCCGTCCTTGCCGCGTACCACGACAACAGGATAATCGCCGATCTGGACGGTGAAATAGTTACCAGCCTTCGGGATTTCGCAGTCATGGCCGATGAACAGCCAGTCGCGATACCAGATGGTCTCCATGTCCAGCTTGAAGTAATCCTGGTCGATATAGAACGGCTGCTCGAGGCTGAAGCCTTCGCGGCGGTTCTTCAATTGGCGCAATACCTTGCCCTGCAAATCCATCGTCGTCCTCGTTTCGTTACGGCAATGGCGAGGGACGAGCACATGTGCGGGACCGGCCCCTTGGGAAAAGCCGACCGAACCTGTCTCGGGCCGCCCGCCGCGACCTTCAATCTTTCTCTCTCGAGGCTGGTTTCCGGGCTCTGGAGACGTCCGGATACCGGACTGCGTGGAGCGCCTTCCCAGGAAGACTTCCCAGTGGCTTTTTGCCCTTACGCTTTTCTCCACCACCGTTGCGGGGGCAGCGCCGGATTTTGACCGGCTTCCCAATTTTCCACCCTCCCTAGCAGGGCGGCACCTTGAGCTTGAAATTATCTAATCACAATTACTTATGTTCCGCTGCATTGCGAAACGACACGGCATCAAATGTTTGCGACATGGACACAGATGATGGCCTTGCGTGAAATCTTGCAGAATACCTCGTTTTTTCATGGAGTTAAAAAAGCGCCTGCCGAAAAACCAGTCACCCGGTGACGCAAACGGACAAGGGCCAATCCGCGACATCCGACGCATCTCGCGCACCGCAAGCCTCGCGAAACCGTAATCGGCAAGATTTGCGACAAATTGTCGTTAATCACTGCCGTTCTAAACTCCCCCCGGTTGCAACTCCCGATCGAGCCTCGTCATGCAGAAGCTGAGATACTACGCCGCCCCGAAGAAGCCCTCCGCGCCGCCGACCGCAACGACGCGCGCCGTGCACACCGAATTCCTGCGCACGGGACGTATCCTGCGCCGCCGGGAAGATTGGCTGCCGGAGGAAAAGCGCTACCTCACCCATGAGGAGGTCGCAGAACGCACCGGACGCCGGCTCGAAACCGCCGGCGAAACCACGCACGACAGGATCAACGGCTTTCATCGTTCGATCCAGTTCCCGAAGATGATCTTTCACAAGACACTCGATAACAGGCCGCATCTCGGCTACTGTCACGTCACGGCGGCGCGGACGAACTTCGCGAAATACGCCGATGTGAAATGGGCGTTCTACATCGCCAATTTCTTCGCCGAGGTGAGTGGAGGCGACCAGTTCTTCGAACAGATCCGCACGAACTATTCGCGCATGTATTTCGCCGTCGCAATCCAGCCGGACCAGTCGAGCAAATCCATGGCGATCGACCGTTCGATCCGCGAAAACGGCCTGCTGTTTCGCACCCACGACCCGAAGGAAGCGCTGAAGAACGTGCTGATGCTCGGTGCTCGCGACGCGCAGCTGCGCAAGATCATCGCCAAGCTCTGAGGCTCCGGCAACCGGATCGCCAAGCCGGCCCGCCGTGTCTGGCCAGATGCCCCTCATCCGCCTGCCGGCAAGGATGATGGATATGACGACGGAAGTCCGCCGCCCTTAAAAGCCGCCGACCGGGGCCTTCTTGTAGATCAGCCAGTCCTTCGGCACGTAGTCGCTCGCGCCGTAGATGGTGACCGTGTTGCCGCCGGCGGCACGCGAGGAAGCGAGCGCCTTTTCAGCGAAATTGGTGAAGTCGAAGGCGTTCGGAGCCTGTTCGGACAGGCAGATGCCGAAGGACATCAACACCTGGCCGAGCGCGCGGCCATTGCCGGAATTGACGACCGCCGTCGCCCTCAGCTTGGAGCGCACCAGATCGACAATACGGCTCACCTCCTCCTGCTCGGAGGTATAAAGCAGCATGCCGAAACGACCGCCATCGAAGCGACAGGCGAGATCGCCACCGCCGGCCACCGCCTGCATGACCTTGGCGACCTGCTTGAGGAAGCGGTCGGCGACGGCTGGCCCCATCTGCTCGGAAACGCGGGCGAAGTCATCGATCTCGCCGATGGCGACGCCGCACAGGACCGGCATTTCCGGATTGGTATAGACCTTGGCGACGGCCTTGTTGAAGGCGCGGCGGCTGGAAAGACCGGTCAGCGGATCGACGAATTTGGTTGCCTCGGCATCATCGGCTTCACGCTGCATATCGGCAAGGGCGACCGTCTTGTCGACCACGGCCCTGACGACATTGCTGTTCTGGCTGGCGCGCTTTTCGGTGGCGACCTTGAGCGCCCTGATCGACTGGCCGAGTTCCGGGTGATCATCCTCCGCGACCGTCTGGATGACCTTGGAAGCATCACCGATCAGACGCCCGTAATCGCTCAGCGAAACCTTTTCCTCGTTCAGCAGGGAGATGAAGTTGCTCATCTCGGCGCGAACCTGTCCGTTCTGGCGGGCCAGAAGGCCGTCTTCATGATGGTGAGGAAGATATTTGCGGCCGAGCGCATCGAGCGCTTCCTGCGTCTTTGCCTTGCCGAGCGCGATGAAATCGCGGACCAGTTCCGGATTGCCACCGGCATAGGCCTCGTAGACCAGTTCGTAATTTCTTGGCAGGCCGTCAATTCCCATCTGATGCATGGCGGTTGCAACGCGAAGAGCGATGCTTGAGGCGGGATTCTTGACTTGCTGCATGGTTCTTTTTTCCGGCGGGTGAAGGCGAAAGGCTCGAACGGGGCGGACTATAGGCGCAACATTTCTTTCTTTCGGTTACATCGGTAGATAAAGTTTTACGGATACGCTTCGGCGAGGTCCCGACACCTGCCGAGAACTGTGGAAAACCCTTGGTCCGCCCCGCGAAATCAACATTTGCCCCCGCCAGCCAAGACGCGCTATTGACGGCGGAACACTGGACAGGAAGGCGTTGATACATGGCTCGGGTGGTACCCATCGACAGCGACAGGCAAGGCGCAATCGATGCGGCCATCGGGATCCTGTCCAGGGCGCGGCCCATAGCGCTGCCGACCGAGACCGTTTACGGGCTGGCAGCCGACGCGACCGACCCGGCGGCGATCACCAGCATCTATGAAACCAAGGGCCGGCCGCGCTTCAATCCGCTGATCTGCCACATGGCGGATCTCGCCATGGCGGAACGCTATGCCGACTTCGATCCCATTTCGCGCGCTCTTGCGGCGCGCTTCTGGCCGGGGCCGCTGACACTCGTCGTTCCACTCAAGGCTGCAAGCTCCATCCATCCGCTTGCGACCGCCGGGCTCGACACCGTGGGCATCCGGGTGCCCAGGGGTTTTGCCGGCGACCTGATCCGCGCCTTCGGCAAGCCGCTAGCCGCTCCCAGCGCCAACTCCTCCGGCAAGATCAGCCCGACCACGGCGGAGCATGTGGAGGCCGATCTCGGCAGCCGCATCGAACTCATCGTGGATGGCGGCCCCTGCCCCGTCGGCGTCGAATCCACCATCGTCAAGGTGGAGGACGGTCGGATACGGCTGCTGCGTCCGGGCGGAATTGCCGCCGAGGAGATCGAAGAGGCGACCGGATTGGCGGTCGAACGGCTGAAGCCCGCCGGCACTGCGACAATCGAAGCACCCGGCATGCTCGCCTCGCATTATGCCCCGAACGCCCATGTGCGGCTCGACGCGCAGTCCATTGCCCCCGGTGAGGCGCTGATCCGCTTCGGCGACGCCGAGGTCGTGGGCGAAAAGGACGCCTCCATCGTGCTGAACCTCAGCCGGCACGGCGATCTTACAGAGGCAGCGGCGAACCTCTTTGGCTATCTCAAGCAGGCCGACCAGGCCCACCCTTCCGGCATCGCGGTCATGCCCATCCCCATGCAGGGGCTTGGCGAAGCGATCAACGACCGGCTGAAGCGCGCGGCGGCCCCGCGTAACGCATAGGAGAATAATGTGAGCAGCGGCACCCTGTCCGAAACCTTGAAGGCCTTCGTGGCGATCGTGGGCGAGGCAAATGCGCTGACCGCTCCCACCGATATCGCGCCCTATCTCGTCGAGAGCCGCGGGCTCTATCACGGTTCTTCCCCGTTGGTGCTGAAGCCCGGATCGACGCAAGAGGTTTCCGCCATCATGGCGCTCGCCAGCCGGACAGGCACGCCCATCGTGCCGGCCGGTGGACGCACGGGCCATGTGGGCGGTCAGGTGCCACGCGACGGCCTGTCGGACGTCGTGCTCTCGCTCGAGCGCATGAACCGTATCCGTGAGATCGACATTTCCGGCGATGTGATCGTGGCCGATGGCGGGGCCATCCTCGCCGATATCCAGAAGGCGGCGGCCGAGCACGACCGGCTGTTTCCGCTCTCGCTCGGCTCGGAAGGCTCCTGCCGTATCGGCGGCAATCTTTCCACCAATGCCGGCGGAACCGCCGTGCTGGCCTATGGCAATGTCCGGCAGCTTTGCCTCGGACTGGAAGTGGTTCTGCCGACCGGCGAAATCTGGGACGGGCTGAGACGGCTGAAAAAGGACAATAGCGGCTACGACCTGCGCGACCTGTTCATTGGCGCGGAAGGCACGCTTGGCATCATCACGGGCGCGGTCCTGAAGCTTTTCCCCCGCCCGCGCGGCCATCAGGTCGCCTTTGTCGGCCTTGCCTCGCCAAACGATGCGCTCGCGCTCTTCGAGCGTGCCTCGACGCTCTGCGGCAGCGCTCTCACCGGTTTCGAGATCATGCCGCGCATTGGCATCGACTTCACCACGAAGCACATCGCCGGCGTCCGCGATCCCTTGCCCTCCCCGCATCCGTGGTACGCGCTGATCGATATCTCGACCTCGGATTCCGCCGAAACGGCGGAAAGGATGATTGCCGGCCTGCTGGAAGAAACCCACGACACCGGGCTGGTAAAAGACGCTGTCGTCGCCTCCTCGCTCGCCCAGCAGGAGGCC
Organism: Shinella sp.; assembly: GCA_003248775.1. Classification (GTDB taxonomy): domain Bacteria; phylum Pseudomonadota; class Alphaproteobacteria; order Rhizobiales; family Rhizobiaceae; genus Allorhizobium. Next base: position 38,477 of record QFQX01000010.1, on the reverse strand, counting down.
TTCTGGCGCTTGAGGGAAAGCATGTCCGATGCGCAGAAGCCGGAAGGTGGGTCCATCAAGCATGACGTCTCCGTGCCCGTTTCCAGTGTGCCGCGTTTCCTCGCGGATGCGGATGCCGCCGTGATGGCCCGCATGCCCGACGCCCGCATCGTCTCGTTCGGCCATCTCGGCGACGGAAACATTCACTACAACATCAGCCAGCCGGTTGGTGCGGACAAGGCCGAGTTCATTGCCCGCTGGCGGGAGATGAACGCCATCGTGCATGCCGTGGTCCATGCGCATGGCGGCTCAATCTCGGCCGAGCACGGCGTCGGCCAGTTGAAGCGTGACGAACTGGCGGCAAGCCGTCCGGCGATCGAAACGGAACTGATGAAGCGTATCAAGCTGGCTTTCGATCCGGCCGGCATCATGAACCCGGGCAAGATGGTTTCGACGCAATGAGCGCAGGCAGGACCAGACTGACTTTAAGGCTCGACCTGCCGAACGGGGTGCGCCTCGGCCCCGGCAAGGTGTCGCTGCTCGCCGGCATCGCCGAGCACGGCTCGATCCGGGCGGCGGGCGCGACCATGGGCATGTCCTACCGCCGGGCATGGCTGCTCGCCGACGAAATCAACCGCATGTTCAAGGAACCATCGATCTTCACCCGCCACGGCGGCAAAAGCGGCGGCGGCGCGGGCCTGACGCCGTTCGGAGAAACATTGCTCAGCCGCTGCCGGAAGATGGAGGCGGAGAGCCGCAAGTTGCTGGCCGGTGATCTCTCCTGGCTTGAGGAAATGAGCGCGCCCGACTTTCAGCCAGCAGGCAGTGGCGCGAAGGATGCGCACGAAGATTAGTTCATTGTGAATCAGAGAGTGGCGCTCTGCGGTCCCCCCATAGCAACTCCCGCAGAACGCCCCTTATCGAGGCCCGTCTCTCACCACCGCCTGCCCTATTTTACCGCACGGCCTGCCGGAAAATGGCTTCGGAAGCGAGCGATACGGTCTTGAACAGCAGATGCACGGGGGAACCCGTGGCGAGGCCGAGGGTCATGGCGGAGCGGCGTGTAACCTCGCAGATCATCTGCTCGCCGCCGCAATCGACCGAGACCATGACGGAGCTTCCTTCCTCGCGCAGGCCGGTGACGACGCCGGAGAGCCGGTTGAGCGTGGAAATGCCTTCCGGCAGGCTGGTCGCAACGACGATCTCGCTGACCGGCACGAAGACGCGGATACGGGTTCCGACCGGCACATCGGTCTTCCGCAGGAAAAGCGGCCCGGCCGCACTTTCGGCAAGGGTAATGCCATCCTCCGCGCTCTGGTCGGTAACCGTGGCATGCAGGAAATTGCCCGGCTGGACGCCGGCGCCGGGGGCCAGAATGTCGAGCACCTCGTCCGGCGCGCCGATTGCCGTGGCGCGACCGCGGGAAAGCGCGATCACCCGTGTCGCAAGTCGCGCAACCTCTTCCAGCGAGTGGCTGACATAGAGAATCGGAATGCCGACCTCGTCGCGGATGCGCTCGATGTCGGGCAGGATCGCGGCCTTGAGTTCCAAATCCAGCGCCGACAGCGGCTCATCCATGAGGAGAAGGTGCGGATTGGACATCAGCGCCCGGCCCAGAGCCACGCGCTGCTTCTCGCCGCCCGACAGGCCGGAAGGACGGCGCGTAAGCAGGCGGGAAATGCCGAGCAGGTCCGCCACGCGGTCCAGGCTTTCGGTGCGCTCCGCAGCGGGTACGAAGCGGGTTCCGTAAAGCAGGTTCTGGCGCACGGTAAGGTGCGGGAAGAGCCGGCCTTCCTGAAAGACATAACCGATACGCCGGCGATGCGGCGGCACGAAATGATCGGTCGCACCGTCGCTCCAGACCTGATCGTTGAAAACGATGCGGCCCTTGGTCGGGCGCACCAGACCGGCAACGAGATTGATGAGCGTGGTCTTGCCGGAACCGGACGGGCCGAAGAAGACGGTCAGCCCCTGCCCGACCGAGAAATCGGCGACAAGATCGAAGCTTCCCTGATTGTGCTCGATATCGATGGTCAGCATCAGGCGCTCCCCATCCTTGCGGCCAGCCGCCGCGACAGGACCTCGGAGACCACCAGCGCCGTAAGCGAAACGGCAATGGAAATCAGCGTCAAACGCATGGCCTGGAGATCGCCGCCCGGCACCTGGGTATAGGTGTAGATGGCCGATGCCAGCGTCTGGGTTTCACCGGGAATGTTGGAAACGAACGTAATCGTCGCGCCGAACTCGCCCATCGCCTTGGCGAAGGAAAGTACCGTACCGGCGGCAATGCCCGGCAGGATCAGCGGCAGCGTGACAGTCAGGAACACCCAGGCCGGCGGCGCGCCGAGCGTCGAGGCCGCGGATTCCAGCTTGCGGTCGACGGCATCCAGCGACAGGCGGATGGAGCGCACCAGCAGCGGAAAGCCCATGACGGCGGCAGCTAGTGCTGCCCCCGTCCAGCGGAAGGAGAAGACCAGTCCGAACCACTGGTCGAGGAGCGCACCGACGGCGCCGCGTCGCCCGAAGGTGATCAGCAGCAGGTAACCGGTAACGACCGGCGGCATGATGAGCGGCAAATGGATGATGCCGTTCAACAGGGTCTTGCCGTAAAAATCACGACGAGACAGAAGCCATGCGACGAGGATCCCGACAGGCAGCGAGAAGGCCACGGCGGTAACCGCGACCTTCAGGCTGAGCAACATGGCTGTGGTTTCTTCAGGAGTAAGCGTCACCCGAACGATGCCTTGACTGCGATAGCGTCAATATCAGTTCGTCTTGGCAAGCACCGTGAAGCCGGCAGCGGTGAAGATTTCCCTGGCCTTTTCGCCATGCAGGTATTCGAGGAAGGCCTTGGCATCAGCATTCTTCGATTCCTTCACCAGAGCAGCCGGATAGATGATCTCAGGATGGCTGTCTTCCGGGAAGCGGTCAACGACCTTTACGTCCTTGTCGGCCTTGGCGTCGGTTTCATAAACGATACCGAGCGGGGCTTCGGCGCGGGAAACGAGCAGAAGTGCCGCGCGAACGCTATCCGACTGGGCGATGTCAGCCTTGACGCTGTCCCATACGCCGAGCTTTTCGAGAGCGGCCTTGCCATAGAGACCGGCCGGAACCGACTCCGTGTTGCCCATGGCGAGCTTGCCGCCGGCGAGAAGATCCTTGAGCGGGAAGCCAGCCGCGATCGTCGTGGTTACGGTCGAGTCCTTCGGCGCAACGAGCACGATGCGGTTGCCGAGCAGATTGGAGCGGGTGCCGTCTGCAATGAGGCCGGCCTTGTCGAGGTGGTCCATCCACTTCAGATCAGCCGAGAAGAAGATGTCGGCCGGCGCGCCTTCCTGGATCTGCTTGGCGAGCGCGGAGCTGGCTGCGAAGGAAACGCTGGTTTCCTTGCCGGTCTCTGCCTTCCAGGCGGTGGAGATATCGGTCAGCACTTCCTTGAGGCTGGCGGCGGCAAAAACGGTTACCGGTCCGTCGGCAAAAGCGGAGGATACCGGCTGGGCGAGGAAGGCGGCGACGACGACTGCGGCCTTGGCAACGGCACGGAAGGAGCGAAACGAAACGGACATGAATGACCTCTTGCGATTATCGATATATTCTTTCGGCTACATCGATAGCGAAAAAGAAACAACCGGACAAGAGAACGGAAGCTCCCCCTCTCTCAAATTTGACCTGAAACGGAATGCCTGTGCAGCAGGCATTTCAAGCTTCTCGCAACTCTTGCGAGCTTGTCGCGCAGCCGTCCCAAACACCTACACCTTGTCGCCTATATTCACTTTTTCGAAACCTTGCCTCGTCTGAAAATACTAACCATTTGACGCAGCAAAGTTTTTTTAACCGCAATTTTTAAGTTGTCCGGAACAGGCCCTCGCTATGGTCGGGCTACAGAGGACGCAAAGTCCCGATCGGAAGAACGCATGAAGCGCTCTCGGGTAAAACAAGGGTAGCATGAAGATGACGAACACGGTTATGAAGCCCGCATGGGCAGGGGCAACGTTGCGACTGGATCCGTCCCGTTTTCCGCAGCAGGTCACCTACGCATTGCGCGGAGCGTCCGGCGATGTCACCATTACGATTGACGAGCGGGGCGCAGTCCTCAGAAAGATCCTGCAGGGCAGCGGTTTGCCGCTCTCGTTCGCGCTGCCGGCCCGCGCCTTCAAGGGGGTCGCCGCCCGCGCGATCGACCATGGAGACGGAGAGGTTACCGTGACACTCGAACTGCACCATGAAGACCCGGAACTCTGCATTCCGCTGCTGGTCGCCCATGATCTCTGCGATATCGCCGCAGACTGGCGCAACTGGTCCGACGCCTTCCGCATTCCCATGCTGATGGTCGAGGCCGATGGCGTTGCCCGTCCGCTCGAAGAGCACCTCGGCGACGTCCGCGCCCGGGAAACCCAGCCGCGCCGCCGCCATTCCTATTTCGCCGAACGCCGGCCGCGCTTCCTCGTGCGCCGCACCACCGGCAAGCTGGGCGTGACCATGAAGATCTCCGGCAAGGAAATCATCGCCCGCAACTGATCCGTTAACGGGTCGGCATAGACAAAAGGGGTCCGAACGGTGTTCGGACCCCTTTGTCGTTTCAGAACGGAACACGGATCAGGCGGCGGCCGCGCTCTCAACCTCGACCGTGACATGCGACAGGTCGGGAATACGGGCGAGTTTCTCGCGATAATAGGACGGCGCGCGCGGATCGGTCGCCGTCAGCGAAACGATGGCGCCGTGATGGCCGGGGCCAAGCTGCCAGACATGCAGGTCGGCGATCTTCGCCCCCTCTGGCTCGATGATCGCCCGGATTTCATCCGGCAGATCCTCGCTGCGCGGCACGTAATCGAGAAGGACACCGCCCGCCTGGCGCATCAGACCATAGGCCCAACGGGCTATGATGACAGTACCGACCAGACCGATGATCGGATCGAGCCAGAGCCATCCGTAGAAGCTGCCGGCAAACAGGCCGGCAATGGCGAGGACCGACGTCAGTGCATCGGCGATCACATGCACATAGGCGGCGCGCAGATTGGTGTCGCTGCCGCCATGGGCGTGACTGCCTGCATGAGCATGGCTGCCGGCGTGATCGTGGTGGCCATGATGATGACCGTGGCCGGCGTCATGATGGTCATGATCGTCCCAGAGCAGCCAGGCGCAGACGAGATTGACGACGAGGCCGAGGACGGCAACCGCAATCGCCTCGTTGAAATCGATGGCCACCGGATTGCGGAAACGCATCAGGCTTTCCCAGGCGATCAGTAGCGCCACCATTGCCAGCACGATTGCGCTGGAAAACGCCGCGAGATCGCCGAACTTGCCGGTGCCGAAGGTGAAGCGATCATTGCCGACATTCTTCAGCGCATAGCGATAGGCAAGCGCCGAGATCAGGATGGCGCCGGCGTGGGTGGCCATATGCCAGCCATCCGCCAGCAGTGCCATGGAGCCGAACAGCGTTCCGGCGGCGATCTCGCCCACCATCATCACCGTGGTGATGGCGATGACGGCCCATGTCTTGCGGGCGTTGCGCTGGTGGTCAGCGCCCAGGAACATGTGCTGATGGCTTGCGGCCAGGCGCGCCTGTGCCGGGGCGTGGGGATGGGGATGGGGATGATCGTGATGGTGATCGTCGCGGTCGTGCGTCATTTCAGATAGCTCCTGATGACATCGATCAGTTCGGCAGCCCCCTTGGCGCGCTCGGGGTCTTCCTCGCGGTCCGGATTGACCACATGTTCGCGAATGTGATCCTCGATCAGTTCCGCCGTCAGGCCGGTGATCGCGCCACGGACCGAGGCGACCATGTTGAGAACGTCGCCGCAGGGCGCTTCCGCCAGCAGCGCGGTTTCGATGGCTTCCATCTGCCCCTTCATCCGCCTGACACGGGCGAGCAGCTTTGCCTGATGTTTTATAGTGTGACTCATAACATAGGGGGGTACCCTATTTTGAAGCAAAAGGCAAAAGCAAATCGCCCGGCATTGCCGGGCGATGGATCAGGCCTTCATGGGATCAGGGAAATCAGGCGAAGGGAATGGCCAGCAGCAGACCGGCAAACAGGATCAGGCCGACGCGGTTGTTGGACTTGAACAGGGCAAGGCACTGATCCGCATTGTCGATATCGATGACGACGATCTGCCGGACCAGCATGCCCAGCGCGACAAACAGGCCGAGATAGGCGAAAAAGCCCACGCCCGCCGCGATGAAGGCTGCCAGAAGCAGCAGGAAAGTTATGCCGTAAAGGGCAATCAGCCAGTAACGTGTATCATCGCCGAACAGCCGCGCGGTGGAACGGACGCCGACGAGCGCGTCGTCCTCCTTGTCCTGATGGGCGTAGATCGTGTCGTAACCGATCGTCCAAGCGACGGCGGCAACGTAAAGCAGCACGGGGGAGAGCGACAGCGACCCCTGAAGTCCCGCCCAGCCCATCAGCCCGCCCCATGAGAAGGCCAGACCAAGAAAGAACTGCGGCCAGTCGGTAAAGCGCTTGGCGAAGGGATAGATGGCAACGATCGCCAGCGACAGGATGCCGAGCACGATAGAAAAGCCGTTGAAACACAGCAGCACCACCAACCCGACCAGCGCCTGAGCCAGGATGAAGATCTTCGCTTCCTTGCGGCTGACACGGCCCGACGGCAGGGGACGCGAGCGGGTGCGCGCGACCTGCATATCGATATTCTGGTCCACGAGATCGTTATAGGTGCAGCCCGCCCCGCGCATGGCCACCGAACCGACGAAGAACAGAAAGAGATGGAAAAGGAAGAGCGAGAAGGACAGACGCCCTTCAGCCGCCAACGCATTGGCGGCCATGGCCGACGACCAGAAGCACGGCCACATGAGCAATTGCCAGCCGATCGGCCTGTCCCAGCGCGCAAGCTGCGCGTAAGGCCACCAGCTGCGAGGCAGGGTTCGGTGAACCCAATTATCGGAACGCGCATCGGCAACACGGCCGGCGAAATCATCTGTCTGTTGCATGGGGCCATCTAAGGGCGAGGCCGGAGCCGGGTCAAGCAAGATCGCCTACACCCACCACAATCAAGATTCTACTTAAAATTGTTATTTTATGGAGCGCAACTTTTTTAGCGAGTCCACATTGCCTGGAATCAATATCAATGATTGTATTTTTTACATTCGCAATCTTAGGGGGTAAAAATGCGAAACCACATGCTTCTCATTGGGGCAACCGCCATGCTGGCGGGCTGCCACCAAACAGTCATGACCACGCCTCCATCGCCGCCCACGCTGGAAAGCGTTCAGCCCCGCGGCTATGCGACGGTCGCGCCGACCAGCGCCATCGAAGTCGGTCACCTCTACTTCTCCGGACAGGGAAGGAGGCCCAGGTTTGCGACGGGCGACGGCACCGTCTACAACGCCATGTGCTATGACGACTTCCTGAAAACCGGTGCGCTGAAGGATCTCGAGGCCCAGGTTGTCGTTGAGGACAAGGTTCGGATCGACAAGAAGACAGAGAATGCCAGCAGGGGGGCGAGCGCCGGCTTTTCTCTCGACAAGCTCGCCAAGCTCGGCGTGATTGCTGCCGACGTAAACGCCAAGGGTTCGCGCATCTACACGATGGAGAATGTGCGGGAACTGACATTGACCGATGCCGGGGCCAGACTCGTTATGGCCAAGATAGGCGACGAATGCCGCGCACTCATTGCCGAGCGGAAGGCGGCGGGCAGCAATGTCATTCTCGTTCTCAATGCCTGGCGCGCTGACAAGCTCACGGACGTCACCAATCGTTATCTCGGTGGGTCCGCAGGTTTGAGTGTTGGTGGAACCATCACGTCCAGCGATGGCAAGACCAAGGTCATCGGTAAGGGCGTGGGAGGAGGCGCTGAAAGCCGCAGCGACGACACCACCGAGTATTCCTACGTCGTGGTGTCGATCAACCCGGACCGGATCTAGAGAGTTTCAGCTTTTCTTAAAATCGCTGAAACGCTCTATCTCTTTGTTGTTACGCATTTCCGGACGCAAAACCGGTTCCCACTTTTCCTGGAAATGCTCTAAAGCGTGTCGCGATCTTTCAGCTTCGCTCTCTACGCTTTAAGTCCTTGTTTCATCGCATGTCGTGGCCGCAAAACCGCTGCACACTTTTGCGCGACATGCTCTAAAACACTCCGCGTCAGGTGTCTGCTGACGCGGAACCGTTTCAGGCTATTGCCGTAAATGCTGGAAGAGTTTCGGCCTCAATCGAGAGTGAAGCCGAACTTGTAGCTGGCGGAAACACCGAACATGAACTGGTTGCGGGAACCGCGTTCCTGAACCAGCGAGCTGTCGGCAGCGGGGCCGACGAGGCGGGAATATTCGGCAAAGGCGCTGGTGGAAAGCTGTTCCGTCGCCTTCCATGTGAGTGCGGTGCCGACGCCGACCGACTGCCAGCCGCCATCCGGATCATACTGGCTAAGGCCGGAGGCTGCGGATTCCTCGGCGTTCACCCCATAATAAGCCTTGGTGTAGCCGCTCGTTGCGTAACGGGCGCGCGGACCGCCGGAAAGCTGGATATCCGGGGCGATATCGGTGAAGGCATCCGCGGAGAGATCGGCAACGAGGCCGTCATGGCTGCGGATGCCCTGACGCAATTCGCCACGCAGACGGACGAAATCGGTCGGGTAGACATCGACGAAACCGCCGAGTTCGCCGCCCCACCTGACGTCGGAAAGACCCTTGATGTCACGATAGTCATCAGAATCGCGACCGGGCACGAACTTGCCGGCGACCCCTGCGCGGAACATGTCGGTATCGACGATAGCCAGCGATGCACTATCGTTGCGCGATGAGAACCGCGAGCCGCTGCCCTGACGACCGAGCGAGATAATCGGCGAGAAGGAAAGCTTGCGGCTATCGGCGCCTTCGAACTTTGGTCCGGAAATGCCGGCGCCGCCAAGCGTCAGATACCAGTCGCCGGACCATAAACGTTCGCCAGCATGGCTTTCGGTGGCAATAATACTGAAAAAGCTCGCGGAAACGAGAACAAGCGCCGTCTTTCGCATGGGTCGATCCTAAAAAAACGCAATACTGAAATTCTGCAGACCTGCAGAGAGATGCGTTAAAATCGCACGAATGCATTACCGGAGCATTAACCAAGACGGGACCACAGCCCCGTCCTTTCCGAGCGTTGCCGGGCTTCCCCCATCCGCTGGCAATCCTAGAATTCCACCTTCTCCAGCGGAGCCCTTGCCCTTTCCGCCGCCTTCAGCTTTGCCTCGGCCTCGGCGATATAATTGCGGTTGTCGGGAACCACAAACTGGCTCTTGGTGATCTGCATCTGGAAGATGAAGAAGTTCTCGTGGGTGAAGGCCATTTCCGAGCCGGCGAGATAGAACTCCCACATACGGAAAAAGCGTTCGTCGTAGAGCGCCACGGCCTCGGCCTTGCGGGCAAGGAAGCGCTGGCGCCAGTGCCGGAGCGTATAGCCGTAGTGAAGCGGCAGGATCTCCACGTCGCGGATCAGCAGGCCCGACTTCTCGATTGCCGGCAGCACCTCGGCCACGGAGGGAATATAGCCTCCGGGGAAGATGTACTTTTCGAAGAAGGGATTGTTGTAAAGCGCCGGATAGGGTTGCCCGATGGAGTGGAGCACCATCACGCCGTCATCCTTCAGAAGCTCCGACACCTTTCCGAAGAAGTTGCGATAATTGGTCGGCCCGACATGCTCGAACATGCCGACGGAGACGATGCGGTCGAAGGGGGCCGCGCGCATTGTCCGATAGTCCTGAAGATCGAACCGGACGCGGGGAACAAGGCCGCGCTTTTCGGCCCGGCTGCGCGAAACGCGCAACTGTTCGGTCGAAAGTGTGATGCCGTTTACCTCGACGCCTGCCATTTCGGCGAGATACATGGCCATGCCGCCCCAGCCGGAACCGATTTCCAGCACCCGCTGGTCCTTCTCAAGACGAAGCTTGGCCGCGATATGCCGCTTCTTGGCGAGTTGCGCCTCATCGAGCGAAATGCCGGCGGGTTCGAAATAAGCGCAGGAATACTGCCAGTCCTCATCGAGGAAGAGGTCGAAGAGCTTGGCGGAGAGATCGTAATGATGCGCGACGTTGCGGCGGTTGTGATTAACCGGAAAGAGGTTGCGGATCCGGGTCAGGCAATAGCGCGCCAATCCGCGCCATATCATGCTGAAGTTAAGGCCCTCGACAAGCGTGTTCGACTTGATGAGAGCGAGGAGGTCGTAGATATCGCCTTCCTCTACGATCATCCGGCCATCCATATAGATTTCACCGAACTTGAGCTGAGGATCCGAAACCAGCTCGTTTTCGGCCTTCTCATCGATAAAGCGCAGGGCGACAGGCTCGCCGCTGCCATCTCCGATTGTCTTTGTCCTTCCATCCGCGAAAGTTACGCGGAAATTTCCTTTTCGGATGATCCTTGTCAGTAAGTCCTCAAGCCTTGAGGTCATTCATTGCCCCCATATGCCTTGTATAAACGCGTGGAATCTACCGCGTCTGCCTCACGAGGCAAGCACCGCATTGTTATAGAAGCTTCATATTTTTTGAGGCATCGTTCAGCAGAGGTCTTTCGGGGCGCACCTCAGCCGACTTTTTTCCACGTTGTCATACCGCAACGCAGCGTCATTTCGGGGCATTCGCAATCCCGCGCATCGGGCCTTCGTTCTCAGGCATGCCGCACGAAACAACCACCCGGTTTTCGTGCGGCATGCGCTCAAAGGCAGGAGCCGGATTATTTGCGTTTCATGGCCTCGGCCAGTGCCGCGCCGAGACCGCCGATGGCGGGCGTCTCCTGACGGCCGCCACCCGACTTGCCGCCGAAGTTGCGCATATTGGACTGGCCGCGGTTGTCGCGGACGGAGGGGGCCGGAGCCTCGCCGCCATCCTTGCGCATAGTGAGCGCGATGCGCTTGCGCTTGACGTCGACCTCGACCACACGAACCTTCACCACGTCGCCGGCTTTGACCACCTCATGCGGGTCCTTGACGAAGCGATCGGCAAGCTGGGAAACGTGTACGAGACCGTCCTGATGGACGCCGATATCGACGAAGGCGCCGAAGGCGGCAACGTTGGTGACCGTGCCTTCCAGCATCATGCCCGGCTTGAGGTCCGTAATCTCGTCCACACCCTCGGCAAAGGTCGCCGTCTTGAAGCTCGGGCGCGGGTCGCGGCCCGGCTTGTCGAGTTCGGCGATGATGTCCTTGACCGTCGGCAGACCGAACTGTTCGTCAATGAACTTGCGCGGATCGAGCCCCTTCAGCAGGGCGCTGTCGCCCATCAGGCTGCGCAGATCGCGGCCACAGGCAGCGACGATCTTCTTCGCGACACCATAGGCTTCCGGGTGCACAGAGGAGGCGTCGAGCGGTTCCTTGCCGTTCTGGATGCGCAGGAAGCCGGCGCACTGTTCGAAGGTGCGGGCGCCGAGACGCGGCACCTTCAGGAGATCCTTTCGGCTTTCGAATGCGCCGGTCTGGTCGCGATAGGAAACGATGGCTTCGGCGATCGAACCGCCGAGACCCGAGACGCGGGCAAGCAGCGGCACGGATGCCGTGTTGAGGTCCACACCAACGGCATTCACCGCGTCTTCCACGACGGCATCGAGCGAGCGGCCGAGCTTGCCCTGGTCGACGTCATGCTGGTACTGGCCGACACCGATCGACTTCGGCTCGATCTTCACCAGTTCGGCCAGCGGATCCTGCAGGCGGCGGGCGATGGAGACGGCGCCACGCAGCGAAACGTCGAGGCCCGGGAATTCACGGGCGGCGGCCTCCGATGCCGAATAGACGGATGCGCCGGCTTCCGAAACGATGACCTTGGTGGGCTTCGCGGCGGTCGACGGAAACTGCGAGAGCATGTCGGCCACCAGCTTTTCCGTCTCGCGGCTTCCGGTGCCGTTACCGATGGCGATCAGCTCGACATTGTGCTTGCGAATGAGGCCTGCAAGTTCAACCTGCGTGCCGCGCACATCGTTCTTCGGCGGGAAGGGATAGACGGTCGTCGTCTCCAGCAGCTTGCCGGTGCCGTCGACGATTGCAACCTTGACGCCGGTGCGGATGCCCGGGTCGAGGCCCATGGTGGCGCGGGAGCCGGCGGGGGCGGCAAACAGCAGATCCTTGAGGTTGCGGGCGAAGACGTGGATCGCTTCTTCCTCTGCGCGTTCGCGCAGTTCGCGCATCAGGTCGAGCGACAGCGAAACGGAGAGCTTCACGCGCCATGTCCAGCCGGCGGCCTCCATCAGCCACTTGTCGGCCGGGCCTGCCTGACGGATCTCATAGGCTGCGGCGATGGTGCGCTGCGCCGGCTTGACCGGCGACGGATCGTCCTTGTCGACCTCGATCGAAAGGGTCAGCATCTCCTCGTTCCAGCCGCGCAGCATGGCGAGCGCGCGATGGCCCGGAACCGTGGCCCAGCGCTCGAAATGATCGAAGTAGTCGGCGAACTTTTCGCCGGCATTCTCCTTGCCCTCGACCACCCTGGAATAGAGAACTGCGCGATCCTTCATGTCATTGCGCAGACGGCCGATCAGGTCGGCATTTTCCGAAATCGCCTCGGCGACGATGTCGCGCGCACCTTCGAGAGCCGCCTTCACGTCAGGAACATCGGCGGTGATATAGGCCTCGGCCAGTTGCTGGGGATCGGCTGCACGGTTGGACCATATGGCATCGGCCAGCGGCTGCAGGCCCTTTTCGCGGGCGATCTCGGCGCGGGTGCGGCGCTTCGGCTTGTAGGGGAGGTAGATGTCCTCAAGCTCGGCCTTGGTGCCGACCTGGAAGATCTTCACCATCAGCTCGTCGGTCATCTTGCCCTGCGAAGTGATCGACTCGACGATTGCCTTGCGGCGGGCGGCAAGCTCGCGCAGATAGGTGAGCCGTTCGGCCAGATCGCGCAACTGCGTATCGTCGAGACCGCCCGTCACTTCCTTACGGTAACGGGCGATGAAGGGAACGGTCGCGCCTTCATCCAGCAACTGCACGGCGGATGCCACCTGATCGGGGCGAGCCTTGATCTCGGAAGCGATGATCGCGGCGATGGATTTGTTGTCGTCGGCCATGGTGATCCGGTGTTCTCCAAAATTTGCGAGCCGCGACCATAGCGGCAGCGGCGATGAAGGCAACGCGGGCGCCCGGGGTTCCACAGGAAAGCGCCGGAAGCGCATTTAATGCTTTTCGCCTTGACCTTTCGGTCCCCTGCCCTTAACCGCCGGGATCATGGCATTCGGAGGGCAGGCGATGAAAGTTCTGTTGATCGGTTCTGGCGGACGCGAGCATGCACTCGCATGGAAGCTGGCGCAATCGCCTCTGATGGAGGCTTTCTACGCGGCTCCGGGCAATCCCGGGATCGGCGAATACGCGACGCTGGTTCCAATTTCCGTAGATGACATCGAGGAAATTCTTGCCTTCTGTCGCGGACACGAAATCGACTTTGTCGTCGTCGGCCCGGAAGCGCCGCTGGTCGCCGGCCTTGCCGACAAGCTGCGCGCGGAAGGCTTCGACGTCTTCGGCCCGTCCGCCGCCGCAGCCCAGCTCGAGGGTTCCAAGGGCTTCACCAAGGATCTCTGCGCCCGCTTCGACATCCCGACCGGCGCCTATCAGCGCTTCAACAACGCGCCGAAGGCCAAGGCCTACATTCGCGCGCAGGGCGCGCCGATCGTCATCAAGGCCGACGGCCTTGCCGCAGGCAAGGGCGTGACCGTGGCGATGACCGTCGATGAAGCGCTGGCGGCGGTCGATGATTGCTTCGAGGGTGCATTCGGCGATGCCGGTGCGGAAGTCGTGGTCGAGGCCTTCCTCGATGGCGAGGAAGCCAGCTTCTTCTGCCTCTGCGACGGCAAGAGCCTGCTGGCACTCGCAACCGCGCAGGACCACAAGCGTGTGGGCGACGGAGATACCGGCCCGAACACCGGCGGCATGGGCGCTTACTCCCCCGCTCCGGTGATGACGCCGGAACTGGTGGAGCGCACCATGCGCGAAATCATCGAGCCGACCATGCGCGGCATGGCGGAAATGGGCATGCCCTTTTCAGGCGTGTTCTTCGCCGGCCTGATGATCACTGCCAAGGGTCCCGAACTCATCGAATACAACGTGCGCTTCGGTGACCCGGAGTGCCAGGTGCTGATGATGCGGCTGAAGAGCGATCTCCTGCCGCTCCTTCACGCCGCGGCGACAGGCCGGCTGCACGAGGTTTCCGCCGAGTGGCGGGACGAGGCGGCGCTCACCGTCGTCATGGCATCCAAGGGCTATCCCGGTTCCTACGAGAAGAACACGCGGATCGGCACGCTGCCTGAACCCGAAGCCAATGCACGGGTCTTCCATGCCGGCACCGCGCTCAAGGACGGACAGCTGGTCGCCACCGGCGGACGCGTGCTGAACGTGACCGCGCTCGGCCACGATGTTGCCGAAGCCAAGGACCGGGCCTATGGCCTTATCGACAGGATCTCCTGGGACAACGGCTTCTGCCGCCGGGACATCGGCTGGCGCGCTATCGACCGGGACAAAGGTTGATAGCTGTTACTAAGCCTGACGGGCGCTTACGGCCGTCAAAAAACGACACATCGATAAAATTGTAGCGATGCGTCTGACCGGATAGCAACGAAGAGCGGCTATTTTCCCTTGAAAGACATTCGGGGAACTCGCCATGCGCAAACTCGTTCTGACGTCCATTCTGGTGCTTGCCGCCGCTCCGGCCTATGCCTCCTCCATCGAGGTCGCCGGCCCGCAGGCTGCAAAGGGCAACAGCATCACCGTCATGTCCTGTTCCGACTGCCCTGCTCCGCAAGTGGCGGAGGTGAAGCGGTCCTACGTCGTGCCGCACGTCGCCCAGGGCAAGCAGGCCGCCGAGATCATCGAGATCAACGGCGAGAAGAAGCTCAAGCGGACGGAAGCCTGGATGGGCGGTTCGCCGGTGGTCTTCATGAGCAAGGCCGAGGGCTGGACGACCGATGGCTCCGTGGTCGCCGCAGCCGGGCCGCAGGAAGACGGCATCGACGCTCAGGCAACGACAGCCGCCCTTCCGGTCAAGGCCCCGGCGCCCACCGTTTCTGCCGGAATGGCTGGCCCATTCGAGCCGAAGACGCTCGATGTCACGACCTTCGATCTGCGCCTGAAATAAATCGCCATTTACCTTCCCTGCCCCACCCAGCCATACGATCCGGGCTGATCGGGCCTGCCGCGTCAATGCGGAGCAAACGCCTCGGCAAAACCGGGGCGTTTTCGCTACCTGAGAGTGAAAAACGCCGCGCCCGAAACAAGCAAAACTACCCTGGCGGGATTTCAAAAATGACGCGCGTCAATTTCAAATTATATATTGGTTCCCAATAGTTATCTGAAATCTCGAAACGGTATCGCTTGCGACTAAAACCCTCCTATTTTTTGGGGTTTATTTGTTGTCAGGCCGATATAATTCAAATTTTACACAACAGCCCGCATCCTCGCCGCATAACCCGGAAGCCGCATGATGCATGTGCACTGGCGAGTGCAGAGGAACCTCGCAAGGATCGGCAGGACGCCGCCGGACCCTTTGATTGAGCGAGGACCTATGAAGAATCTGAAGATTTCCCACCAGTTGCTTGGGTTGATCGGTGCCCTGATGATCGCATTCGGCATCGCGACCTATTTCCAGATCAGTTCGGCCGCGGACGCGATCTATGCCGAGCGCACCGACATGCTGCGCACTCAGGTCGAATCCGGCATCGCGATCATCGAAAGCTATGACGCCAAGGTGAAATCCGGCGAACTGACCAAGGAAGAAGCCCAGAAGCAGGCCTTCGCGGTTCTCTCCAAGGCAAAGTTCGAGCCGAACGGCTATCTCTTCGGCATCTCCTACGATGTGGTGACGGTGTTCCATCCCAATCCGCAGCAGGTCGGCCTTAACAGCAAGGGCCAGCCCGACAAGAAGGGCAACCTCTTCCGCGAGGAAATGCTTGAAAAGGGCAAGAAGGGCGGCGGCATCACCCATTATTTCTGGGAAAAGCCCGGCGACAAGAGCGGTATCCCCTTTGAAAAGGCCGTTTACAGCAAGTCATACGAGCCGTGGAATATGATCGTCGCCACCGGTGTCTATATCGATGACCTGCAGGTCAAAATCAACGCAATGATCTGGAAGGCCGTGATGATCGGCGCAACGCTGGTCGTTCTCGGCCTCGCCGCCGGCTGGATCGTCATTCGCGGCATTACGCAGCCACTCAAGGCCATCCACCATGCACTGGAAGAAGTGGCCAACGAAAACGTCTCGCTTGCCATTCCGCACACCGACATGGGCAACGAAGTCGGCATGATGGCGAAGGCTACCAAGGAACTGCAGGAAAAGGTGCGTGAACGTCACGCGCTTGCTGCCCGCCAGGACGAGCAGCAGATGCAGCTCGACAGCGAGCGCCAGCATAACGCCGACATGCAGCGGTCCGAAGCGGAACAGCAGGCCCGCGTCGTCTCCACCATCGGCCAGGCGCTGGAACAGCTCGCCCACGGCGATCTCACCGTCCGTTGCGGCGATATCGGCGCCAAGTATTCAGGCCTGCGCGACAACTTCAACGAGGCGCTGTCCCACCTCGAAGCGGCGATGGCGAAGGTCAGCGCCAAGGGCGTCGACATCGGCGGCTCGAAGGAAGAGATCCGTCGCGCCTCCAACGAGCTTTCGCAGCGCACGGAGCGTCAGGCAGCCAATCTCGAGGAAACGTCTGCCGCCCTTGACGAACTGACGGTTGCCGTCCGCCAGACCGCCGACGGTGCGCAGGAAGCAGCAAAGCGTGTCCATGCGGTCTCGACCGAGGCGTCGCGCTCGGATGCCGTCGTCGCCCAGGCGATCGACGCGATGAGCGGCATCGAGCACTCGTCATCGGAAATTTCCAAGATCATCGGCGTGATCGATGAGATCGCCTTCCAGACCAACCTGCTGGCACTGAATGCCGGCGTTGAAGCCGCTCGCGCCGGCGAAAGCGGCAAGGGCTTTGCGGTCGTCGCACAGGAAGTCCGCGAACTCGCCCAGCGTTCAGCTGCTGCCGCAAAGGAGATCAAGGAACAGATCTCGCGTTCGTCCGGTCAGGTGCAGAACGGCGTGCAGCTCGTCGGCGAGGCAGGCGAAGCGCTGAAGCGCATCTCCGACCAGATCAAGGCGGCAAGCGACATCGTTACCAAGATCGCCCATTCCGCATCGGAGCAGGACACCACCCTGCGCTCCATCTCCTCATCGATGAACCAGCTCGACGCGGCGACCCAGCACAATGCGGCCATGGCGGAGGAAACCACGGCTTCGGCCGAGGCGCTGGCCAGCGACACCGAGGAACTGCTGAACCTCATCCGCGGTTTCCGGGTGTCCGGACAGGGCATGCAATCCTCCGCCGGCCTTGGTGCAATGGCCGAAAGAATGCGCCGGGCTTCCTGACCCACTTCCCGCGCGTATAGCCTGAATATCACAGCAGTCGCCGGCAGAAATGCCGGCGACTTTTTTTGGTCCGCTCACCAAGACCATCGAGAATGATTCAATTTTAGGAAAATGTTTAAAATTGAAGTTCCATAGTATTTTCAATGGTGCGATGCAGCATCATCCTTTGGCGCATCATGCGCTCTTCCAGATTTTATTGTGATCCGTGCCGTCACCGCTTTTGCCGTGATGCGCGTCCTTTCATGTCGTCCGAAAGTCAACTGCGATGAAAAACCTCAAGATCTCCTCCCAGCTCATCTTGCTGGTCGCCCTGCTGATGGTGGCCTTCGCTTTCACCAGCTTCTACGAAATCCGCTCGTCGGCCAAAGCCATCTACAACGAACGCTACGAGATGCTGCGGACCCAGACGGAGACCGCACTCTCGATCATGGCGCGCTATCATGATCTCGAAACGAAAGGCGTACTCACCCGAGAGCAGGCGCAGCAGCAGGCCTTCGACGTTATCAACGACCTTCGCTTCGAGCCCGACGGCTATTTCTTCGGCTACGACTACAAGGGCATCCGCCTCATCTATCCCGGCAAGAAGGGCGTGGGACAGGACTTCTCGGGCCTGACCGACAAGAAGGGCGACAAGTTCCTGATGAACATCATCGACAAGGCCAAGGCTGGCGGCGGCTGGACCGAATTCGAATTCTCCAAGCCCGGCAATCCTGAAGATGCCCTCTTCCCGAAAGCCGCCTATTCCAAGAATTTCCCAGCCTGGGAAGTCATGGTCGGCACCGGCGCTTATCTCGACGATCTCGACGCCAGCATCATGAAGGACGTCACCGGCGTTCTCATCATGGGTTTCTGCGTTCTGGTCTTTGCCGCTCTGGCCGCATGGTTTGTCATCCGCGGCATTGCGAAGCCACTCAAGGCCATCCACAACGCGCTTGAGGAAGTCGCCAACGAGAACGTCTCTCTCACCATTCCTCATACGGACATGGGCAATGAAGTCGGCATGATGGCCAAGGCCACCAAGGAGCTGCAGGAAAAGGTGCGCGAACGCCATGCCCTGACCGCCCGCCAGGAAGAGCAGCAGATGCAGCTCGACAGCGAGCGCCGGCAGAATGCCGATATGCAGCGTTCCGAAGCCGAACAGCAGGCGCATGTGGTCTCCACCATCGGCGCGGCTCTCAGGTACCTCGCACAGGGCGATCTGACCGTGCGTTGCGAGGACCTCGGCAACAAGTATGAAACGCTGCGGCACAATTTCAACGAGGCGCTTTCGCGCCTCGAAGAGGCCATGGGCCGCGTGAGCCTCAAGGGCAACGACATCGCCGTCAGCAAGGAAGAGATCCGCCGCGCATCCGGCGAACTTGCCCAGCGCACCGAGCGTCAGGCTGCAAGCCTCGAGGAAACCTCGGCTGCTCTGGACGAGCTGACGGTTGCCGTTCGCCAGACCGCCGAAGGCGCCCGTGAAGCCGCAAGCCGCGTCAATGCCGTCTCCTCCGAGGCACGCCAGAGCGATGCGGTCGTCGCCCAGGCGATTGCCGCAATGAGCGGCATCGAGCACTCGTCCAACGAAATCTCCAAGATCATCGGCGTGATCGACGAGATCGCCTTCCAGACGAACCTGCTGGCGCTGAATGCAGGCGTTGAAGCCGCCCGCGCCGGCGAAAGCGGCAAGGGCTTTGCCGTCGTCGCTCAGGAAGTTCGCGAACTCGCCCAGCGCTCGGCAGCGGCTGCAAAGGAAATCAAGGATCAGATCGCGCGCTCCTCCACCCAGGTGGAACAGGGTGTGCAGCTGGTCGGCGAGGCAGGCGAAGCGCTGAAGCGCATTTCCGGCCAGATCGAAAGCGCCAACGACATCGTGTCGAAGATCTCCTACAGCGCGCAGGAGCAGGACACGACGCTTCGCTCGATCTCTTCTTCGATGAACCAGCTCGACACCGCCACGCAGCAGAACGCCGCCATGGCCGAGGAGACCACGGCTTCGGCCGAGGTGCTGGCCAACGACACCGGCGACCTGCTCGAACTCATCCGCGGCTTCAGGGTCGGCGGCTCGCAGACAAGCAGCCTCTCCAACATGGCGAACCGCATGCGCATGGCAAGCTGAGACAAACCTTCAACGCGGGGGCGTGAGGGAAGCCGTCGGACGAGTATGTCCGGCGGCTTTTTTGTTTGCTTCGGGAACAGGCGTGTCTCGTGCGTATCCGGTGATAGCTCGGCTGGGGGGTGAGCCACACGCCCTTTCGACAGAGCCCATCAGCCCGAAAATCGGAATCGAATTTCGAAAAGCTCAATGCGTAGCTTCGATGGGTTGGAGCGCAGTTCTTCTTCAAGTGACTGGATGGAGTAATGAGACCGAGAGGCCTCCCGCTATGCCGATCTCCCCCCTTGAGGGGGAAATGCCTGGCAAGGCAGAGGGTGGTGCCAGGAACGCCGTTGTGTCAGGCACTTTGAAAGGTATCGCTTACGCGCCCTGTCTCTTTGCTTTCGCATAATTCACGACCGGCAGATCGTTTTACCTGTTATTTGCAAAGACGCTCGGCCAGCACGTCAATGTCGTGATGGGAAAACACCTCTATCCCCGACCGGCGGAAAAGCGCTGCGGTCACACCCCGACCCGCATGTTTTATACCGGCAAAGGAGCCGTCATAGATCAGGCCCGATCCGCAGGAAGGGCTGCCATCGATCAGCAACGCGAAAGTACAGCCATTGTCGCCAGCGAATGCGAGAGCCCGTTCGGCGCCGGCGATGAATTCCGCGGTCACATCACCACCCGTCACCTCGATGACGCGGGCCTTGCCGTCCAGCACATCTTCGCCGGTGAGGCCGTTCTCGATCTCCGCCGGTGGGCGCGGAACGGCCATGCCGCCCGCCATCTCCGGACAGATCGTCACCAGCCGCCCCTCCTCCCGCCAGCGATCGATCGCGGGATGGACGAGCAGCTTGCCCTTGCCATCATAGCGGACGGCATGGCCGAGAAGACAGGCGCTGATGAGGATCCTGTCCATAGCCCGCGCCTCCGGATTACCCCGTTATCTTGGAGAAATCCGCGACCGTACCCGTTGCCTCGCGGATGGCCTTCAGCAGCGCCAGACGGTTTGCCCTGATGGCAGCGTCCTCGTCATTGACCAGCACGTCGTCGAAGAACGTGTCGACAGGCGCGCGGAGCTTCGACAGGGCCTGCATGGCGGAGCGGAAATCCTCCTTGGCGACGGCATCGGCCGCCTCCGCACTCGCCACCTTGATGGCGGCAAACAGCGCCTGTTCGGCATCGAGCTTCAGAAGCGCATCCGACACGGCATCGGCAACCACGGTGCCCTTCTTCTCTTCCGCGGCCAGAAGCTGGGTCGCACGCTTGGTGCCGGCCAGCAGGTTCTTGCCGTCCTCGGACGTGATGAAGGCGGTCAGCGCCTCGGCACGACGGGCGACCATCAACAGGTCGTCGGCCTCCGGCGTCAGCACGGAATCGATGATATCGTGGCGCGCGCCCTGATCGCGCAGATAGACCTTCAGGCGATCATGGAAGAAGGACAGGAGGTCGGGCTTATATACGCGATCCGCGACTTCTTTTTCGCCTGCAGCCGGCTTGCTGTAAAGGTCCGTTACATAGGCCATCCGGAATACTTCCGACAACGGCAGGCGGATGCCCCGCTCCAGAATGATGCGGACGACACCGAGCGCCGCGCGACGCAGCGCATAGGGGTCCTTCGAGCCGGTCGGCTTTTCGTCGATGGCCCAGAACCCTGTGAGCGTGTCGAGCTTGTCAGCAAGGGCTACCGTGATCGCGACCTTGTCGTCCGGCACGCGGTCGGACGGGCCTTGCGGCTTGTAGTGATCCTCGATGGCGGTTGCGACCGAGCCATGCTCGCCCTGCAGCAGCGCATACTTGCGGCCCATGACGCCCTGCAGTTCCGGGAATTCGCCAACGGCTTCGGTGCGGAGGTCCGCCTTGGCCAGCACGACCGCGCGGTCGACCAGTGCCGCATCGGCGCCGACGATCGGGGCGAGTTCCTTGGCCAGCGCCCGGATGCGCGTAACACGCTCGCCCTGCGTGCCGAGCTTGGCATGGAAGGTGACGTTCAGCGCATCAAGCTTGGCCATGCGCTGGTCGAGCGGCTTCTTCAGGTCGAGGCCGAACTTTTCGGCAGACGCCTTAAGCGTTTCCAGATCCGGCAGGTCGCCCTGGTCGCGCTTCCAGAAGTGCAGCGCATCCGAAAGGCGGGCGCGCACGACCTTGCCGTTACCATGCATGATCTCCTTGCCGCCGTCCTTCGCCTCGATGTTGGAGACGAGAACGAAATGGTTGGAGAGGCCCTCGGTCTCGCCATGCGGGCGGGTGACGAAACACTTCTGGTTGGTCTTGATGGTCAACCGGATGATCTCGGCCGGGATCGTCAGGTAATCCGTCTCGAAGGTGCCGAGCAGCACGTGCGGATATTCGACGAGGCCGGAAACCTCTTCCAGCAGGCCTTCGTCCTCGACCAGATCGAGGCCGTTGGCGAAGGCGAGATTGGCGGCATCCTGCGCGATGATCTGCTTGCGGCGCTCGGCATCGAGGATGACCTTCGCCTTTTCGAGGCTCGCCACGTAATCGTCAAAACGGCGGACCGTGATGGCGGCCGGCGCGTGGAAGCGGTGGCCATAGGTGACATTGCCGGCGGTGATGCCGTCGATTTCGAAGGGAATGACGACGGTTTCGTCATGATCGGAGCCGAAGGTGCAGACGATCGACTGCAGCGGGCGCACCCAACGCAGCGCTTCCATGCCCTTGCCCTCGATCCCGCCATAGACGGAACCCTTCGGCATGGAGGCCGAACCGGAGCGCATGGACTTCGGCCAGGGGAAGGTGCGGATGATGCCGGGCATGACCTCGGCGACGATTTCTTCCGCCGCCCGGCCGGGCTTTTCGAGATAGGCGACGTAGAAATCGCCCTTCTTCGGATCGGTCTTGACGGTTGCCTGATCGATGGAGGTGAGGCCCGCGCCGCGCAAGAAGCCATCGATGGCGGGCTGAGGAGCAGTGACACTCGGGCCCTTCTTCTCCTCGCGGATATCGGCGGAACGGGCGGTCAGGCCACGAATGTCCAGCGTCAGCCGGCGCGGCGTCCAGTATTCGCGCGCGCCCTCGTAACTCAGACCCGCCTCGACCAGTGCATCGGTGACGAGTTTCTTGAGGTCGCCGGCAGCCTTGCGCTGCATACGGGCCGGGATTTCCTCGGAGCGAAGTTCGAGCAGAAGATCGGGCATGTTCTCTTTCCTGCCCCTCCCTTGAGAGGAGGGTTGGACCAAAAGTCCGGTGTGGGCTGATTAAAAAGCTAGCCCCTGCTAGCAAAATTTAGCGCGGGTAGACAATCGCGAAATGGCACCAACGGGCGGGAATTAGCAGCAGCAGCCTACCACCCGCCGCCGCCGCCGCCGCCACCACCGCCACCGGAGGAGCCGCCGCCGCCGGAAGAAAGGCCCGACGACGAGCTTTTTGGCGGTTCTGGAAGTGTGGAGGCGATGGTGGATGCCATGGATGAGGAGAAGCCACCGATGCGGCCACCAAAATCGCCGGGGCTTGCGCCATGATACCAGGCCGGCTGATAGGCAGCGGCGGCGGCTCCGGCCGCGGCTGTCGCGAGCCACGTCTCGAAAGTTCGCGTCCACGGCTTTTCAACGCCGAGCGCCACCGCATAGGGCAGCAGCGTCTCGAAATGCTGCGGCGACATCTTCGGCGCGCCCTGCATGTTCATCCGGTCCTTTTCAGCGAGCGTCATGTAGATGCGCAGTCCCTCGATGCCGTCCATCAGCTTGCGGCCGAGCGGCGTCGGCGCCCCCATCAGGAAGAAGAACAGCGCGTTGATCAGCACCACGCCGCCGATGGCCGCGAGCACACCGAGTTGATGGCTTTCCTCCAGCTCGGTGAAGATCGCCAGCAGGATGCCGGAAAAGACTGCGAGCGCCACCGCAGCGACCGCGGCCAGCCCGATGATGGAGAAGATGCGGACGGGAAGCGATGCCCCACGGCGCAGGCCCTTGCCGAGATTGACGGCGAAGCCGCCGAGAAAGACCGCGAAGAAGATCGGCACGAACATCATGCCGATCGTATCCTCGCTCAGATCGCCGAACATCAGCAGCGCAACGAAGACCGCGCCGCTCAGCACCACGCCGCCGAAGATGTAGCCCGAATTCGAACGGTAATACTTGCCGCGATGCTCCTTCTCGATGGCCGAGCGGAACCTCTGGCCGACAGCCTGCACGCGCTGGCCATTGGCCTTGTCGATCACCAGTTCCGACCCGGGCTTGCCCACCTCGGCGATCAGCGCCGCCTGCCCGGTCGGCAGCTTGCCGTCCAGCGGCTTGTCCGTCCGGCGGATGACGATCGATCTTTCGAGGTCGTCGAGGATGACATAGCCCTT
The DNA here is from genome assembly GCA_003248775.1 of Shinella sp. Taxonomy (GTDB): domain Bacteria; phylum Pseudomonadota; class Alphaproteobacteria; order Rhizobiales; family Rhizobiaceae; genus Allorhizobium. Next base: position 14,800 of record QFQX01000010.1, on the reverse strand, counting down.
CACCGCAAGATCGAGGGCAGAGGCGGAAAGCGCCGTCCAGCCCGCGCCGGAGAAGCCCTTGTTGTCGATGTAATTCACCAGCGCCGGGGAGATGCCATCGGGCGCATCCCAACGCGGCACTATGACGCCACCGGCCGGATCACGCCCGACCGCAAGCCAAGACCGCAGGTAGTAAACGAAGACGAGAGCGAGACCGCCAAAGCCGATGATGTTGGCGAGATTGTCGCGCAGCAGCCACCAGAGGCTCTGCTCGCTGGAAGGCGCTGCGAGCGCGCCCTTCGGCAGGCCGACGGCGATGGTCAGCCCCTGCTCCGGCAGAAGCGGTGAGGTGGTCTCGAAATAGACGCCCTCGCTCGTGCGCAGCATTCGCGCATTGCGATCCGTCGCGCCGAGATACCCCGTGTAATAGGCCGTTTCGGTCGGCTTCACACCTTCCGGCAGGACGACTGTGGCCGACGCTTCGTTGATGGGAAACCGCCAGCCATTACCGGTCACGTTCCAGTAGAGTTCGTCGTGATCGTCGAAATAGCGGATCTGTCGACCGGTGCGATAGACGATACGGTAAGTGTAGTCTCCGGGGGCAAGATATGTATCCGCCGATCCGGCATAAATGCGGATGCCGCCCGTAATGCTCTCGGTGTGCGAGGCTTCCGGCTCGCCATCGCGCTCGACGGACAGGAGTTCGAAATCGACCTTGGTGCGACGTCCCTTCGCATCCCGGGCATAGAGCGGGAAATCCCGGAAGATGCCGCGCCTGATATCGTTACCTTCGGCCCGGACCGTGATGGTTTCCGTGACCTCGAGGCTGGCGTCAGCGGAGACGGCGATTTGCGCATCGTAGCTGCGGATGAACTCTGCGGCCGTGACAAGCCCCGGCGAAAGCGCCATCAGGCAGGCGAGGCAAAGGGCGGCGAGCAGTCGGAAGGACATGCGGGGCTCCGGGCCGATCAGAACTTCACGCTCGGCACGGCGCGGTCGGCCTCGTTGGTAATCTCGAAATAGCCCGCCTTGCCGAAGCCGAAATTGCGGGCGACGAGGTTGGACGGAAAGCTGTCGACCTTGACGTTCAGATCGCGTGCAGCACCGTTGTAGTAACGGCGCGACATCTGGATCTCTCCCTCGATGGTCTCCAGCGACTTCTGCAGTTCGAGGAAGTTCTGGTTGGCCTTGAGATCGGGATAGGCTTCGGCAAGCGCGATCACCCGGCCGAGCGCCTGACCGAGAAGACCTTCCGCCTGGGCGCGGCCGGCGACATCGCCCGAGGGCACCGCCTGCGCCTTGTTGCGCAGTTCGACAACCTCTTCAAGCGTACCCTTTTCATGGGCGGCATAGCCCTTCACCGTCTCGATCAGGTTCGGGATCAGATCCGCACGCCGCTTCAGCTGCACGTCGATGCCTGACCATGCCTCCTCGGTCATCTGCCGGGATTTGACGAGGCTGTTGTAGATATAGACGACATAAACGGCGACGGCGGCAAGAATAACGAGGATCGTAAACATGAAATCGGGCTCCCAGACTTAATAGGCTCACGTTAACCGGTTGCACCGCCAAAGTCATGATGCATCGAACGGTCGTGCCAAGAATGGGGACTAAAGCGTGTCGCGATCTTTCAGATTCGCTCTCTACGCTTTAAGTCCTTGTTTCATCGCATGTCGTGCCGCAAAACCGCTGCACACTTTTGCGCGACGTGCTGTAAGGTATCGGCGGCATCCCGGTTCCGAACGACAGGGATTACCCTTCACAGCATAACGGCCGAGAAGACGATGTCTTCCCGACCGTTGCAACTTAAAAGAAGTGTAGCTTCCGGCATGCAGGCGAGATTTCGCCCCCCCTTTTCAGGCGGCCTTGCCGAAGTTTGCGCCGCCGGCGTCGGTGAGCAGGAAAGCCTCGCCGCAGGCCTTGGCGAGCGTGCGCACGCGCAGGATGTAGCTCTGGCGTTCTGTGACAGAGATCACGCCGCGGGCATCCAGCAGGTTGAAAACGTGCGATGCCTTGATGCACTGGTCATAGGCCGGGAAGACGCATTTGTGCAGGGCACTCGGATCGCCCGGCGCGCCGGCGGCGAGCAGGGCCTGGCATTCCTTCTCGGCGTCGATGAAATGCCGGTGCAGCATTTCAGTGTTGGCGTATTCGAAGTTATGGCGGGAATATTCCTGCTCGGCCTGCAGGAAGACATCGCCATAGGAAATCTTCTCATTGCCTTCGCGGCCGTTGAAGTTGAGGTCGTAGACGTTATCGACGCCCTGCACATACATGGCGAGACGTTCCAGACCGTAGGTCAGTTCGCCGGCGACCGGCGAACAATCGATGCCGCAGACGGCCTGAAAATAGGTGAACTGCGAGACTTCCATGCCATCGCACCAGCATTCCCAGCCGAGACCCCAGGCGCCAAGCGTCGGGCTTTCCCAGTCGTCCTCGACGAAGCGGACGTCATGCAGCAGCGGATCGAGGCCGATGGCCGCGAGCGAGCCCAGGTAGAGTTCCTGCAGGTTCGAAGGGTTCGGCTTCAGGATGACCTGATACTGATAATAGTGCTGCAGACGGTTGGGGTTTTCACCATAGCGGCCGTCAGACGGACGACGCGAGGGCTGGACGTAAGCCGCTTTCCACGGCTTGGGGCCGAGCGCGCGCAATGTCGTCGCGGGATGGAAGGTACCGGCGCCGACTTCCATGTCGTAAGGCTGGAGAACCGCGCAACCCTTGTCGGCCCAGTAATTGTGCAAGGTCAGGATCAGGGCCTGAAACGAGCGCTTGGGGTCCATATGGGGGGCGATGGTGGTCTCGGTCATGGGATTTTCGTCCGGAGCTTGTCTTGCAAAGGTGGCCCGTCTGGTGCCACGACGGGGCGAAGGGGTCAAGGATTTTGACCACGGAGTATTCTTATATCAATGCCCGATCAATGCTGTCGCCTTTGCCCGGATCTCGGCAAGTTCGGCCGGCTGAACCCGCCCTTTGAATTCCGCCTTTCGGGCACGCCAGTCGAGGCTCTTGATCTGGTCGGAGAGTGCAACGCCTGGTCTCGCGCCGGATAGCACAACTTCAAAGGGATAACCCTTGATGCGCGTCGTCATCAGACAACACAGCATCAGGCCCGTCTTGCCGTTATAGGCTGCGGGGCTGATCACCACGGCGGGTCGATGTCCTGCTTGTTCATGACCAGCCTGCGGATCAAAGTGCAGCCAGACAACGTCGCCCGCTTCCGGCACGTAGGAAGGCCCCATCAGAGCATTTCCTTTCCGAGCGGAGTACCGAAATCCTCCTCGGAATGCAGGTTCTGTTCGGAAATGCCACCCAGAAGGGCATCCAGATCGTAGGAAGACACCCTCAAGGGCTCTATCACGATCCTTCCGTTTTCCTCGCGCACATCAACTTCGGCATCCAGCTTCAGGTTCGCCGCCTCCAGAACCGCAGCCGGAATGCGCACAGAAGCACTATTTCCCCACTTCTTGACCGTGACACGCATTTTCTGAGCTCCTCATAGGCAGATAAAGCAACTCTACCACTCGGGAGCATATATCAACATTGTCGATACATGCTTCATTAGTGTGAAAACCGGACAAGCCGAACGCCTATTCGTCCTCGTGCCGCACGCGGTATTCGCCGGTCTTTTCATCCTTGACTAGCGTGCCGTGGGCGGAGTTGCGGCGTTCCTTGTGGACGCGCTTCGCCTTGGCCGAAAGCTTCTGGGCGTCGTTCACGAAACGGCGGTAGAACCAGTAGACCCCGCCGATGAGAACGATGAAAAATATGATCCGCGACATGTTCCTCCCGCGATGTCAGAGTCCGTAACGGCTCCACAATGCTCTCTCTTCCAGCGTTTCGGCAAGACCGGAGACGGCGACTGCGGCGATCTCGCCCATGCCATCGGCCGAAACCGAGACCCCCGGCACGCGACGACCGAAGAAATCCCGGGCGCCGGAGACGAGTTCAAGCTTCGCATCCTTGCCGTAGCGTTTCTTGATCTCGCTGCGCATATCCCCGAGGCTGTCGACGAGGCCGAGTTCCAGCCCGCGCCGCCCGGTCCAGAAGAGGCCGGAAAACAGCGAGGGATCATCGGACAATACGCTGCCGCGGCGGCTCACCACCATGTCGATGAAGACCTGATGGATCTCGAGCTGCAGCGTCTTCAGATATTCGATGTCGCTTTCCTTTTCCGGCTTGAAGGGATCGAGGATCACCTTGTTCTCGCCGGCGGTATAGACGCGCCGTTCGACACCGATCTTCTTCAGGAGTTCGGGGAAGCCGAAACCGCCGGAAACGACACCGATCGAACCGACGATGGAGGTCTGGTCCGCGATGATCTCGTCGCCGGCGAGCGCGATCATGTAACCGCCGGATGCCGCGACATCCTCGACAAACACCAGCACGCGCTTGTGCTTTTCCTCCGCCAGCGCACGAATGCGCTCAAAGATCATGCGCGACTGCACCGGTGAACCGCCGGGAGAATTGATCGACAGGACCACTGCCGGGCTGTCCTTCTTCGCGAAGGCCTTTTCCAGCATGGGGGCAACGCCGGCGAGGTTGAGGTTCTGCTTGAACTTGCCGCCCCCGCTCATGATCGCGCCGTGCAGACGCACCACTGGAATAACGACACTATCGTTCCGAAACCTCTTCGGCAAAAGGCGCTTCAACCATCCGGCCATCAAAACTCACTCACTGTCTTGTTACGTGTTCTGGCAACACATGTAGGAAGATTGGTGTCAGGCGCAATGCCTGCCGATACCGTCGCTTACCGACGAAAGAAGTGGCCGTCAAATCTGCATCCAGCGCAAAAACTGCCGCCCTCCTCGTTCAGTGCCGGCGGTAGAGCCGTGCGCATGTGGCGCGGCCGACCACCAAAAGTCACGCAATGCCGGCCAAAGGCACTTGCGCACTGCACAAACAGGGCATAGCTATTGTTGCGATTTATTCGCATTCAAGAAATGATTTTCCATGGCCGAACCCGGCATCAGCGACACGCCTCAAACCGCCTGGCGGCGAGAACGCGGCGTACCGTCGCTTTCGGAAACACACGCCACCATCCCGGTCAAAAGCAGCAGCCCCTTCTGGCGGCGGGCTCTCGCGTTTCTCGGTCCCGGCTATCTGGTGGCGGTCGGCTACATGGATCCGGGCAACTGGGCAACGTCGCTCGCGGGCGGCTCGCGCTTCGGTTATGCGCTGCTCGTCGCCATCCTGCTGTCAAGCAGCATGGCAATTCTTCTGCAGGCGCTTGCCGCGCGCCTTGCCATCGCCTCCGGCCGCGACCTCGCCCGTGCCTGCCGGGATGCCTATCCTAAGCCGGTGAGCATTGCGCTCTGGGTGATCGCGGAAATCGCCATCGTGGCGACCGACATCGCCGAAGTGATCGGCACGGCCATCGGCCTTCAGCTCATCTTCGGCCTGCCGCTTGCCGTCGGCGTTCTCATTACGGCCGTCGATGTCTTCATCGTGCTGCTGCTGCAACGCCTCGGTTTTCGCTGGGTGGAAATCTTCGTCATCACACTTACCGCAGTCATCGGCCTGAGTTTCGCCGTGCAGCTTGCGCTTGCCCGGCCCGACTGGTCGGAAGTGGCAACGGGCTTCCTGCCGACGATGGAGGTCGTGACAAACCCGGCCATGCTCTACATCGCCATCGGCATTATCGGCGCGACGGTGATGCCGCACAATCTCTATCTGCATTCCGGCATCGTGCAGACCCGCAGCATCGAGGACAATGACAAGAGCCGCAGGATGGCCCTGACATTCGCAACGCTCGACTCGACGCTGGCGCTTTTCTTCGCCTTCCTGGTGAATGCCTCGATCCTGATCCTTGCGGCGGCAACCTTTCACCGCAGCGGCCATCAGGAGGTTGCCGAACTCGGCGATGCCCATGCACTGCTGTCGCCATTACTGGGCAGCTCCGTAGCGCCGGCGCTTTTCGGCGTGGCGCTGCTTTGCAGCGGCCTCAACTCGACGCTGACCGCCACACTTGCCGGCCAGATCGTCATGGAAGGCTTCCTCGACATGAAGCTGAAGCCGTGGGTGCGGCGGCTTCTGACGCGCGGCCTTGCCATCATCCCCGCCGGCTTCGTCGCCATCTGGTACGGAGAAAGCGGCACGGCGGAACTGCTGATCCTCAGCCAGGTCGTACTCAGCCTGCAACTGCCCTTCGCCGTCTTTCCGCTGGTGCTGATGACCGCGGACCGCGCGAAGATGGGCGCGCTCGTCTCGCCCCGCTGGCTGTCGGCAATCGCGCTGCTGATCGCCATCGTCATCACGGCGCTCAACGTCAAGCTGGTCAGCGACTTCCTAACCGGCTGACCGACAAGAAAGCGACTGCCTAGCCGCGCGGATAGGCAGCGCGGCCGTTGTTCAGGTCGTCTACGAAAGCCGAGAACTTGTGGCTCTCGGGATTATCATGCATCAGGAGCGGCGAGCGAAAGTTCAGCCGCGCACGCGATCCCTTGATGGCGGTCACGAGGATGCGCACTGCATTCTCCCCAACCCGCGGATAGACCGGTGTGATCTCCAGCCCGCCGAAACGTTTGCCGCAGGCGGCGATGATCTCGGCCACGGATTGCGGGCGGGCGATCAGCGACAGCTGGCCTCCGGGCACCATGATCGCGCCCGCGGTCCTGATCCAGCCTTCGAACAGGCCTTCCGTCATGGCATGGGCCTCTGCCTTCAACGCATCCGGCGTCTTGCGGTCACCGGCGTCATTGAAGGGCGGGTTCATGATGACATGGTCAAAACTGTCATCGGCAAGGCCTGCGGCAACACGCGCCCGGCCAGTCAGCGTGACATCGGCCTCTATCACGTCTACCCGCGAGCGAAACACCGCGTTTTCGGGCAAGTCCAGGCTCCTGCGGGCATAAGCCGCCATATCCGGCGAGCGTTCGACCAGCGTTACCTGCGCGCCCTCCAGCCGCGCCGCAACCGCAAGGCCAGCGGCACCCGCGCCGGCGCCGAGATCGGCAAGGCGAAAAGGTTTCTGCGCGTCGACAAGGGATGCGAGCAGCATGGCATCCATGCCGGCGCGGTGTCCCCTGCCCTTCGGCTGGACGAGATGAAAGCGACCGCGATGGAAGGCGTCGATGGTATCCACGACCACGCCTGGGACCGAGCCTGACAAGGTTATTCGTCCTCGTCGCGCAGTTCGTCGGCGAGACCGGCGTCGATCAGCAATTTGCGTGCCTCTTCCGCCTGCTCCTCGGCAACCAGAAGTCGCCGGGGCAACATACCGAGCGATCCTTCCAGAATGCTCATGGCCTGATCGGCGATCATGCAGGGAATCCCGGCATCCTTGAGCAGGCTTTCGGCGAAAGAGAGGAGAACGGCGTCGTTGGTGCGGATGATCTCGTACATTTTACCTCAAAACCCTAATGAAAAAGGCGAGATGCACCAATTCGTGCTTGCTGTTGATGTCGCCACTTTTTATTGTCGCCCCCAAAATGCAATTGGAGTCCGGTGCGTTGGGCGTAGTCATACCGCTTGAGGAAAACAAAAACAAACAGGCTTCCATCAAGCCGCTGGTGGACCTGACGAAACCAGGCATGGAGCGGGTCAACCAGTTGATCCTGTCCAAGGCCGGTTCCGACGTCCAGATGATCCCGGAAGTCGCAAACCACCTTATCTCGTCCGGTGGCAAGCGTCTGCGGCCCATGCTGACGCTCGCTTCCGCGGCGCTGTTCGGCTACGAGGGCGATGGCGACGTGAAGCTCGCGACCAGCGTCGAGTTCATGCATACCGCAACGCTTCTGCATGACGACGTGGTGGATGAAAGCGACCTCCGTCGCGGCAAGTCCACCGCCCGCATGATCTGGGGCAACCAGGCAAGCGTTCTCGTCGGCGACTTCCTTCTCGGTCAGGCCTTCCGCATGATGGTGGAAGTGGGGTCGCTCGAAGCGCTCGACGTCCTGTCCGGCGCCGCTTCGGTCATCGCGGAGGGAGAGGTTCTCCAGCTTTCGGTCGCCAAGAACATGGAGACCACCGAGGACGATTATCTCTCGGTCATCCGCGCCAAGACGGCGGCGCTCTTTGCAGCAGCCGCGGAAGTCGGCCCGATCATCGCCGGCGCCGACCGCGCCGGGCGCAATGCGCTCAAGTCTTACGGCATGAACCTCGGTCTCGCCTTTCAGCTCGTCGATGACGCCCTGGATTACGGCGGCAAGGCAGCCGATCTCGGCAAGAATGTCGGTGACGACTTCCGCGAAGGCAAGATCACCCTGCCGGTCATCCTGTCCTACCGTCGCGGCACGCAGGCCGAACGGGAGTTCTGGCGCGAATCCATCGAGGGCGCACAGAACGACGATGCGCGGCTGGAAAAGGCACTCGGCCTGATCACCAAATATGGCGCGCTCAACGATACCATCGCCCGTGCCCTGCATTACGGCACCATTGCCCGCGACGCGCTCGCGCCGCTGCCTGAAACCGCCTATAAATCCGCCCTGTTGGACGTCATCGATTTCTGTATCGCCCGAGTGAACTGACCGAGCACTTAGGGGGCGAACTGTGACATTGCCTTGCGGGCCTGCTTCAAAAAAGCCATGCTGTTGAGTGAAACATGGCATGTCACGGGGTAGATGCTGTCCTGCACGCCTCCTTATCGATTCTTGAAAGGCTCATTCATGCGGCAAAGCTTTGCCCTCCGTCTTCTTACCGGCACGGCGCTTTCGCTCCTGGTCTCGATCATGCAGGCGGGACTTGCCGCCACGACGGCTTCCGCCGAGGACAAGCCGGCACAGGCCGAGACGGCAGAAAAGTTCGATATCGACAGTGTGGACACCTTTGCCGGCGCATTTCTTGCCGCCCGCACGGCTGATGCCGACCGTGACTATGCCAGCGCTATTGCCTTCTACAAGAAGGCACTCACCTTCCAGCCGAACGAACTGGACATCCAGGAACGGCTGATGATCTCGCTACTCATGAACGGCGACTTCAACGAGGGCGTGGAACTCGCCGAAGTGCTGAAGCACGATGCGGCCGTGGACCGCGTGACCTCCGTTGCCCGAGCTTTCCGGGACATCCGCGACGGCAAATATTCCGACGCGCAAAAGATCCTCACCTATACAGGTCCAAACGATCTGGACAGGCTGATGAACCAGCTCCTGATCGCATGGTCGATGGTTGGCGAAGGCAAAGGCAAGGAAGCGCTTGCGATGGTTCAGGGCCTGAAGGGGCCGAACTGGTATGGCATATTCAAGAACTACAATGCCGGCGCGATCGCCAGCGTGATCGGCGACACCGATGCCGCCCGCCGGCACTTCAACGAGACCGTGACCGACCGGGCCGGCGGCGCGACCGCTCCGGATACATTCATGCGTGCGGTCATGTCGCTCGCTGCGCTCGAAGCACAGGCCGGCAACAAGCAGAAGGCGCTCGACGCCATTTCGGCCGGCGACGAGATGATCACGAACTACGCACCCTTCAAGGCGCTGCGCGACCGGATCTCCAAGGACGAAAAGCCCGAGGCCCTGGTAAAGACGGCTTCCGAAGGAGCCGCCGGCGTGCTCTTCTCCATCGGCGGCGCGCTCAACCGCGACGGCGCGGAAGATACCGTTCTGCTCTACCTGCAACTCGCCCATGCGCTCGACAAGACCAGCGCCGACACGCTGATCCTGCTTGGCAGCATTTCGGAAAGCGCCAAGCAGCCGGAACGGGCAATCCATTTCTACAGCCAGGTGCCGACCTCCTCCCCGATGCGCCGTATCTCCGAGCTGCAGCTCGGCCTCACCCTTGCCGAAACAGGCAAGGTGGATGAGGCCCGCAAGCACCTCAAGTCGCTGATCGCGTCCGATCCTTCCGACATCCGCAGCTACCTCGCCTATGGCAGCGTGCTCTCCGACGCCAAGGACTATGCGGCGATGGCAGAGAACTACGACAAGGCTGTCGAGATCATCGGCAACACACCACAAAAGAGCCACTGGTCGATCTTCTTCCAGCGAGGCATCGCTTACGAACGCCTGAAGAAATGGGATCAGGCCGAGCCTAACTTCCGCAAGGCGCTGGAGCTAAACCCTGATCAACCGCAGGTTCTGAACTATCTCGGCTATTCCTGGGTCGACATGAACCGCAACCTGGAAGAAGGCCTCGGCATGATCCGCAAGGCGGTCGAGCTTCGTCCGGATGACGGCTACATCGTCGATTCGCTCGGTTGGGCCTATTTCCGCCTCAACCGTTTCGATGAAGCGGTGACCGAGCTGGAGCGAGCCGTCGAACTGAAGGCCGGCGACGCCACGATCAACGACCACCTCGGCGACGCATACTGGCGGGTCGGCCGACAGCTCGAAGCCACCTATCAGTGGAAGCGGGCGCTGGCCTCCAAGCCCGAGGAAGCGGAGATCCCGAAGATCCAGCTGAAGATCGACAAGGGCCTGCCGCCGCTCGAAGCCGATGCCGCCAAGGCAGCAGCCCCGACGACTGAAAAGCCGCCGGAACCGGCTCCGGTCGAAAAGAAATCCTGACGGCCGTGATTTCTGGCGATACGAAGAATGAGGCGGAGGTCGTCGAGACGGCATCCGCCAAGATCAATCTTGCGCTGCATGTGACCGGTCGGCGCGCGGATGGCTATCATCTGCTCGACAGCATCGTCACATTCGCCGCAGATGCCTTCGATCGCCTGACTTTCACACCGGCAGAACGGGACAGCTTCGAGCTCGGCGGGCGGTTCGGCGCCCTGCTTTCCGCCGACGCAACCGGGCAGGATGACAATCTGGTGCTCAAGGCGCGGGACAACCTGCGTTCGGCGCTTGGGCAGCAAGGGCAAAGCGCACCCTCCGTCGCAATCATGCTCGAAAAGAACCTGCCGGTCGCCTCGGGCATCGGCGGCGGATCGGCCGATGCGGCCGCGACCTTGCGCGGCCTCATGCGCGTGTGGAACGCCACCCTGCCCGCTGAAACGCTTGCCGCGATTGCGCTGAGGCTTGGCGCGGACGTGCCGATGTGCCTCGCCGGCCAGCCATTGCGGGCTCGCGGCATAGGCGAGGACATCGAGACGCTGCCCGCCATGCCGGCGCTTTCCATGGTGCTCGCCAATCCGTTGAAGGGCGTCTCCACACCGGAAATCTTCCGGCGGCTGACGCAGAAGGACAATCCGCCGGTCGGCGCTTCACCTGATGGTTCCGACATCGGCGAATGGCTGGCATTCCTGAAAACCGCGCGAAACGACCTGGAGCCGCCGGCACGCGCGATCCTGCCGGAGATCGGCATGATATCCGGGATGCTTGAAGAAAGCGGAGCGCTGTTCGTTCGGATGTCCGGCTCGGGCGCAACCTGCTTCGGCCTTTATGGCGATCATGCCGCAGCCGAAACGGCTGCCGCAAAGCTTTCCCGAGAGCGTCCCGACTGGTATTTCCAGGCAACGAAGACGACCGTTTAGCTACGCCTTCCCTTCGCAGGCCGTTCCGACGCAAGGGCGGCGAAGAACGGAAGGGAGCGCGCCGCAGGAGAACCATCTTGGCCCGTATCGACGAGACACGCCCTTTCATCCCCGTCGGCATTGCCGTGCTGACCGTTTCCGACAGCCGCACTCTGGCTGACGACAAATCGGGAGATACGCTCACGGCCCGCATTCTCGATGCCGGCCATCGGCTGGTCGACCGGGTGATCGTGACGGATGATCGCGAGCGCATCTACAGCCAGGTGCATGCCTGGACTCTCTCGTCTGAAATCGACGTCGTCATCACGACCGGAGGCACGGGCTTCACCGGGCGCGATGTAACGCCGGAAGCACTGGAACCGCTGTTCGAAAAGAAGATGGACGGGTTTTCAGCAATCTTTCATCGTATTTCCTACGAGAAGATCGGCACATCCACCATCCAGTCGCGGGCGACGGGTGGCGTTGCCAACGCCACCTTCATCTTCGTGCTGCCGGGATCACCAGGGGCCTGCAAGGACGCATGGGATGGCATTCTGAAGGCCCAGCTCGACTACCGGCACATGCCCTGCAATTTCGTGGAAATCATGCCCCGGCTGGACGAGCACCTGAAGCGCGGAAACCAAGCCTAAGTCAACCGCCGGCGGCAGCTTCGCCGACACGAGTCTGGCGCGCAACCCAGGACGGGATGATTTCGCTCGCGAGCTGTCTTGGCTTCTGGCCGACAGCAAACTGATCGAGTTCCATGCCCGATTTGGCAACGGCGATAGCATTGCGCTTCGGCATCAGGAGGCCGTTCTCCAGCGGCGGCAACTTGCGGCCGATGCGCTGATAGAAGGGGCGCCGGTAATAGCGTGATGCAGAAAAGCGCGCCGGCACCTTGTTGAGGGCAATGTATTCGGCGATCTCGTCGATCCAGCCATGAGAAGGCCGCGCGCCCGGTTCGACCAGAAGCAGCCATTCACCGCGCACGGCGCGAAGCACATCCTTGATGTCCCACTGGACATAGAAACGGCAACCGGCGGCATCGGCAATGCGGGACGTGCCATCGCGCGAACCGTGGTCGAGAACCACCACGTCGCTCACCAGCCCCTCGACGGCACCTGCCACCAGAACGCCGAGCGTTTGCGCGAGCTCGGGTTCCTGATCGCGGCATTCCATGATTACTGTCAGCATTAGTTAGGTTTACCGCATCGCACAAGCAATTGCCACAATCCATTTTTGATTTTTGTTCTTGCAATGTTCTCATTTTGCCGGTAGGAATTTAATCATCAACGGCGAGCTGTACGCAGCCGCGAGGAGCAAACATGAACGAGCTGTCTCTTATGGGGCAGGCTGCATTTCAGCCTGCCAATACGGCAGATATTGCCGATGCGATGGTTTCTGCTTCCGGTCTCAGGATCGAGATCGATCGTCGTCGCGGACGCGGCGCCGGGATGAATCCTTCCGGCCGTTTCGAAAACAAGGAGCGCGTCGCCTTTGATGACGGCTGGTCGACACTGGAGGACATGCCACCCTTCCGCACCGAGGTGCAGGTCGAAAAACCACGCACGGCGATCACCCGCAACGAGTCGCCCGATATTCCCTTCGATCGCTCGATCAATCCCTACCGGGGCTGCGAGCATGGCTGCATCTACTGCTTCGCACGACCAACCCACAGCTATATGGGGCTTTCGGCCGGGCTCGATTTCGAGGCCAAGCTGTTTGCCAAGCCCGATGCCCCGAAGCTGCTGGAACGGGAACTCGCCAAGCCCGGCTACAAGCCGCGGACCATCGCCATCGGCACGAATACCGACCCCTACCAGCCGATCGAGCGGGAATGGCGCATCATGCGGCAGATCCTCGAAGTGCTGGACAAGGCCAACCATCCGGTCGCCATCGTTACCAAGTCCGCCCTCATCCTCAGGGATCTCGACATCCTCTCCTCCATGGCCGCACGCGGGCTGGCCAAGGTTGCGATTTCGGTCACGACGCTCGACCGCAAGCTGGCGCGCAGCATGGAGCCCCGCGCCTCGACACCGAGCCGCAGGCTGGAGGCAATCCGCGGCCTTTCGGAAGCCGGCATACCGACGGGTGTCCTGGTCGCGCCGGTGATCCCGGCGCTCAACGATCACGAGATCGAGCGCGTGCTGGATTCGGCCAAAGCTGCCGGCGCCACCGAGGCCGGCTATGTTCTGCTGCGGCTGCCTTACGAGGTAAGCCCCCTCTTCCGCGACTGGCTGCTGCAGAACTATCCGGACCGCTACCGGCATGTGATGTCGCTGGTGCGTTCCATGCGCGGCGGCAAGGATTACGACGCCGAGATCGGCAAGCGGATGAAGGGCGCCGGTCCCTATGCCTGGCAGATCAGCCGCCGCTTCGAGATGGCGACCAAGCGGCTCGGCATGATCCGCCGCAGCATGCATCTGCGCGACGACCTGTTCACGCCCCCGGATGGCAGCGGTGTGCAGCTATCGCTGCTCTGAACGGAGCCATCAATTTTGAATTTTCCGGCTTTCCTGGCCGGACAGGAAGCTTCCGGTGCCATCCGCCGCCTCGCACCGGAATTGACAGGTCTCCCGGCAGCCGCAACGATGTTTCCGTGCCCCCTCACGGACATCGATGCCGGGGACTTGCAGGAGATCGGGTGAGCGTGCGATTTTCCGCCGCATGAAACGTCGCACGCCACCCGATTCTCCATCTCTTTTCGAAACAGCCTCGCTCGGTCCGGATTTTTCCATCGAGAGGATGACGATACAGGATGGGCTTTTCCCCGTTGCAGGTACGGATGAAGCCGGCCGGGGGCCTCTTGCCGGCCCGGTGGTCGCGGCGGCGGTCATTCTCGATCCCGACAAGATTCCCGCCGGCCTCAACGATTCCAAGAAGCTCTCGATGGCACAGCGCGAAGCTCTATTCGAGATCATTCTCGAGAATGCCACGGTCTCCATCGCCTCGTCCTCGCCCCGCCATATCGATCAGCGGGATATCCGCAAGGCAAGCCTCGATGCCATGCGCCGCGCGGTGGCAGGCCTCACGATTGCGCCGCGCCATGTTCTGGTGGATGGAAAGGATGTACCGCCCGGGCTCATCTGCAGCGGCAAAGCTGTCGTCAAGGGAGACGCCCGGTCCGTCTCAATCGCCGCCGCCTCGATCCTTGCGAAGGTCACTCGCGACAGAATGATGGCACGGGCAGGCCTCCTCTATCCGGATTACGGCTTCGGAGGTCATGCCGGCTATGGCACCGCCCAGCATCGTGCGGCCATCGCCATCCATGGCCCCTGCCCGCTGCACCGAATGAGTTTTCGTCCCCTTAGAAGGGACGAAGAGAACGAGACGTAACTGGCTGACGGCTCGCTTCCGTCATCTCCCGCCCGACTCTGCCGAACCGAGAAGAAAGCGTCTACGCTCTCTTAAAGTATCCGTTTTGATCAAGCGGGTTTTGGCGTCCACTTTTGCTGTTTACGCAGGAGTGCGTTTGCAAGGACAACG